>NZ_JAASHM010000019.1 GCF_019734195.1 Clostridium sp. K13 | reverse complement strand
TTAATTCTGTTATGGTTAGCTGCTAAAGCTGCTTGTCTGAATATTTCGTCTACTTGTTCTTGAGTGTAAGTAGCGAATTTCTTTTGTGCTTCTCTTAACTGTTTAATTCTTGCTGTTAATTCTTGAGCGTTTGTAACTTTCATTTATTACATCCTCCTAAATAATCAATATTTATAATAATTTTAATTGATATCTCTAATCTAATCTGTGACTTTGTTAATCTTTTGTTTTGATTGTTAAGTTTTTAACTTGTCCACACACTTATTGTACTCGATTGTTTATTTTTTGTCAAACTTTTTTTTAAAACTTTTTTTATTTTATTTTTCCCACCTACTTATACCAACTATAATACCCTAGTTTTTTCAAATATGATAACATTTTCAACACTATGTATTTTTTTTAGACATTTTTCTTATATTTAACCATATGGTTTTTATATTTATACTTTATTTTTTTTAATTGTTATTTCAGCTTAACATCCACCTCTTCGTTATATAAATAACAAACTTATTCTTTTACTATATTTCTATATTAGAATTTGTTATTAAATATCTTTTTATTCAAATAAAAAAAATAGATTAGTATAAAACACTTATACTAATCTATCTATTTATTCTGGTACGGCTCTATGACCTATTCCAATTACAACTTCATCTAAATGTAAAAGTCCTACGCTTAAAAAGATACAAACACTCATATGCTGTCCTTTTCTAGCTATTCCTACTTTTCCACCTACATTTTGTCCACTAGCTCTTTCCCTAATCTGCATTAATGCATCTCTAGTAGCTCCTATAATCCCACCTTCATGTAAATGTTCATCTCTAATAACATTACTTCTTTTAGCTGCTACTAAAGCCCTTTCTAATATTTTAGATGTAGACTCATTAATATTTCCACCTATATTAACTGCTGTAACTAAAATTCCTAATTTCTTATATGATTCTTTTAACTGTTCTTCCTCTTCTCTTGTGGATATCGCCATTTGCGTAGCAATTTTAGCAACCTCCATACTTGAACTATATGTCATTCCCATACTATTTCTTCCCCACCCATTTAAGTAAAATATTAAAATATATTTAATAAAATATATTACGCCTTTTTAAGTTGCTATAAATTTAGCTAACCAAATTAAAATTTGGAGCTTCACTTATGAAGATTGTACTTTTCTTCGAAGAAGTTTGTCATTTTTTTTAGTGATGCTATAAGAACAGCTTCTTCGCTTTCTGGAAGTTCCTTAATAATACTCTTAATCATATCATCATGGAATTGTGCATGACTATCAAATGCCTTTTCGCCTTTGCTTGTTAATTTTATTAAAACAACACGTCTATCTTCTTCTATTCTTCTTCTTTCAACATACTCTTTTTTTATTAATCTATTTATAGCTGTAGTTAATGTTCCTACTGTAATTTCTAAATCATTAGCTACTTCTGTCATAGTCATTTCTCTATCCTTACCAATTGCCTCAATAATATGAGTCTCTGTAACAGATAAATCACTAAACTCGCCTTGTTTTATAGCTGCTCCCTCAATTTTTAAAATATCATTAAATAATTTTACTAACAACATATTTAAAACGTCTTCAGACTCTTTACGTATCATTTGTTTCACTCTCCTAAAAAAAATTAAAAATATAGTATTATTATAAAATAAGTTAGCTACTTTAATCTAGTCCTATTTGAAATTATTTATCACTTATATATAACTACATTCTAAAAATATGTTCAAAAAAAACTGTATAAACACATACTATGATAAATTATAAAATAATATAATTCCTATAAAAGAAATTATTATTCATAATTTGTAATATATTCATAGTATAATTTTTATACAGCTATATTACTAATCAAATTATATTATAATTAAACTTATAGCTATTACCATAACTATAATTGATATTATCCCAAACAAAACTGAGTTTTTAAGTAGTTCATATTTTGAGTATCTAGTTATTTCCTTTATATTATCTTTTGGATAAATTAACTCAACTTCGTCCCCCTCTTTTAAATCACACATTTCATCATAATCATGATAATCAACCCTTACTTTTTCATTACCTAAATCAATCTCTAATACCGGATTTATATCTACATTATATATCTTATTTTTTTCAGTACCATAAGTTATATAACTAAAGGACTGTAACTCAACAACTTTTGCTTTTCTCTTTTCCCCATTATTAATTAAATTCATTTGCTTTGTAAATATTTTTATAGAAATTATCATGAGTATAGAAGCACCTAGTAACATTATTATTGCACTAAACATTCCAATTCACCCCACAAATATATTTAAATTTTTCCCTCTTTTGTATCTTCAATATATTTTATGTAGTTAAAATGCTAATATTTACCTTTACATGAATATTTCATTATTCCACATTACTAATAATTATTACTTGTAATAATATCATTAGTAATTAATTTTTATTACTTTTTTAAAAGTTAATGCCTCACTTAATTATCAAATAGTTATTTTAAAATCTTTAACTATAACTTCTAATAATTATACTAAAAAAAGATACGTATTAATACGCATCTTTTTTTATTATATATTTAGTTTATCCACAACACTTTTTGTATTTTTTACCACTTCCACATATGCATGGATCATTTCTTCCTACTTTAACTTCATTAACAACTCTAGCATTTGCCTTTTCTATTTCATTTTCAGTGTATCCTTTTAAAGACCATTTTCTAATGCTCTTTGCTAGAAGCTCTAATTCATATATAAATATTTCTCTTTCTTCATCTGATTGTATTTCATATGCTTGTAAAAATATATCTATGGCTTCTGCCTTTTCTACTTCATTTTTTATAGCAACTATAAAGCCATCCATTTCCTCTTTTAATATATTTTTGTCAATAACAAATAATTCTCCAAGTACTTTTTCTAATTTAGTACTTTGCTTATTTTCTTCAACAAAATCAATTTTACCTGCTTTTATTAAAGACTTTTTATCAAATCTATAATAATCATTTTGGCAATCTTTTTGAAGATTTAATATTTTTTCAGTGTCTTCTACATCTATGTTACAAATTATATCTCCATCAATAACATAATCATATCCAAGTTCTTCTCCATTTGTTATTAATGTATTTATGTATATTTCATCAAAACTAGTTGCAAATATGTTTTCTATGTTAGACTTAATAAAATCAAATTTACAAATACCATAATAATAAACCATTCCTGAAATAGCTTTTATTATTTCTTCATTTAATCTAACTTTATCTTTTAAATCCTTGTTTATTTGTTCAGTAATTATACCTTTTAATTCTTCTGGTATAACTACAAAGGCTTCATCTTCCTTTACTCCAGAAAAAGCTAATCCTCTATTTCTTAAATAGTTAATATAAATCATTTCATTACATTCATATTTTTTAAGTCCGCTCTCTTTAAGTAATTCCTCTATATATTTTAAAGTTCCTTCTTCCATTAACTCTAAAGCAACTTTTGTATTTTCTAGTATTACATTCATTACCTTTTCAACAGCTTCTGCTTTTTTTAATGTTGTAATACCCTTTACGGAATACTTCTTAGCTATTTTAACTAGTTCATCCTTAGTCATTTTTTCTAAAAAGGCTTTCAAATTACAATTTTCATCTATGTTTTTCCACATTTTTTCAACGCTTTTATTATCAGCCTTCATTATTTCTTCTTGAAGTTTATTTCTATCTTCCATTTAATTTATGTCACCCCACATTATATTCTACAAAAAAAATCACTTCTTTTATTATATATATTTTTTCAATATAGTCAAAATTATTTTTTACCAATATATATATATAGGAATATGTTAATTTTTTATCACTTATTATTAATATTAAATATATTTTTTTTGTATCTAAAATTTAATAATTTATTTACCATATAACCAATATTTTTTTATTGTCTATTTTATATAGCCATGTTAAAATAACATTACTTTAATTTGACTTTCAAATTATTCGACTTTTATAATAAATGTCAGCAAAGGAGATTCTTAAAATGAGAAAAAAGAAAATTTTAAAAATAACTTTATCTACTCTTATCTTACTTATAATTGTAGCTTTAGGTTTCATAGGCAACTATTTTTATAATTTAGCTTTAAACCCAAATACCCCAAAAGATATTGTATTTGGAACACCTGAAGAACAAGAAGCAACAAGTGGACAAGTTTTAGATGAAGATAAGACATGGATATTAAATCAATCTAATTATACAGATGAATATATTACTTCTTCAGATAATTTAAAGCTTCATAGTTATAAAATCCAAAATGAAATCCCTTCTAATAAATGGGTTATAACAGTACATGGGTATACAAGTGAAGGATTAAATATGAGTACATATGCTAAGAAATATTATGATATGGGATATAATGTATTAATTCCTGACTTAAGAGCTCATGGTTCAAGTGATGGTGATTATATAGGAATGGGTTGGGATGATAGGTTAGATATTATCTCATGGATAGATGTAATATTAAATGAGAATCCTGATGCTGAAATAGTTCTACATGGTGTTTCAATGGGTGCAGCAACAGTTACTATGACTTCAGGGGAAGAGATTCCATCTAATATAAAAGCAATAATTGCTGATTGTGGTTATACTTCTGTTTGGGATCAATTCTCTTATCAATTAGATGATTTATTTTCCCTTCCTGAATTCCCAATTATGCATATATCATCTTTAGTTGCAAAAATCAGAGCTGGTTATTCTCTTGGAGAGGCTTCATCTATAGAACAAGTAAAAAAATCTAAAACTCCAATTTTATATATACACGGAGATCAAGATGATTTCGTTCCTTATTTCATGATGGAAGAACTTTATAAGGCAACAAACTCAGAAAAAGAAATGTTAACAATAGAAGGTGCTGGACATGCCAAAGCATCTGAAGTAGATCCAGAAACTTATTGGACAACTGTTATCAAATTTACAAATAAATATGTAAAATAAATTATTTATAATAAAAAAATGAGAATTCAAAATCTAAAATTTTGAATTCTCATTTTTTATTCACCACTAAATAATCCAGCACCTTTTATTATATCTTGTTCTTCAAACAAACTTGAAACTGCTTCTATATAATCCTTTGCTTTTTGTGCTTTCTTAATTTTTTTATAATACTTTTTATTATTTGTAAATATATGAGACATATATCCCCAAAGCTCTTTCATTCTATACATTGCATTTTTATCTTCTTTTAGTAACTCAGTATAATTATTAAATATTTCATCATGAAAATCTCTTAATATATTTTTATCTACATAAGTATTATCTATTATTTCACCCATTAATCCTGGATTGGCTAATATTCCTCTTCCTAACATAACTTTATCTATATTAGGAAATACTTCTGTTATTTTTTTATAATCTTCAACTGTAAAAATATCTCCATTATAGCATAATGTATTTTCACTTAAAGATATAGCATCCTTAAATACATCTAAGTTAGGTGTATTTCCATAGAAATCTTGCCTTGTTCTAGGATGTATTATTAATTCTTCCATAGGATATTTATTATATATTTTTATTAATTCATAAAATTCATCTGGACTATCTTTTCCTATCCTAGTCTTTACTGATATTTTCATATCATTAATTTTAAATATTTCATCTAAAAAACTATCAAGCTCATCTCTTTGTGATAGAAATCCTGACCCTCTATTCTTTGAAACAACTGTTCCAGCTGGACATCCTAAATTTAGATTAATCTCATCATACCCTAATTGCTGTAACTTCTTAGCTGTAGTAATAAATCCTTCTGCATCATTAGTAAGTATTTGTGGAACTATATATAATCCTTCATTGTTTTCTGGCAACATGTCCCTTAACTCTTTTGTTTTAAGACTTGTACTTTGATTTGGTACAATAAATGGTGTAAAGTATTTATCTATATTATCAAAATATTTTGCATATGCATTTCTATATATATGTCCTGTTATACCTTCCATTGGGGCTAAATAATATTTCATTTAATTACTCCTTTGTAAGTAAAATTAATTTTAAAGTGACATTAATCACTTCTGCTTATTTATTATATCAGCCAATACTTTTCTTATCTACTTAATATTTATTTTCATAAAAAATTCACCATAATATCGTAAATATTATGATGAATTTTTAAGCTTTATATTTTCACTTTATTTAAAGTGAAATAAAAAATTACACTATTATCTAATGAATTTACACTATATTCACTTCCATGCAACTCTAATATTCTTTTTACTATATATTAATAATAGCAATTCCCACTACATTTACTATTAAATATAATATTCTCTACTGAATTTTCATAACTTTTCTCCTCTTTATTATCATTTATCATATCTATGGCTATCTTTAATTTTTTTATATCCTCTTCCATATAATCTATGTATTTACCTCTCCCAACTACCTTTAAATGAGTTACCCCTGCATCTTTAAGTTTTTTTAATGAACATATCCCACAGCCACTACTACCTAGCATATGTGTTTTATCCTCATCTTCATTATCTAATTGTTCATAATATAATCTATACTTCTCATCTACCTCTTTAAAATTATTAACTTCTTCACTAATCTTTGCTAAATTATAATACATTGTACATAAATGTGACATTTCATCACAGTGAAGAGAACTACAAAAAGCCCCACTATAATGACATTTCTCATTTAAAATAAATGCCTCATATTCTAAGTTTTTCACTTTATTATTTCTTATGCAAGATTCCATATCCTTAATTGTGTTTTTTCTATGAAAAACATATCTATCTATATTAAACTCATTAAAGAATTCCATGGATAAGCTATTAATTTCTGAACATTCCCCACTTAAATGTATAAAACATTTTATTCCCTTATTCCTTATATATAATATAAGAGCAATATCAGCTATAATAAATTGATCAAATCCAATATTAATTAAATCATTCATTATATTTATTATTTCTTCATATTGTTCTTCAATATAATATAGATAATTAAATGTAATACTTACTGGAACCTTATATTTATCAACCATTTTCTTTAATATTTTCATATCTTCCAAAGAATTAATTTGAATATTATAATAAAGCACTTCTCTTCTATTTAAAGGAAATAGACTTCCATACTTTTTATTCCACTCATATGGAACATATCCACAAAAAACCTCATCAGCTCCTGCCTTAACTAATTTTATATAATCATCTATACATCCAAGTCCTGCTATTATCTTCATCTTATTTTCCTCTTTATATAAAATTAAAAACTATTCTATCTATTCCTCTTTTTATATACTCCTCTAAACTATTTGAATCTTTAAGTGATGTATCATCAAAAGCAAATAGTGAATTATATCTTCCTATCATTTTTAAATGCTTAGGATATGTAAATACATAATCACTACAATACATTGGACATTCTTTTACAAGCTTTTGATTTCCACGATTCATAGTAGTACACATTGCATATAGTGTACAATATTGAGATGTATTAGTTACGTAAAAAGGAATATGTAAGCTATGATTTCCTTCTGCAATATCTATCTTATACCCACAACTTTCATACTCATATCGTTTTATGTTATTTATCTCTAAAAACTTAGTAAAAATGCTACTATTAAGATTATTTTTTGCTATAAGATTTTTATTTTCCTCATATCCATTTTTATAAATATATCTAGGATCCTTCTTTCTTTTATTTAACAATACTCCTAAAGACAAAGTAAGATAATCACCTTTATTTTCAACTAGTTTTATCATTCCCCAATCATTTATGACGATTTCTATTTTTTTATTATTTTTAATGCACCAATTGTATAACTTATCTATTACACCTTTAGTCTTCTCTATATAACATTCTCTAATATATGTAAAACAAATTGTTATATCTAACCTCTCTTGCTTTGCCTTTTGTATCATTTCCATTAATAATTTATCACTTGGAAATAAATTATGACAAAACTCATTTCCAATATAAATCCTAGAAATATTTTCTTTAAATAAATTATGTCTTTCCATAAAGTTTTCTTTTAAATATTCTTTTTTAAAAGAATCTATATCTTTATCTAAATACTTTTTATATAAATTATAATTATCAATTTTAATAGCTTTTTCTATATTATTTATAATATTAATATCATAATCTTCATAATCTAATTTTGATAACCAATTATATTTTTGTTCAGAATAATACTCATAAAAATCATAATCTAATTCTGCTGGGTAATTAATCATATCACTAGAAAATTCATTACCATCTCCATAAGCTTTTAATCTAACATATTTTGAGTATTCACTAAAAGTTCTTTTAACATTTTTAAAGTAATTATTATCATTTATATTAAATTTGTAAGATATATAAAAATCACTTTTTATACTTTCCACTATTTTATAACTTTCTATATATATTTCTTCATATTTTGATTTATCAAATATGTAAAACATAACTTTTATCTCATTTATACTTTCTACTTCTTCTGAAACACGTAAAGTTAAATTTTCTGGAGATATTTTAAGTATTCTTACTTCTTTATTATTTAATAAACAACTTATTAATCCAGCTGGAAATAACTCTATCTCTTGTTTTTCCAAACCAATCCCTTCTCTCATTTATATTTATGGATATTATATATAACCCTTTTATATTATAAAACATATAAAAGTTAATAAAAGTTATAATTTTATTTTTCTTTCTTGCACTGATTTTCAATGAATATTATACTTGTAATGGTAACATATTCTTTGATATGTGCTATAAATATAAATAGAATGAGAGGCCATTATATGAGAAAAAAAGATATATTAGAACTAAAGAAGCGCTTTAAAAAAGACCACTGTACATTTACTAAAATGTGTGGATGCTACGTTAATGGTGAGAAGAATATTTTATTAAAATTTAGAGAGACATTCTTAAATCTCGAAGAAGATGATTATTTTAAATTCTTAGAAATCGCAAAAAAGGTTCTCTCTGGAACTATTGGAAATAATATTTTAGAGCTTAATTTCGAACTTAATGAAGAGCATATAAATGAAAAACAATTAGAGTTTATGCAATTAAAAAATAGTCAATTAAAGGATGATTCTTTACTTGATGAATTTTATAATTCAATTATAAACAACTATGATTATACTGGTAATTTTTTAATTCTTATTTTCCATGATGCTTATGATGTTATTACTAAAACTAAAGATAATGCAAAATTAGATGAATCTGAAGAAGTTTATGAATATATTTTATGTGCTATATGCCCAGTTGAACTATCTAAAGCAGGTCTTAGATACTTTGAAGAAGAAAATAGTATTAAATCACGTACTAGAGATTGGGTTGTTGAAGCCCCAAGTAACGGTTTTGTTTTTCCAGCTTTCATAAACCGTGGTACAGATGTTAACTCTATTATGTATTATACTAAAAATGCCAAAGACACTCATCCTGAGCTAATGGAAAATGCTTTAGGTTGTCCATCAAAACAAACCAATACAGAGCAAAAAGAAGCATTTAATGAAATAGTTCGTGATGCTCTTGGTCCAGATGAGAAAAAATCTGAGCATTTCTTTATGGAAATTCAAGAAAGTCTTAATAATAAAATAGAAGAACATAATAGTATTTATGAAGATACTGCTGAACCAATTATTTTAACTAATGATATAGTTCAAGAAATATTATCTTTAAGCGGTGTTCCTGAAGAAATTACTACTAAAATCGAAAAATCATATACAGAAAACTTTGGAGACACTCCTCCTGTAGCAGATATATTATTAGATAATAAAGCTCTTGCTGCAAAAGCTCAAAAGAAAAAAGAGGAAATGTTAGAAAAGCAAGTTCGCATACTTGAAAATAAACTTGAAAGAGTAACTCAAGATATTTCAATAAACTCTGAAATTGAAAATACTTCATTAGAATTAGATGATGAAGCTGCTGTAGAATCAGATAACTCCATTGATAATTTAGAGACAGAGCAAGATGCCCCTACAGATATTACTGAAAATTATGATATTGTACTTAAAGTAAAACCAGAAAAAGTACAACATATAAAATCACAGATAATTGACGGCAAAAAATATATTGTTATTCCTATTGATGAAAATGAACAAACTACTGTAAATGGCATTGATAATTTAATTTAACCTACTTAATGACTTCTGATATATTTCATATTGGAAGTCATTAAATTTTTAATTATGCTATTTATAGGTTATTATTTTACTTATGAACTAAAAAAAACTATTAATATGCTTATTGGATTACATTATATGTTGCTATTAACTTATCCAGTTACTGTATCACAGCTGCCTAGAAGAATACAAAAGAAGCTGATATTATTTTAGTTGAAACTATAAACAAACTTAAATCAACTATATTTGATAATAGAAAAAGCGATTCTCATCTTACAGAATGCGGATCAAATACAATTAACATATTATCATCTTTAGAAAAAATTGATACAATATTAGATAATCTAAAAAATAAATCTTTAGATTACAGTTTTTTAGATGAAATATCTACAGTATTAAAGGATATTAAAGATAATAAAGATGAATTTATGAAATTACACGTTAAGAAAAACATTATAAATTTAAAAAATATACGCGTTGCATATGGCTTAAGATTAGGTTTAATGTTTGCAATAAATTTCTTTATAGTAAGATTATTTGACATCAAACACGGTGAATGGGCTGCATATACAGTGTTTGCATTAATACAACCACATTTAGAATTTACTGTTACTAAATCTAAGAAATTACAAGTACTTCTAATAGCATAGATATTATTCAATCAAAAATAACAGAATCTATAGCTTCTGTTAACAATATTAAAGAAAAATTCTTATTAGTAAAAGTAGAAAAAATATTAACTGATATACATCATCTTGATTATAATGAAAAAGAACAAAGTGATTTATATGAATTCTTAACAATATTTAGTTAATAAAAAAGATCCACAATATAAATTGTGGATTTTTTTATTTATATATTAATGTTCTATTAATTCTACCTTATCAACTTCACTTATAATCATAATTTCTGTTAATATATCACTTATATCAAGTTCATCATCAATATTTATTTTAAATCTAACTCTAACTCCATCACTATTAGATTTTTTTTTGTATTTCAATAGATACAATATCACCACCTACACCTCTTATCATATCCTTTATTGCTTCTACTGTACTAGCTATATTACCATTTATTCCAACCTCAATATGTGCATGTAAATTTCTAGACTCAGATACTAAATTCTTTATTTTAAATATATCATTTAAAAATGCATAAGCAACAAGTGTAACTACACTTGAAGGAATATATATACCTGTTCCTACAGCTAGTCCTATTATGGCTGCAAAGCATATTGATGCTGCAGTAGTTAAGCCTTTTACACTTCTTTTATCTTTTAATATAGTTCCAGCTCCTAAAAATCCAATTCCTGAAATATATTGTCCTGCTAATCTAAACACGTCATTATCTCCACCATTAATACGATAATATTCTAATGATGTTATTTGAATTAACAAACCAACAAGTCCAACCATAACGTGAGTTCTTATACCTACTACCATTCCCTTTTTTTCTCTATTATATCCTATAGCTCCAGTAAGTATTACACATAAAACTATTTTAAACATTATAACTGCTGATATCCTAAATGTTTCATTACTAAAAAAATTATTTATCATAAAAATACCCACCTCCTTAGATTTAATAATTTTTATATTTCTCTAATTTAGTATTTGTATAAAAATAAGTTTTAGAAGTAATTTAAACTTTAAATTAATAACTATTTTAACATATTTTCTTAAACTTCTATCTTTATTTATAATACTATTTCACTAATACTATTTTTTCGTACTATATAATATAATAAAAATTTAGGAGTTTTAATAAAATAAGCCTATGAACTTTTATAATAAAATAAAAAATTCATATCATCATTATATTTTTAAAAAATCTATAATATCCCATAATCTTAGGGATTCATCAAATTATATTAATACCTCTACAGATTTTGTAAATAAAAACAATCTATCTAGTAGTACTAAATATCTAATTTGGGTAGATACTAAAAATTTCAAAGTAAATATTTTTTTAGGATCTAAAAATAACTGGAAATTACAAAAAAACTACCTTTGCTCTATTGGAAAATCATCTACTCCTACACCCTTAGGAACCTTTAAAGTTGGGGCAAAAGGTTATTCTTTCGGAGAAGATCATGGATATATTTGTTATTACTATACACAATTTAAAGGAAACTATTTATTTCACTCAATTTTATATAACTTAGATAATACTATTAGAGATGGTAGACTTGGATTTAAAATTAGTAATGGATGTATAAGACTTGCTAAAGTAAATGCTAAATGGATTTATGATAATATTCCTTATGGAACTACAGTTTATATAACTTAACTCTTATATTTTTAATACCCTATATTAATAAATTGTGAAGCAATTTATTTAGTTAAGGGCCTTTGTCCGGTTAAGTTTTTTGAACAGCGCTTCGCTAGTTCAAAAAGGTTAAAAATTGACTACGTCAATGGTAAGGGCCTTGCGGCTAGTTAAGGAAGAAACGTCTTACGAAGCTTCTAAAATATATATTCAAAGGAATTACGAAGTAATTTTATCCTTAACTCTTTAACGTTTGCGTCAGCAAACACTTACCTATGATTAATTAGCGCAAGCTATATTAATCACTTTACCTTGGCTGTTAGGCCCTTAACTTTTATTTTCCTTCGCAATTTTATTTAATTATGCAATGTCTTTTTCTAACTCTAAAGAATTATCACTCTTTTCATGCATAATTCTCATAACCTTTCTTGCTATAGGTTGTACAATAATAAGTTCTAAGAAAATAACTACACAAAACTTTCGTGGCCAGCATATTGTAAATTCTTTCAAAACCTCTATATTAAATCCAAATGCTAGTACTCCACCTATAAGTGTCATTATAATAGACATTCCAATAACAGTGAAAAATGCCTTAAATAAAATATAAGCATTTATACTATCTGTTGGCGAACTAAAAATTTTCACTAATTTATATTATATTTTCTATTTCTAAAGCAATATCTGTATTTTCTTTTAAGTACATCTTAGAATTTTCTCTTCCTTGTCCAAGTCTTATATCATTATAAGAGAACCAAGCTCCACTTATTTCAACGATTCCTTCATTTACACCAACATCTACTAAATTTCCTTCTCTTGAAATTCCTTCATTATACATAATATCAAATTCTACTTGTTTAAATGGCGGTGCAACCTTATTTTTAATTACTTTTACCCTAGTTCTATTCCCTAAAAAAGTATGGCCATTTTTTATAAATTGAACCTTTTCCAAACTGTTTTCCTATTTGCCCCATAACACTTTCTATTGCTCTTAATTTCTCATTATCAATATTCATCTATATCCTCTCCATCTTTTTCTAATAAAATAAAAAATGCGTTTGTACCTATGGCAAGTGGTATGACCATAGGTACAACGCATTGTCTTTCAAAGTATAACATAATTTTTTTTATTGATGTAATACCTAAAATTAATATTTTTTATTAGCTAGTATCTTGATATTATCATTTACATTATTATTATAAACTCCGCCATGATAACAAATAACTGTATTTATATCGTAATTACATAACTTCCTTATTGATTTTAAATACATTTCATCATTAAAATTTAAATCAGAAGCTGTAAAGCTTAAACTTTCATCTTTAATTATAAAGGCATCTCCAACTATTAATGTTTTACTTTCCTTATCATATAAACTTATATGACCAGGGGTATGCCCAGCAGTATCTAAAACTATTATATTCTCAAAGCCAGGAATAGTATATCCATCACTTAAAGTCAAATCTATATTAACCTTATTACAATTATAAAATTTTTTCATCTTTTCGTATAATAACTTTGCTTGTTCTGGTAAATCATTAAAATTATCTTCTAAATAAGTTAATTTTGTAGGAGTTTTACTTCCATTTATATATTTTTCTTCAACTTCTGAAGCAAGAACTTGAACATTAGGAATTGCATTGATAATTTCATAAGCTGTACCTACATGATCTATGTCTTGGTGAGTGAGTATTATAGCTACTAGTTTATCAAAGCTAAGTCCTTCATTTTCAATTGCATTTTTTATTTCTCCAAACTGACCTGGATTACCAGTATCAATTAGTAAAATTTTATCATCATTCTTTATCAGTGTTGGATATATAAATTCTTCTGGATTCATAGCTGATTTTAATTTTAAAACATATATATTATTATTTAATTTCATTTTATCCTCCAAAATCTTTGTATTAATTTAACAAGGGTAAATAGCATTAATAAATATTATTTGACTATTTATTAAATTTATACTAATACTACAGATTTTATAGATAATAATTTACTATGTTAATATAAACTTATAAAGCATATATATCCTACATCTAAAATTTCACTACCAAAACCTTCATTAATGAACTCTATAACAGCTTCAGTATTATTTCCAATAACTCTTGAAAATACCACTATATAATCCTTTATATTTTGTATATCTAATCCTTCTTCTTCACTAATACAATATTTTAAGAAAAGTGCATATCTAATTAGTAAATATTCTAATATAATCATTTCGAAGGAAATTACTACCTCTTCAATATCACTACTATTACAACTAGCTAAAACTTTAGATACTATGCAATTTTCAATAAGTTCATCATATTTTTCGAATTTTCCTTTGTAATCATCCCACTGTTCACAAAGATATTCTATTTCTATTTCTTCTGCAAAACCTGAAATCTCCTCTAAAATATTTTCTAGCCCAGAAACATCTCTATAGTTTTCTACTATATCTAAAAATAAATTATTAAGTTCTTCTATAGACTCATCTATATTTAAATTTACTTTACTATACATGTCTTCAAGCTCTTTCATATATTCTTTATCTTTATATTCTTCTATTTCTGTAAATAGTCTTCTCTTTTGAATATGTACATTTTCTAAAATAGCTAATAGCATCTGGAAACAAATTATTAGTTTATATTCTAATGCTAATTCATTATGCTGAATTACACTAATTAAAGTTTCTCTTACTTTAAACTCTAATGAAGAATCTATAGAAGCATTATTATCTTTACATATCATATTAATCTTTCCATCAATATTACTTATAATTTCTATAACTTCTGGACAAGAGCACGATAAAGTAAACTCATTTCTATCTCCTAATATATTTTTTATTCTAGGAAATGTTTGACACGTTAAAGATATATATTCATCTCCATGGTTCTTTACTATTTTACATAATCCATTTTCATCTAATAATGGGCATGTCTCATGAGTATATTTATCTAAAAAGTATTCCTTTTTCTCTCCAGACTCTTTTAATTTTAAATTCTGTAAAATATAATTAAATTTACTTTCTTCATTTTTCCACTTATTAAAAGTATCCTCATCTACATTTATGTCCCATCCTTCACAACATGTAAATTTGCATTTATCTGCACTACATTTAAACCTATCATAACCTGTAATTTTTGATATACTTAATTCTTTATTCATTTTTATCTCCAGTTCAATTTATTTAAACACATAGAATCTCTAACCTAAAAATTATTTTCAACAAATAAAGCTAGTGATCTATTTAACTGTTTCATTAGCTATCATAACTTATTTATAAATATCTATAAACATATTTATTTTTTATTTACACTTTATATTCTTTAACATAATAATTTCTATTTAAAATATTTAATATTTTTAGGGAATACTATATCTATGCTTATTTTTTGATAACAAAGGTGAATTATATGAAAAATGATAAAATAAAAAGAATTCCTCCTTGGGAAAGGCCATTATTTATTATGATAGTAACCTTTGTGGGAGGCTATATGAATGGATATACATATATAACTAGAAATAATATATTAGCTAATATGCATACAGCTAATATGTCTAAATTAGGAATTAATATTGCACTTGGAGAGTGGTTAGAAGCACTAAGTTACTTTCTTCCTATTATGACTTGTATCCTAGGAGCTGCATTTAGTGAATTAATTAGAGCTATACTTACTAATTTTAAATTTAAAGGTGATTGGAGAAAATTTGCTCTTATTTTAGAAAGTATTTCTTTATTTTTAATAGGCTTAATTCCTAAATCTTTTCCTGATGTTATAGTTACAAACTTAGTATCATTTCTTATGGGCTATCAATTATGTTTATTTAGAGACTGTCTTGGTACAGGATTTAATACAACTATATGTACTGGCAATATTAGAACTGTTGGTATATTACTATTTAGTGCATTAGATAAGAAAAATAATGAATCATTAAAAAAATTAATTACTTTTACAATTCTCACCTTTTCTTTTGGTTTTGGAACTATTCCTGGAACTTTAATATCGCTTATATTAAGCATTAAAGCAGTCTGGCTTTGTAGTTTAATACTATTTTTACAAGCATTCTGGATATATTATTATGAAAAAATTTATTTAATATAACTAACTTTTCACTTTGAACATTTATTCCTAGTTTTCATATCATTACTTATTTAAATTAAAATAAAAAACTAATAGAGTAAACTACTTATAAATAGTTTACCCTACTAGTTCCTTTATTTTAATAACTGTTCATTTATAATATATTTTGTATATGGTATACGTACTCCTATACCGCTACTATCAAAACTATATCCTGTATTTTCAAGTGGTTGTTTTCCTTCTACCACATTTATAGATATTTTATATAATGCATCTGACATTTTATATGGTTGCTGCACAACTGTTCCAGACATCTTTCCTTGTTTAATTAGGTTTATAGCCTCTTCTGTACCATCTACTCCAACAATAATAACTTTTTCTTTTGAACTATATCCAAATTCCTCTAAAGCAATTACACTTCCTATTGCCATCTCATCATTATTACAAATAATCGCTTCTATAGAGTTTCCATACTGTAATAAAAGTGATTTTACTCTATTTTTAGCAATATCTCTATCCCAATTACAAAATTCAGATGCAATTTCAATATTATCAACACCATTTTTATTTATAGTTTTTATAACATACTCACTTCTTAGTTTTGCATCTAAATTATTTTTTTCTCCCTTGATAAGAATATACTGAAGTATATTATCATCATTTCTATCAAATATTTTTTTATTTTTCTTCCATAACTCTGTAATTATTTCTCCCTGTAAGATTCCTGCCTCTTCTGAATCATTACCCACAAATACTGCTTTTCCATATAATTTTATGTTTACTAAAGAAAATGGTTCCCTATAAAAAAATATTACTGGTATGTTTTCTTCTTTAATTTTATCTACTAAATATTTATCATAACCTATATCTACCATACTTAATAATATTATATCAGTTCCATTTTTAAGTACTTCTTCTAATTGCTTATTTTGCAACTCTTGACTTTTCTTTGCATCATAAAAATTAAAACTTATTTTATCTTTATTATTATTTTCAATTTTCTCAAGCTCTTCTTTTATTTCACTTATATATTTATCTTTATATGTATATAGTAATACACTTGCATTTATAGGTTTATCTGAAATGGTTATACCATATACATTCATAAAATTATTTATAACCCCACTAAAAAGTAGGTGGAAAATTAGAATCTTTAATATTATTTTTTTAATACCATTATTATTTTAACTCCTATAACTATCTATTATAACTTATGATTTCACAATAATTTAAATTCTAATTGTAGTATTTGTTAATCTATAAATTTAATTCATTAATTGAGATTTAACTTAATATATTGAGTATTATTAAGTTTTGGAGATACCATAATGAATAATAAAAAGTCTTTTTATTTCGATCCATTGACTGAGAATTTTTTAGTAGAATATAGAGGTAACTTTAAAGAAGAAATAGATAAAATTTCTTAGGCTGCTGGAGATATAATTTCTAGTACCTTAGCAGTTGTATCCTTTCTGCCTGAAGATAGAGAAAGACTCTTAAGAAATAAATTCAGCTATAAAAGCTTATAAAAACAATGAAAATCCGTATAGCATTCTTCCAACTAAAGACGAACGTGGACATGGTACCAAAATAGCTGGAATTATAGGTGCTAGGGGTACTACGAGCGAATTTCAAGGTGTAGCTCATAAATGTAATTTCATAATTGTTAAGCTTATGGAATCTACTAATTTTAAGTCTATGTTAAAGGATAACTTAATAGATGATGTGCCTATTTATAATACTTCAGAATGTGTTGCTGGATTAGAGTTTTTAAAAAAAGAATTCTTTAAATTAAAAAATAAAGCCATGGTTATCTATACAGGCTTTGGTTCAACTGAAGGTAGCCATGACGGTAGAAACCTTATTAGCCGCTATTTAAATTCACTTGCATTAATAAGGGGGCTTTGCTTAGTTACAGGTGTGGGAAATGAAGGTGCTGCTGAAGGTCATACAACTGGATATATAAAATCTAAAAATGATATATCAACTCAAGAATTAAAAATTCCAAGAGCAATTAAACATCTTAGTTTTAATATCTGAATACAAAAACCTAATAGCGCTTCAGTTGAAATTATATCACCTACTGGAGAATCATCTCAAATTATAAAGTCTAAAATAAATAAAATTGAAAAATATAAATTTGTTTTCACTTCAACAGAAATTACTGTTTCATATCGTCTTCCAGATAACTTTACGGGATCTAATGTAATTAGCATTCAATTTAAAAACTTAAAACCTGGATCATGGAAGATCAAATTAATTGGTGAATATATAATTGGTGGTAGATATGATATATGGCTACCACCACATATAACCCTTCCAAGTGGTTTAGTGTTTATGGAACCCAATAATACTACTACCTTAACGCTTCCTTCTACTACTCAAAATACAGTTTCAGTTGCATATTATGGAGAAAACCAAGTAGTTTTAGCTGAGTCCGGTAAAGGATGGGATTATAATATAGGTAGAATTAAACCTGACATAGCTACTATAGGAGTAAATGTTCTAACAACAAAGCCCGGTGGCGGCTCTACTACACTTTCTGGTAGTTCCGCAGCTACGGCTATAACTGTTTGTGTTTGTGCTCTACTCCTTCAGTGGGGAATACTTAAAAGTAATGATATAAGTATGTATTCAAATAAAATTAGAAGCTATCTTATTTATGGTACATTAAGAAATCCTAATTATAAGTATCCTAATAAAGATTTAGGATACGGAGAATTAAATTTATTAGGAACCTTTAGTTCAATAGCAAAAATATATAATAATAAAACTCAATTAAATAGCCTTATGAGTATAAGATCTGATTCTAATATAGTTGATTCAGAGTATATAGAGTATAGTATTAATAATCTATTTATAAGAATTCCAATAAATACTTAGGAGGATTTTATGAAAAGAAATTTTTCAATAGATAATTATATAAGTAATCCTGACTATTTTAATTATTTAATAGAATACCAAGGTGATATTATAAAGGAATTTGAAGCTTATCCTGATTTATTTATAAACATTATTAATGATAAATATGCAGTACTATATATTCCCAAAGCAAAGCTTGATATTATTGATGATGGTTTCAAATTTTCAACTATAGTTTATATAAAACCTTCTGCTATGTATACATTACAAGACATTTCTCCAATTGAAGCATCCCAAGTAAACTTTTTACAGTTAGATTTACCTTTAAAATTAACCGGTAAAGGTATTGATGTAGCAATAATAGACACTGGTATTGATTATTTAAATGAAGAGTTTATGGATGAATTTAAGAAATCTAGAGTAGATTTAATCTGGGATCAAACAATAAAATCTACCAAACCTATTAAAGATATTAATATTCCATTTGGTACAATATATGAAAATAATGAAATACAGTTGGCTATAGATGAGTTTTTTAAAGGAAATGATCCCTATTCAATAGTTCCAAGTAAAGATGACTTTGGTCACGATACAGAAATGGCAGGAATAATTGGTGCTTCTGGAATACTTACTGAAAGTGATCCAATTAAAGTAATTGATTTAGATATACCTCCAGAAGAAAAAAATTTATGGTTAGAAATATGGGTTGATGTGCCAAATATAGTATCATTGGACATAATCTCCCCCTCTGGAGAAAATAGTGGTGTTCTCAACTCTCAAATAAATAAAACAATTAATTATACTTATATTTTTGAAAAAACCTTCATTAAGGCAAATTATTATATTCCTGAAGAAATTACAGGTGATGAACTTATAAGAGTTGGTTTTTACGATTTACAACCTGGTATATGGAAATTAAGGCTTATAGGAAATTCTCTTTTAGATGCTCATTTTAATATTTGAATTTCTCAGAAAGGTTTAGTAAATGATAATACTAGACTTAGCCCATCTGATATTTATAATACGATAACTAACCCTGGTAACTCTGATTACACAATTACTGTGGCTGCTTACAATCAAAATAATAATAATAATAATAATAATAATAATAATAATAATACATTAAGTTATTCAGGTATGTCTCCTGATATAAATTCTATTAGTACTGTTGATGTTGCTGCTGGAGGAGTTAAATGTGCTAAATGTATTTAAAAACATGTATTAGCATTATATTTATTAATACTAATACAAAATATATTCTTATCTCATATCTAAGACTATATATCAAACCTTACTTGAATTTCATTATTTTTCTCTTCAAAAGTTTTCATGTATTCAAAAACTTCCTCCAGCCCACAAATAATATTATTCTTCTTACAGGTTTCTTTAATAATTTTCATTAATATTTCATGATTTTCACTTACTACTTCATAACTATTCCCATACCTACTTATATATTTTTCTTTCAAACCTTTAAAATTCTTATCTAGATTTTTATAATAATACTCTCTATTTCCATCTCTTAATGTTAAACCAATACCAAATACTATAATTCCTTTAACTTTAGCTTCTATACAATAATTCAATATTCCCCTTATATTTTCTTCAGTATCATTTATATATGGCAATATAGGACATATCCAAACTACTGTAGGAATTCCATTATCCCTCATTATTTTTAATACTTCAAAACGTTCCTTTGTTGTAGAAACATTAGGCTCTATTATTTTACATAAATCTTCATTATAAGTTGTTAATGTCATCTGTACAACACACTTTGATTTATTATTTATACTTTTTAATAATTCTAAATCCCTTAATATTCTGTTAGATTTAGTTTGTATTGCTAATCCAAATCCATACTTTTCAATTATCTCTAAACACTTTCTTGTATTTTGCAGCTTTTCTTCTAATTGAATATATGGATCACTCATTGCACCTGTTCCTATCATACACTTTTTTCTTTTTTTCTTAAGTGCAGCTTCTAATAACTCTGGTGCATTAGCTTTAATTTCTATATTTTCAAAAACATGATCCATTCCATAACAAATACTTCTTGCATCACAATATATACATCCATGAGTACATCCTCTATAAATATTCATTCCATTAGTTCTAGATAATATTCCTTTTGCAATAACCTCATGCATATAACTTTAATCTCCTTTTATAGTTTCTAAATATAAATTTAATTTAAAGAAATATAAATATTTATTTTAGCATTATCAAAATCTGAATTTAAATATTCTTCAAAATCAGCCTTATAACTTCTATCTAAATCTATTTGCCAAATCTCATTCCAAGCTTTTGAAACTGACTTTTGCATATGTCCCTCTATAGAGAACTTAGCATACTTTCCTGCTGGAATCTTCTTTACTGTAAGCTCTTCGTTCTTTACACTTGTTACTTCATTACCTACTGTAACACAATATTTATTATTTTCATAATCTGAATAAAGACCTATTGCATATTCATTTACTTTATTTTTTATTATTTTATTAATTCCATCTTGATATAACTTTTCCCAAAGCCCCCCAATAACTTTCTCCATCTTAGGATCTTCATTACTTGTAATAGCACTAACCCCTACTATTATCTTTTCTTCTAAATTTACAATTTCATAATTCATATTAATAACCTCCATATATTTGATAAGATTATTATACTTAGGTTAATATGACAGCAATATGTCATATTAAGAATACTTTAAAATCATTTTTTTTATTTTATCTTTTACTTCTTTTCTTATCTCCTCTGGTTCTAAAACTTCACATTCTTCCCCAAATGAAGATATATAACTAAATATCCATTGACCTTTTGGATATTCTATTTCTGCAATAAAACTTCCATCCTGTAACTGTTTGAAACTTTCAAATTCATCATATACTCTATATGCCATTTTAGAAGAAATCTTCATTTTTAAAGTTACAAACTCACCTTCATAAATATTCTCTTCTTTCATTATAGTTTTAGGTACTTCAATATTGAAAGTTTCTTTAGAAATATTTAAATCCTTTATTCTTCTTAGTTTAAAAAACCTATAGTCACTTCTTATTTTACAGTATCCATATATGTACCAACTTTGTCCCTTAAAATACAACTTTAATGGGTATACTTTTCTATTAATATTTTCTCCCCTCCCACTCATATACTGGAAGTTAATTATTCTCTTATTTAATATTGCATATTTAACATTATAAAAGGTTTCTTTTTCTCTTTCTACATTACCCCAATTTGAAAAATCAACCTCTATCCAATCAGTATCATTTTCACCTAAGATATTATTTAACTTTCTAATTACCTTTTCTGGTTCCGAATCATTAAAACTTATAGCATTAACTGCTTTTATTGATGATAATATCTCTGACTTTTCCTCTTCTGTTAACACAGCTTTATTTAATATAAACTCCGGTAATATTGATATCCCCCCACCTTTTCCTTTAGTCATATATACTGGAATTCCGGTGGTAGAAAGTATTTCGATATCTCTATAAATAGTTCTTTGTGACACTTCAAATCTTTCTGCTAATTCTTTTGCTGTTACAATTTTCCTTTCTAAGAGAATATATATAATTTCAAATAATCTATTTATCTGCATAATTTCCCTCTCATTCATTACCTTTTGCTTTATAACTCTTCATTATAATTATAACTTATATTTATATACTTAAAATAATTTAAACAAACTGCTCTTTTATAAATAGTATATATTATAAAATCTAATGATAGGAGATGATATACATGTTAAGAAATTGTGATAATGACTCCTCCTGCTGTAATAATAATTACTATAACCCTTGTAATAATGCATCAGCTTTTAATAACTCTTGGCTTTATACACTAATAATATTCTTTATATTTGGTGGTGGCTTTGGGCCTGGTAGTTTTTGGGGTGATTATAATAAGGTCTTTGGTTGCAGTGGATTTAGTAATGGTTGGTGTAATAATATCGGATCTAATAACTCTAATAATGGCAACTTTAATATTGGAAACTATGGTAATAATAACTTTAATAGTCCCAACCTTTCTAACTCTAATTTTTCCAACTCTGATTTTGCAGGACTTCTTAGCAATCTTTCTGGTAATGGCAACTTGGATATTGGTAACCTTACTGATGATTCTATTTAATCAAAGCAAAATTAACTAGGGAAAACAAAAGTTTTCCCTGGTTAATTTCAATAATAATAATATTATTATTGAAGTAATCTTATGTACTACACCTTAGAAGCATAATGTTCATTTTTAATTACTGTTTTATCTAATTATAATTTATAAACTATAATATTTATCTATAAATACTTTATGACTTCTAGGTATATTTTCTGGTAATTCGTCATAACTAAAAAAACATAAATCTTTTGTTTCAAAGTTATCCACACTTAATTCACCACTATAGCTTTTACATACGTATCCTATCGTTATAAAAAATGCCTTATCTCCATGAGGAAATTCTATAAAACAATCCTCACCTGATGTTGTTCCTAAAAGCTCTAATTCCCTTATATCTAATCCTGACTCCTCCTTTGTCTCTCTAACTGCAGTAGACTCAAGAGATTCTCCTAACTCTGTAATTCCACCTATCAATCCCCATTTATATGGAAAGGTTCCTCTCTTTTGTAATAATATTTGATTATTTTCATTTATTATTAACACATTTACGCCAGTTAAATTTATTGAATCATGACCTACTTTTTCTCTTATATATCTAACATAATCCATATTTATATCCTCACTATTTTCACTAATACAAAATAACAGTTAAGACTAAACCTATTAAGTTAATATTTCTTTTACTCTACCTACAATGCCATCTTCAAGCATAACTTTAATACCATGATGATGTTCTAGAGATTTTGTTAGTATCTTCATAACTATTCCTTCTGTTAACTTACCTGTTCTTTGATCTTGTTTTTGAACTACTAACACCTTCGATCCTATTTTTATATTACTTCTTCTTGTACCATCCATTTTATGTACCTCCAAATTAAACTTAATTCCTATCTAATCTTTCATCATAAATTAATAATAATCACTAATACTTTCTTGAATATTTATATCTGGATACAAAGCTAATATAGTATCATCTTCTATTAACTTATAATATCTAGTTGAATAATTTACAATAAACCTACTATTAGGCAATGTAAACTTAAGTATCTCTCCATAACAATTTGGCTTTCCACCAGAAGGTTCACCTATTATTTCAGCATTAGTATCAAATTTAAATTCATATGCATTTAATAAGGCTGATGAAAAAGTCTCCCTACCTATAATAACCTTTAAGTTCTCTTTTCTATTTATTTTATCATTACCTTTTATAAAATTTATAAGAGGTTGTATTAATGTAGAATCTCCACCTAAATTATTCCTTAAATCAATAGTAACTTTCGCAATATTGTTATAATTAATAAAATCTATAGTTTCATTAATCTTTTCATTCAAGGTTTTTATTCCATCTTCCCTACAACTATTATATTTAATATATATTTCATCATTAATTTTCTCAAACCAATAGTTACTATAACTATTTTTTGCATATATCGGTAGTTTGGTAACTTCTATATACTTTAATTTATCTGGTGAAACTGTCTTTAAAGATATCTCTTTTCCTTCCAAGTATTTTTCATAACATCTCCTTACTTCTTTTGTTTTTATTACAATTTTACTATCTTATCTATTAAATATAAACTAATTGTGATATAACTATCAAAATAATTATAAAAATAATAACCTTTTAAATAAAAAGCTACTAGGATTTTATTTGATTTATCCTAATAGCTTTCCTAATTATACCAATTAAATGTTTTATAGAACTATTATATCTTACAACTTATTATTCTTAAACAAAAAAACTGGATTATATCCTTAATATTAAAGATATAATCCAATTTTACATTCTAATTATCTACTTTAATTTAATATCTTATTGTTGTTTAACTTTTGACTTTTTAGAATAAACAACTATTATTCCTAAAGATAGTAATAAAATTCCAACAAATAAAACATTTCTAGTATCTACTCCTCCTGTTTGTGGAAGATTATTATTTCCGTTACCTTGGTTGTTTCCGTTACCTTGGTTGTTTCCGTTATTTCCATCACCTGGTTCTGGTGTTGGTACTACTGGTTTTAACTCTAAAGCAGCTTTTGCATCTTCAAAAGCATTCTTAGCACTTACAAACTCTGTAGCTGAAGTATTTTCTACATTTTCTAACATAGCCTTTAATACTGATAATGCTTCATTATACTTAGCAACAGTTTCTTCAGTATATTTATCTGCTTCTATTTCTTCTATACTATTGATATAAGCTTTAAGATCTTCTTGGTTTACTCTTAATACAAGAGTCTTAGTAGCTTCATCAATTTCAGTAACTAATCCTTGGATAGTTTCTGCAGTACCAGATACAAATAACTCATCCGCAGTAGCAATTAAATCTACTAATATTTTGTAGCTGCTTGTAGTATATAAACTAGCATCAAATCCATTAGCGATTTCAATTTGAGCACGTAATGCAGTTACATCAACTAAAGTATTCTTTAATGTTAATAACTCATTTTCTACGTTCTTTAATTCTTCAGCTGTCATATTATTAAAGTTCATACCTTCAACTTCTGCTACTTTATCCATTAATGCTTGGAATGAATTAGTAGTATAGTTTTCACTTTTTAATCCCTTAATTTCAACAATTAATCCTTCAACACTTTCGCTTGAACCTACTAATTCTAAGTTGTTTTTAGCTTCAGTTATAGCACCTATTGCAGCTTCAATAGCTTCAACAGTACCGTCTATTAATAATTCTTTTGCCTCAGTAACTTTTAATTCATAAGCTTTATAAGAATCTTCTGTGTAGATGCTTGAATCAACTATTGCTTCAAATTCTTCAATTACTGCTACTAAAGAAGTAATATTTACTAAAGAATTTTTTGCCTCTAATATACCTTCTTTTGCAGCCTCAAATACTGCTGGGTCTTGAGGTTCTGTTTTATTTAATTCAAGTAATCCCTCAATTTCTGCTTTTGCATCATTTAATGCTGTCCAAGAATTTGTAGTATAAACCTTCTCTGGAGCAGTAACATTAGAAATAAATACATTAATATCCTCTAAAGTAATTTCAGCTTCTTCTCTGTTTGCTGGGTTATAAACTAAAGCTTCTTTTGCATTATTTAACTCACTTATTAATCTTTCAGCTTCTTTAACTGATAAGTTATTGCTATCTTCCATAGCACTCTTAATAGCATTTAAAGCTTTTTGATAATTAGCCCAAGTTTTAGCTGTGTATTTTGAACTATGTGTTATAGCTGCATCTATAACAGCTTGTACTTCTTCACTATTACACTTTTCTTCTTTACTAGCTTTTGCTTTTTCTATTTCTTTTACTGCACTATCTACTGTTCCTTGCGCTGCATAATTATTATTAAGTATAGCTTTAGCTACTTCTATAGCTTCCTTATATGCTTTTGCAGTGTTAGTTGTCCAAGTTGTAGTATCTATAGTTTCATTTACCAATTCTTGTAATCTATCTTTGTTTACAGTTTCATTTAAAGTTGAATCAAATATTAATTCTACTAAATTTGGAATAACTCCATTCCACTCAAACTTAACATCTAAAATCTTAGTTCCAGCAGGTAAAACAAATTCATTTGTACCTTTATTTAAAGTCCCTAATTCTACTGATTGTATATCCCCATTAGTGGCTACAATTCTTGCTGTTACTAGTGCATTTGAGATATTCTTAGCATTTTGCATTACTTTAATATGATTTACATCAAGATTATCAGATAATGAATAATTAAGGTATCCTTCATTTGAATTTGGAATATACATTGTAGTAATATCACCATCAACTAAATATTCATATAATCCATTTTGAGTATCTGAAACATTTGATTTAAATGTTGGATTATTAACTGTTGGAATATATGCTCCACCATTTATTTCAATTTCATTAATTCTAGTCCATCTATGACCATATGATTGAGTTATTTCTAACTTAATATATCTAGCTTTTTTATTTATATTACTTGCTTCAGCTACATTGTATGAAATTTCATGCCCTGTAAATATATCATTTATATTGCTATCATCATTTGTTGTATTAGGTTCTTGATCACCTATTAATAATACAGCATCTCCCCAGTTTCCTTTTTCTGTTGAAGCATAAACTGCACCATCTCTGATATAGTCTTTATGTGAGTCATGAACAACTACTTTTAATTGATCTAAATCAATCTCTTGACCTAAATCAAAAATCATATTGTCTCCCTTAGTTTGAAGTCTTTCAAATTGTATAGCTGTTGTACGGTCTTTATCAAATAAATCATCTACTTTACCAGCATAAATTCTTCCCATGTTATTTTCAATTACTGTTGGCTTACCGAATTCCCTTGAAGTTACTCTAAACTCATTTACATTGAAAGTAACTACTCCTGAACCTAAATTAATTAAACGAACATATCTTGCATCAGTGTTTTCACTTAGTGTTTTGTTATCTAAGTTAGTCCATTCATAACCATTCTTAGAAACTTGTAATGTAACATTTTCTAATGATGTGCCATTTACAACAATCTCTGTTAATTCATGAATACGATCTAACATTAATCCAATATATTGATTGTTTTCTAAAGTAATATCTGAAAGCCCTACCATACTAGCATTATCATTAAAATAATCTGCTGGATGCTCTTTGTAAGCTTCTACATTAGTATATACCTTACCATTATGATTAATCTTTGCATCAACTTTAAATTCTCTAAAACCAATCCAATTTCCTTGATCTCTATTATTTCTTAAACGTACATATTGAGCTTCAATATTTCTATCTGATAAGTCTATTACTATATCTCTAGTGTTTTCATAAGTTTCTATCGGCGTATATTCTCTACCATCTAAAGAATATTCTAATGTAACATTTTTGAAGTAATCATTTGAACCTGCATTTGGTCCTTGAAGAATATTAATTTTACCAAGAACTATTGGCTCACTTAATTTTACTCCTACATAGTCTCCTGCAATTGTAGTATTTGCTGGCGTAGTATTTTGTCTTACATTGTAGTGAATACTAGTATTTGGATCACCATCTAACATATTAGATTCTGGTCCAGAATAAACGCTCCATCCATCAGTTGTACGAATTACTTCACTTGTGAAAGTTGGTACTTCTACTATTTCTGGAGAAGTTAATACTTTAAATTCTCTCATAGCAGGCCATTTGTTACCACTATCTGTTGCAGTACAGATATATCTCACACCAACAACATTTTTAATTTCTACACCAGTAATCTTAACATTTACTGAATATGGTCCATAAGTTTTGTTGTTTATATCTTCCCAAGTTTGACCATCAGTTGTGTATTGTACTTTAGCATGTCCAAAAGTATCTTCTTGCTTTCCATTAGTACCATTTAATATATCTACACCATAGATTGTAGTTGGCTTACTTAAATTAACTTGATAATATTGATCTTTAGCTTCATATACTCCATTCCATATATGAGTATCATTTTTACCATCTATGATATTTTCAATTTTACCATCATAAACATTTGATATATTTGTTTCTGCAGTTAATACTAACTTTTCTCCACCATTAACTAATGAGTTAATTTCATCAGAAAGTGCATCTCTAACAGCTTCTACGAAAGGAACTAAACGTTTTGAACCTGGTTGAGCCTTTTTAGTTCCATCAATTGTTAATCTATCATGTGATTTACTATTTTCATAAGAAGTAGTTCCTTCAGCAAAATTTTGTACAGCTGACTCATTATCATTAGCTTCTAAGTTAATTGCTGCTTGAACATAGCTCTTAATAGCTGTAGCTAAATCTTTTAATGAATTAGCAAATGGTGTAATTTGTTCAACCATTCTTGCATTAGTGCTAGTTTTAATAAACTCATCACAAGCATTAATTATTATATCCATTTCATTTACTAAAGTATTTCCAACTTCAGAAATTTCTTGATTTCCATTTAATTTAGAAATAAATTCATCTAATAAAGGTCTTATCTCTTCTGATTCTCCTAATACTAGTCCATGTCCATTTGGAGCAGGATCTGATGTATGCTTAGCTATTGTATATAATGCTTCTGATACATTAGCATCTACATATTTGAAAGAATCTTCCCAACTCTTATCTTCATTAAACTCTTTTATATTCCAAGCATAATCTGCTATAGCAAAAAGACTTATTTTTGATGGTTCTGCATCTTGCATAGGATTTGTAACTACACCAGCTAAATCTTCAATATTAATATCTGTATGTAAAAGACTTCCTTTACCTAACATTAATCTATGCATGTTGATATCATTAACAGGCCAGTTTAACCAGAATAATGGACTTCTTCTTGTTACACCTTCTGGCGCTCTATGCTTTTTAAAGTTATCTAATGTATTTTGAATAATTGGTGCACATACTGAGTTACCAGTCCAGAAAATTTGAACATCTTCAGGGAAGTTTGCATCTAAGAAATTTAATTCTGAATAATCACCTTGCCATCCAGCATTGTATCCTACTGGACAGAATACCCAGTCATGTACATCTCCTTTTTTCTTACCCCATTCTGATAATTGAGTCATCATATTAGCAAGAATTTGTCTATCAAGGCTACCAACGTCATCACCTAGAACACCAAATTGACGAACACCTACAGAATATAATTGTTCGAATTTTGCTATTAATTTTTCCATTTCTCCATCAAAGTCATTTGCGTTAAATCCGCCCATAAAAGGATGAGCTGTCCAAACAAATTTTGTTTTTGTCTCTTCACCTACTTTTACCATTTCAGCAATTTTATCTAACTCTTCTTTTGGATATAATTCTCTCCATTTTCTAGTATGATATAAATCATCTTTTGGTGCAAAGATATAAGCTGTCATCTTAAAGTCTCCACCAAATTTCATTAAAGACATACGATCTTCATTTGTCCATGGAACACCATAGTAACCTTCAATGAATCCACGTATTGGTGTATCAGCATAGTCTTTAATTTCAAAATTCTTAATAGTAGATCCATCCATTTGATTAAATATATGCTTTAAGCTTGTTATTCCATAGAATGCAGCATCTGTATTTTTACCTAATATGGAAATTTCTCCATCTTTTGCTGACATAAAATATGAATCATTCTTTTCAAATAGGCTTACATCCACTTGATTTTTCTCTTGTATATAATTACTTGCGTATTCATTTGATAAATATGTTCCAACTAAAATATTAGTTTTACCACTTACAACTTCTTCTGAAATTGTAATCTTCTTATCTTTTGACTCTAAAACTTCTGTCATACGCTTTTTAGTTACAGCATCTATTGTGCTATCATAAACTACGTTTACGTCTTTACGTATAACAAATTCCCCCGTTAAGTAGTCAATTTGATGTGGGTTAGGATAAATTTCATATCCTTCTTTTGTTGTATCAGCTTCTACTATAGGGCTAGCACTAACCGTAGCTGGTTGAACTATTCCAATAATTAATGCAATAGCTAATATACAACTTAGTAGTCTCTTAACTTTGACTTTCATATTATTACCTCCATATAATTAATAAAAATTAAAATTTTATTGATTTATTTGTATTATTTATAAAAAAATTGAATAAAAAAAGCTTTCCTATAAATATAGGAAAGCTAGTGCTCTATTGGTAACACGCTCTAAATCAAATATTAATTTTAATTTTTTATTTTCTATTATATTATATATGAAAAAATTTCCTATGTAAACAATTATATTACAAATTTATCTATTTTTTAAAATTTATACTTTAATACTTATGTAATAACTTAATATAAATATATTATTTCTAGTTTTTTTTGCATTTTTTGTAATATTATCTCATTTAATTTAAAATATTTTCATTATTATTGTTTAATTTGTAGTTATATAAAAATATCACTCACTCTAAAAAATAAGAGCAGTTAAATAAATCATTATAATTCTTAGCTACTCTCTTTTATTAACTTAAATATAAATTACTTATGATACGGTTCTCCGTAACTACTGCAAATGAGGTTTTTCCATTTTATTCTTGTGTATATATTCTACATAAATATGGTATAATTCTAAAGTAATATTTTGAAATCCGTAGTAGGATGGCTACGGAGGTTTTGAACGTTTTATCCTCCATGGCTATTGGTGAACTATTTCACTATAGCTAGGAGGTGGTATTGGATATGTTTGATACTTTGATAAAGTGTATATCAGTCATTTATGTAATTAGATTAGTTCTAAAACATAATCTTTTTATACATCACTTAAAAATTAAGATTAAATTTCTTGGTCTTGATATAGAAGTTAAAAGCAAAGAAAAAAGTGCCCCATCCTGCAAAGAGTAGCACTTTTTCTTAATTAATCTTCAATTAATTTCATCCAATAGCCCTAAAACAAAATAAATGTTCTAAGGATTGCTTAGTGTTGACACACTAAGCTTTTCTTATTTATATTATATCAAAATTTTATAAAAAATAAACATATATATAAATCAATTTGTTATATAATTCTTAATGTATTTTACTGATTGCCTTAAACCTTCTATTGTCTTAGTTTCTAAAACACATGTACATTTATTTTTTATTGCAATGTTTATCATACCTTTAATATCAATATTACCTCTTCCAAGTGGTAGATGATTTTTGTAATTTATTGCATCATGTATATGCATATGCATTAATTTTTTGATATTTTTGTTTATAAACATACTATCCTTATTACATATACAATAATCGTGCCCAATATCAAATGTTAATGCAAAAACTTCGCTCTTAAGTAATATTTTGAAATCTTTAGTAGGCTAAATAATATAGTTATCCATATTTCAACCTTGGATTATAGGTAATTTAAATCATAACTTAAAAATATTGTATTGAATATGATATTTACTTTAATAAATTAATCCCCTGTAGATATAACAATTATCCTTAAGCTTTCTTCCTCTAGTCACCTCTATAAGATAAATTATTAGTTTCAATTCCATCAGGATTTGTTCTAATATGACTCTTAACATGCTCTATATCTCCACTAGAATTTATCCTTGTGTATTCTCTAACGTTGTGCATCCCTGGATTTGTTTCAACATAATTATTATATTGTGCTGTACTTACCAATGTTGATATTTCCGAAATAATAGCTGGTACTAAAATTGACATAAACAATAACGGCAACATGCATATAGCTGTTAAAGCTCCATCAACTGAGTACTTCATAAAATATAAACTAATCATCATAATATTAAATAAAATACCATAATAAACATATTCAATTGGAATGGATGTAATATCAGAAATTGTATAGATAAACTCAAATTTAGCCACAATCTCAAAAATATAATTAACTGGAATGGCTAAAATACGATATATATCTCCTAAAATAAGCTGAATTAATTGACTTGGAGCTAGAACAACTGTAATTCCTAAATACATTGCATATTTATTTTCCCAAACAAATGTCAATTTCGATATAATTCCTAATAATATTAAAATAGGTATTAAAAACCCTAAAAACGGGAAAACACCTACTATAATACCAATAAAAATTGATATAGCTATACCTATAGCTAATTGTTGATATGTACAAAAAATAATAAACACAATAGTTAATATAGTTTTCTCAATTGGAATTTCACTACCATTAATTCCAAACATTAATGTAAATATTATCATAGCAATAATATGTCTTATTGTTAAAACTTGTTTTATAGACCATAATCCCCTATTTCTAATTTCATTTAAAAACAATTTCATTCAACTCTCCTATCTACACCCCTCATATTCGTCTATTATTATAATCTAAAATTTTCCTATTTACAACTTTATCATTACGAAACTATATCTACGGTAAGTATCTTTCCCGCCTTAAAAATAGTATTATTATTGGTTCTCCCCAACTCGTATCTAACCACTCTTTTTAACCATATCTTAAGAAATAATATTTCCATCTACTCCAATAGACTCTCTTTTACGCTTTTCAGCAGTTGCCTTTTAACACAAAATATTCATATTAAAAGCTTGATTATCCATAATAAAACTTCAATATCTGAATATGATTCATATCCATAATCATAATTTACTACATTATCTTAATTCTTAATAATTTCAATAGTATCTTCCTTAGTTAAGCTCAATTCTTCTGCTACATAAAACTCTGCTAATTTTGCACTGATTTCATTTATTCTTTTTTGTTACTCTTCAGTGTACTCACTCCAACATTTCTTAACATAAAAGAATAAGGCCCTTGTTGAAATTCTCTAGTATGCTCTTTATGAACTCATACGGTATTTCTTCACTTACATCGTCTGAAAGTGCAACTAGCAATGGCTCTTTTTACTCTTTTATTTATATCACCTTTTCTTTATTCTATCTACTTATATGAATTTATCTTACTTATGACAAGGTGTTTTCAGCTACAAAAACAGGCTTAAGCTAGTAATATCAATTCCTAAAGCTATAAACCTCATTTACTTATGGTATGGTTCATTCTTCATTATTCTAAAACACTATCAACTTTTATGCTGATAGTGCTTTTTCTATTATATATCTTTTCTAAAATACTTTCCTTCAAAATTAACCATTTCAGTTAACTTATAAGCTTCTTCTCTAGCCTCTTGAACAGTTCTACCTCTTCCAACAACAGATAAAACTCTTCCTCCACTAGTTCTTAAAACTCCATCAACCAATTGAGCTCCAGCTAAGAATACCTTATCTCTTATGCTATCATCAATAGTAATTTCAAAGCCCTTTTCAAAACTTCCTGGATATCCTCCAGAAGCTAAAACAACATTAACGCATGCTCCATCATACCACTTAGCTTCTACTTCATCTAATCTACTATCTAAAGCAGCTTCAACTAAATCAACTAAATCACTTTCCATTAAAGTTAATACAGATTGAGTTTCAGGGTCTCCCATTCTTACATTATACTCTAAAAGATAAGTACCCTTCTTAGTTATCATTAACCCAAAGAAGATAATCCCCTTAAAGTCAAATCCTTCTTCTTGAATTCCTCTTAAAGTATTAGCAACTATATTTTCTTCAAAGTCATTCATTACATCTTGAGTAACAAATGGATTTGGTGCTAAAACTCCCATTCCACCAGTATTTGGTCCCTTATCTCCATCAAAAATTTGCTTGTGATCTTTTCCTGAGATAAAAGGTATTAAAGTCTTACCATCAGTAATTGAAAGAATTGATGCTTCTACCCCTTCTAAGAACTCTTCAATAACAATTTTTTGCCCAGCGCCCTTAAATATATCAGAAACCATAAAATCATCTACAGTTCTTAAAGCTTCTTCTTTAGTAGCTGCAATAACAACACCTTTCCCAGCCGCTAATCCATCTGCTTTAATAACTATTGGGTATGAGCAATCTTGAAGATATCCTAATGCTGGTTCGTAATCTGTAAATGTAGCATATTCAGCAGTTTTAACTCCATACTTCTTCATGAAATCTTTAGAGAAAGATTTACTTCCTTCTAATTGAGCACCTGCTGCATCTGGTCCAAAGCATCTAAGTCCTGCTGCTTTAAACTTATCTGTTATCCCCTTTGTTAATGGATCTTCTGGTCCAACAAAAGTTAAACCTATATTATTTTCTTTAGCAAATACTACTAATTCATCTATATCAGTGATATTAACATTTTCACATTTATTTTCAATTGAAGTTCCACCATTACCAGGCGCTACAAATATCTTACTTACCTTTTCACTTTTAGCTAATTTCCAAGCAATAGCATGCTCTCTCCCACCAGAACCAACTAATAATACTTTCATAACTTTACCTCTTTTCCAATATCTTAATAATTATCATATATCTTTTATTTAATCATTAACTATATTTTAGTGTTTAAAGTGTCTGATTCCTGTCATAACCATAGCTATTCCATGTTCGTTACAAGCATCAATTGATTCTTGGTCTCTCATTGAACCACCTGGTTGGATTATAGCTTTAATTCCGTATTTAGAACATTCATCAACTATATCTCTAAATGGGAAGAATGCATCTGAAGCTAAGATTGTAGCTCCTTCACCTCTTCTTAAAGCATCCATTGTTGGCCAAATTCTATTAACTTGTCCTCCACCGATACCTACAGCAACACCATTATGAACTGTTACTATAGCATTAGATTTAACATATTTAACAACCTTCATACCAAATAATAAATCTTTCATTTCTTCATCAGTTGGAGCTTTTTCTGTAACAACCTTTATTTCATCAACTAATTGTCTATCTTCTTCTTGAACTAATATTCCACCATCAACTGTTACCATATATTTTTCATCACATGGTTTAACATTACATTTTAAAACTCTTAAGTTCTTTTTAGTTCTTAATACTTCTAATGCATCTTCATCATAATCCGGAGCTGCAATTACTTCTAAGAATATTTTAACCATTTCTTCAGCTGTAGCCTTATCTAACTTTCTGTTAAATGCAACTATTCCACCAAATATTGAAGTTGGATCTACATCATGTGCTTTAGTGTAAGCTTCATATGGAGTCTCACCTATTGCAACACCACATGGAGTATTATGTTTTAATGCACAGCATGAAGCTTCATCAAATTCATTTGCAACCTTCCATGCTATATCTAAATCTTTAATATTATTGTAAGAAAGCTCTTTACCATTTAATATTTCATAATCATTCATTCCACCATCAAATTCAGTAGAAACATAGTAAGCAGCACTTTGATGTGGATTTTCACCGTATCTTAAGCTTTGTTTCTTTTTGTATGAAACAGATAAGTATTCTGGATACTCTTCTTCATCACCAAGCATAAAGTTTGAAATAGCTGCATCGTAAGCACTCATTAAGTTAAATACTTTACCTGCTAATTTCTTTCTTAATTTATAGCTAACATCTCCAGTTTCTTTAATTGCAGCCATTACAGCTTCATAATCTTTAACATCTGAAATAACAACAACGTCTTGGAAGTTCTTAGCTGCTGCTCTAAGCATTGTAGGACCACCGATATCAATGAATTCTACTTTTTCTTCAAAGCTTAAATCTTCTCTAACTTTTTCAAAGAAAGGATATAAATTAACTATTACCATATCAATTGTATATATATTTCTTTCTTTAATTGTATTCATATGTTCTTCATTATCTCTTATAGCAAGTATTCCTGCATGAATTATTGGGTGAAGAGTCTTAACTCTTCCATCTAGCATTTCTGGGAAGTTAGTAACTTCATTAACTTCAGTTACAGAAACTCCATTTTCTTTTAAGTGCTTATAAGTACCTCCAGTTGAAATAACCTCAACTCCGTTTTCTGCTAAAAACTTTGAAAAATCTAAAACACCAGTCTTATCAAATACACTAATTAATGCTCTTTTTATCATGTAAAAATCCTCCCTATTTTAAAATATTTACTCTTCCATCTATAATTTCAATTTTACCCCTACTTAATAAATCAATAGCCTTTGGCAATAGCTTATGTTCTTCTACTAATACTCTCTTTTGAATATCTTCAGCAGTATCCTCAAAATATACTGGCACTGCTTCTTGAAGTATTATTGCTCCCCCATCTACTTCTTCATTTACAAAGTGAACCGTACATCCAGTAAATCTAACTCCTGAGCTTCTTACTGCATTATGTACATGCATTCCATACATCTTATCTCCACAAAAACTAGGAATAAGAGATGGATGTATATTTATTATTCTATCTTTAAACGCTTTTAATATTTCCCCATTTAATATTGAAAGATACCCTGCTAAAACTATTAAATCAACTGTCCCCCTAGTTAATTCTAATATTTTATTAGAAGTCTCATTTCCATATTCTTTTCTAGAAACAACATGAGTAGCAATACCAGCATTTTTAGCTCTCTCTAAGCCATAAATTCCTTCTTTGCTTCCAATAACCATTTCTACTTTAAAAGTATCTTGTCCATAATCTAAAATTGATTGGAGGTTTGACCCTCCACCAGATACAAGTACTGCTACTTTAAGCAAACTCCTTCACCTCCAGCTGTTACAACACCAATTTCATAAGCTTTTTCACCTAATTCAATAAGTTCTTTAATAACAGCATCAACATCTTTTTCATCAACACATAACACAAAACCAATCCCCATATTGAATGTATTATACATATGATCTCTATTTACACCTTTATTAATCATATCTTCAAAGATTGCTGGTAATGGATAACTATCTTTGTTTATTTCAGCAGTTAATTCTCCACCGTTAAACATTCTTGGAACATTTTCAATAAATCCACCGCCAGTTACATGAGACATACCTTTAATATCAAACTTTTCAATTAAGCTTAATATTGGTTTAACATATATCTTAGTTGGCGTAATTAATGTTTTCCAAACTTCTTCACCATTAAATTCTTCATTTAGATCTGTATATAATTTTCTAACTAAAGAGAAACCATTTGAATGTACACCAGATGAAGCTAAACCTATTAACTTATCTCCTGGCTTAATGTTTTTTCCGTTTATTATCTTATCTTTATCAACAATACCTACTGCAAATCCTGCAATATCGTATTCTCCTTCTTTATAGAAACCTGGCATTTCAGCCGTTTCTCCTCCAACTAAAGCACAATCTGACATTACACAACCATCAGAAACACCTTTAACTAAATCAGCAGCAACTTCTGCTTCAAGCTTTCCACACGCTATATAATCTAAGAAGAATAATGGCTTTGCTCCATGACATAAAATATCATTTACACACATAGCTACACAGTCAATTCCAACTGTATCATATTTCTTAGTTTTAAAAGCTAATTCAAGCTTAGTTCCAACACCATCTGTACCAGAAACTAAAACTGGCTTTTTATATCCTTCTGGTAATTCAACCATTCCTGCAAAGCTTCCAAGACCATTTAAAACATATTCACTCATTGTTCTTTGTGCATATTCCTTTATAAGCTTTACTGACTTATACCCTTCTTCTATATTAACTCCAGCCTCTTTATAAGTTATCATTTAAATTACCTACCTTTCAGTTTCTATTGGTGTTGCAACTGGATATACTCCATTGAAACATCCTACACAATATCCTTGATCTGCATTAAAGCATTTGTACATACCATCCATAGTTAAATATCCTAATGAATCACAACCAATTATTTCTCTTATTTCTTCTAATGAATTATTAGCTCCAATAAGTTCTTTTCTATAAGGAGTATCAATTCCAAAGTAACATGGATATTGAACTACTGGTGATGCTACTAAGAAGTGAACTTCTTTTGCTCCAGCTCTTCTTAAAGATTCAACTAAATGCTTTGAAGTAGTTCCTCTTACTATAGAGTCATCTATAAGAATAACTCTCTTATCTTTAATATTTACCTTTAAAGGATTTAATTTTACAGCTACGGCTCTTTCTCTTACTTCTTGAGAAGGAGTAATAAATGTTCTTCCAACGTATCTATTTTTAACAAATCCAGTATCATAAGGAATACCTGATGCCTTAGCATATCCTATTGCTGCTGGTATACCTGAATCTGGTACTGCAACAACTACATCAGCTTCAATTTGATTTTCTTTATATAATTGTTCTCCAGCTCTAACTCTTGATTCATGAACATCTAATCCATCAATAATTGAATCTGGTCTAGCAAAGTATATATATTCAAAAGCACAAGTTTGACATTGAGTATTTTCAGAATATCTATATGACTTTATTCCACTTTCATCAATTACTACAATTTCTCCTGGATCAATATCTCTAACTAATTCTGCTCCAATTGCATCTAAAGCACAGCTTTCAGAAGTTAAAATATAACCTTCTTCAATCTTTCCTAGGCAAAGAGGTCTTATTCCATGAGGATCTCTTACACCAATAAGCTTGTTTTCAGTTAATATAACCATTGCAAAAGAACCTCTAACAGCTTGAATCGCATCTAATACAGCTCTTTCAACACCTTTTTTAGCCCCTCTTGCAATTAAGTTAGCAATTACTTCTGAGTCAATTGATGTATGGAATACATGTCCACCATCTTCAAGTAATTCTCTTATAACATCAGCATTAACTAATGTTCCATTGTGCGCCATAGCTATTGGTCCTAGCTTTGTTTTGCTTAATAATGGCTGTGCATTTTCTATTCTAGTATCACCACTTGTTGAATATCTAACATGTCCAATTGCTGCAAATCCTTTTAAGCTATTTATATCATCTTGAGAGAATGCTTCTGTTATAAGTCCCATTCCCTTTTTAATATTTATATCTTCACCATTTGCAACTGCTATACCAGCACTTTCTTGACCTCTATGTTGAAGTGCATATAATCCGTAATATGCTACTGAAGCAACATCTAATGGTTTGTTAGAGTAAACACCAAATACTCCACACTCATCTTTAAATTTATCATTACTTGGATCCATTATTATATTGTCTAACTTTGGACTCATACTTTTAACCCCCGATTAATTAGTTTGGAGTTAATAGTTTTTAGTTAGTAGTTGAGGCTGAAACTCTTAGTGAGTTTCTATAAAATATTTTTCCTAAAATCAACATTAATTGATTTTATTCATTAACTCCTAACTACTAACTCCTAACTACTAACTATTCCTGTATTCTCTTTAATATTTCTATATATGCATCTTTAACATTACCAAGGTCTCTTCTAAATCTGTCCTTATCTAATTTTTCTCCAGTAGTAGCATCCCAGAATCTGCAAGTATCTGGTGAAATTTCATCTGCTAAAACTATATCTCCGTTAAATCTACCAAACTCTAATTTAAAGTCTATTAATCTAATTTTAGATTTTAAGAACATATCCTTTAAAATATCGTTGATTTTTGCTGTTAAAGCATAAATCTTTTCTAATTCTTCAAAAGTAGTAGCTCCAATTCCAACTGCATGGTAATCATTTATTAATGGATCTCCTAGAGAATCATCTTTGTATGATAATTCAAATACTGTAGTCTTAAGCTCTGTTCCTTCTTCTAATCCTAATCTCTTAGCCATAGAACCAGCAGCAACATTTCTTACTATTACTTCTAGTGGAACTATTTCAACCTTCTTACATAATTGTTCTCTATCATTTAACTTTTCAATAAAGTGAGTTGGAACTCCCTTTTCATTTAACATTTCAAATAACATTGAAGTAATTGAATTATTTAAAACACCCTTATCTTCTATTTGCCCTTTCTTTTCTCCATTAAAAGCAGTTGCATCATCTTTGTAATAAACTATTACTTCATCAGCCTTATCTGTAGCGTATATTTTCTTTGCCTTACCTTCGTACATCATTTCTAATTTTTCCATTATAAATCCACTCCTTCACCATTTTCAGCTATAAATTTTTCTTTCATTTCTTTTCTATATTCAACTAATTTAGCTTTTAATTCTTTATCATTTACTGAAAGCATTTGTACTGCAAGCATTCCAGCATTATAAGCATTATTTATTCCAACTGTTGCAACTGGAATAGATTTTGGCATTTGTACTATTGAAAATAATGCATCTAACCCTTCTATTGCACCCTTACATGGAACTCCTATAACTGGCATTGTAGTTTGAGAAGCAATTACACCTGGTAAGTGTGCTGCAAGACCTGCACCTGCAATTACAACTTGACATCCTTGTTCTTCAACTTCTCTTAATGTTTCTTCTAACTTTTCTGGAACTCTATGAGCTGATAAAACAAATGCTTTATACTCAATACCAAATTCCTTTAAGCAGTTAGCTGCTCCCCTCATTATTTCTGTATCAGATTTAGATCCAAAAAATATTGCTACTTTCATACTATCCTCTCCTTTTAAAATAAGAACTAAGAAGGAAAAGTTAAAAGTTAAGGTAGAAACTCCTCAAGGAGTTTCTTAAAATATAATCTTTCTAAATTCAGCCCTGCTGAATTTATTCCCCAACCTTTTCCTCTTCATCCTTCACTACTTAAAGTATTTAACTCCTGATTCGAAAATCTTTTGATCAAAGTTTCCTGGTACATTCTTATAAAGATTATCTCCAATTCTTTCAGAGTGTCCCATCTTCCCAAGAACTCTACCATCTGGACTTGTTATACCTTCTATTCCAAGCATTGATCCATTTGGATTAAATGGCATATCTAATGCTATATTTCCTTTATTATCAACATATTGTGTTGCTACTTGTCCATTTTCAACTAATTGCTTTAATAGTTTTTCTGGAGCAACAAATCTTCCTTCTCCATGAGAAATTGCTACATTATGAATATCTCCCAGTTCAATCCCGTTAAACCATGGTGATTTCTTAGAAACAACCTTAGTTTGAATTATTGAACTCATATGTCTATTAATTTCGTTATAAGTTAATGTAGCCATATCTTCTTCAATATCAACTATTTCCCCATATGGTACTAATCCTAACTTAATTAATGCTTGGAAGCCGTTACAAATACCTAACATTAATCCATCTCTATTCTTTAATAAATCCATAACAGCATCTTTAATTCTTTCATTTCTAAATACTGTTGATATAAATTTACCTGAACCATCTGGCTCGTCTCCAGCAGAGAACCCACCTGGTAACATTATTATTTGACTTTCTCTAATTTGCTTTTCTAAGTTTTCAATTGACTCTACAAAAGCATCCTTAGAGTAATTTCTAAATACTAAAGTTTCTGTTTCTGCACCAGCATTTCTAAATGCTCTTTCACAATCATATTCACAGTTTGTTCCTGGGAATACCGGAATTATTACTTTTGGTTTAGCAACCTTTATAATAGGTGAATTAACATTTACTTTATCAAATAAAACTTCTTCTACTTTTTCATTGCTACTCTTAGTTTTTATCTTAAATACCTTAGATAATTTTTCTTCATAACTTTCTTCTAAAGCACTTAATTTTAAATCTAAGTCATATTCTTCTGAAATTATTACTTCATCTTTTATTGTGCTTCCTATTGCTTTATAAGCGCATCCTTTAAACTCTTCATCTATATTTACATCAGACTTAACTTCTAAAACTAAACTTCCATAGTTTAATCCAAAAAGCTCTTCCTTAGTTAGATTAGAGAACTTAACCCCAATTTTATTTCCGAAAGCCATCTTTGAAAGTGTTTCAGCTACTCCACCAAATTTAACGGATGCTGCTGATATTACTTTTCCTTCTAAAATAAGCTCATGTAACTTTTCTAAATTATTCTTATAACCTTCAACTTTTAATGTATAGTCTTCATTTCTTTCAGCCATTAAGAATACTAATTGTGAACCTGCTTCTTTTAATTCAGCACTGATTATATTCTTAGCTTTTTCAACTCCAACTGCAAAAGCTACTAGCGTTGGAGGTACATCTATATCTCCAAAACTTCCAGACATTGAGTCCTTTCCACCAATTGCAGGTATTCCTAAATCAATTTGTGCTTGATATGCCCCAAGTAATGCCGCAAATGGTTTACCCCATCTTTCTGCATTTTTTCCTAGCTTTTCAAAGTATTCTTGAAGAGTTAATCTTGCTTTTCTATAATCTCCACCAACAGCTGCTAACTTTGTAACCGCTTCAATTATTGAATAGTAAGCCATGTGATATGGACTCCAGACTCCTAAATCTGGATTAAATCCATAACTCATTATTGTAGCCTCTTCACTTACTCCATTTAATACTGGAATTTTTGCAACCATCGCTTCTTGTTCTGTGTTTGCATCCTTACCACCATATGGCATAAGAACTGTTCCTCCACCTATAGTAGAGTCAAATCTTTCAACTAATCCCTTTTGTGAAGCAACATTTAATTTCTTTAAGTTATTTACCCATGCTTCTTTAACATCTATGTCCCCAACTGCTAAAGGATATTCACCTGGTAATTTAACTTCTACATTAGTTACTTGTCTTGCCCCATTTGTATCTAAGAAGCTTCTCTTTAAGTTAACTATTTCTTTGCCTCTCCAATACATTCTTAATCTTTCTGTATCAGTAACTTCTGCTACAACAACAGCTTCTAAGTTTTCTACTTTAGATAATTCTATAAATCTATCTACATTTTCTTTATTAACTACTACAGCCATTCTTTCTTGTGATTCAGATATTGCAATTTCAGTTCCATCTAAACCTTCATACTTCTTAGGAACATTATCTAAGTTAATATCTAAACCTCTAGTTAATTCTCCAATTGCAACTGAAACTCCACCTGCTCCAAAGTCATTACATCTTTTTATCATTTTTGCTATTTCAGCATTTCTGAATAATCTTTGGATTTTTCTTTCTGTAGGTGCATTACCCTTTTGAACTTCTGCAGCACATTCATTTATTGAATCTTCTGTATGCTCTTTTGATGAACCTGTAGCTCCACCAACACCATCTCTTCCAGTTCTTCCTCCAAGAAGAATTACTATATCTCCAGCATTAGGTTCTTCTCTTACTACATTTTCCTTTGGTGCTGCTGCTATAACTGCACCAACTTCCATTCTTTTAGCTACATAGTTTGGATGATATACTTCTGAAACTTGTCCAGTTGCTAATCCAATTTGATTTCCGTATGAACTATAACCATGTGCTGCTCCTAAAGTGATAGTTCTTTGTGGTAATTTACCTTTGATTGTATCCTCTACTGGAACTGTTGGATCAGCTGCACCAGTAACCCTCATTGCTTGATATACGTATGTTCTACCTGAAAGTGGATCTCTTATAGCTCCTCCTAAACAAGTTGCTGCACCACCAAAAGGTTCAATTTCAGTTGGGTGATTGTGTGTTTCATTTTTAAACATCACTAAGTATTCTTCATTACCCTTATCTGTTTCTATGTTAACTTTTATTGAACAAGCATTTATTTCTTCAGAAATGTCTAAGTCATCTAACATCCCTCTTTTTCTCATTTCCTTCATAGTAATAACTGCTATATCCATTAATGTTTCGTCTCTATCAGTTTCTCCATAAACAAAATCTCTTGATTTTAAATATGCTTCATATGACTTTTGAGCTGCATTATTTAATTCACCTATTTCAAAAGTTACATCTTCAATTGCAGTACTAAATGTTGTATGTCTGCAGTGATCTGACCAATATGTATCAATTACTTTTATTTCTGTGATTGTTGGTACTTTTTCTTCACTTTTGAAGTAGTCTCTTATCATTACTAAGTCATCAATACTCATTGCAAGACCTAATTCTTTATGGAACTCTTCTATTTGTTTTCTATCCTTATTAACAAAGTCATTAAGTATTTCTACATCGTTAGGTTCTGCTAATTTTGAAGAAAGTTCAATATTATCTATTGCTACTTCTCTAGAATCTACTGGATTTATATAATAACTTTTTATTTTATTTACTTCATCTTCAGTTAAATTACCTTTTAAAACTATTACTTTTGCTGATTTTACTTCTACTCTATCTTCAGCTCCTAATAATCCAATACATTCTGATGCTGAATCAGCTCTTTGATCATATTGTCCCGGTAAAAACTCTACTGCAAACGCTACTTCATCCTCATTTATTGGAAGATTTTCTTCATATAAATTATCTACTGTTTTTTCAGCAAATATTGTATATAAAGATTTTTTATAATACTCTTCTTTCATTTCACCTAATATATATTTATTGATTACTCTTACTTCTTGAAGATTATCTATTCTTAAATTACTTTTAAAATCTTCCATAAGACTTTTAGCTTCAACATTAAAACCATGTTTCTTTTCTACAAAAATGCATTTAAACCCTAACATCCTATACCTCCACCTTTAAAACACGAACATTTTCTCCATTTTTATATTTATTCTTCGTATTAATTAAATATTACCAATTTATTTTATATTTGTCAACTTTATTAAGTGTTTTTTAACATATTTTTCGTTATATAGACGAATTTTAACTCTATTATTTTAAATTTAATTCGTATTATTCGTTTTTTTTATTAAATTTATTAATTTATTTAGAGATTTTAAAGTATGAATAATATAAAAATTTGCAATACTATAAAAGTAAATTACATATTTAATCTAAATTTAGTAAAGTTAAGGAGTGTTTTTATGAGAGTCCCTAAACATATCGGTATTATTCCTGATGGTAATAGACGTTGGGCAGAAAATAATGGCCTTTCTAAAGAAAAAGGATATAACATCGGCATTAATCCTGGCCTTTTATTATTTAAGTTATGTCAAAAGCTTGGTATTGAAGAACTAACTTACTATGGATTTACTACTGATAATACTAAAAGACCTAAAGATTAAAAGGATGCATTTACCCAAGCTTGTATTGATGCTGTAAATTTACTTTCTCACGAAGATGCTGAATTATTAGTTGTAGGTAATATAGAATCTCCTTGTTTTCCTCCTGAATTATTGCCCTTTACAAAAAGAAAAACATTTGGAAAGGGAGGATTAAAAGTAAATTTTTTAGTAAATTATGGTTGGGAATGGGATTTAAATTTATCAAGACAAACATATAAGAAAAGAAATAATCTTGATTTAGTTCTTCATTCTGAAGATATTTCTAGAATTGACTTAATAATTCGTTGGGGCGGCAGAAGACGCTTAAGCGGATTTTTACCAATACAATCTGTTTATTCTGATTTTTATGTAGTTAATGATTATTGGCCTGATTTCAAACCTCAACATGTTTATGATGCGTTAGAATGGTATTCTTCACAAGATATAACATTAGGTGGCTAATATTTAAATTAAGGATGTGTTTTTATGAAAAAAGCTATTATTATCGGTGGAGGTATTGGTGGCTTATCTATAGCTGCTAGACTTTTACATAAAGGCTTTAAGGTGGAGCTTTATGAAAAGAATAATTCTATCGGTGGTAAAACTAATACATTAAAGCTTGGTGATTTTAAATTTGACTTAACTGCCTCCTTATTGATGATTCCTAATGATTATATTGATATTTTTAAATATTGTAATAAGGATTATAAAGACTATTTTTCATTAATTCCTATTAATCCTCTTTATAAAGTATTTTATGATGATGGTACTAATTATAGTTTTTCAACCTCTTACCCTCACCTTTGCAAAACTATAAATAAAATAACAAATAATAATTTAAAAGACAAATATTCTTATTTTAACTTTCTATCTCTTAATTATAAACGCTATTTAATAGCAGAAAGCCATTTTTTAAATGAGCCATTTATAAAAACTAATGATTTCTTTAATCCTTATACATTAAAGGAAGTTTATAAACTTCATACTTTAAAATCCTGCTATAGCGATTGTAATAACTTTCTATCATCCGAAAAATTAATAAACTATATTATGTTTCAATCTATGTATGTAGGTGTATCCCCTTATAGTTCACCTAATATTTATAACCTAATCCCTACTGCAACTCAATATAATAGTCTTTACTATATAAAAGGTGGTATGTATTCATATATAGATTCATTAAGAAAATTAGTTTTAGACTTAGGCGGTAAAATTAATCTTTCATGTCCTGTTGATGAAATTTTATTTAAAAATAATACTGCTATAGGAGTTAAAATTAAAAAGCATACCATATATAGTGATTTAGTAGTTTGTTCTAGTGATTATTGCTACTCAATTGATAATTTAATAAAACCTGAAAATATTAAATCAAACTTAGAGCCTACTACTAAATTCCAGCAATCATGCTCTACATTTATATTATATTTAGCTTTAGATAAGAAATATCCATCACTTAATATCCATAATATTTTTATAAATAAAAACTTTAAAGAAAATTTAGAAGCACCTTTTAAAGGAATGCTTTCTTCTGATCCATCATTATATATTTATTGTCCTAGTTCTATAGATTCCACACTTTGTCCAACAAATTGTGAAACTATTAATGTAATGGTGAGAGTTCCTAATTTATTTTATAACAATATATCTTGGACTAATGATAATATTATCTCTTTAGAAAATAAATTATTAAATATAGTTTCAAGAATTCCTGGATTGGAAGATATTAAGTCACATATTATATTTAAAGATAGACTAACTCCATTAGATTTTAAAAACATATTTAATACTACTTCAGGTTCTGCATTTGGAATAAGCCATAATTTAAATCAAAGCTTACTTTTTAGACCTCAATGTACCTTACCTAATATTGAGAATTTATATTTTACAGGTGCTTCAGTACATCCTGGGAATGGTGTATCTATGGTATTAAAATCATCTAAAATTTGTGCAAATTTAATTAAGCTTTAATTATACTAAAAAGAGGCTGTATCAAATTTATAATATTTTATTTTGATACAACCTCTCTTTTAAATTTTATTATTTAATTATTTTAATGAATTATCAGATTTCTTCTTTCTAGTGAACATAAATGCTCCACCTGCAATAACTAAAATAGCACCTACTATTAATATATAAACAGTATTTGTTCCACCTGTCTTTGGAAGCTTTGAATTTGATGTTGTTTTATCATCATCTTTGTTATTGCTTCCATTATTAGTTTCACTATTTGTAGTATCATTTGATGCTATTTTCAAATCCGAAATTGCACTCTTTAAATTTTCTTCAGCTTTTGCAATTTCCTTCTCTGTTGCATCTTCATTTTTCATTACTTTATCTGCTTCTTCTACTGCTTTTTCAACTGCTCTCCAGCTTTCTCTTGTATACTTGCTAGAATCTAGAGATTGTGCTTTATTGATTAAATCATTTAAAGCATCCTTATTTGGTTTTAATCTTAATTTTAAGAATTCTCTTAATAATCCTTCATAAGATTTTGCAACTTCTTCTTCTAAAGCATTTTCATCAGCAACTACTGCTTTTGACGCTTCTAAAACTGTAGCTAAACTTTCCCAAGTTTTTGCTATATATTTACTTGAATCTAAAGCTTCAATTTTTTCTATTAAACTTACTAATTGAGTTTTATCTCCCTTATTAAAAGATAACATTTGCATTACTTTGCTTAATCTATCAAATGATGCATTTACTTCTTCTTGAGTAGCCTTATTATTTACTAATAATTCTTTAGCTTCAGCAAGTGCAGCTTTAAATTCTTTAACAACTGCAGGTACAACATTTTCAAGATCAGCTTCCGATACTTTTTCAGCCTCTTCTACAGCTATTGTTAAATGCATCTTAAATACATTTTCAGTATCTTCTTCTTTTTCTTCTAAAGCTTTAATAGCTTCCTCTAATTCAGCTTTTGCAGTTGCAACATCTTCATTAGTTGCATCTTCATTAACTAAAACTATATTAGCTTTTTCTAATGCTGATTCTAAATTAGCCCAAGTTTCTGCTGTGTAATCATCTTTAATTAAAAGCTCTGCACTATCAACTACAGCTTGTAATTCTGATTTATCAACAGTTTCTGTTGGTGGAACCTCTTCATCTCCAATTACAAAGCTTACGCTTATAGGTACTAATGAAGTATTTCCTGCTGCATCTATAGCAACTACTTTAACTGTATATTTAGCACCTTCTTCTAATCCTTCAAGTGTATAGTTTAATCCATCTACCTTATCTTTAAGAGCTCCATTTACATAAACCTTATATCCAACTACGCCAACATTATCAGTTGCTTCACTCCATGAAATTTCAGCACTTGTTTTTGAAGTAGCCTCTACAGATATTTCCTCTATATTGCTTGGTCTTTCTGTATCTACAGCTAATTCTGTTTTTACAGTTATAGATTCAAATGCTGTTGATTTTCCAGCCTCATTTACAGCTTTAACAGTAAAATTATATTCAGTATCTGCAGTTAAGTCATTAACTCTATAGTAATTATTAACTGTCTCACCAATTTTAGTTTCACCTTCATAAACTTCATAAATTGATGCTCCATCTATTGAAGTCCATGTAAGAACTAATGTCTTGCTTTCAACTCCAATTGCTTCAATCTTAGCACTATCTGGAATTACTGGTCCTTGTGCTTCTTGAGCAACTAATCCATTTGCTTTTTCTCTAAGCGCTGCTAAAGAACTTGTTACATTTTCAACTGTTGCATCATCATTATTCATAACTGCTACAGCGTTATCGTATGCAGCTTTAAACTGGTTCCATGTTTCTGCTGTATAATTAGCTTCAGCTTTATTACTATGTGATTCTATTTCTGTTTGTAATTCTGACTTATCAACTACATTACTAGTAATTGCTTTAAATACTTTAAAATAATCTAAGTTAACTTGAGTTTTTCCACCCCTATCTACAGCAGTCATAACAATAGTGTGTTCACCATTTTCTAACTCCTTAAATGCTGCAACTAATTGTTGATCATCACCAGTACCACTTCCTGCTAATGAGAAGTTTCCTTTATCTTCTCCATCTATTGAAATATCAAAGCTTGAGAAGTTTGAGTGCTTTTGAGAGTAAACTTCTATTCCTGTTCCAGTAAATGTATAAGTTACTGTTGAACCTGTAGTAGCTTCTGTTTTAGTTCCACCATGGTGTCTATCTGCTTCACCAGCCCAAACTGACCAGTTTCCACCCCATGTTATATCAGGATTTTTAGTATTATCCATATATCCATCTTCAACTATAATTTCTTCAGATGCTACTGTTGGAAGTACTACCTTTATATCAATTGAACCACTTATAGAAGCATCTTCTTTTGAAGTAGCTGTTACTGTAACAGTTCCATTAACTTTTTTAGTTGTTAATACTCCATTTTCATCAATAGTTGCAATAGTAGAGTCATTTACTGACCACGTTACTTCCTTATTGCTTATTTCACTTGGAAGCACTGTAGCAACCATTTGAACTGAACTATTTTCTTTGCTTATAGTTGTTATTCCAGACTTAGTTCCAACTGAAACTGAAGTTGGTTTTTGACTTGTTGAATCTAATACTTTAAATGCATCAAGCTCTACTTTTGTTTTTCTTGCTGCTTCTGATTTAGTGTTAGTTGCTCTAACTGTAATTGTATGCTTACCATATTCTAAATCATCTTTAGAGAATATAGTTACTTTTCTTACTGTTGATGGACTATAAGTATCAACCTCACCTATAACTTTTCCATCAATGCTTATTTCAAACTTACCTCTATCAGCATTTGTACAAGTAATAACTTCTATTCCTGTACCCACAAATGTTAGTGTAGCTGTTTCAGTTCCAACTGGATCTTCAATATACTTAATTGTTCCAGCATGATTTACAGCCTCGCTCCAATCACCCCAGTTACCAGAGTAAACAATACGTGAATCTCTATCATCAATATATCCAGCCATATTTCTTAAATCATTTACTTTTACAGCTCCAGATACCTTTGTTTCTTTTCCACTGATATTTGCAGAAACCATATAACTAAATGAACCTAATATATCTTTTGCATGAGTATCCTTAAAGCTTACTTCTTGAATATTTTTTGCTACAGTTATAACATCACCATTGCCAATTTGGCGATATACATTATAAGTAACATCATCACCTTCTATAGCATTCCATTCTAAGTTTACAGAATTACTTTCTATTCTCTCTGCAGTTAATCCAGTAGGTGCATCTGAAAGTTCTTCTCTTCCTGGAATTTCAGTTATAGTGTAAGTCTCATTTATTTCTGTATTAAATGAAATCTTATCTTCTTCAACTATTGTAAATTCTATATTTTCTCCCTTAGAGTTAGTTACTTTAGCAAGATTTAATCCAGCATATTTAACTACCGCTTCTCCACCATTTTTAGATGTAACAGTTAATTCGTATGCTTTTCCATTTTCCCACTTAGCTCCAACTTCAAAATTACCTCTTGCAAGTAAACCATCATATGAACCATTAGACCATACATCTGGAAGTGCAGGTAAGAAGTTTATATATCCCATGTTGCTTTGCATTAACATTTCAGATATTCCAGCTGTTGCTCCAAAGTTACCATCGATTTGGAAAGGTGGATGTGCATCCCAAAGGTTAGAATAAGTTCCACCACCACTGGCTTGTCCTGTTCCAACTCTCTTTAATTGCTTAGTTATTAATTCATAAGCTTTGTTACCTTGACCAGCTCTAGCCCAAGTATTAATTCTTTGTCCCATTCCCCATCCAGTAGATACATCTGTTCTATTATTTAATGATACTAAAGCAGCATCTAATAATTCTGGTGTTTCAACTGAAATAGAATCTCCAGGGAATAATCCTAAAAGGTGAGACATATGTCTATGTCCATATCCTTCACTTGGAATACTATTTAAAGTAGTTTCTTCATACCATTCTTTAATTTGACCATCATCACCAATTTGAATTGGATCTAATTTAGATTGAGTATCTTTCCATCCTTCAACTAAATCTAAATCTACACCTAATTTTTCTGCAGCTGTAATTGTGTCATCATATAATTGCCATATTAATGTTTGTTCATATGTGTTACCAACTGTTCTTGGTCCATGCTCTGGAGAATAAGTTGGTGAAGAAACCATTCTTTGTTGAACTTCATCCCATACTAACATATTTTCATATAAATTTACTTCTTCTTTCATTATTGGGTAAATAACATTTCTCATATACTCAACATCACCAGTATATTCATACATTTCCCAAACATTTTGTAATATCCATGGCACTGCTGCTGGAGACCATCCCCAGTCAAAGCTCCACCCTGGACAAGTCCATCCAAATGGAGTGTTTTGAGTATGAGCCATAAATCCATTTTGTTCTACATATTCTCCATTTTCATCCTTAGCACTTTCTACACCAGCATAAATTCTTGCTGTTTCACGTCCTGGCTCTCTTAATGATTCAATATAATTAACTAATGGAGTAGCACATTCAGCCATATTTGTAGAATAAGTTGGCCAATAATTCATTTGAAGATTTACATTCATATGATAATCTGAACTCCACGCAGGATCATTCTTATTATTCCAAACTCCTTGTAAGTTAGCTGGAAGTTGTGAATCTTCTCTTGAAGATGAAATAGTTAAATACCTTCCATATTGGAAGAACATTACCTCAAGTGCTCTTCTAGCTTCTTCAGATACTGTATTATTACCATATCCACTTAAAAGTTCATCTGTTGGAATATTAGACAATGCTTGTCCTAAATTCAAGTTTACCCTATCAAAAATACTTTTATAATCAGATACATGCTCTGCTTTTACCTCATCATAAGTTTTATTATTTAAAGCTTCAATGACATTAGAAACTCTTATATCTAGCTCTTCATCACTTTCTCCTGTACGATAAACAGGATAATCATTTTTATAATCAGTAGCTGCTGATATATAAATTGTTACTGAAGTTGCTTCTTCTATTGTTAACTTATTATTACCTTCAATGATATTTCCATTATCACTTATAACTTTTAATTGTGAATTATATTTTAATTGATTATCAGATACTTGTCCTTTTAATGTAATAGTATCATCTTCTACTATTGTTGTTGCACCTTGTTTAGATGGGAAACTTACATCAAAGTTAAGCTTTTCATCTCCCTCTGCTTCAACTCTTATAGCCATAACATCATCAGGATGACTTACAAAATATTCTCTAGTATATTCTGTGTTTCCTTCAGTATAGTTTACAGATGAAATTGCAGTTTTTAAATCTAAATCTCTAACATAGTTTGTAACATTACTTTCATTAATTCCTTTAAAGTTAAGATTTATTTCCCCCCAAGCTTGATAAGCTCCATAACCATTACTAGTACCAACTAATTGATTACATAAGGCACTAGCTTTAGCATTTCCCTCTGCTGTATGAAGTGCAAATAACTCTCTAATTTCTTGTAATACCTCATACATTGCTCTACCATCACTAGCAACCTCTACATTACCACCATTATACTTTGGGCGGCCTTCACTTGGTCCACCTGTCCAAAGCGTCTTTTCATTAAATGTTATACGTTCATTAATAATTTCTCCGTATACATTTCCTCCAATATCACCATTTCCTATAGGTAAAGTATACTCTTGCCACATATTATCCTCAGTAAGATTTGCTGCACCCTTAGAAGCTGGTTTTGTATACCACAACCTGAAATCATTTTCATCAACTTCATAGATTCCATCGGCTCTTTTCTCTGCAAAGGTTGTTTGATATAGCGATGTTACCATCATAGTAGCTATCATTGTAGCTAAAATTCTTTTTCCTCTTTTTCTCATAAAATTCCCCCACTTTATTTCATCAAATTTTAGTTTCTTAATATAAAATATCCCTCCTTATATTTAATTCTTCTTAATAAGTATAGCAATTCTTCTTACAATTAATCTTTTTCTATTTCTATATATTTGTTATATACTTCCATTTGTCTTTATGCTAACAAATCTAAGTATTTTGGTCAACGCAATCGCAACTTTATTATATATTTAAGCAATTTCTTGTTATTTTATATGAAAAACTAAAAAAAATCGCCGCAAGATAAATCTTGCGACAATAAATCCTACGTAACCTAAAAGGTTATTATTATTTTATCCTCATTGATATACTTTTATTCTTAAGTTATATTTATTTTTTTTAATTTCTTACTGAAATTTCTATATAGGAAATTTAAATTTATCTCTTCTCCACTTGACACATTCTCTTATAACAATTAAAATTTAATGACCATTATTTTAAGGAGAAGATAAAATGATAATCGGAAAAGAACTATCTGATGAAAAAATTTATTTAAATAATACAATTGAAAAAATAAATGATTTATTAAAAATTTATGGTGTTTCAAGCGCTGAACAAGATAAAGAAATAATAAAGCATAGAAAGTTTTTATGGGATAATAGAAACGAACTTGATGAAGTTGAAATAAATGAAAACTGTGGACAAGTGGCTTTAAATGAACAGCTACATTCAAAGAAAATATCAAGAATTAGAACTTTAGAAAAGCAACTTTCAACCCCATACTTTGCAAGATTAGACTTTAAAGAAGATGGAGAAGAAACAGAAAGCTTTTATATTGGTTTATCTACAGTAGAAGATGAAGATAATTTTGATATTTTTGTATTTGACTGGCGTTCACCTGTTGCTAATATGTTTTATGACTTCGAAGCTGGTCCTGCATATTATGATGCACCAGTTAGAAGAATAGAAGGTCATATCGAATTTACAAGACAATATAACATTAGAAATGGTGAAATAGTATTTATGCATAATTCTAATGAAAGTCTTTGTGATGAAGCTTTAACTTCAATGTTAAGTGGTAATGCTACAGATAAAATGAAAAATATAGTTGCTTCTATTCAAAAGGAACAAAATGATATTATTAGAAGTGACGATAGCAAAGTACTATTTATACAAGGTGCAGCTGGATCTGGTAAAACATCTATAGCCTTACATAGATCTGCTTACCTTTTATATAAGCATAGAAAGAATTTAAGTGCAGAAAATATTTTAATATTTAGTCCTAATGAAGTTTTTGCTGAATACATCTCTGATGTATTACCTGAACTTGGAGAAAGTAATATTCGTCAAACTACTTTCGAACTTTATTCAAAAAGATTTTTACCATCTAATTATTTGTATGAAAATAAAAATGATCACTTAGATTATATTTATTCTAATCATACTGATAAAGATGAGTTTAAATTAAGAAGTAAATCTATGGAATATAAAAACACTACAGACTTTATGGATACTTTAAATAAATTTATAGTAGATATTCCAAGACTTATAACAAATATAACACCTATTACAATTGAAGGTAATCAAATAGTAAGTAGAAAATCTGTTGAAAAAACTATATTTGAAAGATTTAAAGATATTCCATTCTTAAATAGAATTGAAGTTGTTAAACAAAGCTTATTCTCTCAAGTAGAAAATAAATATTTATCATCAAAGGATAATTCACACTTTGATTATGTAGAAGATAAAAAAACTTTCTATGATTACTGTAAAAATCAAGTTGATATTCAAGTTGATGCTATGCTTAGCACATTAGATAGTGTTGCTATATATAAATTACTTTGGAATAATATAAAAAGATATACTAATGTAGATTTAACTTCAGTAAAAGAAATTACATTAAATTCTTTAAATAGCAATGAAGTTAAATATGAAGATATTACACCAATAATTTATATCAGAGCTGCTTTAGAAGGCTTTAGAAGCTATGGTAATATGAAGCATGTTCTTGTAGATGAATGTCAAGATTATAGCCCATTATTCTATGAAATAATAAAAAAATCATTCCCAAATGCTTCATTAACTATTATGGGTGATTTAAACCAAAGAATTGATAAACATTCTAATGTAAAAAGTAGAAATAGTATTACTGATGTATTTAATGATGTTAAAACTGTAGTATTAACTAAGAGCTATCGTTCAACTGGTAATATAACAAACTTTACTAAGGATATATTAGACACTCATGAGCCTATAGAAGCTGTTGATAGAATTGGTGATAATCCTACTATTTATATGGTAAATGAAAACTTAACTTTAAAAATATCTGAAAAAATTAATGAAATGAAAAATAAAGGATTTAAATCTATAGCTATTATTTGTAAAAATAAAGAAAACTGTGAAAACTTATATTACTCTTTAAAAGAAATAAATTCAGATGTTAACTTAATTATTAGCGATAAATGTGAATTTAAAATTGGAGTTAATGTAATTTCATCTTATTTAGCAAAAGGACTAGAATTTGATGGTGTTATATTAGCCGATGGTGAAAATTATTTATCTAATGAAGATAAACATTTATTCTATACAGCTTGCACAAGAGCTCTTCATGAATTAAATATATATACTAATACTTCATTAGAAAATATTTTACCAAAAGATGACTCACTTTATAAAATAATAAGGGAATAAATAAAAATAAGATAATGCTATATTCTAGCATTATCTTATTTTTTTATTTATTCTTTACTACCTTTAAGCATTTCACCAATAGCTGCTATGCTACCAAGTGATGATAAAGTTTCATTTGGTAATATAAGCTTATTAGCTGGGTTGTTAGCCATTTCTTTAAGAGCTTCAACTTGTTTTAATGCTATAACTGTTTCATTAGTTCCTGATTCAATAATAGCTGAGTTTACTTTTCTGATAGCATCAGATTCTGCCATAGCAATTTGCTCTATAGCCTTTGCTTTACCTTCTGCTTCTAGTAATTGAGATTCTTTTAAACCTTCTGCTCTTCTAATATTAGCTTGTTTTTCAGCTTCAGCTGCAAGAATTTTAGATTGTTTTTCCCCTTCAGCCTTTTCTATTTGAGATTGTCTTAAACCTTCTGCTTGAAGAATCATAGCTCTCTTATCTCTTTCAGCCTTCATTTGTTTTTCCATTGCTTGTTGTATTTCAGCTGGTGGAATTATGTTTTTAATTTCAACTGATAGTACCTTAATACCATAAGCATCTGTTACTTCATCAATAATACCTAATAATGATTGATTAATACTATCTCTTCCTGCTAGTACTTCATCAAGTGTCATATTACCTAAAATATTTCTTATATTAGTTGTTGCAGAGTAAACTATACCTGATTTATAATCTTCAATATTATAAACTGCATCCTTTGCATTAAGCATCTTATAGAAAATAACATTATCAACAGAAATCTTAACATTATCTTTAGTAATAACTGATTGTGGTGGTACGTCTAAAATTTGTTGTTTAGTTGATACCTTTTTTCTTACAAAGTCTACACCTGGAATTACAAAATGCCAACCTGGCTCTAAAATTCTATGGAATTGACCTAACCTTTCTACTACATATAAATACCCTGTATTTACTACTTTAATAGATGATAATAACACTAATAGAATAATAACTAATAATGCTATTAAAAATATTAATCCTGACATATTAATCCTCCTTTAAATTTACAATTAATTTGTTTCCTTCTATACCTGTAATGATATATTCTTGTCCTTTTTCAATAACTTTACCTTTATTATAAGCAGTCCAATAAATACCACTTACTTTTATCTTTGATGTTTCCCCCATATCTTCATTTGCTACCATCACCTTACCAATATATGTTTGTTCCATAGTTGGTAATTGATTTACATCAGCTTTAAATTTCTTTTTTGCCCAAGGATAACCAATAGAAACGGTTGCAACACCTACAACTAAAAATGCTATGATTTGCCATGTAACTGATAATCCTAATAAAGAAAGTATTATAGCAACTAAAGCTCCAATTGAGAACCACATAAATATAAAACTACTTGTAACAATGTCAATAGCAATTACAAAAATAGCAACTAGAATCCAAATAATTACCTCAACCATTAACTCTTCCCCCTTTCAATATTATTTTAAGTTATTAATAAAATTACTCATTAACAACTTATATAGCTTAATTATATACCATATATTTCTTTTTTTATAGTTTAAATGTTCATAACCAAGCACTAACTATAAACTTATTATAATATATAAATAATTATTTTGCAAGTTATTTTTTACATTTAAATAGGTTAATTTATACCTTTTAAAAAGTTTATCCTTCTTTCTTTCTCTAAATTCATTGATTTTCTAAGGTTTTCCTTTTATTATTTAGTTATATGTATTTTATTAGCCTTCTAATACAATACTAAATTTATATAATGTAACGGAGATGATATTATGGATTTTATTAAAGTAGGATCTGCTTGTCCTAAAACAAGAGTTTCAGATGTTCTTTATAACGTTGAAAATATATGTTCTTGTATAAAAGAATCTTATAAGCAAGAAGTTAAATTTGTAGTTTTTCCAGAACTATCAATTACTTCTTATACTTGTGGTGATTTATTTTTAACTTCATCACTTTTAAGTAAAGCTATTGATGGTCTAAAAATAATTTGTGAAGAAAGCCGTAACAAAGACATGCTAATAGCTGTTGGTTGTCCATTAGTACATAATAATGTTCTATATAATTGTGCATGTATTATTTTTGATGGAAAGATTCTTGGTATAGTGCCAAAATCATATATTCCAAACTATAGTGAATTTTATGAAAAAAGATGGTTTACTGAAGCTGCTATGCTAATAGATGAAAGCTTAACACTATCCTTCCAAGAAAATATTCCTTTTGGAACAAATTTAATTTTCTGTGCTGGTGATTATAAGTTTGGTATTGAAATTTGTGAAGACCTTTGGGTTACAATACCTCCTAGCTCTTATCTTTCATTACTAGGTGCTAATATAATTGGTAACCTTTCAGCTTCTAATGAACTAGTAAGTAAAAAAGATTATAGAGTTTCATTAGTTTCTAACCAAAGTGCTAGATGTATGTCTTCATATATTTATTCATCTGCAGGAGTTCATGAATCTACTACAGACTTATTATTTAGTGGTCATTTAATAATTAGTGAAAATGGTTCTATACTAAAAGAAAATAATAGATTCCAAAGAGAAAATGATGTTATAACATCTTGTATTGATGTATTTAAGCTTAATTCTGAAAGATTAAAAAATTTAAGCTATAGAGCATCATCACAAATAGTACCTTTTAAAGCACAATATATAAACTTTAACTTTAATAGTACTAAAATTACAAACTTTGATAGATATATTGATAAGCACCCATTTGTTCCTTCAAATGATCATGAAAGAGAAGAAAGATGTAAGGAAATATTCAACATACAAGCTTCTGCTCTTGCAAAGCGTTTAGAGCATACTAACCTAAAGAAAGCTGTTATAGGTATTTCTGGCGGTCTTGACTCCACTCTTGCTCTTTTAGTTGTAGTTAAAACATTTAAACTACTAGGTATTGATAATAAAAATATTATAACAATTACAATGCCTGGTTTTGGAACAACAGATAGAACTTATAATAATGCTTTAACGCTATGTAATGAACTAGGTACTGATTTAAGAGAAATAAATATAGTTGATGCTGCACTTCAACACTTTAAAGATATTGGTCATGATAAAGATATACATGATGTAACTTATGAAAATGTTCAAGCTAGAGAAAGAACTCAAATTCTTATGGACTTAGCTAATAAGGAAGGTGGATTATTAATAGGTACAGGTGACCTTTCTGAATTAGCACTTGGATGGTGTACTTACAATGGAGATCATATGAGTATGTATTCAGTTAATCCTTCAATTCCAAAAACACTAGTAAGATATTTAGTAAAATATGTTGCTGAAAAGGAATCTAACCAAGAAGTATCTCATACATTGTTAGATATTTTAGATACACCTGTTAGTCCTGAACTTTTACCTAAAGGCGAAAAAGGTGATATTGTTCAAAAAACTGAAGATATTGTTGGTCCATATGAATTACACGATTTCTTCTTATATCATTTTATAAAACATGGTTCATCTAAAGAAAGAATATTACTTTTAGCTGAAACTGCTTTTAAAGCTGATTATTCTAAGGAAGAAATAGAAAAATGGTTAGATAAGTTTATTTATAGATTCTTTACACAACAATTTAAGAGAAGTGCATTACCTGATGGACCTAAAGTTGGTTCAATATCTCTTAGCCCTCGTGGTGACTGGAGAATGCCTTCAGATGCTTCATTTAATTCATTTAAGTAATTCTAATAAATTATTTAGAGTTCAATAGAAAAGAAGAGTGAAAAATTATTCTTCACTCTTCTTTACTAATTCTATTCCAATCTCTTTATGTTCATCACTATTATATTGTAATAAGTATACATTATCTTTTAAAACTTCTCCACCAAACGTATCTATACCTTCATCTATTAATCCAATATTTTCTAGAACTTCATCATCATTTAAAGAAACTATATTTATTCCTTCATACATATCCTTATCTGTTGAAATTAATATAATAAGCTCATTATCCTTTGACTCTGATAAATCTAGCATAGCTACTGAATTACCACTTTTGATTATCTTATCTAAATTTAATACCTTATGATTTCCTAAATCAAAACTTTCCTTATACTTTGCAATAACACATTGATTTTCATCACCATCTTTAATACAGAAAAATCCTAAATATGATCCATTGATTTCTTTAACTGCTAATTCTTCAATCTTACCCTCATAATCTTTTCCGTCATCCATACTTATGATTCCTTCAACTTGTTCTTTTATATAGTTTTCTGTAGTATATGTATAAAATTTAAATCCATTATTATATAAATTAAATAATACAACTCCTATTATCAGTACTAAAAGAACTATACTTCCTAGTAATATTTTTTTTGTCTTTCCTTGCATTTTATCTCCTCCCTATCTACCCTTTATACCTTTTTATTCTACATATTCCTGTAAATTCCTTCAATTAAATAATAAAAAAAGAGAAGTTAATATATAATATCAACTTCTCTTTTTTTATTATCCTCTAACTTCTTTTAACTTTTCTTCTACCATAGAAATTAGTTTCTTCTTATCATCTTCATTATTAACTACATCCATAACGTTCATATCTATAACTAAAACCTCAGATGCATTATAATGATTATTAACCCAATTATCATATCCTTCCCATAGGAATTTATAATATTCTTTTAAGCTATCATCAATTTCAAATTCTCTTCCTCTAAGATTAATTCTATTGATTACAGTTTCAAAAGATCCTTTAAGGTATATCATAATATCAGGAGCTTTCTTAGGAAGCGCTTCTAACTCTTCCATCATATTACCTAATAAATTTTCATATATGTTCATCTCTAAATCTGATATTCTACCTAGCTCCATATTTTTCTTAGCAAAATACCAATCCTCATATATTGATCTATCTAAAACATTATTATCATTAACTAATGCTTCTTTAATACTCTTAAATCTAGTATTTAAAAAATATAGTTGTAATAAGAAAGGATATCTTTTTCTTTGTATTTCCTCTTCTGATTCACTATAAAATAATGGTAAAAGTGGATTATCATCTACACTTTCATAAAAAACTTCTGAATTGAAATGTTCTCCTAGAATTTTAGCGACTGAACTTTTACCTAATCCTATCATTCCACCAACAACTAACAACATACTTCACCTATCCTTCATCTTTAGTGCTAATTAATGATAACTTGTATTTATTCTTAAATCAAGTCTTGACAATACTTAAAATTAAAAATAAGACATGTTGATTTTTATATCAACATGTCTTATTTTTAAAACTATTTATTTTTCATTATATCTATATATCTTACAGCACTTAATGCAGCTATATTTCCTTCTCCAGCTGACTTAATATATTGATATGGCTTACCAACACAATCTCCTGCTGCAAAACATCCAGGAATATTACATTTCATTTCTCTGTCAACATTGATATGACCATCAACAATTTCAAGACCTGGAACTAATTGTCCTGGTGAAATACTATCTTTAAGAACAAATACTCCATCTGTTTCTAAGTCTAAACCATCAAGCTTTAATGATGAAACTTTATTTTCCCCAATAATTTCTAATGGTTTCTTATCAACAATTTCTATATTTTCTCTTATTTCATATTCACCTTTATACATAGGTACATAATAGACTTTTCCTGCAAGCTCACTTACATAATTAGCTTCTTCTTCAGCTTCTTTATTATATCCTATAATAGAAACTGTTTTTCCCCTATAAAGAGGTGCATCACAAGTTGCACAATAGCCTACACCTTTACCTAGTAATTCAATTTCACCTTTAATAGGTTTAGTATATTCCATTCCAGTAGCTAAAATTACAGCTGTAGCTTCATACATTTTATCATTTACCATTAAAGTGAAGTAATCACCCATAGCATAGATATTATTAATTCTCTCCTCTGTAATTTCTATTCCCATATGATCTATATGCTCTGCAAATTTATCTTTTATTTGTGCTCCATTCATTCCATAAAAACCTAAGTAATTATTTATTTTAGGAGCTTTTATTATTTTATTACTTAAATCCTTACTTCCAAAAATAATAAATTTTTTATTTCTTATCTTTGCATTTAGAGCAGCTGATAAACCTGCTGGACCGCTACCTACTATGGCTAAATCATATCTTTCCATAGTATTCTCCTATTATAAGTGCTTTTCTATAGCTTCTTTTAATTGAGGTTTTGGCATAAATCCAACTAATGTATCTACTGGTGCTCCATTTTTAAATACCATTATTGTTGGTATACTTGCAACTCTAAATTTTCCTGCTAAATTAGGACATTCATCTACATTAACCTTTGTAAATTTAGCATTTGTTAATTCTCCTGCAACTTCTTCATATATAGGACCTATCATCTTACAAGGACCACACCATTCAGCCCAGAAATCTACTATACTAATACCATCAAAATCAATAACTTCTGAATTAAATTCATTTTCTTTTAAATGTTTAACCATTACAATTCCTCCTATACCCCCTTAGGGGGTTATAAATATTATTTGTTTTATTGTACAGCGATAATGATTATTAGTCAATAATTTTATCCTTATATTTAGTTTACCCTTTTTTAACCTAAAAATTCTGTGATAAAGTTACCTAATTAACCTTTGCATACCTGTTTAGTTTATTATAAATTCCACCCCTCTCTATAAGTTCTTTATGATTTCCTCTTTCTTCTATCCCTTTATCAGTTAATACTATTATTTCATCTGCATTTTTTATTGTAGATAATCTATGAGCAACAACTATAGTTGTTCTATCCTTACAAAGCTCTTCTAATGATTTTTGAATTAAATATTCAGTTACATTATCTAATGCTGATGTTGCTTCATCTAATATTAAAATTGGTGGATTTTTTAGAAATACTCTAGCAATTGATATTCTTTGCTTTTGACCACCTGATAATTTTATTCCACGCTCTCCAATATAAGTATCGTATCCATCTTTTAATCCCATTATAAATTCGTGAATATTTGCCTTCTTTGCAGCCTCAATAACTTCCTCATCACTAGCATTTTGCTTTCCATATTTTATATTTTCTTTTATAGTTCCAGTATATAAAAATACTTCCTGTTGTACTATACCGATATTTTTTCTTAAAGAATCTAACTTAATATCATATATACTCTTTCCATCTATTTTTATATCACCTTTGTCCACATCATAAAATCTAGGTATTAAATTACAGAATGTTGTCTTACCTCCACCAGATGGCCCAACTAAAGCTAACATTTTTCCTTTTTCTATAGATAATGAAATTTTATCTAATATTTTTTCATTTTCGTAACTGAAACTTACATTTTCAAAATCTATGCTTCCCTTGACTTTTGATAAATTCACTGCTGTATCTTTTTCTTTCTCTTCTTCAATATCCATAATTTCAATAAATCTTTTAAATCCAGTCATTCCATTTTGATATTGCTCTACAAAATTAATAAGTTTTTTAATTGGCTCTGTAAATAATTTAACATATAACATATAAGCTAAGAAATCTCCTAAATTAATAGCATTATAATATGTAAAAATTCCACCTGCTATTAATACAACATAATCTAATATATCTACTCCAAAATTAACACCTGCAAAATACTCTGCCATAACTTTATAAGCATTTTTTCTTACTTCTTTAAACTTATTATTACCTTTATTAAATTTTTCATTTTCATACTCTTCTGCAACAAATGCCTTTGAGATTCTTATTCCTGAAATTGAGTTTTCTAGTGTTGAATTTATTGCAGATGTATGTACTCTAGTTTCCATAAAACATTTATTCATCTTTTTTCTTTTCTTAAGAGTAAATATTACTATGAAAGGAACAAATGCAAATATTAAAATTGTAAGGGGTAAATTTATAGTAGATAATATTATAAATGATCCTAAAAACATTATTATTGAAATAAATAAATCTTCTGGTCCATGATGAGCAAGTTCTGATACCTCCATTAAATCATTTATCATTCTACTCATTAAATCTCCAGTTTTTGTATTATCAAAATATGAGTTTGGAAGCTTTTCAAGATGTTCAAACATATCTCGTCTCATATCACCTTGCATTCTAACTCCAACAAGGTGCCCAAAATATTGCATAAAATAGCAACATCCAGCCTTAATCAAATATAATACCATTAAAACAATGGCAAATATTCCTATAACTTTTATCTGTTTATTAGGAATAGCATCATTAACTAAAGTTCTTGTCATCATTGGATATATTAAATTACATAAGGTTGCTATAGTAGCAACTAATAGATCTGCAAAAAATAATCCTCTGTAAGGTTTGTAATATGAAATAAACTTTTTAATCATTAAATCTCTCCTTTTATCTATTTAACACATAAAAGAAGAACAAGAAATATTGATCCTTGTTCTTCTTTTGCATTTTCAACTAATTTGTATGTCTTAAATAGAGCTATCAATATCTAATACTCCAGCTTCTTCATCAGAAATTGGAACTAAAATAGTACTTAATAATTTCTCTTCTTTTCTAGCATAAAAATATGAATCACTACCAACCCTTAGTTTCTTGCTATATTCATTTTTTTCAATCTTATATCTCTTATTATCATAAGATTTACCTATAAAGTACTTTGCTGTTTCTCTTTTTATAATCACCCTATAAAGCATTAAGTATCCCCTTTAGTTGTTTCATTAGTTTTTATAATAATATTCTATATTAAACTTTAAAATAATCTCTTAATATCATTTTATCTTCATCATTAAAATTATAATCTTCAATATTTCTTTTTCCAATCCATTTTATACTATTTATATTTTTATGACATGTTATATATTCCTTTACACATCCTGTAAATACCTTTAGTTTTTCTTCACTATCTAAATTATACTCATTGAAAGGTTTTAAATCGAATACTGTACATTTAATATCCTTATCTATAGCCTTACAAATGCACTTTTCTTCAGTTTCCTTTCCTTTTATCTCTTTTCCAAATATGCCCCAAGTTCTTTCATTTCTTTTTCCTCTTTCTGCAATTAATACATTTCCAAAATCATCATAAATAATAATTGAACATCTTGTTACCATCCCCATATTTACCTCCAATTAACAATTGATTTTTAATGAATTTACTTATTACTATTAATTATAATATCTTTTCACCTAATTTTAAACATTATTTTCGTTTTTATTACAAATTTATTTATATTTTTTACTAAAATTTATTTTCTATCTAATGTATATATAATACAATTTTTGTTAATAATTGAAATGAGGTGATTTTAATGGGATTTATAAAACTTTTACCACTTATTATATTATTGCTTTTTTCATTAAAATTTTTAATTTCATATGTAGAGAAAGCTACTCTTGCTTTAAATAAAAAAGAATTTGAAAAACAAATTAAAACAGGAGTATTATCCATAAAAGATTTACAAAAGAATAACTATGATACATTTGTAAAAATTATAAATATTTATCTTGATATATTAGGGTTTAAAGAAATTACACTACTTCCTAATGGAAATAGTGGTTTAACTAATTTTAAATCTTCATTAAACAATGAAAATGTATTTATAAGTTGTATCCAAAATGATTTACTAGGTGAAACTCCAAAAGATGAAGATAAATGGGAGTTAACTGACAGACCTGATGTTCAAAGCTTTTTAGGTAGAATAATTATTAATGATTGTAAAAAGGGAATTCTTATTACTAATAGTACTTTTTCTAACAAAGCCATAGAATTCATTAATGATTTTAATAATCAAAATATCGGAATAGAAATTAAGCTTATTGATGGTTATGAACTTACAAAATCAATAAGAAATCATAATTATTATATTATGAAAGAAGGTTTAATGAATGAAATTAAATACAATATATAGCTATTTCATAATAATCTTATTTGCTCCTTTAATGGGAAAATTAATAAAAAAAATTATTACATACTATAAATCATATAAAAACTTTAAGAGCGATACTCAACTCTATAGTTTAATTCATAGGTTAACCCCCCATGAATTTGAAATTTGGTGTAGTGAATATTTATCAACCCTAGGATTCTCTAATATTATTCTTCTTCCTTTAGGGCCAGATGGTGGAAAAAATATTATTTGCGAAAAAGATTCTCAAAAGTTTTATATTGAATGTAAAAGATATTCTCTTAATGACTCCATATCACCTTTCCATATTGAAAAATTATTAGGTGCTATGATTTCAGATAATATAAATAATGGAATAATTATAACTACAGGCAGTATCTCTGATGATGTAAAATCTATTTTAAGTAAAGTAAATGAACCATATAATATAAAAATAATAAGTTCTACAGAGTTAGATATTCCATACACTGAATATATACTTAAAACCAATTAGTTTAGCTATCTCATTTTCCTCTCAATATATTAGGGATGTGTCATTTTTAATGCACATCCCTTTAAATCGTTCTTTTATTAGCAAATATTTTTTGTAAGAAACTCCTATTCTATTTTCGTAATCATAATGGTATAATAAAAAAAATTTTATAAACCTAAGGAGAATTTATGTATACTAATTATATTTTTGATTTATATGGAACACTTGTTGATATTAATACAGATGAAGAAAATATAGAATTTTGGTCCAAGCTATCTTTATTTTATTCCTTTAAAGGTGCTATATACGAACCTACTGAACTTAAGAACTCATATAAAGCTTTAGTTAATATAACTTTATCTAGTTTAAATAACACTACTTATCCTGACTTTCCACTTGAATCTATCTTTTCTAAACTTTACATAAATAAAGGAGTTGTGCCTTCTAATGATTTAATAATGGATACTGCTCATCTTTTCAGAACTTTATCTATAAAATATATAAAATTATATGATAATGTAATTGAACTATTAGAATTATTAAAGAAAAAAGGTAAAAAAGTTTATTTGCTATCTAATGCACAAAGAATATTTACTCTTTATGAAATGAAATTATTAGGAATTGAAAAATATTTTGATGATATTTTCTTTTCTGCCGATTATAAGGTTTGTAAACCAGATATGAAATTTTATAATACTCTAATTACTAAACATAATTTAGATGTAAAAAATAGTATTATGATTGGTAATGACTCTATATGTGATATTGAAGGTGCTTCAAAAGTTGGTTTAGATTCTTTATATCTACATTCAAACCTTTCACCTGAAATTAAAGGAGAACTTAAAAGCACATATTCAATTATGGATTTCGACCTAACTAAAATCTACGAGCTTATTGAATAAACTGCGAACTACAGTGAGAACGAAAAATGGAATATTACTTTTCCGGGAAGCGGTGAAATTTTCACTTTGAAT
>NZ_JAASHM010000018.1 GCF_019734195.1 Clostridium sp. K13 | reverse complement strand
AAATTAGTGTATAAAATTTTGAACAATTAAAAAGGAGTTGTATTCAGACTGAATTTATTAATTCAATCTGATACAGCCCTTTATTAATAACATTTTCTATAAATTAACCTGAAGTTTAATATATATTAAACTCAATTATTTATATCTTTAATTATTCTTATTCTTTTTTCTACTTAAACCTAATCCACCAAGTAAAGCAACAACACCACTGATTACTGCAGCTACAGCACCTGCTGATCCTGTTTTTGGCAAACTACCTGTTGTTGTACCACTTGTGCCTCCATTATTATTTGAGTCTGAGCTTGAACCTGAACCTGTGCTTGAATCCTCATTAGAGTTTGATTCTGAAGATGCAACTAAAGAATTCTTAGCATTTTTCAAGTTTGATAAAGCTTTATTTACATCTGCTTCAGTAGCTTCTTTGTTTCCTAATACTTTATTAGCATCATCTAAAGCCATTCTTACTCCCTTTGCACTTTTAACTGTATATTTACTTAAATCAATACTTTCAACTTCCTTAATTAAATTTTCAAGTAAAGACTTATCTGGAGTTAATCTTAATCCTAAGTAGGCTCTTAATAATGTGCTATATGCAGAATCTACTTCTTCTTGAGTAGCACTTTCACTTGTTAATATAGAATTTGCAGCTTCAAGTGAATTTGCAAATTCAACCCATGTTGATGGAATATATTTTGAAGAATCTGTGTCTTTTACTTTATCTACTAAACCTTGAAGTACAGATTTATCAACTTTCTTTGCTTCTTCTAACTCTTTAATAGCTTCTTGTAATTTACTAACTGTTTCATTTACTTCCTCTTGCATTGCATTTTCATCTGCAAATACTTTATTTGCATCTTGAAGTACAGCTTCTAATCTTGCCCAACTTTCTTCAGTATAATCCTCTTTAGTTAATGCATTAGCTGAATTAATTAGATTTTCTAATTCTGATTTATCACCTTGCTTAAATTCAAGCATATGAATTGCTTCAACTAATTTATTAAAGATAGTATCTACTTCAGCTTGTGTTGCTAACTCATTGTTATATATTTCTATAGCATCTTCTAAAGCTTTGTTAAATTCTTCAACTACAGCTGGTACAACTTCATCAAGAGCTCCACCCTCTTTAAGCTCATTTGCATAATCTATACTAATCTTTAAGGCTACTTTATTTACATTTTCAGGCTTTTCAACCTTTTCCTCTAATCTATTAATTGCAGTTTCTACTGCTACCTTAGCTACCTCTACTTGATCTTGTGTTGCTACTTCATTAGCAAAAGTCTCTTCTGCCAATGCTACAGCTTCTTTTAATGCATTTATTGATTCTTCAGTATACTTATCTGATTCATTTTCTATTATATTTTTAGCATTTTCTATAACCTTTGCTAACTCTGATTTATCTATATCTTCTTTTATTGTAATGCTCTTATCTAATTCTAAATTTTGAGATAATGTTATATTATTACCTGCTGTATTTAATATTGCTGTATTTTCATTAGCTTTAATACCTAAGTTATAAGTTCCACCTTTAATTCCTTTTGGTATTATAGCTTCAACTATAAACTCCTTAGCATTTTCTCCATTAGTTAAAGTAGCTGGCAACTCACCTTCTCCAATTTTTAAAACTAAATTTTTATTTCCAACTAAGCTTACAGATTGATTAAATATAGCCTTAAATTTGATTGTATCACCTTCAGCATACTCTTCTTTTTCATCTAAAATCTCAATAGAGCTTATTGCTGTTGCTAAATCAGATACTAAAATAGTTTCTGCTGTCTTATTTAAAAGAACTTTATCTTCTAAATTAGTTCCATAGATTTCAACAAAATCTACATCACCACTAAAATTATAAGTATTACTTCCTGATGGTCTTGGAGTCTTACCTATATAAGCTTTATTTATATTATCTATTGCATCTAGGAATCTAGCATTGCTATCTTTTAAATCAATTATCATAGTTCCGTTTACAAAAACCTTATATCCTTCTCCATTTGTAACTTTAAGAGCAAGAGTATTTATACCATTGTTTAAAGTAACATTTGCAGCTGGTGTTGCTATATTGCTTCCATTTCTAATCTCAAATCCAACTCTATCTCCATTAGTATATAAGTGGAAATGTGTATTTGCTGAATTCTCATTTCCTATACCAATTATTGATTGAATTCCACTTTTATTTGCATTATCAAATCTAGCTATAATAGTTCCTTCAGTTAAACTCTTAAAACTATCTAAATCTGATGATATATCCACTGCATTATTATTTGATATTCTAATATTAGAATATCCTGCTAGAGGTTTAATATTTTCATCTGGCTTTTCTTCTTCATTTTTATTAATTATTATTTTACCACCTTTATCAGATAAATCTAAATCACTACTTAAAGTAGTATTTTTACCAACTGTATTTAATATTTCAGTATTATTGCTAGCTTCTAATATTAAACCAAATGTTCCTTCACTTAATGTTGTTGGTAATACACCTTCAAAAGTAAATTCTCTTGCATTACTTTCTGTTATTGGCCTTAAAGTTACTTTGCTTTCTCCTATCTTTAATGTTAAATTCTTATTACCAATTAAACTTACAGCTTGGTTAAAAGATAACTTAACATTTATTTTGTCTCCAGGCATATAGCTGTTCTTACCATCTAATAATTCTATTGATTCTATTTCACCTGGATTAACAAGACCTTCTAATGATGATTCATAGTCAAATTTAATATATTCTGGTGACATTTCCATATAAGACATTTCTTGATTATCTGTACCTTCATAAAATAATCCAATATCCCCATTTGGTAATTCTGTTAAACATGAATATGCATAAGTCCCGGCCTTAACTAATTTATTATATCTCCATTCAAACTCATATCTTGGTTCTCCATTAGAATGAGTGCCATTTTGATTTATAATACCAAATCTTACTGTTCCATTTGTTCTTCCAGATCCTTTAGGATTAGCAAATACAATGGCGTCTTGTCCATCTATTTGTTGACTATACTTCATAACACTTAATTGACAATATGGCTCTGGCAAGTTTCTATCTTCATAAACCTCTGAATCCCAAGTTGCTCCACCATCAAAGCTTGTAGCTATTCTTACATATGATCCAGTGTTTCTCATAAACAACTTTAATTGTCCATTGGGCATTTCAACTACTTGACATTCTGTTAATTCAAGTCCATCTGTCATAGTTTCTGAATTACCAAAAGAACCATTTCCTAAATCTCTACCATCATTAGGTGATTCACCCATATTCCATGTTTCTCCATGATCATCACTATAAATAACTGCACTTGATTGCTTTCCTGCTCCATTTGTATAATATACTGGGAATACTATTCTTCCTGCATACTCACCATTTTTAACTTGAATACCTGCACCTGGACCCGTTCCTAAAAACTTCATCCAATCAGCTTTAATATCTGAATTTATATCTATTGGTTCACTCCATGTTTCACCATCATCATCACTGTATATTAAACTTAAATAGCTTGTACCATAGACCTTTAATTCACAACTTGCAGTCATAACATTTCCTGCTGCAACACCATCTTTAGTCAACTCCATACTGTTAACATTTACATTGTAATTTGTTATGTTTCCTTCACTATCATAAACATTTCCTGATTCTCTTATTGTATAAAGATTTCCTGAAGCATCATATAAAGCCCTATATTTAACTCCATCAATATCTGTATATCCACTTCCTGCTTGTGCTTGCCAGAATCCATAATTTTCAGGGAATGTTGTAACTAATAAGAATATTCTTCCTGTTTCTTCATCTTGTGTTAGTGCTGTATCAATAACTGATGCTCTACTAGGATAATCTATTACCTTTTGAGCCTCTTCCCACTCTCCTCCTAATGTTTTTCTCCTTACCCCAGAATCTATATCATTCCATGGAGCATCTGCTCCTCCTTGATTTCTAACATCAATAGATGCTATAACCGTTCCATCCTTCGTTGTAAATAATGCTGGTATTCTAAAATTTTGTGATCCTAAATCGCCTGGCTTAAATAAATCTATTGATTCTGTCTTCATACCATCTGGTAGTATTTCTTCTTCTGATGGTAATACTGTTTGCCCTGTTATATCTGTTAAATATTTATCCGGAATGGCTTCTCCATAAATATCTACGAAATCAATATATCCACTAAAAGGATACTCATTACCTGATGATCTATCTGTTTTACCTATGAATGCATTATTAATTCCCACTACTCCTGCACTTAATGTTGCATTAGTACTTTTAACTTCTCCGGCTAATTTACCATTAATAAAAATTTTATAGCCATCTCCACTTGTAACTTTTAAAGCTATAGTATTTATACCTTTGTTTAAAACTGCAGATGTCTTTCCAGTAGCTATATTCCCACTTTGATTTCTTACTTCAAATCCAACTGTATTATCAGCTACATAAAGATGAAAATGTCCATTGGCAACAGTATTATTTCCAATACTAACTAATGATTGAATATCACCCTTGCTAGTATCAAATCTAGAAATTATTGTACCACTCTCTAAATTTTTAAGTCCTTCAATATCACTAGATATATCTATTCCATTATTATCACTTATCTTTTTATTTTGATAACTAGCTACCTTTTCAACGCCTTCCTTAACCCTATACACATTAACTTCAGCTATTGAAGCAAAACCAGCGCCTGCCTCTAAAGCTGTTATCTTAATCTTTTCTGCTTTAATTGGCTGATCAAAATTAACAGATTTAGCTAAGTTGTCTAACTTCCAATTTCCACTTGCCACTAAAGTTTCAGTATCACCATTAATAGCATAAATCTCATATTTAGTTATTATTCCATTTGTTTGAGATGTTCTTGGTGAAACCTTTATAGTACTTACATTATTACTTCCTCCTAAGTCTACTGTTAAACTTTGTGGAAGTTTTGAATTATCAGTTATTGACCATGGAGTATGCCACATTGTATTAATATTTCCGTCTATAGCTTTACTACCATCTTCCCCTGATTGTGCTGATGTAGCTACTGCTGTCATTTGACTTTGAGGAATTTCCTCTTCCATTATTAAATTTCTACCTTCATTTAGCTCATATGCTAATACGTTTACATAAGAGATAGAATTAACTGTATTGAAAACTATAGCTGAAGCCATAAGTAATACAGCAATTTTCTTTCTGTTCATAATTAGTTCCTCCCTTTATACCATATTCTATACCCAATTTTAATTATATTGCATTTATTTTAATTTTTGTATATATTTTACTTACAATAAATAAAATTGTTATTTTTTATAAGAATATTGCGAATTTAATACATTTACCATTATATAAATATAACTCAAACATTTTAAATTCATTAAATAACAACAAAATCACCTTTAAAATTATTCTCTAAAAGAATATTTAACTTAACAAATAAGATGACTCTTAAGTATTGAAAAGTATATAATATATTTTATATTCATTAAAATTTATATTGGAGGTAATTACATGAGTCTTTTGAAAAATGGTGATTATATAGGTATTGTAGCCTGTTCTAATGGCCAACCATTATCTAATAATGCTAAAATTGAAAACTTATTATTACAATTAGAAAGTTTAGATTTAACTCCTATTTGCAGTAAATATATTTATGAAATTAACTCACCTTTTAATGGTTCTGCTGAAGCTAAGGGAGAAATCTTTATGGACTTATATAAAAACGACAAAATAAAAGCTATTTTTGATATTTCTGGTGGGGATTTAGCAAACGAAGTTTTAGATTATTTAGATTATAAATATATAGCCGAAACCCCAAAACCATTCTTTGGTTATAGCGATTTAACTACAGTACTAAATGCTATATATTCTCAAACAAATAATCCAGTTTATCTTTATCAAATAAGAAACCTTATTTATTCTGATAGCGAAAGTCAAAAAGCTAATTTTATAAACAGTTTATTTAATGGTAAAGAGGATTTATTTAATTTTTCTTATAAATTTATTCAAGGTAGAAAAATAGAAGGCACTGTTGTTGGTGGAAATATTCGTTGCCTATTAAAATTAGCTGGAACTAAATATATGCCTGATCTTACAGATAAGGTTTTATTTCTAGAAAGTATGGGTGGGGAAGCTGGACTTATGTCATCCTTTTTAAATCAGCTTAAACAAATGGGAGCTTTTGATAAAATTAAAGGCTTAATACTAGGTACTTTCAGTAAAATGCAAGAAAATAATATATCTCCTACTATTGAGGAATTAGCAGTAAAAATAATAAATAATCCTAATTTACCTATTGCTAAAACAGAAGAAATTGGTCATGGAGTTAATTCTAAATGTATTATAATCGGTAAAAATATTATTCTTAAATAAACTTGAAGCTGTATATCAGCTTCTTTTTTTGTATTTTATTTACAAATTCTATTGACTATTAATCACCAAATTGATAATATATGTGTATAGATATTATATACACTTAGATACGGAGGTTGACACTTGGATATATTAATTAGTAATTCATCACCAGTGGCACTTTATGAACAAATAGAAACACAAATTAAAAATCAAATTTTAAATGGTAATATAAAGTCTGGAGATCCACTTCCTTCAATAAGATCACTAGCAAAAGAGCTTAAAGTTAGTATAATCACTACTAAAAGAGCTTATGAAGAACTTGAAAAAGAAGGCTTTATTGAAACAGTTGTTGGAAAAGGAACTTTTGTTTCTGGCGCTAATTCCGAAAGATTGAAAGAAGCTGCAATGGCTGAAATGGAAAGCAGACTTGAAGAAGTTATTATTTCTGCTAAATCACTTGGTTTAACTTTAGATGAATGTATTGAGATATTTAAAAGTTTATATGAGGAGGTATAACTATGAATGCAATTGAAATTCGTAATTTAGAAAAAAACTATAATAATTTTTCTTTAACTATAGATACGCTTGATATTCCTGAAGGATATATTACAGGCTTTATTGGCCCAAATGGTTCTGGTAAAACAACTACTATTAAAGCTTTACTTGGAATGGTAAAACCTAAGTCTGGAGAAATTAACATTTTCAATACTAATATTATTAAAAATGTTAAAGTAAAAGAAAATATTGCTTATGTTGGGGATGAGGCAGGTTTTTTAGGAGAAAGTAAGCTTTCTAACCTTCATAAAATAATCTCTAAATTTTATCATAATTGGGATGAAACCTTATATCAAAAGTATTTAACTAAATTTAATATTAATGAAAATAAGTTTTACAAAGATTTATCTAAAGGTCAAAAAAAGCAATTTGAACTTGTAATGGCTTTATGTCATCACCCAAAGCTTTTAATAATGGATGAACCAACTTCAAGCTTAGATCCAATAATAAGAAATGAATTTTTAGAGCTTATGCAAGAGCATATAGAAATGGATAATATGACTGTTTTTTACTCAACTCATATAACTACCGATTTAGATAAATCTGCTGATTTTATAGTTATGCTATATAATGGTAAAATTCTTCTTCAAGGTGAAAAAGATGATATATTAGATAATCATGTACTCGTTAAAAGCAAAAAGGATTTAATTGATGATACAATTAAGAAAGAATTCATTTCTCTAAAAGAATATGCCTTTGGCTTTGAAGGGTTAATAGCTAATAAGAAAAAAGCTTATGAACTTTTTGGAGACGAAGCAATTTATGAAAAATGTACTCTTGAAGATCTTTTACTGTATTACACTAGGAGGGATTAATTATGAATAATTTAGTTAATTTATTAAAATTACAATTTAATTCACTATTTGCAATAAAGAAAAACTTAATTTTCATACTAATTTTTGGTGTCATATTTGGTTTTATTCAACCTACTATGATTACTTTTGCAGGTACAATGTATTTAATGCTAGCTTCATATTCGGTTATTTTTTATGAAGAGAGAAGTAAAATGAATTATTTAATATATTCACTTCCTGTTACTACTAAAGAATATATTTTCTCAAGATATATATATTGCTTAATAAATACTCTAATTGCAATAATTATATCAGTTGTCTTATCAGTAATTATAAAATTAGTTGGTTTTACTAATTTAGAAAATACTATACCTCTTTATGGAGTTTCTTTGGTTACGGCTATAATTGGAGTATTCTTCACAGCTGTATTAATGCCAGCAACTCTTTTATTAGGCTTTGAAAAAGGAAGATATATTCTTGTATTTATTGCAGTATTTCCAATTTGTTTTTCTACTGCATTAGTTGAAATAATCCCAGAAATTAATATAAATTTAAGCACTTCAGCTTTATCAATTTTAGGTGTACTTATTGCTATAGCAGTATTATTAGCATCTTACTTTATTACTAGCAATATATTTGCAAAAAAAGAAGTACAATAAAAAAACACAAGCTCTAAGTTGTTTGTACTTAGAGCTTGTATTTTAATCTATTAACTTATTTTCCCACATTCAACTTATTTTTTATCTAATTATTTTTTAAGTACAAATAGAAATTTGCTTCTGTTAATTTTTGATATGGAGAAACCCAAAGTGCAGCAATACCTAATGTTATAACAGCAAGTAACCACCAACCAATAAATGTTAATTCTAAATAAAACAATTCCCATTTATGACCTGTCATTAAATTAACGCTTTCACTTATACATTGTGTAATTGATTTACTTGGATCTTCTGACAATATATAAAACGCTTGTGAAAACATAAGAGAAACTATTATACCAGGTATTATAAATAATAATGTTCCTGCAACAACTGCTAATGTTATTAGTATATTTAACCCTAATGTTTTAAGATAAATATTAAATCCTGAAAATAAATTATCAAATCTCGCTTCTTCTCTTCCTGTTGCCATATTTAATAAAAATCTACATAATCCTACTGAAATAACTCCACCTAATAAAAGTGCTATTAAATTAATTGAGTATGATAAGCCTTCTGCTCCTAATTCTGAAGTTACCCTATAAGCAAAATCAACTTCTAATATTATATTAGCAAATAATACTGTACCTATTGCAACTCCCCACTTACCTCTTATTTGTTCCTTTGCTCTACTTTTTAATTGTGCAGTATCCACGATACCTCACCCCCCTTTATATTATATTTATGCCTATTTTTCATATTCATACATATAATAATTACACTGACTCATACTCAAATTAGAGTAAGTTTTTTGAGCTACATAGTTTTCTTTTTCTACATATAATCTTATTCCACATATGTTATCATCATTATCACAAATACTCTTTATATAATTATATAAACTCTTAAATACTCCTTTTCCCCTATGCTCTTTATCTACATAAACACTTTGTACCCATAAGAAAGTGCCATTTCTCCAATCACTCCATTCAAATGTATACATAATTTGTCCAACAATCTTACCATCAATCTCACAAACATGATAAATACCCTTATTTTCATCTTCAATTAATGCTTTAACTCCATTAGTTAAAATATTCATATCTAATTTCTTATCTTCAGTTTCAAATGCAAGATTATAATTATACTTTGCTATAATATTTATATCCTCTATTGTTGCTCTTCTTATTTTCATCTTAATCTCTCCCTAGTCTAAATCTTATTTTATTTTTTATGATTATAAAGTAATTATTTCATACTTTCTATTCATTTATACCTCCTTAACTAATTACTATGATAAATATATTTATATAGTAACATAGCAAGATGTAATTGTTAATATTTTCTATAATCATTTAAGATAAGTATTTCATTTTAAAAATACTTATTATTTTCACTAAAAAAGGTATAAAAGAAATTCTTTTATACCTTTATATATATTATTTCATCTTCTTTAATGAATTTTTCATATTTTCTAAAGCATCTTTAAATTTTTCCTTTGCCTCTCCACCAAGATCTTCAATTTCCTTAATTACGCTACTAATTTCATCTCCTATTTCTTGTGAAAGTCTTCCTTGTTTAATCTTTTTACTAATTTCATTAACTTTTTTCTCAAGTTTTTCAAAAGCCATCTTTAAAACCTCCAATGTTTATAAAAAATTTTGTATAATTATTTTATCCATTTTATTTTTTAAAATACATATATAACTTTGTTAACCTTTACATTGGATATATGTTTTTAAATTAGCTCTCTAAGTAAATCCATTCTAACTTCATACAATTCCATAGAGTCTTCTTTTAGATAATTCCAATAATCCTTATTTCTTTTTAATTCCTTCAATAGTTTCTTTACCCTTGAATTATCAACTTCATTCTCCTTAGCTAAAAAACCAATAGTTAATATAACTGTTCCACTTTCCTCTTCTTCTTCTAATAAATTATCATTATTTAAAAGTAATTCATTTATTGCTTCACTTTCATCCATTCCCTCATCTAAATACTCTTGAAACTCATCCCTTATATCAACTGCTAAATCATCATCATAAATATCTAATCCCCATACTCCCATAAACTCCATTCCTCCAAACATATTTTATACTTTTAAATATTATATGACTTCATATTTTGTAGTATTATAAAAATTTATATTTTTTTAATCCTTAATCCAAGTTATTAAATACTTATAATTATTAGGTGCATCATTTATCTTAGGAGAACCAACTTTAAACTTACCTTTAATTCCAAGCTCCTTACAAGTTAATTCAAAATGACACATTGCAATTCCCATATCAATTCTCTTAATATCATAACTAGTTTCCTTTTTTTCATCTTTATCTTCATTTACATAAAAATCAAATTCATTTCCATGCTTTACTATTCGCCAAGGTTGTTTATTTATTGCAGATGGCGCTAATCTTACATTTTCAAATGCATCCTTGAATCCATTTAAAGTATAGTGTTGTGTTAATGGACATGAAAAATCCCTAAAATAAAACATTTCATTCCAGGCCTTTCTTTTTTCACACTTTGCTATTAACCTCATAGTTTTATCAATAATACTCTTTTTTTCTTTTTCATATCCTATAGGCAACACTATAGGTAATATTTCACCTTCTTGTACTTGCATTGCCTTTGCAAATTGTCCCTTCTTAAAGGTTCCCCCTATCCAACACGTACCTAACCCCATTGATGTAGCATATAACACTATTGACTCCATCTCATATCCTAATTCTTCTAAAGAGTATTGTCCATCTTTTACCTTTGCAGCTATAAATTTGTTTGCTCCCTTAATTACTCCATAAGTTCCAAGTTTTGCCCCATTTATTCTTTCCTTAACATCTAATATTTTAAAGGTTATATTTTCTTTAAATGGTCCATTAATTTCACTTATATAATCATTAAGTTTTCCAATTATTTCACTAGATATTTCTTCAGTATTATAAGTTCTTATTGACTTCCTCTTCTTAACTATATTATTTATAGGTTCATTAAAAATAAAATTATTAACCATAACTCCCTCCTACAATATTTTTATCAACATAAAAAAACTCACATATACTAATTATTTATCTTTAATTATGTTTTTATTCATTTATATTTCTATTTATAAAAATGAATACCACCCTAACTAAAGTTCGATGGTATTTTAAATTTAATTTTATATATTAAAATCCTTTTTACTATATATAGTATAGGTTGCTACTACTGAAAGTATTATTATACATAATCCTATTATTATAAATTTTATTTCAAACCCATTTTTAATTATTTCTGATGGAGTTGCATAATCAAAAGGAGATAAATAAATTAAGCTATTTAATCTATCTTGTAACTTAGAAAAAATACCTATTACATAACTTGCAAAAAACACTCCTAAAGCTATTGGTATTGCTTGTTTTGATGATTTAACAAATACAGATATTAAAAAACCTATAGCCATAAATATATATCCTATTAATGCCATTCCTATATATAATGTCTTAATATCCATAAGTAAATTGATACTTTCTACATTTTCAGGTTTAACTATTAATGACGAAATCATAGTTACAACACCTAATATGATTATAAATATAAAAAATATAACTATACTAGCTAAAAGTTTAGCTGTAACTATACTACTTCTACTAATTGGCTTAGAATATAGAAATTCAATAGTTCCTTCACTTTCTTCTTTTACTAATGCTGATACTCCAAGTATAGCTGCATATATACCACCTGCCATTATTATATATTGAAGTACATAAGCAGAGAAATCAGCAATATTACTAAAATCAGTAGCTCCACTTATATTAAAAGCCTCTAAAAAAGCTTCTGGTAATGCCTCTAATTTTGATCCTACTAATTCTTGTATCCCCATATCCTTCATACTTGGGAAGAATAGCATAAACATTACAATTATAGCACTACATACTAAGGCCCAAATAATAGAACCTTTTAATAATCTTTTAAATTCAAATTTAAATATATTCATTTTATCTCTCACCTCTCCTTTCATAATAATTCATAAATGTATCTTCAAGTGTTTGTTCACTAATTAATAATTTTTCTACTTTATACTTTGAAAGCTGCTTAACCAAAGTATCAATATCCTTGTTGTAATGAAATATAATCTCATTATTTTCTTTAGATACTACTTGTCCTCCTATTTCTTTTACTTTACCTTCATTTATTTCCTTTGATTTTACAACTATCTTTAACCCAGATTTTTTTACTAACTTTTCTATAACTATAGTGTCAATTATCCTTCCTTCTTTTATAACAGCAACTCTATCACAAAGATTTTCTACTTCAACTAAATTATGTGATGATAAAAATACTGTAGTTCCTTTTTTCTTTGCTTCCTCTAATAATTCAAATAATTTTTTTTGAATTAATGGATCTAATCCATTTGTTGGTTCATCTAATATTAATAACTTAGGATTATGAATTAATGCTTGAACTATAGCTACCTTTTTTTTATTTCCTAAAGAAAGCTCTGACATTTTTTTATTGATATCAACATCTAATATTTTATAAAGATTATCTACTTCCTCTTTATTTACGCCTTCATAAAAACTTGCTGAATATTTTATTATATCCTTGACCTTAACTTCATCATAAAATTTTACTTCACTTGGAACATATCCAATATATTTTTTAATTTCACTACTTTCCTTTACTATATCTTTACCTAATATTTTTCCTGAACCTGAGGTTGGAAAAATAAAATTTAAAATTGTTCTAATAGTAGTTGATTTACCAGCTCCATTAGGCCCTACAAAGCCAAAGATTTCTCCTTCTTTTACTTTTAAATTAATATCTATTATCCCTCTATTTTTACCATAAGACTTACATAAATTCTTAGTCTCTATAATATACATATCAATTCCCCCTTATATTTTTTATCTTAACTTAGCCTCCTAATTTTTTTCATATCTATAGTATATTTTTTATCATTTTAATAAACAACACATTTCCCATATTTTGTTACAATATTTATTTTTATATAAATAAAAGTAATTGAGGAGTATAAATAATATTCCTCAATTACTTTTACTATTGCCTAAATATATATGCTTTTATTGCTCCAAAGAATTCTCTTACGTAAAATACCAATGCTGAAGCTTTATGTGATGGTGCTGGATAACCATAAACATTAAATCCTACTTCTTTAGCTAAAAACTTTGCCCTATACATATGGAACCCATTAGATACTACTGTTACTGTAAAATCCTCTTTTCCAGTTTTATTTTCTAATACTTGTTTACTATATAAAAAGTTTTCATATGTATTTGTTGATTTATCTTCCATGATAATCAAACTTGAATCAACACCATTATCAACTAGAAAATTACGCATTGCAGTTGCTTCCGTTATATTCTCACCCTCTCCTTGTCCACCAGATACAACTATTTTTAAATCTGGATACATCTCATGAAAATCTAAGGCTGTTTCTAATCTATATAATAATGATGTACTTATCCTATCTCCTCTTAAGCCTGCACCTAAAACAATTAAATAATCAGGCTTTTCAGTATCATAATGATTTCCATTATAAATTATAACGCTCTCAACTGTTATAAATATTACTAATCCTATCCAAAATAAAAGCTTAATTATCCCTCTTAAACCTTTAGGTATCCTTCCCCAAAAATCTATTTGAAACTTTAGCTCAACATATCCATAAATAAGTATAATTATTCCTAATATACAAAACATATTAGAAAAAGCAACAAATCCAAACATTACTTTTAATAATAAATAATATAAAATCAATAATATACCTCCAATTATAAAAGAAGTATATATGTATTTTTTTGCATTTGATATCCCATTTTTCATAATGTTTTCCCTTTCAAGTCTTTTTAACTATATTATAAAATACTAATCTACTAATATACAATTATTTTATTTATTATATTAATTATTTTCATTTTTACTAATAAAGTACTATAATAAAAGTATAAAAATAGATACAAGGAGATAAAAAGATGAATCTTAATAGAAATGACCACTGTTGGTGTGGCAGTAATAAAAAATACAAAAATTGTCATCTTCAATTTGATGAAAAAATAAACTCATATAGACTAAAGGGGCATATAGTACCACCTAGAAATATAATTAAAACACCAGAGCAAATTGAAAAAATAAAGGAAAGCTCTGCTATTAACACTGCTGTTCTAGACTTAGTTAGTAAGAATATTAAAGCAGGAATGTCAACTGACGACATAAATACTTTAGTTCATGACTTCACAGTATCACAAGGTGCAATTCCAGCTCCACTTAACTTCCAAGGATACCCTAAGAGTGTTTGTACTTCTGTAAATGATGAAGTATGCCACGGTATTCCTAGTAAAAATGTAATTTTAGAAGAAGGGGATATTGTTAATGTAGATGTTTCTACTATATATAATGGATATTTCTCAGATGCATCTAGAATGTTCAAAATAGGCGAAGTTCATCCTGATTTAGATAAGCTAGTTAGAGTTGCAAAAGAGTGTTTAGATAAAGGTTTAGAAGCAGCAAAACCATGGGGATATTTAGGTGATATAGCTGAAACTGTACAAAAACATGCTGAAGCTAACGGTTATTCTGTTGTTAGGGAATTTGGTGGTCATGGTATAGGTCTTGAATTCCATGAAACTCCTTTTGTTTCTCACGTTGGTAAAAAAGGTACTGGAATGCTATTAGTTCCTGGTATGGTATTTACAATAGAACCTATGATAAATATGGGAACTCCTGATATATTTATTGATGATTCTGATGGCTGGACAGTTTTAACTGAAGATGGCTATCCTTCAGCACAATGGGAATACACTGTTTTAGTAACTGAAACTGGTGTTGAAGTTTTAACTCATTAAAAAATGGTGAAGATTTTACTCTTCACCATTTTTTATTATTGAATATAAACATCTATAAAGGTTTCATATCCTAAACTCTTTTACTCTATTATTTGCATTATCTTTATCTTTAAAACTTCCTGCTATTACTCTATAATATGTCTCTTCTTGTGCCTTACTAGCTAAATAAATATTTTTTGCTTTTAAGTTTTCTCCTATTGTCATAGCTTTAGGATTATCTGTATATATAGTACTTATAGATAAAATTAATGCTACGCTAAAAATAATTGTTGATAATCTATACTTATTTTTCATATTATTTATCCTTTTACTTATATATTCTAAATCCATTATATGAATGAAATTATACAGTGTTACTAAGTTATAACCTAATAATATATGTATGTTTTTTTTAACATTTCATTTTTTAATACCTTAATTTTATGATAATTTAATAGATAAAACTAAATTTCCTATATATTTTTTATCATATTACTAAAAGTAATATTTACTATTTTAATTTTAATAAATATGTTATAAAATTATTAAATGCAAGAAATATTTCAGTGTTTATACACCCTGAAAGGAGACATTCAATTTTGAATACAGAATTAACTAAAGAAAAACTTAGAAACATTTATGGTAAAGTAAGTCCTTTTGAGTTCAAGGATAAACTATTAAAGTTAGCTAAACTAAATAATAATACTATATTAGACGCTGGTAGAGGTAATCCTAACTGGACAGCAGCTACCCCTAGACAAGCATTCTTTACATTTGGACAATTTGCTATATCTGAAACACAAAGATCATTAAACATAGATGATTTAGCTGGAATGGTTCAAAAAGATGGAATTGCTAAAAGATTATTAGAATATATTAATGATAACCCTTCATTGCCAGGAATAAATTTAATAAAAGAAATTTATAATTATGGAATAAATAACCTTGGATTTCATGAAGATGAATGGATTTTTGAATTAGCAGATGGAATAATAGGAGATAATTATCCAGTTCCAGATAGAATGCTTATACATATAGAAAAAATAGTTAATAAATATTTACTTAAAGAATTATGTGACTGCTCACAATTTGAAAGTAACTTTGATGTTTTTGGAGTGGAAGGTGGTACAGCTGCAATGTGTTATATTTTCGACTCACTAGAAAAAAATCATCTTTTAAATAAAGGAGATAAAATTGCACTTATGACACCAATTTTTACTCCTTATTTAGAAATACCTCACTTACCTCATTATAATTTTGATGTAATTAATATTCATGCAAATGAAGTTGATGAAAATGGAATACCAACTTATCAATATTCTGAAGAAGAATTAAACAAATTAAAGGATACAAGTATTAAAGCAGTATTTATTGTTAATCCTAATAATCCTGCTTCTATTGCATTAAACGATACTTGTATAAAATCACTTAAAAATATAGTAGATAACTATAATCCTAATTTAATGATTATTACGGATGATGTTTACTGTACTTTTGTAGACAACTTCAAATCTATAATTAGTTATTTACCATTTAATACTATTGGGGTTTATTCATTATCAAAATATTTTGGAGTAACTGGCTGGAGACTTGGTGCAGTTATGATTAATGAAAATAATATTTATAATAAACTTATTTCTGACCTTCCAGAAATACATAAGGCAAATTTAAATACAAGATACTGCCATCTATCTTGTAATCCTGAAAGTGTTTCTTTTATTGATAGAATTGTTGCTGATAGTAGACAAGTTGCTTTAAATCATACAGCTGGTCTTTCAACACCTCAACAAGTACAAATGGCATTTTTCTGTGCTTTTGCATTAATTGATTCTAACGATAAATATAAAAATTTAACTAAATCTATATGTAGAAAGCGTAAAGAATTATTGTGCGATGGATTAAAAGTTGAATTATTTAATGATCCTCATTATGCATCATATTATACAGAAATAAATCTTTTAGATTGGGCAAGAGTTGAACATGGTGATGCAGCATCAAAGTTTATCGAAAGTAATTATACTCCTTTTGATATTCTATATGATTTAGCAAATAATTATTCAACTGTTCTTTTAAATGGTGATGGTTTTGCTTCTTCAAGATGGGGACTTAGAGTTTCCCTTGCTAACTTAAATGATGAAGCTTATATAAAAATTGGACAAACTCTTAGAAAAATATTTAATGATATAATTAATGACTTTAAGTGTTCTTCTAATTTAGGAATAACATCATAATCTTAAAAATAATAGAACGTCCATAGTGACGTTCCATTTCCCTTTAGATTCTATTATATTAGAAATATTTACTTTTATAGTATTTATTTTTTATACTTTAGACTAAAGTACTATATTATAGCAGAGTTGGTTCTTTGATATTAAATTTAAGATATCCTTCTTATAGTTAACTTACCAGTATAAGTCATTCTACTGCATGATTCACCTAGAATTCTGTATTCCTTTCCAGGAGTTGCCCAAAAAGCTGTTTTTAAAACTAAAGTTTTCTTTTCATTAGCATTGGTATATTCCCCATTCTTATACATAATTGCAGGTGGGTAAATAGCTTCAATGCTTACATATCTCATACATGAATCAGTTCCTTCAACTTCTAATTCAAAATCAAACATAAAGGTACCTTGTTTCTTAAATTTTAAAATCCCATTTGCATATTCAACTGTATCATAATCTTTTTCTATTATACTAGAAAAAATCATATTGGATTTTGAATATACTACACCTGTTCCTTCTGCTTCAAGAACCATATTATCATTGCCACCACAATTACCACAATTACCGCAATTATTATTTTTGCCAAATAAAAGTAACAACAATATCAATAATAAAGCATTATCATTACAATCTTCATTATCTGAATTTTGATCATTTAAATATTTTAATATAATTATAATAATTAACTGTATCAAATCTGATTGACACAATGAATCATCTTTATTAGATTGGTTTAGTAACAATAAAACTATTATTAATAATGAAGAATTCATATTCGCACTCCTCCTATATATTATTATTCATTTAATAACTAATAATATATAATATGTAAAGTTCATATATTATGTTACTCTAAAGAAAGTATATTAAGTTTAAAAACTTAGAAGCTATATTTATTTAGACATTAACCATAAGAAGTTATTATTATATACTTTTGAAAATAACTAGAATTATAAATTCACTTCCCTCTAAGGTCATATTACCCTAATTAATAGAGTTTATAATAATTTATTTAATATTATTTTTGTGAGATAATAAATTTATTAAAAATAATTAGGAAGGTGATTATATGACTAAAATAGAACAACTTGCTGAAATCATTAGAAATAGTGATAATATTGTATTTTTCGGTGGAGCTGGTGTAAGTACAGAATCTGGAATCCCTGACTTTAGAAGTTCTAATGGATTATTTAATGAAAAACTTAATATAACATTTACTCCTGAACAATTAGTATCTCATAGTTTTTATATAAGATATCCAGAAGAATTTTTTAACTTCTATAAAGCTAAACTAATATATCCTGAAGCAAAACCTAATGCTGCACATATGGCTCTTGCTAAACTTGAAGAAATGGGTAAATTAAAAGCTGTTATAACTCAAAATATAGATGGACTTCATCAAGCTGCTGGTAGTAAAAATGTATTTGAACTTCATGGTTCTGTTTTAAGAAATTACTGTATGAGTTGTAATGCATTTTATGACGAAAAATTTATTTTAGAATCAAAAGGTGTGCCTACTTGTACTAAATGTGGTGGAAGAGTTAAACCTGATGTAGTTTTATATGAAGAAGGATTAGATGATAATACTATTAGAGGCTCTGTTCAAGCTATTGCTAATGCTGATACTTTAATTATTGGTGGTACTTCTTTAGTTGTATATCCTGCTGCTGGACTTATAGATTACTTCAATGGTAAAAATCTAATACTTATTAATAAGAGTTCAACTTCAGCTGATAATAAAGCTGATTTAGTTATTAATGATTCTATCGGTAAAGTACTAAGCAATGCTGTAAATTTAATTTCCTAGGAAATTCAAAAAAATTCTCCTAGTCTAAGAATACCTATACTAGGAGAATTTAATAATATATTATTCAGCAGCTTTTTCTGAAGATTTTTCTATTTTTTCAGATTGCTCTTCATCTCTGCATTTACATTTATTTTCTTCTTTTTTGCTATCTTTACATTTAGTTTCTTCTTTCTTTACATTATCTTTGCATTTATCTTTGCATTTATCCTTACATTTATCCTTGCATTTATCTTCGCATTTATCTTCTTTATCTTCTTTATCTTTTTTCTTTTTTTTCTTCTTGCAAGGATTACTTGAAGTGTCTTCTATATCATCTTTTGATGATTCCTTAGAAGTCTTTTTACATTTATCCTCTGTACTCTTTTCTTCTGGAGCTTGTGAAGTTTCTTTTTCCTTCTTTTGCTCTTTATTTTCTGAAGGTGCTTCTATTGTAGTTTTATTACCATCTGCTGGACTAACACTTAAAGTTTGTGCATAAGTAGTAACACCTTCAACCATCATTAATGCTGAACATATTAATAATGATACAACTTTTTTCTTCATAACTTTTTCCTCCAATGTTTTCTTTAGTTTATTATTACTCCTAAGTATTTCAAGTTTAGTATTACCCTTTTTAAGCCAAATTATAATTGTTCAATACTTTTCTATATGGTTAAAACTACGATGTAAATAAATCCTTTTTAACTACTAATTTCTCAAATTTGTATAATATAGAAAAAATCTTTTTATCATAAACCAAAACTTCTATATTAGTTCCAGAAACCATGGGTGATATTTTAACCTCAAACTCTCCGTTAGATTTTGCTTGTGTTGTTCCTACTGTCCCATTTTCAGATACAACAATAATATTAGTATTAGGAATAGTTTTACCTTTAATATTATTACTAGTAGATGTAATCTTATCCACTTCTAAATTTACATATTCCTCATAATCTGAAATTACTTGATTTGCCATCATTGCATGTCCAACTTTATTAGGTGAAATTTTAGCTACACCATTTTCAATCTTAAAATTCAATACATCATCATTATTTAATATTTGATAACAATCTAAAATTTTATAATCATTATTACTATTATTTTTAACAATAACATCATTAATTAAGTTTATTTGAGAATCAAAGAATTCATAAATTTCACACTTTTTATTAATAGGATTATATACTGTATTCACGTATATATCAGCATTAGGAGCTAATTTCTTTATTTTTTTTATTATATTAGGAAAATCTTTTGAAAATATACTTATCTCATTTAAAATTTCAGTTTTAACTTCTTTACTATTTAAGTACTCACTTATTATAGAGTCAAACTTATTTTCATCATAATCTTGTAAATTTTCTTCATTAATATTTAAACTCTTTAATACAGCACTTAATATATTATTTCCACCAATTGAAATTGTAATTAAATCTGCATCCTTTAACTTTTCCTTATTACTATCTACTACATTTAGTAATTGTGAAGATGTTGCTCCATCACTGCTTAAATTAATATATTCCAAATTATCATTTAAAGCATATAAAAAATCTTTAATTAATGAAACATATGAAACTTCATAGTCATTATTAGCTTCTAATGATATTTCATCACCTATTACAACATATTTATCTAAAACATTTTTGGAAACTTCTCCTTTAGCCTGCATAGTTATGGGAATTACCAATAAAATTATTCCTATTATTATAACAACTAGAACCTTAAACTTACCCTTTCTTTTCACAATATACCCTCCACAAATTCAAACTCCTATACTTATTATAGGAGCTTTTTCACTAAATTTATAGCTTCTTTAGGTATTTTTTTCCATAAAATATCTACATAATATTTATATATTTTTAAAAATACTTTAAATTTCTACATATTATTTTTATGTAAACATTTAACATAAGGCAATTAAAATAAGCTTCCGTCAGCAATAAATACAATTCCTGATGGAAGCTTAAATTTTACATATATTTTTCTAAAGTTTCTGCTCTATTGTAAGACTTTTTGATTATTTCTCTTGGATATCCTATATGATCTAATAGTTTAATTGCATTACGTGTTTTAGATACTCCTCTTTTTAATTTATAATCAAAGTTTAATCCCTTACTATCTACTTTTTCACTGAAATAGAAGAAATCATAATTTTCTTTAAGAATATCTGTAAGTTCTCTATCATGTGTTGCTACTATTGATATACTATCTTTACTATTAATATATTTTAATATTTCTGCAGAAGATGCTATTCTTTCTATTGGATTAGTCCCTCTAAATATTTCATCTATTGGGCAAAATACCGGTAAATCTAAATCTAAAGCATTAATTATTCTAAGTAATGCTTCAGCTTCTGCCATATAATAACTCTTTCCTAAAGTAACATCATCACTAGGACTAATTGAAGAAACGATATTAAAGAAACATGCCTCATATTTTTTAGTTAAAGTAAAATTAAATGTTTGCGCAAATATAATATTAAGTCCTATCATTCTTAAGAATGTAGATTTTCCTGCCATATTTGTACCTGTTAAAACAATTCCTCTCTTTTCAAAGTTAATGGAATTAGGTACCGCATCTTTTATTAAAGGATGTACACCATCAACTATATTAATACCTACTTTATCTACAAATTTAGGTTTAGTATACTTTCCTTTTATTTCTTCCTTATAAGAAGCTATTGATATATAACTTTCTATTTCACCAATCAAATAATATAAATCTAAAATATATTCTCTTTTTTCTTCTAATAAACTAGCAATTCTGTAAAATGCAGTTTCTTCTAATAAAAATGGAATAGTTAAAACTTCAAAAACACCACCACCAGTATTAGCAAGTTGAATTGGCCTAGTAGCACTGTCTATACCTTTTAACTCTTTTAATAGTTCTTTAATTTTAATATTGTAACTTTCAATTACTGGATCTTTTATCTCTTGTATTTTCTTTGCTGAAATTATAATATTTCTTAAATAAAGTAACCCTTGTGATTTAACATTTTTTCTTTCCTTATCATTAATAAATACATTTACCCATAACAATATAAATGTAGCTAAAAGTAACATAGGCTCCTTTAATATTATAGAAAATAATATTGTTCCAAACATTAAAACTCTACCAAATAAAATGTATAAGTAATATTTTGTTTTATTTGCTTCTAATGATTCTATTATCATATCTAGAAATGTATTTTTTCTGTCATATCCTAACTTAAAATAAATCATTTGCAATTTTGTTCTTAAATCAGTAGATTTTCTTAATGTTTCAACAAATTCATCTCTCTCATTTAACTTTTTCTTGTCATGAAGTGGATTTCTAAGCATTTTGTATAAAATAGCTTCTCCTGCACTACTATAAGTTCTATCAACCTTAGCAAAAACTTCATCCATATTAAAGTCATCCCAAGTTTGATCATCTATTGTATATCCATCATGCTCTTCCATATCAAAATACGCTCTAATATGTTTAAAATTTCTTTTCTTTTTTCTCTCTTCCCCAAAGTCCTTTTGCATCATATCATAAAGACCCAAAAGCGAATCCATTATATTTTTCATGTTACACCTCTTTTTTATCTATTAGGTTTAATATAAATATTTACATATATTATACACTATAATCTTACCTTATTACACAAAAAGCATCATGATATTCTTTTTTAAAATTAAAATACCTCTATAAGTATAAAAAATAATCTATACTTACTAGAGGTATATACTTAAATTACATTATTTTATTTTCTATTAAAGCTTCTTTTTTTATATGCAAATCCATTTGTGGGTAAGGTATACTTATTTCCTCTTCATCAAATTTAACTTTAACTGATTCAAGTAAATCGAAATATACTTTCCAATAGTCACTATTATTAACCCAAGCTCTTACTACAAAATTAATTGCACTATCTCCATGAGCAGAAAGTGCTATAAATGGTTCTGGTGTTTTCAAAATTAAATCATGATTATCAACAACATTAGATAATACTCTCTTTACCTTAAGAACATCTTGCTCATATCCTACACCAAATGTTAAATCTACTCTTCTTAATTCTTTTGCTGAATAGTTAACTATGCTTCCATTTGCTAAGTTACCATTTGGCACAAGTATAAGTTTATTATCTACAGTTGCCATATGGGTATAAAACATTCCTATCTTCTCTATAGTTCCTGTATGTCCAGCCCCTTCAATATAATCTCCAACATTAAATGGTCTTATTAATAATATTATTACGCCTCCAGCAAAATTAGATAAACTACCTTGTAATGCAAGCCCTATAGCAACCCCTGCTGATGCAAGTAATGCTGCTATTCCTGTAGTTTTAATTCCTACTTGATCTAGGAATATATAAATCACGACTCCTTTTAATACTACTTCCACAAAAGTATCTAAAAAAGATCTAACTGTGGCATCTACATTTCTTTTTTCTAAAGTTTTATTCATTATATTTACTACTTTTCTAGCAAGTTTCCAACCAATCCATAATAAAAATAGCCATATAACTAACTTTATTCCTTCTGTAGTTACCCAATTAATAATTTTGTTTAAAATTTGTTCTAAATTCATAGTTATAAAAAGCGCCTCCCTAATTTTATTCATTATTTTATTATATACATATTTAATTTTTTGTAAACTTTAAGTTACAAATTTCAGAGGCATATAATAAATATCTAATTATTTTTCCTTATAAAATTTATATAAATAATAACTGTTCACAAAGAATATAAATGTATTTATTATTCCAACCGGATAAGCTTTTACCGTAAATCCATATATAGCAAACAATATACACCCTATTGAATTTATTATTCTAAGCTTTACTATATCAGTCATAATCAGAGATATAGCAATCATAATTGATGCTGTATATCCAACCCATTCAATTACTTGTATTCCAAACATTTAAATCACTCCATTCTAATTTTATTTATTAAAATTAGTTTGTACAAATATAGTAAATTTATGTAATCCAAATTGGATTTTTATTGTAAATTCCATTAAATTTCTCTTAATATTCTCTTAAGTTAATTTCAAAAAAAATATTTTAAGTATATAATATATTTGAAACTTGTAATTTCTCAAGGTATCTACCAGAAAGGAGTTATTATCTTATAATGAAACTCAATTTAAAAAATATACCTAAGTACTTATTAATTGTATTATATCCATTATTTTTATCAGTTTTATTAGAGTATAATATATGTCAGAATTTTAATGACACATTAAAATTCTTAATGAAAAAACCTAATATATTATTATTTAATATTATTATTTGCGCCATATTGTTTACTATAATTTTCCTTGTATTTAAAAAAGCTTATTTGTCTATGGCTATTCATGGAGGTATATTTTACATTCTCTCATGTATTGAATATTTTAAATATAAAACTAGCGGAAGTCATTTAGTAATTAGCGATTTATTAATGACTAAAAATCTAAGTGATGTAGGAAAATTTGCTTCATTAAAAATTACTTATCCACTAATTCTTAACTTTATAATATTAGTTGTATATATTTTATTAACTTATAAAAACAATTTAACTTTAGACTTTTCACTTAAAAAGCGTATCTGCAGTTGTGCATTTATAAGTATGTTAATAACTATATTCTTGACAACTTCTATATCTGCTAAGATTTTTTCTGTTTTTGAAATAGAAACTCCTGCAGCTACTAATATCCTGGAAAGTAACGAACAATTTAGTGATATAGGTTTTCTTCCTTATTTGGCAAAGACTACATCAGAAAACTTAATGGATATTGTAAATCCACCTGAAAATTATAGTTACGATTCTATAAAAAATTTAATATCTAATAATGGTGTAGATAATAATACTGAAAATACTAATAAAAATACCCCTAATGTTGTTTTCATTATGTCTGAATCCTTTAGTGATTTTAGAGTCTTTGATTCATTAAATATTGATAAGGACATTTATTCTGGGTTTGATTCAGTTGCTTCTGAAGGATATGTTGGTAACTGTGTAGTTCCAACCTTTGGAGGATATACTACAAGAACTGAGTTTGAATTGCTAACTGGGTTACCAACCTATGCAATTAATACACCATCAGTTCCACAAAACTTATTAAAAAAGCAAAAAGTTATTAATACTATTCCAAGTTATTTCAAAACTCTTGGTTATAATACAGCATATATTCATCCCTTTAGTAAAACATTTTATGATAGGGATACATTGTATACAGAGTATGGATTTGACAATCTATATTTTGATGATAGTATGACAGTTGAAACTGAAAACTTTAGAAGATATATTTCTGATAAAAGCGTTTTTAATGAAATTAAAAGTGTTTTAAAGTCAAATAAAAGTCCAAGTTATATTTTTGCAACTACTATGCAAAATCACCAACCATACTATGCTGAAACTGCTGAAGGTGAAGACCAACTATCTTATTATTTAGCTGGTGTTAAAGAGACTAGTGATCAATTAAGAGAATTTACAAACTGGTTAAAAGACTTTGATGAAGATGTAATACTTGTTTTTGTAGGTGATCACTTCCCATTCTTTACTCCTGATGATAATGTTTATGATAGATTAGCAGTTTCTGATAATAATGCTGATTTAATTTATAATCAAAAATATATAATGTGGAATAATTATGATTCTAGTATTTTTGATAAAAATATTAATACTATTTCTGCATTTTACATACCTTTTGTTCTAATAGATTTGATTAATTCTAAAAAAACAGATTTTATAGAAACTATGCAGAGATTAATGAATGAATATCCACTATACTCACCAAGTATTCAAAGTTCTAATTCTAGAAATGAATCTTTAGACTTAATTACTTATGATAGAGTTATAGGAGAAAATTATAGTTCTAATATTGAAAATAATGATAATATTAAATAAAAAAATGCAACTAAGATTTATTAATTCTTAGTTGCATTTTATTATTTAAAATGAGAGTTAACTGTAAACTATTTTCTAACTTTCTTTTTATTTAATAATAATATATATCCAATAGCAACTGCTAAAATAGCAAATGTTAATATATATATAGAAACCTCATTACCAGTTGCCGGTAAATTATTATTACCTGAATTAGAACCATTATTGTTTGGTTTATTATCTGGCTTAACTTGTGGTTTATCTTCTGTTTCTTCCTCTTTATCATCATCTAAATCTGGCTTTCCATCACCTTTAGAAGTATCTACTAAAGAATATATACCTAATAAATCGCTCTCAAAAATAATATTATTATCTTTTACTACAAATTCAATACTTATTTTTTCACCCTTGGAATTTATTAAATATAAAAGTAAATTATCTTTATTATAATCTGATGGTATTGGAATTGTAACTTTAGCGTTTCCACCAGTTGGTTGTACCTTTTCACCATTTACTTCTACAAAAATATCATATGATATAAATACCTTACCTATATCCTTAATAATATTTAAAACATAATCATAAATAGACCCTGATTCAATTTTATCTACCTTAAGGTCAGCTTCATTAGAAATAACGTCGTCCTTAGCCTCTACTCTTATTCCAGTTTCAGTATCTGTCTTGTCAAAAGGAAGCTTTTCATCTGGAATTTCTTGCTTACCATTTACTTTAACTATTATAGAGTCGGTATCCATAGTTATATTTCCATCTGAAACAGTAAATATTACATATACTTCAGTATCATTTTCTGGTGTAGTTATATTTCCATCAACATCAATAATACCTTCTGGATTAGTAGTTTTTATTGATACATTAATCCCCTCTTCAACATTAGGTAATACTAGTTTATTTTCTACAATACTTGGCCTATAATTATTATTTATTGAACTTATTGTATCTCTTACTTTATTTTCCCTTACTGTAACATTACATATAGCTCTTATATCTGAATCTGCAACTGTACCTTCTACTGTAAATACAGATACTTTTTCATATAAATCTGAAGAAATACTATTCCATACAACATTAACTTCACTAGTTGTACCATCTGAATAAGTTACAGTCACTACAGTTGGTAATACTGGTTCTATTCCTGCTATTGTTTCTACATCAACTTCAGAAATTGATATAATTGTAGGAACTTCTATTTCCGGAACCGCATATACCTTCCATTCAATAACATCTAAACCTAATTTACTTGGAGATAAATTCATTCTTAATGCAGTTGTTGTTACAGCTTTAAATGTTGTTCTATTATATTGATCAGCTTCTCCACCTAAACCTACTGCATCTTCAACATATTTCCACTTTCCATTTTCATCAAGGTATTGGAAATCTACTGAACCTGGCATATTTATTCCACCACCGTCAGTAAAGTAATATACATCTGTAGCATCAATTGTTACTGGATTTTCCCAAGTATATTGTAGCCATTGATCTAATCCTTCTTCGCCCCAGTTATGCCATAATCCATGACTCTTATCATTAGAGTTTACTGGATCAAATCCATCATTTATAGTAGTTATTCCACCTAAATCTGAATTTGTATATTTTGCTGTTGGAGTCGCATCTGGTGCTATATTTGTACGTTCAACTTCTGGAATTTCTTCTTCCCTACCATTTACAACTACCTTACAAATTGCTTTAACATCAGTTCCTTCAACTGAACCATTAACTGTAAACTCACCAGCATTTCCATACTTATCTTCACTTATTTCATCCCAAATTACATTATATCTAGCTATTGTATTATCTGAAAGCTTAGCAGTTACCTTTTTAGGTAATACTGGTTTAATACCTGCTTCAGTTTCTACTATAACTTCTTCAAAACTAACTATCATTGGATTTTCTGGTTTTGTTTCTGATACTACTACTTCACATATAGCTTTAATATTAGAACCTTCAACTATACCTTCTACAGTAAACTTACCTTCATTTTCATAAAGCTCTGATGATATTTCATTCCATTTAACTTCAACCTCTATTTCAGTATAATCTCCTAAAATACCTTTAATAGTAGATGGTAATTCTGGTTTGATACCTGGCTTAGTCCATATACTTTCAGTCATATATCCCACTAACTTTTGTTCGTATATACCCTTTATAAAGTTATTATCTAAATCTGTACTATAAACTCTAAAATCATCTAAAGCAAATTCATTCATAATAGTTCCATAATAGTTTTTACTAATTAAAACTTGCTCTGTAACTGGTTTACTTATAGTTTTAGGACTTCCTACAACTTCAATTTCTTGAGCTACACCATTTCTATAAATATTACCTGTTTGTGTTTTAGAATTCCATGTTATAGCCACATTAACCCACTCATCTTCACCAAAGAATCCGCTAGCTGATGCATTTACTTTAAATCCTGTTGATCCTCCATCTATCCACATACCTACTGGTGATCCTGATGTTGCATTAATAAACCATCCTGTTGTACTCCAATCTCCTTTTGCCCACGCAATAATAGCTTCTCCTCTTAATGCAGTTTGTCTATTTAACCAATAAGAAATTGTTACATTTGGTGAAGCAAAATCTGTTCCTGCATTTTGAACCGCAATAAAGTTACCATTGTCTCTATTCATTAACACTCCACTATTTGATTTTCCATCAACTAATGTACTTTCAACATCAGTTCCATTAATTACTGCAGTATGTCCATTACCAGATAAATCTTCAATTTTATTTTCACTAATTTCATCAAAGCTATATCTAGCTACTAAATATGGATTCTCATCTGCTGAAATAACTTCAATATTTGCTATAGCCTTTAAATCTGTTCCTTCTAAAGTTCCATAAACTCTAAATTCACCAGTTGTAGCATATAAATCCTTTGTTAATTCATCCCAAATAACTTCTGACTCTCCATAAGTTCCGTTTGATAAAATTCCATTAACCATTTCTGGAAATTCTGGCTTAACAGTTTTGTAAGTCATAACATTAACTTCTTCAACTTTTTCTAATACTATATCTTCTTTTATTTCATATCTATCCTTTATTTCCTCTGCTGAAAGAGCCTTTGTTAAAATGTAGAATTCATCTATTGCTCCATTTAATAATGAAACACCTTCAAATTGTGATTTTCCTATATAATTTTTAGGAGTTGTTTCTAAATCTGCTAAGTTAAATGATATATTTGTGTTTTCACCTTCTAATACACCATCAACATATAATGATGCAGTACTATTACTAATAGTTACAGTTATATTTTTCCAATACCCTGGAACAAATTTTTTGTCTGATTTAATTACAATATCCTTGCCATTATCTAAATCTGGAATAGTTAATTGTGCCTTACCACCCTCTACAAATGATAGATATAAGCATTCACCATCTACATTACCAAGTTCAAATAATCTTGATCCTGATATTGGAGCTTCATTAAGATTTACATAAGCTGAAATTGTAACATCTTCAACTCTCTTAGTAATATTCTTAGGTAATTCTACATATCCAGTTTTTCCATTAAACTTTATAGCATTTCCAATCTTCCCTTCAATAACCTCTCTTCTTGCAACTATAGCCCCATCATTATTAGATCCTGATGTATCTAATACAGTATCTTCTTCAATACTATCAAAGGTATATTCTAATAATACCTCTGGTAGTGGTGGATCTTCCTTAACTATAATAGTTACTCTATCTGAACTTGATAATTCACCATCACTTACTACTAATTCAAATTCATAAGTTCCAGCTTTAGTTACCTTTCCTTTTGTTATTAACTTATCACTATTTTCTAATTTAGCTTCTCCACCTTCTGGTCCACTAACCATTTTCCATTCATAAGTTAATTCTAAGTTTGGATAACCATCATCAGTAGCATTTCCCTTTAAAGTAAACCCTTCAGAACGTAAAGTTTCACTTCCTTCACCTGCTTCTACAACTGGAGCTGTATTTTCAGGAGTTTCTCCTAAAACAATTGTAACTTCAGCATCAGTTTCTGGCATTGGTACATTAACAACAGCATCTTTTCCCTCTATACAATTAAATTGTCCTGCTACTTCTCCATTTACTAATAAGTCATAAGAACCAGCCTTAAGACCAGTAAATGATATAGCAGAATTATGAGCAGTTTTATTTAAGTTTTTAATATTGAAAGTAGCACCTGTTCCATCTTTATTTACTTTAGCTTGAGTATATTGATCATTATCAAACTCAATATATATTTCTTCATCTATTAAGTTTAATTTCATAAATAACCCATCTTTAGGAACTATAGTATAATATTCGCCATTATCTGTAGCTTCACATCCATATCCGAATAAACCAAATACAGGATCCACAGTTACATCTGAAGATAAAATTTGCAATGCTCCAAACAGACCTAAATCAGCCTCACCAGCCATTTGTCTCCAACCATTATGAAGATTTCCTCCACCAGTACCTTGTCCCCCTAAGTTACCTTTTTCAGCTTGGTATGTCCAAGAAACTGTACCTATATTGTCTTCAGCACCACACATTTGACCTGAATTTATAGCAGTTAAGTTTGCAATTTTACCAGCATAATTTATTCTTTCAGCATAAGCCTTTTCTTCTTGTGTCATATCATTATCTTGAAGTCTTAACCAGTCATCCATACAGTATCCTGCTAATGAAGCTGTGTATTGGAAGTTCCACCAATTTTCACCACATATTGTTGTTGGAACACCATAATGATACCAAACAGATTGTAATCCACGACAAGCTCTTGTTTTCCAATCTATTTTTTCCATCATTTCTGTATTTCCTTGAAGCTTAGCTAAAGTGTAAACAGCTTCTTCACCAGTATTATCGTAAGTATACTCTGATCCATATGGATACTTAGTATTTTTAAAGTTGTTATATTTCTTTTCCATAATATCTTCTATAGTTTTAGCTTCATCATAGAACCCTTCTACTTCTAAAGCTTCAATTATAGCTGGAGTTGTTAATTCTCCCATAAGACCAGTTTCCCAGTTATAAGCAACTCTATCTCCATATAAAGCTTTCATTATATTGTAAGCTCTTAATAAATAAGTTTCTGGAGATTCTATATAGTCAACCATTTCCGGATACTTTCTTGCTATTTGATACATTGAAAAATAAGTGTTATATATATGTGGATAAGCATATCCTCTATAAGTTGGTGTTGTATTAGGTTCTGGCATTAAAAAGTCATGTATTAAATAATCATCTTGATGCTCTGCCATTAATCCATTCCAAATTGCAGTATCTAAATACTCATCAACAGCTATAATTTGTTCTATAACTGGTTGGTATACATTCTTTTCAGCTAAGTATTCACCATGAGTTAATCCCCAATCATCTCCCCATCCCCAATATCCATTGAAGACACCTCTTTTACTTTGTGTATCCATCATCCAATCATCAAATACTTTATCATATATTTCTCCTGGGGCATCCCATTGAGTTTTTTCAACCATAAAGTCTCCATGAGTTTCTAAAGCATCTGCAACAGGTTCAATAGCATAGAACTGTAATACTGTCTCTTTTCCATCTTCATAGTATATATGAACATTATTTTGTCCAAGACAAGATAATCTTATTTCATATATATGATGAAGTTCTCCATCAACAGTTTTACTTTCTAAATATTCAAAAGATGTTCCTACATTTTTTGTACATGGTATATCTTCATGTTCACAAGTTTTTTCTCCTGAATGTAAATCTGCTTCATGAGGACATTCTATTTCTATTTTTGTTATTTGGTCTACATCATTTTTATAATGTAAATCAACTTTAGCTGGCATATCAGTAGAGAAAATCATCCCTGGAAGTGCAACAGCATCAATTAATCCCTCTTCATAAAGTGTAGTTTTCATATCAGTTTCATCTTGTGCAACCGAAAAGTTAAAAATGTATCTGGCGTCATTACTAAGAATTGGCCTTGTCCACTTGGTCTTGTTATATAAATATATGATGATTCATTACTTACATAAGAGTGATCAACTACTCTTGTTTCATATATTTCTTCTCCCCCTGGCCATATTTCATTAAAAGCAAATGGCAATCCAAAATCGCCAAATTCTATTTTCTCATCTCTAGTATTTGTAACTGTAATCTCCCAACGAAGCTTATCATCTACTAGTGAATATGTTTCAACTAACTTAAAATCTTTTATTCCCTTATCTTCAGTTGCATTTTCATAAGTTATTACAACCTTATTTCCATCTAACTTTATATCTCTAACTGAATTAGATGAATTAGTCCAAGACTCTGTCCATTCTGTAGAATCACCAACCTTTGTATTAAACATTAACTCTCCCATCCATTGATGATCATCAGTATCTTGATTAGGACTATTTTCTGCATTCATAACATAATTAGTTGGGTACTTATCTCCCACAATCATTAAAGAAGTAATTTGACCATATTCTCCAATTTCAATATTAAAGAATTCATTAGATAGTTTTATTACATCTCCATTTTTTTCAGCTTTAGTTTTTGCTGATACCTTCTTAGTTATAAAATCTGTTGGTAATAAACTAATCAGCAAAGCAAATATTATTATCATTGATATTAATCGCCTATACCTCATTAGTCTTGAATTTGATTTTTTCATTAAATTCAATTAAATTCCCCCCTTTAACTAACTTAAACGTTTTATAAAGATTTAAAGAAATATAGGTAACTCTACAATTACCTATATTATCTACTCTTTAACTAAATATTAAATTCCCTTCTTCATCATACATTAATTTTTTTATAAATGTATGCCTATTTGGATCATATAATGGATCTCCTACTATTTCCTTATAGTTTCTTGCATGATATACTAACATATCTGTTTCTCCATCTTCTGAAACAGTAAAACAACTATGTCCTGGTCCAAATATTTCTTTTTCGTTATCAGTTTTTAAAACTGGTTTTTCTGATTTATGCCATGAATCCTTATTTAATAAATCACTATTTTCATCAGCAATTAATACTCCCATACAATAATTATAATCTGTAGCACTAGCAGAATAAGAAATAAATATCTTCCCATTTCTATTTATTACAGCCGGTCCTTCATTAACTAAAAAGCCAATCTTTTCCCAGTAATATTCTGGCTCTGCAATCATAACTTGTTTTCCTTCTATTGTCCAAGGATTACTCATCTTTGCTATATAAAGATTAGAATTTCCATAAATATTAGGATCTTTTTGTGCCCAAACTAAATATCTAATTCCTCTATGTTCAAATGTAGTACAATCTAAGGCAAAGGACTCCCAATTAGTTTTTAGCTGCCCCTTTTCAATCCAATTGCCTTCTAACGGATTTTCTGCTTCATTTTCTAAAACAAAAATTCTATGGTCAAATAAACCTTCATTTGTTTCAGTGGTTCTAGCTGCTGCAAAATATATATACCATTTTCCATCAATATAATGAATTTCTGGTGCCCATATATTGGCACTTAACATACCTTCTTCATGTTTTCTCCAAATAGTTACTCCAGCTTCTTCAGCTAATCCATTTATCGTTTTTGATCTTCTTATTTCAATTCTATCGTATTCAGGTACTGAAGCCGTAAAATAATAATATCCATCTGTATGTTTATATATCCACGGGTCTGCTCTTTGTAATATAATAGGTTTTACCACTTCTTTTACTTCCATAATAATCCTCCATGCCCTATACCAAATCTTTTATACTATTTCGAATACTCTATTTTCATTATTATATCTTGTGGATAATCTCCAAATGATTTTCCAAATATACTTATTCCTCCTATGTTTTTTGCATTTTCCTTTATACCAAATTTAACACTTATAAAATCATTAGTTTCAACATTAAAATCATCAATTGTTTTATCTGATAACTTTAAATCATCAACATAAGTTCCTGTACTATTTACTCTCCAATATTTCAACAAACCATATTGATTAATTGTATCTGGCCACCATTGTGGATTATTTCTACCACGTCTTCCCCCAAAATCACCAGGGCTAGTCCATGTTCCAACTTCTATATCATTTATCCACATAGTTATATCTGATGGCCAATCATTTTTATAATGTGGAGCTTCAGAACACATTTCTATTGAAACTTCCAACATATTTATCTTTTTATTTTTTAATCCTTCATATGGAAATTTATACTCTATATATCCATTATAAAACCATAATAACTGAGCATTAATTTTCTCCGGGTAATAAAAACTACTTGGCTTGTCAAAACGCCCTATACTTCCTTTTTCACTAACTAATCCACAAGATGGCAATATGCTACAATCACTATAGTTTCCAATAGGCATATCTATATAAACACAGTTCTCTGGTAAAGTATTTATACTATCATTTAAATTAATAATAATATTACTACAGGCCTTACTACTTACTTTCATAGATCCTCTTATTCCAGGTTGCAGTTCTGTAAGTACTAACCCAGCTTCTTCTAAAATTTTTATATTTAATGCAGTTGTTGATACTGGTAAATCTAAAGCTTCTGCGATTTCATTTACATTTAAACAACCTCTATCTAATAATTGCAAAATATTTATTCTTGATTCATTTGCTAATGCTTTTATAACGCTAAGCATCTCATTTTTATCACTATAACTTAGTTCAACTTCCTTTAACATTCTGCGACACTCCTTCTTGTAAATACCACTTTTTAATTTTAGTAATATTAATCTATAAATAAATTATAAATGGCTAAAAAACTATTATAGTATACTAATGACTACAAATTATAGATACTTAGCTAATCTATTAATATACCTTATATATTTTTTCCTAATCTAATTACATTCCAAGAAACTTTACTTAATTGTGAAGTTAAAATTCCATCAATTAATTCACTTCTATTAGCTAGTTTTGGTGTAGCTGTTTCTTTAACTATAGAATTTACAGCTTTCATATCATTATTTTCTAATACTATATGCTCTATTATTTTATATCCATCAAAGCTTCTTACATCACACTCTAAGTTAATATCATCACTTAAGTTTCTATTTACAGCAAATATAGTAACCTCTTCTTTTTCTTCATTATATATAGCTATTGATTCTACATCATTAACATCAGTAAAATCTATAGTATCATGTTTTGGTGATGATATTACTGATTGTAAAGCTATTCCTCTTCCATATTTTGATGCATGTAAATAAGGATAATAAATTGTTTGCTTCCAAGCTGGACCATTTTTTTCTGTCATTATTGGTGCAATAACATTTACTAACTGAGCCATACAAGCAATTTTAACTCTGTCACTATGCTTTAATAACGTAATTAACATTAAGCCTACCAATAATGCATCTTCAAAATTGTAAATATCTTCTAATAATACCGGACCAATTTGCCATGGTCTATTTTTCATAATATCATCATATTCTGCATTAGAATGGAACCATACATTCCATTCATCAAAGCTTAAATTAATAGTTTTCTTGCTACGTTTTTTTGCTTTTATATAATCACATGTGTACTTTACAGTTTTAATAAATTCATCCATATCTACTGTTTGAGCTAAAAAGTTTGCAGTATCATTAGCTCTATTACCATAATACTGATGAAGTGAAACATAATCTATTTCATCATAATTATAATTTAAAGTTGTTGCTTCCCACTCTGGAAATGTTGGCATATCCTTATATGAGCTTCCACAAGAAACAACTTCTATACTTGGGTCTATAGTTTTCATTGCTCTTGCAGTCTCTACTGATAGTCTACCATATTCATCCATAGTTTTGTGACCTAATTGCCAAGGTCCATCCATTTCATTTCCTAAACACCAAGTTTTAATTTTATGTGGTTTCTCTACTCCATGCTTAATTCTTAAATCACTATATTTTGTTCCGCTTTCATGATTACAATACTCTAATAGATTGCATGCATCAGCAATTCCTCTAGTTCCTAAATTAACTGCCATCATTATTTCTGAATTTATAGCATTTGTCCATTTAGAAAATTCATTTAATCCAATTTCATTAGTTTCTAAACTTCTCCATGCAAGTTCCAATCTTCTTGGTCTTTCCTCTACAGGTCCAACGCTATCCTCCCAGAAGAAATTAGATACAAAGTTTCCTCCTGGATATCTTACAATTGGTACATTTAATTCTTTAACCAAATCTATTACGTCTTTTCTAAATCCATTTTCATCTGAAGTATAATGTCCTGGTTCATATATTCCACCATATACTGCTCTTCCTAAATGCTCTATAAATGATCCATAAATTCTTTTATCTATTTCTGATATTTTAAACTCTTTATCTATTATCATTTTTGCTTTTTTACTCATAAGATATCTCTCCCTTATATTTATATTTTTGTATTTTATCCCTTAACAGCTCCTGCTGTCATACCATCAACAAAATATTTTTGGAAACATAAGAAAATTATTAAAACTGGAATTACTGAGAAAAATGATCCAACTATTAATAAATCGTAATTATTTCCATAAGGAGTTAACAATGTATTTAACCCTATTGGTAAAGTAAATTTAGTGTCTGTTTTTAAAACAAGTAAAGGCCATAATAAATTATTCCATGCACCCATTGTATTTAAAATTGCCATTGCTGCAAATGCTGGTTTCATAATTGGAAGTATTATTCTGAAGAAAATACCATATTCTGATGCTCCATCAATTCTTCCTGCGCTAATTAAATCCTTAGGTATTCCAAGTAAATATTGTCTAAAGAAGAATATTGTTGATGCACTAGTTATCCCAGGCAATATAATACCTGCGTAGGTATCAATCAACCCCATATCTATTATCTGGCTATACATAGGAACCATTAATATTTCGAATGGAACCATCATTACAAATAATACACAGATGAATAAGAAATTCTTGAATTTAAAATCATACATTGAAAATCCATATCCAACAGCTGCACAAACAAATAAAGTTATTACTACTGAAATTGCTGTTAAAAATAAGCTATTAAAAAACCAAGTAAAATACTGATGATTTCCTGTAAATAAGAATATAAAGTTATCTAATGACATCTTATCTAACTCTATCTTTAAATTTATTCCATAACGTATTAAGTCATTTCCTGGCTTAAATGATGATATAACTAATATATAAAATGGAATAATTATGATAATAGATAAAATGAGGAATAATGCAAAAATTAATATTTGTAATGCCAAACGTTTTTTATTTCCAATAGTACTTTTTTTAAGTGGCTTTTCTATTTTTTTTGATATTTCTAAACTAGACATTGCTTACTCCTCCTTTGAAAATGTTCCATTCATTTTTAACTGAATCATATTAATAGTCATAGCTATAATAAATAATATGATTCCAACTGCAGATGCATATCCCATTGCATTCTTTTCAATACCTTGTCTATATAAATATCCTACAATTGTAAGACCTATGTTCTTAGGTGAAGAATTTCCTCCCCAAATCATGTAACTTTCTGTAAACATTGCTAATCCTGCATATATTGAAATAGTTAATACATATACTATTGTTGGTTTTAATTGTGGAACCGTAATATAAATGAACTTTTGAACAGCATTTGCTCCATCAATATCTGCTGATTCATATAATTCATCTGGTATGTTCTTAAGTCCTGATAAGAAATATAGCATATTAACGCCTGTCCATCTCCAACATGCTAAAAGTAATAATGCAAAGAAACCTGTACCTGCTCCTTTTAACCACTTAATTGGATCCATTCCAAAGAATCCTATAACAGAATTCATTACTGCTCCATCTAATTCACTAAATGCTAATCTAAATATTGTACCTGCAACAACTACAGATGTTAATGCTGGTAAATAAAGTGCTGATTTAAAGAATTCTCTTCCTTTAGCAAATTTACTATTTAAAACTGTCGCAAGTAGCATAGGAATTGGAATAAGTAATATTAAAGTCCAAATCATATATTTCATACTGTTCATAACAGCCTTAAGAAATACCTTATCACCTAATAATCTACTATAATTATCAAATCCAACCCATTCTGTTATTCCTGGTAACACTGATTGAAAACTCATTACAATTGTTCTAGCCATAGGTGAAATAAAAAATACTAGAAATATAATTATAAATGGTAATATAAATACATATGGTGCAACTTTTTTATTATATATAAATCTTTTTACCATTGACTTACCCCCTCTATAAATTATGCAAAATCCATCATTACTGATGAATTTTGCATTTATTATACTTTTATTTATTGAACTGCATTATCTATTTCATCTTTAGCATATTCTAATGCTTCTTTTACATCTTCACCATCTTCAAATATACTGTTTAAAGTAGTAGTACAGAAAACTTCATTTATAGATGGACTATTTTCAACAACCTTACATAATCCTATTTCTTCTTTTATTTCTTTTAATACATCAAATGGATTATTCTTGAAATATTGTACATATTGATTATCAGGGTTATTAGTAACTTCTTCGTTATCCCAAACAGTAGTGTTAACTGGATCAAATCCTAATATTTCCCAAACCTTTATATTTCCTTCTTCTGAAAGCTTTGCAAATGCTAAGAACTATTTAGCTAAGTCAACATCACCACATTGATTTGTTACAACAGTCCCAGTACCGCCTCCACCAACTGAGCGGTCTTGTCCCTCTTCAAATACAGGAGCAGGTGCTATAGCAATCTTACCTGATAATTCTGGCATATAGTTTATAAACCTTGACATATACCACATTGGCATAATAGCTGAAGCATATGTTCCATTATTGTATTCACCAAAGGCTTCTTCATTATCAGGTTGTCCACCTGCTATTGTAGCAATTGCATTACAATCTTGAAGCTCTTTTAATGTTGTTAATACTTTTTCCATTCCTGGATTATCAATTTGAGGATTACCATCCTTATCTGTATAATCACTGCCTAACTCTGAAATCATTAATGATTCTGTCCATATTGATCCTGTGTCTGCTGTTCCTAAATAATTTCCTGTAGCTTCATAATATTTGCTACCTGCTTCCTTATAATCATCCCAAGTTTTTATTGTAGTATAATCAATTCCTGCTGCTTCTAATGATTCTGTATTATAGAATGCTACTGTTGCTCCAACGTGTGTTGGTAATCCATACATATCTCCATCTTTACTATAAAGATTAAGTCTTGATTCAACTATTGAATCCTTATAAGGCTCAACAACATCATTCAATGGTTCTAGTTGTGGTACTCCCTTTAAGAAATTAGGGAATTGTCCAACTTCTATATCACATAAATCTGGAGCTCCTTTACCTGCAAGTAAAGATGATTGTAATTTTGTATGCATATCACCATAAGGTAAAACTGTCATTTTTAAGTTAATTGTTTTATCTGGATTTTTCTTATTCCACTCTTCAACCATTTCTTGATAGAATTGAGCATGTAATTCAACGAATGTCCACATTTCAAATTCAGTACCATTTTCATCACCTGCAGTAACTACTGTTGGTTCTTCCTCTGAACTTTCATCAGTTACAGCCTCTTCTGATTCAGTTCCTTTACTTGAATCATCTGTACTTTTACTTGATCCACATCCAACCATCAACCCTGTAGTTACTGATGTAACTAATAAAAGTCCTATTAATCTTTTAAACGTTTTCATCTTAATCATAATACCCCTCCATAACTTCTTATAAATATATTACAAAAGCTAAAAGCTTATGTAGTCTTCTTAATACATTTAAATTTTAATCCATTTCATAAATACAATTTATTTATTTCTGTTTTTTTGAATTATTACAATATTATTGTAACTAATATATGGTTATATTATCAATACATTCATTAACTATTTTTTCCACTTATTTGTTTTTTTTTATTTTTATAATAGATTTTTATTAATAACTAATAAATTGTACGCACAATTTGTCATTTCCTTTTGTTTTATATTTCCTTTACCCACACAATCATCTCACCATTGCCTCTATTATCCCAATAACAATATGGTATTGCTTTTAGTTTAACATCACTTAAAATAGGTTTACTCGTAAAGTAAAGTTTTTCATTATTCCAGTTTGAATCGCTTACTTTTTTCCCCTTAACATATACAACAGTAGTTCCTCCTAGCAGTTCATTATCATACTCTTCTTCTATCTTCATATTTGTATCTATCATTATTCCTGAAAGATTATTACCATTATCAATTTCCTCTAAGCAATACACTAAAGGTCCCTTAGTTATAGCTACTTTTCCAAAATCAGCTCTTACTAATGGATTAGAATAAATAAATCTTGCTGGTGCATTAAAGTTAATATCTATGCTATCATCATTAAATACTCCATTAATAATTGCATAACCATTTTTATTATCAAATTCATATAACACTCCATTTAATTTAATTGAAAACCCTTCAGCATAATCTGGTATTCTAATTGCAATTGATAATTTTTCATTATTATTAGATGATAAATGTAATTTAACATTGCTATCATTAGGAAATTCAGTGATCATTTCAACATTTAAAACTGTATTCTCTAATTCTACCTTTGATTTGTTAGATACAAATAAATTAATATATAAAGTATCTTTATCTTGCATATAAATATATTGCCCTAATGAAGCTAAAGTTCTTGCTATATTAGGAGGACAGCAAGCTACTCCAAACCACTTTTGTCGTACTGGCTTTACATGTTCCTTAGATGTACGTGGTAAACATGAATCAGGCCATACTTCTAAAGGATTCACATAAAAGAAGCTTTTACCATCCATTGCTATTCCTGAAAGAACAGTATTATATAATGCCTTCTCAACTATATCTATATACTTTGATTCTTTTGTTATCTTAGCCATTCTTAATCCAAATAGAGCCAATCCTATAGATGCACAGGTTTCTGAATAATTTATATCATTAGGTAAATCATAATCTGTTGTAAACCTTTCTAATAAACCAGACGAACCTATACCTCCCGTTATAAACATTCTTTTATTAACTATATTGTTCCATAATATTTCACAAGCTTTAAATAACTCTTTATCATTATACTCATAAGCTAAATCAGCCATAGCACAATACATATAAGTTGCCCTCACAGCATGTCCCTCTGCAGTTTTCTGTTCTCTTACAGGTAAATGTGATTGCGAATATAACGGTGTATATCCTGCAAACTCAGGAAATATTCTCTTAAATTGTTCAGTTTTTTCTTCTTCTAAAAATAAATTAGGCTCCTTTCCTCTTTCATCTATAAAATATTTAGCTATATCTGCATATTTTCTATTACCTGTAACCTCATATAATTTGAATAATGCTAATTCTATTTCTTGATGTCCCGGATACCCCTGCTTCTTATTTTCATCTTCTCCAAATGTATCACAAATTAAATCTGCAAATTTAATCATTATATTTAAAAATTTATCTTTTCCAGTTGCATTATAATATGCTACCGCTGCCTCTAATAAATGGCCTGCTGTATATAGTTCATGTCCCTCCGTAAGATTCGTCCATCTTAATTCTGGTTCCTTTATAGTAAAATAAGTATTTATATATCCATCTTCACATTGAGCCTTTCCTATTAATTCAATAACTTCATCTGCTACCTTTTCTAAATTCTCATCTTTCTCTGTAGTTAGAGAATATGCCACAGCTTCAAGCCATTTTGCTACATCCGTATCTTGAAATACTGCTCCTCCAAATTTACCCTCTATTTCACCTGCTGCTATTTTAAAATTATTTAAACAATGGCTAGGCTCAGCATCTTCAACTTTATCATTTAATATATCCCATTGATATGGAATAATCACATCTTTAACTAACTTAGTATACTTACTCCAAAATCCATCATTAATCTCTATATTTTGTAAAGGTAATGAAAATAATTTACTACTTCCTTTAATGTTCATATTAATGCCTCCCTTATTTCAATATCACTTAAACGTTTTATAAAATTTCAAAAATTTTACTTCCTCTTTACTTATTTATACCATATTTAAAATAATTTTAAAACCATTATTTTCCTTATTTTTATTTATTTTCTAGTCTTTATGTTGTATTTTCTTTATTTTTCCCTATTTATTAAACGTTTTAATAAAATTTATATCTTTATCTATTTAAATAATTTTAACCATTATCTAAAAAGGTATATCAGCATTAGTACTGATATACCTTTTACTTATCTTTTAATTAATGAGTCTGCATTTATAAATTTACAATTCATTTTATATGATTTATTCTCTGACTTATTTGATACTATAGAATTAATTAAAATTTCTGCTGATTTTCTTCCAATATCAAAGAGTGGTAATGCCATTGTTGACAATTTTGGATTGTAAGCCTGGCTTATTTCACGATTATCAAATCCAACTAGAGATATATCCTTCCCCATTAATAATCCTTTATCATTCATATAATCATATACTCCACCAGCCATAACATCATTCATTGAGAAAATAGCTGTAACCCCTTGCTTTACTAATACGTCACAAGCTTTATATCCAGACTCTCTTTCCCAATCACCATAACATATATAATTAGGATTAAATAATATATTATTATCATACAAAGCCCTTTGATAACCAATTAATCTCTGTTCAGTATGTAAACTTTGACGTAATCCACAAATTACTCCTATTTTATTATTTCCAGCTTTAATAATTCTTTGAGTTGCTTCATAAGCACCTTGTTCATCATCAAATATTATTGATGATAACTTATTTGATTTCGTAAAACCATATGCAATTGTTATAGGTATAGGAAATTCTTCAGGAATACATTTTAGTTCCCTACAATGACATGCTATATATATTATTCCCTCTACTTGCTTTGACAGCATCAATTTAAATTCTTCATTAACTCTAGAATAGTATTTATCAGAATCATAAAACTTTTTATCATATTTCTTATATAATCTTAAATTTCCTAATACAAATTGATAGCCATGCTGATCACAATATTCATTTATTCCATCTACTATATTAGCAGTATTAAATACAGTTAAATCTTCTGTAATTATTCCAATGGTTTTTGTATTTTTTTGTTTTAGACTTTGTGCAATTATATTAGGAGTATAATCTAATCTTTTTATAACATCCATTACTTTCTTTCTAGTTTCATCACTTGCTCCAGGTTTTCCATGTATAATATTAGATACAGTTGCAATGGATACTCCACTTTCTTTTGCGATCTCCTTTATTGTTGCCATTCTCTCCACCCCATTAAACGTTTTATTTACTATTATAACAATTTTTTACTTATCCTTCAATTAAGGCTTATTTATACTTATTATGCTTTTATAAAAATAATAAAAACACCTAATACCATATTTGAACTATATATATTACTAAAATTAGTTCAAATATAAGTTTAGATGTTTTTATAAATATAATTATAAAATTAATTTTTTCTTTGATTTATTCATTATCTTTTCAACTATAGGATCAAATAATTCAGCTATTTCTTCTTCCTCTTCTACTAATTCTAAAGAACCATAATTAGTAATAGCTCTATGCATAGGTAGTTCTCCTAGAAGTTCTACATTCATATCTTTTAAGAATTTCTCTGTACTTTCACCGTTAAATAATTTAATAGTTTTATCACAGTCAGGACACTTAATGTAACTCATATTTTCTATTACACCAAATATATCTATATTCATTTTTCTAGCCATATTTATAGACTTAGAAACTATCATAGAAATCATATCTTGAGGAATAGAAACCATTACTACCCCCTTAATAGGTATAGTTTGCATTACTGTTAATGGAACATCTCCTGTTCCTGGTGGCATATCTATTATTAAGTAATCTAACTCTCCCCAATATACTCCAGTCCAAAATTGCTTTACAACACTAACTATAGCTGGACCTCTCCAAATGACAGCTTCATCTTCCTTTTCTACAACTAAATTTAAAGACATAACTTTAATTCCTTCGCTGCTTTCTACTGGGAAAATAAGAGTTTCTGTCCCTCTTGCTCTTTCTTCCTCTATATGAAGCAATCTTGGTATACTAGGTCCTGTTATATCTGCATCCAAAATCCCTACTCTATATCCTCTTTGAGCTAATTGTCTAGCAATCATAACGGACATAGTAGATTTTCCAACTCCACCTTTACCACTCATTACAGCTATTATATTTTTTATCTTATTTTCTGGATTATTTTCAATTCCACATTGTGTTTCATCTTTTCCACATGATCCATTACTTGGACATGTACTACAGTTTCCCATTTATTTCACCTCATTTTATTTATCTTTATTTATGATAAGTTTATTCCTAATATTTTTCTTTGTCAAATATAAAAAAATGTCCCTTGATTTAACCCACATATTAGATCAAATCAGGGGACATACCTATTTATTTATAATGATTTTTTTGACATATAGTCCTTCCAATCACCATTTTTTATGTAAATACTATTTTCTTCGAAAACATCTTTATCATTCATAGTATAATAATAAACATAACAACTTTCCTTACTTCCGTCTAAAAGTTCAACATCCATTACTACCCTATTGTATTCATTTCTACTATCATTTACCCCATAGTAATTTTCCATTTCATCCATTGGAATCATTACACTTTCAAAGTCATTTAAAGTCATTATTTCCCCAATTACCACATCATCCCCTTCAATTAATGCAGGATAACCTTTGTGTGGCATATGATATAATTTACCTTTTACTTTTCCATCTTGAGCATTTGATACTTTTCCTAACAAATATTTATTATAGTTAAAGAAACCTGTTCTTAAACTACCATAAACAAAGATCCTCTTTTGTTCCTTTGGTTCTAACATTTTAGCAAATTGCTCCACCAACAGCCTTAATATCTTCTATATTTTCTACTGCTGCTTTTATTGATAATTCTAATCCTTTTGAAATATCAATTGTACTCATTGATGGTTTTTCTGGCTTATCAACTACTTGTGATGGTATATATGGAACATGTATAAATCCTGCTCTAATATTAGGATATTTCTTATCAACTAAGTATAATACTCCATACATAACATGATTACATACAAAAGTTCCTGCTGTATTTGAAACTGATGCTGGAATTCCATTTATCTTCATTTCATTAACCATAGCTTTTATTGGTAAGTTAGAGAAATATGCTGCTTCTCCATCTTCATATATAGTAATATCTAATGGTTGATTACCCTCATTATCTTTAATTCTTGCATCATCCATATTGATTGCAACTCTTTCAGGAGTAATTCCAAATCTACCCCCAGCTTGCCCTATAGAAATAACTATATCAGGTCCATAAGCTTCTATAGCTTCTTCTATTTTTTCTAAAGATTTTCTAAATACTGTTGGAATCTCAAGTTTAATTACTTCAGCTCCAGCAATAGTATCAGGTAATAACTTCACTGCTTCTAATGCTGGATTTATTGCTTCTCCTCCAAATGGATCGAATCCTGTTATTAAAACTTTCATATTCATCTTCTCCTTTGTTATTCTTAATTAACTGGTAAATTTTTATTATTTATTGTGGTAAGAATTATGAGATATCTTCTAATAAATAAATTATTTAGAAAATATCTCATATATATTATAACATATTAAATTATTCTTTTAATTAAAATGCTAAGAAGTACATTAATACAATATGAATAGCTAATAAAAGTAAAGCTACTGGTGCTTGATGCTTGATTATTGAATTCTTATCTTCAATTTCAAGTAAAGCAGCTGGCATAATATTAAAATTAGCTGCCATTGGTGTTAATAATGTACCACAATAACCTGCTGTTAATGCAAGAGCTCCTGCTATTGCAACATTAGCACCTTGTGCAAATACAAATGGTATTCCTATACCAACTGTAATAACTGAAAAGGCTGCAAAAGCATTTCCCATTATCATAGTAAATACTGCCATACCTATACAATAAGCAGTAACACCTATAAATATATTTCCTTGTGGTAATACACTTGATATTCCTGATGAAATTACATCACCAACTCCTGCTGCTGTAAATAATGCACCAAGCGCTGCTAATAATTGTGGAAGTATACTTACTGCACCTACTGATTGAAGCATTCTATCTGATTCTTCAACTAAAACTCTAGGCTTAGCCTTAGTAATAATAAACGTAACTATTACTGCAATAACTGCTGCAACACCAATTGCTGCTGTTCCTGATATTGGTGTAAATTGAGCAATTGCTAATGCTGCTAAAGCTATAACTAATGATGGTATAAATACCTTTAATCCTAATTTTTGTGCTTGTTCTTCTCCGAACTTTTCATCTAATGCCTTAACAGTTCCTGGTTTAACTTGTTTAGTTAAAGTAAGTACTGCTATAACAACTAATATCCCACCAACAACTACTGATGGTATATATGGTCCAAATATAAATATTACTCCTAGTAATGCCCAAAATAAGGCTGTCCCTATTTTTGCTTTATGATTTTTATCACGTAATGTTAATACAGCTGTATTTAACATCATAATTCCAATTATTATGTAGAATATTTCTAATAACATATTAGAAATTGCTGCAAAATCCATATATCATTTCTCCTTCGTGCTTATTTATTCTTTTTTCCAAACTGTCTTTCTAATTGCTTGTCCAATAATATGTTTTGAATTAAAACTAATCCAAAAGCAATTATTGCTATAGGAATCGAAGCTTTTGCAATATCTAATCCTGTTGTTGCATATCCTAACTCGCTTAATGTATTAGCAATTAATAAAACTCCTGAACTTGCTAAGAATAAATTTTGCCCATAGAAATTACCGTAGTTATCCATAGATGCTGCCGCTGCTTTTATTTTAGCCTCTGTTTTCTCATCTAGCTTTCCGTACTTGCTTATTGCCGCACCTTGAGCCATTGGATTTATTAAAGGTCTAACAAATTGAGGATGTCCACTTATTCTTAATGACATAGCTCCAGCAATTTGTCTTATTAAACAATATAATGTTAAAAGCTTTCCTGTTGAAAGATTCTTAACTTTCTTAATTAATGAAACTGCTTTTTCTTTTAATCCATATCTTTCTGATATACCTATTACAGGTAATGTTAATATAAAAATTGTTATTAATCTTTGATTAACAAATGTGTTACCAAGGATTGATAATATTTCAGTAATATCCATGTGCGCTGCAAACCCTGTAGCAAGAGCTGATATTATAATTACCGCTATACTATCTAATTTCAGTGCAAACCCTACTATTACCATTAATATTCCTATTAGTACCATTTCCGTTCCCTCCATTATATATCCTATATTATATTTATACTTCTTTTTTCTACATTTGTCTACAAGAATTTTGTGTAAATACACCCCCTTTATGCAATTTATTTAATTTGATATCGTTTTTATTAACAAAACATTAATATTTCATCTCTTTTCAATGCACTTTATTACATGTAATATTTTTTTAGATTTTTCACTTTTTTAAATAAAATCAAACTTTTTTTGCATAATTATTCAGCGCGATCATAATAATTATGATCATAATAATCATCCTTTTTATCATAATATTGAAAATCCTTATAATTATTATAGTAATCATAATCATCAAAATAATAATGAAAATCCTCTATTTTATTCATATCATTATTATTTAAATTATTATCTGGAAATGTATTATATTGTTTTATATTATTTTGATTAAAATAATCATCATAATCTGATGTTGGTACTTCTATAGTAATATTTTTATTTACTATACTAAAAAATAAAATTAAAGTTAGACAATTTATTATTTCATATTTCTTCTTCATGATTAACACCTCTTTCCTATCTATTCATTACACTTATTTTCACCTACAATTTGAATTTTTATTAATAAAAATGACCATATCAAAACTCAAATAATATTTTGATATGGTCATTTTAAAATTTTTAATTTTTCTTATATATCTCTATAAAAGTATCTTTATATCCCTTTGCTATTAATTCAGCTTTTCTATTTTCTGCATTTACTCTCTCTTTAAAGCTTCCTACAACACACCTATAATATACTTCATCACTCTTTGAATTATTAATATCACTTATTTCTTTTCCTATTTGCAATAAGCAGCCCTTAACTATTGATTGAACTATTTTTTCAAAATTTGATTCAAATAAAGAATTATCTGAAGTGTTATCTATAAAACCAACTTCTAATAATATTGCAGGGCATTTTGTTTCTCTTAAAACATGAAAATTTGAAACCCTTACTCCTCTATTTACAAAACCATTTTTAACTACCTCTTCATTAACTCTATTAGCTAATTGTTCTGCAGTTCCCCCAACAGCATATATATGAGTTTCAATCCCTTTTGCAACTTCTGGCTGATATGCATTTCTATGAATACTTACGAAATAATCATAATTTCCTGAATTCTCTTTATTACTTCTATCAGATAAGCTTATAGTATCATCTGTAACCCTTGTATAATAAACATTTTCTCCATTCTTTTTTAATGCTTCTCCAACTCTTAAAGCTAATCTAAGAACATCATCACATTCTCTTCTTTCCTTATAAGTTGCCCCTGAATCTGCTCCACCATGACCTGGATCTAATAACCATTTTGCCATGCTGTATATACCTCCTTTAACATTTTAATTCATCACTATAAATATATACACTGGAACATCTTTATTTACATTATTTTTGTAGTATTTTATAAATAATGCACTAATCTAAACTATGTAATTTATTTTATATGTATTTGTATTTTTCCTAAAGATTTCTCCATCCCATTACTGCTAACTCTAGTTATTATATATATCTCACAAAAATCTCCTAATGTTTCAATTTTATTGTCATTTATATATTTCATAATAATATCATAATACTTCTTTGTATCATTATAATCATCATCAAAATTTAATGTTAAATATTTACCTTTAGGTAAAATTATTTTATCATATTCTTCAATATTCATTCCTCTAGTAAAGTTTATCATTGTATTTTTATAAGTTATTTGATTATTTTCTTTAAGCTTATTATAAGAAACAATAAAACCTAATTCCTTATTAAAATAACTATACTTTCTTTCTATCTCTGATAAAATTTTACTTAAATTTACTTCAAATTCCTCTGTAAATCTGTTTGTATTATTATATTTTATAAAGGTTCTTTCCTCATAAAACTTTATAAATATTTTATTTAATCCTTCATTTAATAAAAGCTTTATTCGATCTTCTAAAAAAGTAATATTGTTATTTATCTTATTTAATTCTTCTATTTTTTCATTTATTATTTTTTTCTGCTTTCCTATAACTTGTAACATCGATTCTGGTGATGTATAGTTTTCTATTATACTTTTTATCTCTTCTAAAGATAACCCCATAGATTTGCATTGTTTAATTAAATCTAATATTATAAAATCCTTAGTGCTATAATATCTATATCCAGTATTTTCATTTGTATATGAAGGTTTCAACAATCCCACTCTATCATAATGTCTTAATGTCTCTACCGTAATATTATGTATTTTAGCTACTTCTCCAATTGAAAATTTAGATATCATATCTATTCCCTTTCTAAAATTCTTATTATCAAAATATAATAAACACTATAAAGATTAAAAATTATTTAAATTTAATAAGTATAAATCTTTAAATATTAACTCATCTTCTAAAGCTATCTAGTTTATTTCTTTTAATATTGCTATTTATTCTATCATTTTAAATATTTATCTTCAATTATTTTATACTTAATAACTGTTTTTTATTTTAAAACAACTTATTAAATATAAAAAACTGTATTGAGATATAATATTTTAATATCTCAGTACAGTTTATATACTAAAAATCTTTAATTTGCTTCTATAACTCTATAGGTATGCAACTTTATATTTCCAACTATTTTTATAGTTATAAATGTTAAAGTCTCAGAAATAATTGCACTTACCCAAATACCATTTACACCGAAAAACCTTCCTAGTACAAATAGACATATTGGTAAATACACTACTGATCTTAATATACAGCTCAAATTAGAATACTTAGGAATTTCAATTGCTTGGTAATAAACTAAATTATTTAAATTTAGCCCTACTGCAAAATAACTCAAGCATGCTATTTTTAATGCATTATAAGCTAATTCTGCTATTTGTCCATCACTTGTAAATATTGATATTAATACTGGACCAAATACAAAGCTTATAACAACAAAAAAGGCTGTTATTAATATATTTGAAATACTTGTTATCTTAAAGAATCCTAACATTTTCTCGCCATCTTTTTTCCCATAATTATAGCTGACAAGTGGTTGTACACCTAATGTTATTCCATATAAAACCATATATATATTAGTAGTTAGATAATTTAATATACTATATGCTGAAATTCCAACTTCACCTACATATTTTACTAACGCTATATTATGAAGTAAAACAATTATAGAATAACTTCCTTGTGCAAAAAATGATGGGAATCCTATAGTACAAAATTCCTTTACTGTTTTAAATGACACTTTTACGTTACCAAATGATAAAAATCCTTTTTTCATAATAAAGTGAGGTATTAATATACTTACTGTTATTATTTGTCCAAGACCAGTTGCTATAGCTGCTCCTTTAATTCCCATTCCTAAGTTAAAAATAAATATATAATCTAAAATTATATTAGTAATAGCTCCACTTATAGTTGATACCATTGCAAGCTTTGGTCTACCATCATTTCTAACAAAACTATTTAAAACAATTCCAATTAAATTTGGTATACAAAATATTGCATAAAATCTTAAATAATCTACCGCAAGTGGCTTTAACACTTCAGTAGCTCCTAATACTGTTACTATTTGGCTAGTAAATACCACACATACTATACTTATTATTAAACTAAATATTAACAGTGCTTTAAAAACCTGTCTAAAAATATTAACTGCTTTTTCTACATTATTTGCTCCAATATTTTTAGAAACTAAGGCTCCACCACCAATGGCAAACATAGAAGCTAATCCAAATAACATTACTGTAAAAGGAAGAACTATATTTACTGCTGCTAAAGCAGAATCTCCAACACCTTGTCCCACAAATATTCCATCAATTACTGTATATAGTGAAGAAATAAACATAGCTAATGCTGATGGAATAGCATATTTAAAAAATTCTTTTCTCATATATATCTCCTTTATTTTTTTATCCTTTTCAAATTATAAACTCTTGTCTTACACAAGAGTCAATACATTTTATCTAATTTTATAACATATAAAAAGAAATTATCTTAAAAATACTGAATATATAATATATTTTCTTATAAGATAATTTCTTATATTTATTCACACTATAATATCATTTTTATACATTTGAAATCTTATTTCGGTATATTCTTTCTTTATTATAACTAAAAAAACCTTTAATATAAGTATTTACTCATATTAAAGGTTTTAATTGTATTCAAACTACAAATATTTATTTCTTCTACTATTATTTATATAATTTATTGCTCTCATTTTAAATCTATCATATTCTTTTATTTCATAAAAATGATTTAAATCAGATACTAAAAATAGTGCACTCATTATTAAATATTTTAAATCATTTAAATTATTTTTATTCTCATCATCAACTTGAATTTCATCACTTTCAAATTTTATTTTTTCATAATTATTTAATGCTATTTTTAAATTCATTTTAATTTGCTCTTCACTAAAAGCTTCAAAATTTTCTTTAACTATTTTATCGATAAATTCTATAAATTCTTCATTTATATGTGTAAATTTTTCATATGTACTTATTAAACTCATACTATTCCTCTTCCTAATTAATTATTATATAGTCAATTATATATCAATATTAGAAAGTTTTAAACTTAAAAAGATTTTAATAATATTTTGCTTTATTATATTAGAGATTAGTGTAAATTTCTCTAGCTTTTAATTTTTAATATTAAATTATTTGACCTTTTCTTTTAAACTCAATAAGTGTTAATACTTCATCTACTCCTAAAGCTATTAGTAGTAAAACTAATAAAATAGGCCAAACTCCATTTATTAAGCTATAAATTTTATATATAAAATATGGTTGTATTATTTTCACGTCAATAATACTTAAAACAACCCAAATTGCAGAAAATCTTAAGCATATAAGTCCTTCATAATTATATTTTTCTTTTGAATAATCCCAATAATCCTTATTAAAAAATTTTCTCATTATTAAGCCTGTTATATACTCTACTGATGTTGGAATTATAAGTGATATTATAACTAAAAATATTATATTTGGTACACACTTATATAGTTCAAGTATCCAAGCCATAGCTATTGCATACATTGGTTTAAATGGACCTTTTAAAAAACCATCATATTGAAAATGGCCATTAACATAATAACAAAAAATATTTTCTATTATCCATCCAATAAAACCATAAATAAAGAAATTATATAAAAATTCCATAATTATTCCTCCTTAGTTATTTTAGTTTCTCTAATGTTTATAAATTTTATCCATAAAAAAAGCATTTAAATAAAATTTTAAATACCTTTTTTATATTTATTTCTTATTTCTAATTAATTGCTTTTCATTTTCCATAATACTTTTATTTTTTATATTGCTATTTAGCTTAAATTTTCTTTCAAATATATTTTTAATTTTATATGGTAAATTTAACATTTTATCAATTTTAGAATCATTTATTTTTTTAACTACTAATATTGTAATTTCCGCTAATAAAATTCCACCAATAACATCTAATACAAAGTGTTGTTTTATAAATAATGTAGATAAAATTATTAATACTCCTATTACTTGTGTATAATAAAATTTCTTCTTTGAATTCTTATACTTTGTATATCTCATTATAAAATAGGTTGTTAAAACATGTAGCGACGGAAAACAATTCACTGGCTTATCTACTAAATATATAATATTTACCAACTCATTTAGTATATTACTATTTGAAATTATAGGCCTACTAATTTCTGTTGGGTATATATAATATACAGCATAACATACACACATACCTATAAAAAATGATATAAATAATCTCATATAATCTTTTCTTGAATTCATCACTACAAACAAAAAACCTACTATAACATATATATACCAATATACATATGGAACAATAAATATAGATTTAAATGGAATTATTTTATCTAATGCAATTGTAAGATTATGACCATTCTTAGTTAAAAAACTAGCTAAAATGTAATTTACATTAATTATTGGAATCATAATAAACCAAACTAAATCTAATACTTTTATTTCAACATTATTTATTTTTATTACATCAATTTTAATTTCCACATTACCACCACACTTTTGCTATAAAAGCTATACTATTTTAATTTAAACTATAATTTATTCTATGTACTTATCCGTTATAAATAATCACTTAACTAAAAAAAGTTACATCAAAATTATAGTAAATTATTTAATACTACTGTTTTGATATAACTTTCCTATATTTAAAGTTTAATAATTTTCTATAAAAACTTCAAAGTATCCTTGTGGATGTAAACAAGCTGGACATACTTTAGGGGCTTCTTCTCCCTCAAAAATATATCCACAGTTATTGCACTTCCATAAAACAACTTCATCCTTTTTAAATACAGAGTTACTCTCTATATTTTTAAGTAATTTTAAATATCTTTTTTCATGTCTTTTTTCTACTTCTGCTATTCTTTCATAGGCTACTGCAATATCAATAAAACCTTCTTCTCTTGCAATTCTAGCAAACTCTGGATAATCCTTAGACCACTCTTCATGCTCTCCTGAAGCTGCAGCCTTAAGATTCATTAATGTTTCATCATATAATGCAACAGGATATCCTGCTTCTATTTCTATTGCATCACCGTTATATTCATTTTTTAAAAATTTAAAAAATCTTTTAGCATGCTCTTTTTCTTGCTCTGCTGTCTCCATAAATATATTAGCTATTTGAACATAGCCCTCTTTCTTAGCTATACTTGAATAGTAAGTATAGCTTGTCCTAGCTTGGCATTCACCAGCAAATGATTTCATCAAATTTTCTGCAGTTCTTGTTCCTTTTATCATATTTTCCACCTCCATATTTATAATTATTACCCTATCTATCCAATATATTCCTTTTTATGCATGAATAATAATTATTATTTGCTAAATTTTATTTTCATAAAAAAAGCAGTCTATATTCAAACGAAAGATTTATATCCTTCATCAAAATAAACTGCTCCACTAGTTGATTATTGTATTAATTTAGTAGTTTAAACATTTCTTTCACTGATTGTTTAATATTATCTGGTAAATTATTTAAAGCTCTTTGTCTCTTACTTTCATCCTTTATTTGTGCTATTCTCATTATTTCCTGTTGTAATCCTGGAGTTCTATTCAATTCACCTACTAATCTATTAAACTTATTTGCAAAAGCTGGATCTTCTTTCATTTTTCTATCAATCTTCATTATAAGTTCATATGGATTCATCTACTACTAATCTCCTTGAATTCTTTATAATTTCATAATATTCTTCATTATTATAAATGTTCATACTAAAATACCTATATTTATCTTAGTAAAAATATTTATTCAATGTATAAATTCATATTACTACTACACAAAATATTATATAGAGCATAAAACTTTAATTTAAAATATTCATCTTTTATAAGGAGGACTAAAAATGAAGGCTATAAATACTAATCTTATTCTTTTAAAAAAAGTAATATTATTATTAATTTTATTTTTATGTGTAATTAATTTTTCCTCTTATGCTTCTCTATCATCTCCAAATAATATAGAAAATTCTTCAAATGATAGTAATATTGAAAAAGAAATTAAAGGAGATACAAAAAAAATTGCCTATCTAACATTTGATGATGGTCCTAGTAAAAATACAGAGTTAATACTTGATATATTAAAAGATAATAACGTTCATGCAACCTTTTTTATAATTTCACCTTATATAGAACCTCATATTAAATTTGTTAAAAGAGCTTATGATGAAGGTAATGCTATTGGTAATCATACTGCAGATCATGAATTTCAATATGTTTATACTTGTGAAGAATCCTTTTTTAAGAGCTTTAATAAACAACAATACTTTATTAAAGATGTTACAGAAAATGATTGTACTATATTTAGATTTCCGGGGGGTTCACATAATACTATTGTTAGAAATGCTAGAGGAGAAGATTTTACTAAAAACATAACTTATAAATTAAATGAAATAGGAGTAAATGTTTATGATTGGAATGTAGATTCAGGTGATGCTAAGGGAAATAATATTCCTGCTTCTACTTTAATTAAAAATGTTGCTAAAGAAATTAAAGATAAAGATGGTAATTATAAAAATCCTGCAATAATACTAATGCATGATTGTATGACTAAGAATACCACTGTAGAAGCTTTACCTGGAATAATTAAAGTTTTAAAAGATGCTGGTTATGAGTTTGGAATATTAAAATAACTAAATTGCAAAGCAATTTAGTTATTTTTTTATTAATAGTTTATACCTGCTGGAACTATGTTTTCTTTATCTCTTGAAGAACAAGGAGTAACTCCATAAGTCATACTACAATATGGACATTTATCTACTAAGGTTTTCATTACAAAACTCTTTCCACAGCTACATTCTATCTCATGTTGTATTGATATTGGAAAATCTGCCTTTCCCTTACTTCTTACTAAATCAACAACAACTTTTCCATCTTTTTTATTCATACTTCCGCATCCACAGCTCATTTGTCTTCCTCCTATATTGTCATATTATATTTTTAATTATTATAACTGACTTGAAAAACTTTTTCAGTAACATAAGTTACAAATATATATAAAAATATTACTTCCACTATTTTTAATCATATTTTTTATCTATAACATAAAATTCCTTTACATAAACAAAATTTATAATTTGAAACACATTGAGTTTATATTGGAATATATTATAGTATATTACAATTCACTTAGGAGGATAAAATTATGAGCTGTAGATTAGGAAATTGTGTTTTTAAGACTGGTTATAATGAACAAATCGATGCTACTGTAAAATTACCAAAAGAAACTAGGAGCTGTATATTTGGTACAGTTATTGATTCTGCTGGTTTACCAGTTGCTGATGCTGTTGTTAAATTGCTTCAAATTGTTGATAAATGTGAATATCCAGTACCACTAACTCACACATTCACAGATGATAATGGACAATTTTTACTAGGGCCTTTATGTCCAAATACAACTTATATGTTAAAGATATATAGTGACAATACTCAAATAATTCAAAAATGTCTTAAAGTAAGTTGCTATAAAGGTGCTTGTATAAGCGTTAATAGTGTATCAAATGAATCTTCTAGTCAAGGATGCGGATGTTAGTTTTACACTGACTACTCCTTTATACGAAAGATAAGCTAAAAGGAGCTGTATATACAGCTCCTTTTAATTTACTAAATTACAAATTATTATCTGCAGCTATTTTATCTACTATTGCTTTTCTTTCTTCGCCTATAGCAGCAATTAATTTAGTTGGCATAAATCCATTTTTATAAATTCTATCATCATTTGCTTTTATCATAGCTACAACTGTACTTTCTAACTTTTCATATGATAATAAGTCATCTAGATATAAATCAATTACATCTTTTAATTTTGTTGCTAATTCTTTTGGATTTCTGTATACAGCTCTCATAGGTTACTCCTTTATTTATCATGTCTTTATTTTTCTATCCTCTGTATTATATATTAACTAAGAATTATTTACTAGATATTTTATAACTCTATTCCAATTCTAGAAGGAATCCCTTCTTCAAAAGGATGTTTTATGCATTTCATTTCTGTTACATAATTTGAAAGTTCTATAAGTTTTTCATCAGGATTTCTTCCTGTCATTACAACCTCTAATGTTTCAGGTTTACTTTTTAAAAACTCTATAACTTCATTCAATTCTACAAATCCATTATTTATTGTTCCTATTAATTCATCTAATATCAATAAATCATATTGTTCTTTTTCTATAATCTCTTTAATTTCTCTAAATCTAATAGTATGCTCTTTTTTAGCTTCTAATTTTTCTTCATCATTCATATTCCATACAAATTTATTTACTGGTTTTCCTGGTAAAAATGTTATATGTTCTTTTAACTTATCTAAAGATACTAACTCTCCACTTTTTCCACTTTTTAAAAATTGAGTTATAAATACCTTCTTCTCTCTACCAGCAGCTCTAATTGCTAACCCCATAGCGGCAGTAGTTTTACCCTTACCATTTCCACAATATATATGTATAAGTCCTTTTTCCACTATCTTCACTCCTAACATGTTATTTATAATTTATTTTTAACTATAATACTTTTTATATAATATTTTTGTCAATCTTTTATTATTTATAATTTCATTTTCAAGATTATCATAAATATTATAAAAAAGCTAAGAGAAATATTTAAAGTATTATCTAAAACTAAAATTTTAACAATACTCTTTTATCTCTTAGCTTATATTTAAATAAAATTTTATTATCTAATTAATATTAATATTAATATTAATGCAGCAACTATTTGTAATGATCCTACTCCTAGCGCATATAAAGATACAGCTTTTCCTTGTTTAAGTAGTTCTCTTACATTAACCCTTAATCCAATTGCTGCTAATGCAATAATTTCAAGATTATTACTTATACTTTTACATATATGTGATACATTTACCGGTATAACCTTTAATGAAAATAGAGCACAAGTTACAAAGAATCCTATAACATACCAAGGAATTCTTACTTTTTTCTTTTCTATTTCTTGAATTTCTTCTTCTACTATTTCCTCTTTGCTCTTATTTTTTAAATGTCCAAATACAAAAACTACAACAACTAACAATACAACTCTTAATATTTTAAAAATCATAGCCATGTCTTTTACAGATTCCCCAACCATAGCACCACTTGCAGCTACTTGCCCTACTGATTGTAATGTTCCACCTATTAAAGCTCCTGTTTGCATTGTATCAGCTTTAAATAATGTATTTGCTATTACTGGTAAAATAAACATTAAAACAATCCCTGTAATATTTACTATAGTAATTGCAATTCCTTTTTCCTTATCATCCGCATCAATTACTGGTGCCGTAGCTGCTATAGCAGATGACCCACATACAGCATTTCCGCTAGCCATTAAGAATCTAAAGTTTTGACTAAAGCCTAACTTCTTACCTATATATAGTGTCCCAACTATAGTTATTGCCATTTGTAGAACTATAAATACAAATCCGCCTACACCAAGTTCTAATAATGTACTTACACTTAATGTTGCCCCTAATAAAACGATTGAATAAGATAATATGTCCGTTTCTGAAAATTTGTAACCTTTTTGAAAAATATCTTGATTTAAAAATAAATTTCCTACAAACATTCCTAAAAATATTGATATCGTTCCTGCCCCTAGCTTTGGTACAAATTTAGCAATAAACATCCCTACAACTGCTACTGCTACTGCTACTAAAAGTCCAGGTAATATTCCTTTCATATAATTTATAAATTTATTATTTTTCATATATGTTAATTCCTCCTTAGAATTTTTTTCTCGCTTTTTACATAGCTTAGTATATCTATTTACTTATCATTAGTAAAATAAATATTAAATATAATAACCATTACTTTTTTAAATAATTAGTGTATAATATAATTATTACAGTTAGTTTATCCATTAATACTAGGAGGTTATTACATTGATTGAAGAATTTAAAACGTTTATTGCCGTTGTTGATTTTAAAAACTTTACTAAAGCAGCCGAATATTTAAATCTTTCACAACCAAGTGTGAGTACTCATATAAAAAACTTAGAAATAATCTTTGGTGTTACACTAATTAATAGATCTGTTAAACAAAAAACTATATCTATCACTGAAAGTGGTTATACTTTATATAAAAGAGCTAAAGAAATTATAAATCTTTTAGATGTTACTTTTCTTGATGTAAAGACACTTTCTAACACAGTTAAAGGAAGTATAAAAATAGGAGCTAGTTTAACTATAGGAGAATACATATTACCAAAATTTTTATCTCATTTTTCAAGTAAATATCCTGATGTTGATATAGAAGTAATTATAGAAAATACTTCTCTCATATCTAATGAACTAAAAAAAATGAAGTTAGATTTAGGAATTATAGAAGGCTCTGCCTCATCAGCCTTATTCAAACAAGAATATTTTTTACAAGATGATATGGTTCTTGCAGTTCCTTATGATAGTGATTTAAAAAATACAGAACTTAATTTAGATAATCTTCAAGACAGAAGATGGATTGCTCGTGAAGAAGGATCCGGAACTAGAGAGTATCTTGATTTATTTTTTACACAAAATAAAATTATTCCTAAAAGTATGATGGTATTAGGTAGTAATTTAGCTGTTAAGGAAGCTGTTAAAAATAATTTAGGATTAACTATTACATCTAGGCATGTAATTTCTGAGGCTGAATCTAAAAATGAATTATATTCTATAAGTCTTGGTAAACACTTTAGTCGTTCATTTTCATTTATATATTCTAAAGAATTAAAGCTCTCAAAAGCTGCAAGTATTTTTTTAGAAGAATTAAAAGACTATGCAGAAAAGCTTTAGTAATATAATATAATATAATATACAATAAATATACATTATAAAAAGGCGGTGGCTTTATGGCTATACATTTAATTACATATTATATGCAACAAACTTCTCATGATCATGATAATTGTGGATGTGGAAGTGAACATACTCATGAACATAGTGACTCTTGTGGATGTGGAAGTGAACATGAACACGAGCATGGTGAAAATTGTGGATGTGGAGGAGATCCAGATTACGATTTAATCACTGAAATAGAAACCTTAGGAAGATGGGCTCAATTCATGCCTACAGCTTTCCTTGTAGATACTACTCTTAATTCTGAGGAAATATTAGATAGATTATCTCCAACTATCGGTTCTAGAGATTTATTATTTGTTTCTAAAGTTACTTCAAATGATGTTGCTTGCTTAACACCTCAAGTAAAAGATTGGATGGAAAAAGTAGAATCAGAAAGTAAATAACACTTAATATATTGCGAAGCAATCTATTAAGTGAAGAGTGAAGAAGTAAGAGTGAAAAGTTTAAGGAAATAATTCAGCTTAGCTGAATTAAAAAAATATATATTTTAATAAACTGCCATAGTAGTTTCAATCTTAACTCTTCACTAATCACTATTACCTTGAATAAATTGCTTCGCAATTTAGTTACAGCACATCTGAAAATAATCTTGAAATTGCTTCTTTAACTTTAACACCCCTGCTTCTATTCTTATATTTTTCTAGTGTAAGTTCTTCACATTTTAATATATCCTTTTCAAACTCACCTTTTTGCTCTTTTGCTATGATTTCAGAATAAATAAAAGCATTAACCTCAAAGTTTAATTCAAAACTTCTGGTATCCATATTAGCAGTTCCAATTGAACATATTTCATCATCAATAACTACAGTTTTAGCATGTAAAAATGCATTCTTATCATAATGATATATTTTCACTCCAAAATCCAACAAATCTCCAGCATTAACCAAATTTACCCAATATACAAATGGATGGTCTCCCTTTCCTGGTAGCATTATTCTTACATCTATACCTGATGTAGATGCTAACTTTAAGCTATCTGATATGCTTTTATCTATAATTAAATAAGGTGATTGAATATATATGTATTTTTTTGCTTTTTGTATCATCTTTAAGTATGCCAATTTAATTTCATATCTATCACTTAAATTTGGCCCACTTGAAACTATTTGCATTCCAATATTAGCATCTGTGCTTTTTTCATCATCAATATCTAATACAGGACTTAAGTCTACTTCTTCCTTAGTTGCATATCTCCAGTCTGCTAAAAATCTTAAGTTTAAATCCTTAACTGCACTCCCCTTAAATTTAATATGAGTATCTCTCCAATATCCAAACTTCTTATCTTTTCCTAAATACTCATCTCCAACATTAAATCCTCCAACAAATCCTACCTTATTATCAATTACAACTATCTTTCTATGATTTCTAAAATTCATATTAGGATTTATAAACTTTAACCAAGAGGGAAAAAATTCACCTGTTTTTCCTCCCACAGCTCTTAACTTCTTCAAAGCATTTCTATTTAATAATCTACTTCCAACAGAATCATATAATAATCTAACCTCAATACCACTTTTCGCTTTTTCTTCTAATACATCTAATATTTTTGTTCCTATATCATCATTTTTAAATATATAAAACTCTATATTTATACTTTTCTTTGCTTTATTAATACTATTTAGTAACTCTTCAAAAAACTCTTTTCCATCCGAATACATATGAACTTCATTATCATTCCTATATGGAGAATAATCCATAGCCTCTAATGCCATTATCATATCTATGTTTTTCAACTCATTACTTTCTACCTGTAATTGACTTCTTTTTTTAACTTGCTTACTATATTTCTCAAAAATCTTTATTTCTACATTTTTAATTCCAAACATATTAGAATTATTTATTTTTCTTCCAATTAATAAAAATGCTATGAATCCTATATACGGCGCTATATATAAGATTAATGTCCAAGCTATAATACTATTTGCTGAACGCTTTTCCTTAAATACCATATAAACTATTGTAAGTATATTTATAATATGAATTAAAACAGCTAAAAACTTAAACATAATCACTTACTCCTTTATAAATTATTCTTTACTAAATCTATACTATTTATTTATATCTAAATTTTATTACAGTATATATCAATAAACTATCCCTTATCAAATCTTATATTATAATTTGTAAAACTTTTTATAAAAAAATAAAACCCCTATTAATATTATATTTAAACTAATAAATACTTTTTTAATAGAAGTTTTATTTTTAAATTTTTATTTAATTGCTCCCTTAGTTACTCCATTTATAATCCATTTTTGAGCAAATAAGTAGAATACTAATAAAGGTAATAATGCTAAAAGATAAGATGCAAATGCTACATTATAGTTTGTTCCAAATTTTGATTGGAATATATATTGAGCTAATGGTAAAGTTGCTGCACTTTGTTCACTTAGTATTACAAGAGGCATCATTACATCATTCCAAGCCCAAAGAGCTGTCATTATTCCAACCGTTGCATGCATAGGCTTTAATAAAGGGAATATAATCTTCCAGAATACTGTCCATTGCTTAGCTCCATCAACATAAGCAGCTTCTTCTAACTCTAGTGGTATATTCTTTAAATACCCAACATAAAGCAAAGTATTCATTGACATACCAAATACCATATATAAAATTATCATTCCAAGCTTATTATCTAAATTAAAGAAACTTACCTGTTTAACTAAAGGTAACATTAACATTGAAAATGGTACAAACATTGCACTTACAAAATAGAAGTATACAAACTTATAAAATTTCTTATGCATATTTCTAGCAATAACATATGCAACTAATGAATTTGTAACTATAGTTACTACTACTGCTCCAGCTGTTATAATAAAACTATTCATTATTGTATGAAAGAAATTAGTCATTTCAATCGCCTGTGCAAAATTACCAAAATTCCATTTTTCAGGTAATGATAATACATTTCCCATCATTTCAGATGGTTGTTTAAAAGCTATAACTATTGTTATATAAAGTGGAAATAATATTGTTAATGAACAAACTATAAGTAATATAGTAATTGGCCAATTAACTTTTCCATCTTGTTTTTTTATTAAAGATTTTTTCTTTGATTTAACTATATTATTAGGTTTTAAACTTACTTCTGCCATTATAGTTGTACCTCCCTCTTCTCTAATACTTTAATTTGGAATAATGATATAGCTACAATAACTATAAAGTATATAACAGAATTTGCTGATTGATATCCAAATTGACTTCCCCCAAATCCCGCTTTATATATAAGCATAGAGATTGATTCCGTTGATTGTGCAGGTCCTCCTCCTGTTAGTGACATAATTTGATCAAATACCATCAAGAAGTTTTTCATACATAAAACCATATTAATTGTAAAGAATGGTGCAATTAATGGGAATGTAATTTTTCTAAATTGTAGCCATTTACCTGCTCCATCAATTCCACTTGCCTCATAAACATCATCTGGAATAGTTTGAAGACCAGAAATATAAATTATAGTATTGAATGCAATCGCTTGCCAAGAAGCTACTATTACCACCGCTATCCACGCTAAATTTGTACTCCCTAAAATACTTTTACTAAAAACTTCACTGCCCATAATTTGTCCAACTTTAGGAATTATAAAAGTAAAAATATAATTAAATATATATCCTACAATTAAACCACCTAATATATTAGGTAAAAAATATAAACCTCTTAAAGTAGTTTTAAATTTAATTTTAGAATTTAATGCTAACGCTAAAGCTAAACTTATTATATTAACAATTATTGTTGCAACTATAGCAAACTTAAATGTAAACATATATGAATTTAATACTCTTGAGTCAGTAAATAAGTCCTTAAAATTCATTAGTCCAACAAAGTCGAAATCTCCAAACCCTCTAAAATTAGTGAAGCTATACATTACACCTTTCAATAATGGGAACGTATGGAATAAGAAAAATACAACTATCATTGGTATTATTGTACATAGAAAAAACCTATCTCTTTTTTTCATCTCTAATCACCTTCTATACTATTTCTTAATATATTGTCTATTTGCTTTTAACCATTCTTTTTGAAAATTATTTAAGAATTTATCTTTATCTCCATCTAATAAATATGTTTGAACCATATCTCCTGCTGGTAATTCAGCTGGATAGAAATGATCTTGGAAATCTACAACTCTTGAATTTTTAAAAAATTCATCAAAAGCTTCAAATTTAGAATCTTCTTGTTTTACTCCCTTAACTGCTGAAAATGCACATTGTTCATCAATATATGTTTTAGCATTCTCTTCTCTTAATAAAAAGTTTATAAATCTTATACTTTCTTCTTTATTCTTAGAGTCCTTTGGAATTGCAAAATAAACATCTACACCTGAAACTAATTTATTTTCTTCTTCGTTATTAGATGCTGGTAATGGGAACATTCCCAAATTTAAATTTGGATTTACTGTTAATATTGGTGCTATTGCATAACTTCCTTGAAGATACATTGCTGTTTCTCCTTGAGCAAAAGCAGTATTACCATCATTATATCCCACTCCAAAATTATCTGAATGTCCATAATCCATTAATTGAATTATTTTATCTGTTGTCTCATCATAAAGCTCATTAAATGTAGTTTCTAAATTATTTATTTTTTGAAAAGAATCACTACTAACTAAAGTACTAGCTATAGTATTCCAAGGTGGCAATGAAGTCCAAGAATCCTTTAATGTAAAATAAAAAGGTATTATACCATTATCTTTTACTATTTTTGCAACATTTATAAACTCATCCCACGTCTTTGGAATAGATAAATTTAACTTTTCAAAAATATCCTTATTATATATAACTCCACTTGCATTTAATGCATATGGGACACCAAAATTTCCTTCAACCTTTTCTAATTCAAGATCTTTTAACATTTGACTATAAACTGGGTCAATTACATCAAAGTCTATTTTACCACTTAAATCTTCTAATATATTAGCATCTACAAAATCTGCAAAAGTTCTATCTGCAGATAAGGAAATAATATTTGGTGCATCTCCTTTAACTAACCTAGTTTTTAGTACTGTTGTTGCATCTGGCGGTGCACTTACAACTACATCTATATCTGGATTTTCATGTTCAAACTTTTCTACTAGCTTTTTATAGGTATCTACAGCTTCTATTTTGTTGCTAAAAAACACAATTTGCTTTTTATCTTTACTTGTTCCAACATTACTTGAACATCCTGTGAAAAATGTTGTTACTATTGAAGTTGCTACTAAAATTGTTGCCATAACTACTTTCTTTTTCATTACCTCATCCCTCTCAAAATCATTCTATATAAACCATTTCATATATCGTTTACATTTATTATTTTAAATCTTTTTACTTAATTTCTAAATAGATAGATGTAATTAAAACATGTCTAAATGTTAGATTTATTATCTCGAGATACTTTAACTCATATTATACTCTATATTTTTATTATATACTTGCACTATATTTCCATTTTTTAACACATTCCTGCTTATTATTTCCTCTGTCATAGTTAATTAACATTAACTTATATTCGATAAAAAGTAAAATTAAAAATAATATTATTTTAGAAAATAACCACTTGAATTATATTATTTTCTAAAATAATATTATATATGACACTATTATAAAGCTATGGCTTAATGTTAGATTTAGGAGAACTTATGTTAGATATATATTTTTTAGAAAATAATAATAGTCATTTTACCGACTTATATCTTTGTTATTGTGGATTAGAACAATGTGCTCCACTCTACTCATTTGGACCTGCCGTTAGACCAAATTATTTAATTCATTATGTTCTAGATGGAAAGGGTTATTATTACGTAAACGATAATAAATACACAGTAACTAAAAATCAAGGATTTTTAATTGAACCAAATGTTGTAACTTTTTATCAAGCTGATAAAGATGATCCTTGGACATACTTATGGATTGGAATTGATGGTGATAAAGTAAAGCTTTATTTAAATTCAGTTGGGTTAGATAATGAGCATTTAATTTTTACTTATGATAAAGATGATTCATTGAAAAACTATGTATTAGAGATGCTAAAACATCATAAAATGTCTGATTCTGATGCCTTTAAAATTGAAGGTTTATTATACTTATTTTTCTCAAAATTATCCGAAGATAGAAAAGATGCATCTTTACTAACAAAAGAAGAAAATACTAATAATTATATAAATAAAGCAATTGAATTTATACAAAACAACTATCACAATCCAATTAAAGTAACTGATATAGCTGATTACATTTGTTTAAATAGAAGCTATTTAACTTCTATTTTTCAAAGCAACTTAAATATGTCACCTCAAAAATTTTTAATGAAATTTAGAATAACTAAGGCAGCTGAGCTATTATATAATACAGATTTGCCAATATCTAATATTGCTTATTCATGTGGATATAGCGACCCTTTAGCCTTTTCTAAAACCTTTAAAAAAATAAAAGGTGTTAGTCCTAAAGAATATAGAAATACAAAAAAGGAAACTACAGAAAAATATTTATTATCTAATGAAATCAACTAAAAAGTAGATTTGTAATATTGTGATATTACAAATCCACTTTTTATTAACTCTTATGCTGTTTTTATTGTTTCACCATTATTTAAATCTTCCAATATTGCTTCATATTCTTTTTCACTTAAATTATATCTTCTTAATGATATTATGCTAAATACTGCAATTATTCCTGGTACTATTGAATACATTAAGTGTATTCCATTAAGTGTAGTTACTGTTTGTGCTGCATTTGCTTCATATCCAACAAAAGCTAATACATATCCACATAATGCTCCACCTATTGCACTTGCAAGTTTTGTTTTGAAAATATTTGATGAAAATATCATACCTTCAGATCTCTTACCAGTCTTCCACTCACCATATTCAACACAATCTGCAACCATTGATGCTAAAGATATATTAGCAGCTCCCTCTGCAAGTCCCATAACAGTATTTATTACTAATAACATTGTTAAATTAGAATACTTTAATAAAAATATTGATAAAAATCCAAGAGCATTAATTGCAATTCCAAATAATGCTGTCTTTCTTTTACCAAGTTTTTTAGTTATAGCTGGTGTACATATTCCACCAATCATCCCTGATACTATACTAATTCCTGTTACTACTGGTATATAAACTTCTGCATTAAAATTATATTTTATATAGTATATTGAAAAACCATTTCTTAAAGCATAAGTTATTTCTAACATTAACATAGATATTAATACTATTCTTAATGGTTTATTAGTTCTAAACAATTCTTTTAATTGTTTTAATCCTTGTTTTTGTGGCTTTCTATCTGTATTTATTTCTCTAACACCTAATACAGTAATCCATGTACAAATAGCTGCTGTTATAGAATATACCGCTGCTACTATTGTCCAATTTCCAAACTTAGCTACTAAAGGAAGCGTAAATACTGACACTACTAAACTTCCACCAAAGGCAATAGTTCTTGCTGAAGTTATTATTTTTGTTCTACCTTGAGCTGATTGCGTTATATTTGCAGATAGTGACCAATATGGTGTATCCATAGCTGTAAAACATATACCCCATAATATATAAGAAACATATACCCAAACTATTTTTCCTGTATCGCTTAAATTAGGAGATGAAAAACACATTATTGTTGCTATTCCCATAAAAATTGGTACAAATAAAAGATAAGGTCTACTTTTTCCCATTTTAGATTTTGTGTTATCAACAATCATTCCCATAATAGGATCTGTTATAGCATCTATTATTCTTGCTACTAAAAATAATGTACCAACTGCTGCTGCACTTATTCCAAAACTATCTGTTAAATAAATTGTTAAATAAGTACCTATTAAAGCACATATAATATTATTTCCTAGACTCCCAATTCCAAAAGAAATTAACGTTTTCATTGAAACGTCACTTTCACTACTTCTTACTTTTTTTGATAATTCCATATTTAATTCCCCTTTTACTACTACATTTTATTCTACTAATAATTTTAACTATTATAACAATATTACTTTGATTTCTACACTTACATTATATAAATATTTCTTCCTATTTAAAACGCGTTAATGTTTTCAAAACATGGTTAAATGTTAGATGTTATTTTAAAATTCTATTTTTCATGATATATATATAATTAATTGAATATAAAAAGCAACATATACCTATATTGATATGCTCCCTTTATAGTAGACAGTTAAAATAATAAAACTGTCATTACTATAGAGGGAGCAATTTTTATGGGAAG
>NZ_JAASHM010000017.1 GCF_019734195.1 Clostridium sp. K13 | reverse complement strand
GGATATAACTAATGATCATTTTTGTACATTTTTATTTTCCATTTTCTGTTCATTGTTATATTATCATTTACAAAAGTTAAATTCTTTGAAGGAAAGAGTAAATATTTACTGAGTATCTTAAGCGAGTAGGGATGGTGTAAGCCTATGTGAAAGGAAATATTGAAAGACATTCTGGAGGAGCTTATTTGAATTTTTTCAGTAGGATAAGACGGATATCCTACGTTATAGGGACTTGAGATAACAAAGTATTAATATAATATATTGTTAAATTAGGATGGTACCGTGAAGATAATAGCTTTCACTCCTAAATGGAGTGGGAGTTTTTTTTTGTTATTAATATATATTTAACAAATGAACTTTTAGTATCTGGTATTGTGTTTATATCTTAATTATTATATTAACTTTGTTAAGTAAGGGTGGTACCGCAAAGTTATTTTGCCCCTTGAGTTTTAAGGCTCAAGGGGCTTTTTAAGTTAAGTATTTTTATTATGCGCGCAATAAAATTATTTAATTGAATAGTAAATGTAAAAAGTTTTAATAGAATTTTGGAGGTAAAAATAAATGAAAAGAAAACTAGTTAGTGAATTAAATATATAAATTCAAGGCGAAAATTTCACCGCTTACCGGAAAAGTAATATTACATTTTTAGTTCTCACTGTAGTTCGCAGTTTAGTTAAAGCTTTCGTATGGAGTTATTGTTAAGTAAGTCTTTAAATATCATTTGAGCTCCAGATAGGTAATCATAATCAGAATTAGAATCTTTAGCTTTTAGTAATGCCCAAGTTGCATTATAAAACTTTACTACAAAAAGATAATCTAATAGTTTTGTATAATATTCATTTGTATATTCTCCAAAATAAAGTTTTAATAAAGTTTTTCTAGATTCTTCAGGTAGAAACCAAGAAATGGTTGCTAAGTCGAAAAATATATCTCCCATTGAAGAGTATTCGTAATCTACAAAATATAAACTATCATTGTTTAAAATAATATTTGAAGCATTTAAATCATTATGACAAAGACCTATTAATGGAGTTTTACTAAGTTTAATCTCTAAGGTATTTAAATAATCTAAAAGTGTATCTATAGATTCAGGTATAGGTAGATTTAAATTTTTACATATATTTATTCTTTCTCTTATATGATTAAAAGGATCGAAATATTTTTTGCATTTTAAATTATGAAAGCTTCCTAAAGAATCAACAAGTTTAGACAAAAATTTAACTGAAGAAAAATCATTTAAGGATGGCATAGTTCCATTAATCCAAGAGGTAACCATGTTACCAGTTGTAGTAGAAAAGTAGTATAAATTAGGAGCTATATTTATTTCTTCAGCTTTATTTATTATTAAGAATTCATTTTTTCTATCAGTATGTAAATAGTTATGTGTGCAAATTTTAACAAAATAATTACTGTTATTATAATAAACTTTATAGTTTTCGCTACTAAGACCACCTATTTTTTCTATAGAAGATATGTATGTGATATTCCATTTTAGTTGGTTTTTTAAAAAATTTATTAAAGTAGTGTTCATATTGTTCTCCTAAATGAAAAATATTGTTCAATATATCATTGTTGACATTTAAACAAATAATAAAGTATTATAACAAAAAAAGGCCGTGTTTAAAATAATAATTGGGGTGAAGGTTATGAAAAGTAATAAAATAGATTTTGAAGTAGTTTTAAAGGGTATAACAGCTACAAATAAAATTACTATAGAAGAAGCAAAAAAGAGAGTAGATTCACTTGCAAAACCATTAGGAAGCTTAGGAAAATTAGAAGATATTGCAGTAAAGCTGGCTGGAATTACAGGAAAAGTTAAAAATAAAATAAATAAAAAGTGTATAATTATTATGTCTTCAGATAATGGGGTAGTAGAAGAAGGAGTTGCATCGGCACCTCAAAGTGTTACATTAGCTCAAACTATAAATTTTTCAAGAGGACTTACTGGGGTAGCTGCATTAGCAAAAGAAAATAATACAGATTTAATGGTGGTTGATATAGGCGTTAATACTGATAAAAAAATCCCTGGAGTTATTGATAGAAAAATAAGAAAAGGGACATCTAATATAATTAAGGGTCAAGCTATGAGCCAGGATGAATGTATTAAAGCTATAAATATAGGAATAGAAATGGTTAGTAAAGCTTATGAAGAAGAGTATGATATATTAGGTGTTGGAGAAATGGGAATAGGCAATACTACCACAAGTAGTTCAGTACTTGTAAGCTTAACAGGATGTAATATTGAAGATGCAGTTGGAAAAGGAGCTGGAATAACTAGAGAAGCTTTTGAAAAGAAAAAATGGGTTGTAAGAGAAGCTATAAGAAGAAATAATCCTGATGTAAGCAATCCTATTGATATAGTTGCAAAAGTTGGTGGATTTGACATAGCAGGAATGGTTGGAGTTTTTTTAGGGGCAGCCTATTATAGGATTCCAGTTGTTATAGATGGATTTATATCAGTAGTTGCAGCACTTGTTGCAACAAGGATAAATCCATTAGTTAAGGAGTATTTAATACCATCTCATTCTTCTAAGGAAATAGGATATAATATTGCAATAGAAGATTTAGGACTAGAACCAATGTTAAATTTAAATATGAGATTAGGTGAGGGTAGTGGATGCCCAATAGCATTTTCAGTAGTTGAATTTAGCTGTGCAATGATGAATAATATGGCAACCTTTGCTGAAGCTGAAATAAATGATGATTATTTAGAGGAAGTCAGAGGCGAGGAGAACTATATAGTTTAGGAGGAAATATGATTGCTTTAGTTGTAGGTGGAGCTAAGAGCGGAAAGTCTATGTTTGCGCAAGATTTAGCAAAATCATTAGAAAGTAAAAATGGTAAACTACATTATGTTGCAACTATGAATCCATATGATTTAGAAGATTTAAAAAGAATAGAAAATCATTTAAGAGAAAGAGAAGGATATGGATTCAATACAATAGAAGAAACTATAGATATGAAAAAGGTTGCTAAAGATATAGCACAAGAAGATACGGTTTTAATAGATAGTATAACATCACTTGTTACTAATTCAATGTTTAAGGGAAAGGAATTTATTAAAGAAGTAAATATTGATATTTTAGATGGATTAGAAGAAATTGTTAATTCAGCTGATAATGTAGTAATAGTATCCGATTATTTATTTAGTGATAGTATGCAATATGATTGTTATACAGAAAGCTTTAGAAAAGAGTTAGGAATTATAAATAGAAAACTAGCAATTATAGCTAATACGGTAGTAGAATGTTCTTATGGGAATATAATCTATCATAAATTATAATGCCTGGTAGGCAAAATGATAGAAAGGAATAATTATGAAAAAATATTATAAAGGATTTTTAATGGCAATAAGTATGTTTACTATTATTCCATTGCCTAGGTATGAGTGGGATGATGAAGGTGGTAAAAATATAATGAAGTTTTATCCTGTAATAGGGTTGATAGTAGGAGTTATATGGTATTTAGTTTTAAGAGTTCTTTCTTTATTAGGAGCAAGTACTATGGTAATAGCAGCTATTACTCTAATAACACCATTTTTACTTACTGGAATGTTGCATTTAGATGGGTATATGGATGTTTGTGATGCACTTTTATCAAGAAGAAATAAGGAAGAAAAGCTAAGAATATTAAAGGATCCACACACTGGAGCTTTTGCAGTAATATCTGTAGTTATGCTGTTTGTAGTGAATTTTTCGGCAATTTATACTGTGGTTGATAAAAATAATAGTATTATTGGATTAATATTAATACCTATTATTTCAAGAAGCTTAATGGGATATTTATTATTATCTAAGGAATCAATGAAGGGAAGTTCATTAGGAGCATTTTTTAAACAGGGAACTGGAAAGGCAGATAAAGCAATATTAATAACATGTTTAATACTTTCAAGTATAATTTCAGTATTTGTATTTAGAATATATGGTGTAATAATGAGTTTATCAATGATTTTAGTGAGCATTTTTTTTGTTAGTAATGCAGCTAAAGAGTTTGATGGAATGTCTGGTGATAGTGCTGGATATGGTCTTGTTATAGCAGAAACAGTTGGAGTTTTAATTTTAAGCTTCATTTAATCGTTAATAAATATATATACAGCTAATAGGAATTATTTTAAGGAGAAAATTATGGTTTTAGTATTTGGTGGAGCATATAATGGGAAAAGTGAGTTTGTTAAGGAGAAATTTAATATAACTGAAGATGATATGTTTTATTGTAAGGGTGATAAAATAGATTTTTCAAAAAAGGTTATTTGTGGATTTCATAAATTTACATATGATAATGTATTAAAAAATATAAACTCACTTGATTATATAAAAGATAATATTAATTTATTTGAAGATAAGATAATAATTTGTGATGAAATTTCAAGTGGAATAGTCCCATTAAAGAAGGAAGATAGAATCTGGAGAGAGGAAACAGGAAAATGTCTTCAATATTTATCTAAAAAATCTTCAGTCATATATAGAGTTTTTTGTGGTATACCAACAATAATTAAAGGTTAAAATTCTAGTTAATAATACTATTTTTAACTAACAATATTATTTGTTGGTTTTATTTTTTTTAAGAAAATATTACTAGAAGTATAATAGTGAATATATGGGTATCAACAAAAACTTAGTTGTAGAAAAGCTTTAAAAGTGATATTCTCGTAAGAGATAATTATAAGGAGAAAATAAATGAATGAAAAAGTTAATATTATATTTAATAAGACATGGAAGAACTGAAGCTAATGAAAAACATCTTTATTGTGGGAAAAGTGATTTGCATTTAAGTGAAAATGGGATAAAAGAGCTTGAAGATATAAAAAAACAAATTAATTATCCAGAATGTAATAAATATTTTACTAGTGGAGCAAAAAGAGCAAATGAAACAATATCAATATTATATCCAGAAAAACAATATGATGAAATTAATGAATTTTGGGAATATGATTTTGGAGATTTTGAGCTTAAAAGTTATGATATGCTTAAAGAAAATAAAGATTATATTAGTTGGATTACAGATAATGAGGGACAAGTATTATGTCCTAACGGGGAAAGTAAATTTCAATATAGAAAGAGAATAAAAAAAGCCTTTATAGCATTTCTAGAACAATGCTATAAAGAAAATATAAATTCAGTTGCATTAATTTCTCATGGAGGAACTATAGGAACTATTTTAGAGGTCTTTTATGATAATAGTAAAAGCTTTTATGAGCATCAGCCATCCTGTGGAAGAGGATATAAAATAACTTTAGAAAAAGTAGATGATAAATATAAATTTATAAATATAGATAGCATTTAGCTATGGAAAGGTTAGTGAAATGATAGAAATAACATTAGGTTTTTTATTAGATTTAATAATAGGTGATCCTCAAAATCCAATACATCCAATTAGAATAATAGGATCTTTATGCAAAACTATTGAAAAGTTTTTTAGAAAAATATTAAAAAAATCATTAAAAGTGGCAGGATTAATGACTTGGATATCAGTAATATTAATAGTATTTTTATTTAACTATTATTTATTAAAAGGTGCATATGCAATTAATAATATTTTTGGAGTAGTATTAGCATCTATAATGATTTATTTTTGTATATCAACAAAGGCACTTAAAGTAGAAGGATTAAAAGTAGTAAAATACATAATTAAAGATGATATAGAAGGAGCAAGAAAGCAGTTATCTTATATTGTCGGTAGAGATACTGAAAATTTAGATAAAGAATCAATACTTAAGGCTGTTGTAGAAACAGTTGCAGAAAATATGTCTGATGGTGTTATAGCACCACTTTTTTATGCTGGAATTGGAGGAGCACCTTTAGCATTTTTATATAAAGCTGTAAATACAATGGATTCAATGTTTGGATATAAAAATGATAAATATTACGATTTTGGATATTTTCCAGCTAAATTAGATGATGTATTTAATTACATACCTGCAAGATTAACAGGATATTTTACAGTGGTAATAGCATTTGTTTTATGGTTAGATTATAAAAATAGTTTTAAAATTTATAATAGAGATAAAAATAATCATAGTAGTCCTAATAGTGCTCATCCAGAAGCAGCAGTAGCTGGAGCTTTAGGCGTTAGGCTAGGAGGGGCAAATTATTATTTTGGTAAGCTTGTAGAAAAACCTACTATTGGTGATAACCTAGAGAAGGTAGATTTAAATAAGGTTAATCAAACAAATAGAATATTATATGGAGTTTCTATTTTAGGATATATTATGACAGTAATAATAAGATGCATTTTAAATTTTGTATAATTAGGAGGAAGAGTTTTGGCAGTTCATGGTGGAAATGTAGATGAAATAGCAAGAAAATATAAATATGACCCAATGGAAATAATAGATTTTTCTGCTAATATAAATCCTTTAGGGTTAAACGAAAATATTAAAAGTAGTATGATAAAAGCAGTAGATAAGGTAATTAAGTATCCAGATATAACTTATTTTAATTTGAAAAATTCTATTGGAGAATTTGAAAGTATAAGTAGCAATAATATTATTTTAGGCAATGGAGCTGCTGAAGTTATATTTAATATAATAAGAGCTTTAAATCCTAAAAAGGCATTATTGCCGGCCCCAACATTTTCAGAGTATGAAGAGGCAATTTTAAGTATTGGTGGAGATATAGAATATTTTCATTTAAAAGAAGAGGAGAGCTTTATATTAAATAATAAATTTATTGAATCAATAAATGAAAATATAGATATAACTTTTATTTGTAACCCTAATAATCCAACAGGAGCCTTAACAGATAAAGAGTTTATCGAAAAAGTATTAAGAAAATCTTTAGATACTAACACTATAGTTGTAATAGATGAATCATTCTTAGATTTTGTTAAAGATAATATTAATTATTCAAGTAAAGAATTATTAAACCAATATAATAATTTAATAATTGTAAAATCATTAACTAAATTCTTTGCAATGCCAGGAGCAAGAATAGGATATGGAATATGTTCTAACAAAAATATTATTCATAAAATAAATAAAGTAATGGTTCCATGGACTGTAAATATAATGGCAACTGAAGGAATAATACAAGGATTAAAAGAAAAAGATTATATAGAAAATAGTATAGAATATGTAAATGATGAGAAAGAATATCTATATAGTGCTTTAAAGGAAATAAGCTTTATAAAAGTTTTTGAGCCAAGTGTAAATTTTATAATGTTTAAGATATTAAAAAATATAGATTTAAAATATGAACTATTAAGAAAGAAAATTTTAATTAGAAGTTGTGATAATTATATTGGTTTAAATAATAGTTTTTACAGAGTTGCAGTAAGAAATAGAGAAGAGAATAACGAATTAATTAGACAATTAAAAAATATTTTATTTGACAAATAATTTACATGAATATATAATCATTATGAAATTTAAGCCATAATAGGTGTTTTTAATCTTAATAGGGAATTAGGTTGAAATCCTAAGCTACCCCAGTAACCGTAATACTGACGAAATTCATTTAAATTACCACTGTATAAATATATATGGGAAGGTTTGAAAAGTAGGATGAAGTAAAGCCGGGAGACCTGCCTACTATGATGAAAATATTATCTTCTGAGGGTGAGATAATAGATACGAGTAAAAAAGATATTGCAAAATAAAAGGTAACTATAAGGTGGAATTATATCATTGATAAATTAAACAGATAGTTTAAGATATTATAAATAGTTATTATAATTTTTAATTTTATTTTGCATTAGATTGAAGTTTATTTTGTATTTTGGAGTGCTCTCATCAATGAAAGCACTCTTTTTTAGTTAGAGATATTAAAAATTATAGTACTAGCTAAAGAAACACCACTCTAGGATGTAAATTTAGGAGGAATAATAATGCAAAAGACAAAAAAGATTTTATCATTATTAGCTACTTTTGTAATGGCTATGATGATTTTTGTAGGATGCTCAAGTAAGCCTACAACAATGCAGGATAGAGAAGGAAATGAATTTAATTTACCAGCAGAAATTAATACAATAATTTCTACTGCACCATCTAATACAGAAGTATTAGTAGGATTAGGATTAGCGGATAAATTAGTTGCTGTAGATAAGTATTCAGCGGATGTTGAAGGTGTAAGTAAAGATTTACCAAAAATAGATTTTAGAAATCCAGATGCAGAAGCTATAATAGCTTTAAATCCTGATATAGTAATAGCATCAGGTCATAATAAAGCCGGAGATGAAGATCCATTTGCTTTAATAAAAGAAGCTGGAATTCCAGTTGCATATATTCCAAGTAGTTATAGCATTGAGGGAATATATGGAGATATAGAATTTATAGCAAGTTTAACTGATACAGAAAAAGAAGGTAAAGAGTTAGTAAATTCAATGAAAAAAGAAGTTGATGCTATAAAAGCTATAGGTGATACAATTCAAGATAAGAAAAATGTTTATTTTGAAATAGGAGCAGGTTCAGGACTATATACATTTGGAAATGAAACTTTCTTAAATGAAATGATAGAAACTATAGGAGCTACTAATATATTTGGAGAAGAAAACTCATGGATAACAGTAACTCCAGAGGCTGTAATAGATGCAAACCCAGATGTTATATTAGCTAATACACCAGGTACAAATGAAGCAGGGTTAACTGCTGTTGAAGATATAGTAAGCAGAGAAGGTTGGGACACAATAACTGCTGTGAAAAATGGAGATGTTTATCAAATAGATAAAAATTCATCTTCAAGAGGCTCTCAAAATATTATTAAGGCTTTAAAAGAAATGGCTAAAGCTGTTTATCCAGATGAATACAAAGGCTTATAAAAATAAAATATTATTAATACTATCAATTCCACTAGTATTATTAACAGTATGTATTGGAACTTCCGTAGGGAGTTCCAATATTAGCATATTTGACACTTTTTCTATACTAGCTAATAAATTTTTTAGTGTCCCATTATTAGAAGGAATTGATCCAAAGCAGGTAACGATTATTTGGAACTTAAGATTACCTAGAGTTTTATTAGCTTTCATGGTTGGAGGATCACTAGCAGCTAGTGGAGCAATAGTACAATCGGTATTAAAAAATCAATTAGCTTCACCATATACCTTAGGCTTGTCTTCAGGGGCGTCTTTAGGTGTTGGAATTATAATTGTTACAGGAGCATCAATACCATTTTTAGGTAGATTAACTATGCCAATAGTTGGTTTTCTTTGTAGTTTAATTACCATGATAATAGTATTAAAATTTGCTGAAAAAGTAGATAGAGGTCTATCTAATACAACCATTATTTTAGTTGGTATGGTATTATCATTATTTTTTAGTGCTACATTAACTACAATTTCAGCATTAGCATCAGATAAAATGGAAAGTATAACTATGTGGTCTATGGGATCATTTTCTATGAGGGGATGGAGCTATGTTAAAGCTGGAATTCCATTTTTTATTGTAGGAATTTTAGGTGTTTCATTTTATTTTAAAGAAATGGATGTTTTAACCTTTGGAGAAGATCAAGCAAAAACTATTGGAGTAGATACAAATAAAGTTAAAAGAAAACTATTTTTATTTGTAGCAATACTTACAGGAAGTGCAGTTGCACTTAGTGGAACAATAGGATTTATAGATTTAATTGCACCACATGTTGTTAGAAAAATATTTGGGTCTAAACATGCTTATGTTATACCTATGTCAGTAGTGTTAGGTGGTTGTATGATGATAATAACTGATTTAGTAGCAAGAACTATAGTATCACCATCAGAATTACCAGTAGGAGCAATAACGGCATTAATTGGAGGACCATTTTTTGCTTATATATATTTTAAAAAATCAAAGTAGGTGATAGTTTAATGCTAGAAGTAAAAGGTGTTAGATGTGGTTATGATAATAAGGAAATTGTTAAAGGCGTAAGCTTTAATATTGAACGTGGTAATAATCTTTGTATAGTTGGGCCTAATGGATGTGGGAAAAGTACACTTTTAAAATCTATAGCTAATCTTTTAGATTATAAGGGTAATATAATATTAGATTCTAAAGAAGTGAAAAAGTTAAATAGAAAAGATTTAGCAAAAAATGTTGCACTAATGACTCAAGCAAGTAATATTTATTTTCCATATACAGTTTATGAGACAGTTTCTTTAGGAAGATATGCACATTTAAAGGGTGTGTTTTCAAAAATAAATAAAAATGATGAAGAAATAATACTTAAGAGTATAGAAAACGTAGGCTTACTGGATATAAAAGATAAGTTAATAAGTGAATTGTCTGGTGGACAATTACAAAGAGTATATTTGGCAAGAGCATTTGCACAGAATCCAGATGTAATTCTTTTAGATGAACCTACTAATCATTTAGATTTGAAATGTCAAATAGAAATATTAGATTATTTAAATAAATGGACTAAAGAAAATAATAAAATTGTTGTTGCAGTATTACATGATTTAAATTTAGTTCAGGCTTTTGGAGAAAAAGTAGTGATGATGAATCATGGAGAAATAGTTAGCTACGGTACACCAAAAGAGGTATTAAGTGAAAATAATTTAAAAGAAGTTTATGGCGTTGATATAAAGGGATTTATGCTTGAAGTTTTAGAAAAATGGAAATAGCGTGTAATAGAATTATAATAATGAATGAAAGCTTATATGTAATAATATAAATATCTAATATAAATAATAGAATTTAATAATCTACTATTTATATTAGATATTTTGCAATATTAAAGAAAGGATGTTTTACATGAATAGTTTTATAATGTCATATAGTTGTGGTAAAGATAGTACATTAGCATTATATAGAATGATAAAAAGCGGAAATACTCCATTAGGGTTACTTATAACAGTAAATAAAAAGGGAAATAGATCTTGGTTTCATGGAGTTCCTGAAAATTTAATAAAAGAGGTATCAAAATCATTAAATATTCCTTTAATATTAGTTGAAACTGATGGCAATGATTATGAATATAAATTTAGTGAAGCATTAAAAAAAGCAAAAGAAGCTTTAGGAATTGATTCTTGTGTATTTGGAGATATAGATTTAGAAGCTCATAGAGCTTGGTGTACAGATAGATGTAAAGAAGCTAATATAGAAGCTATTTTTCCATTATGGCAAGAAGATAGGGAAGAGTTAGTTTATGAGTTTATTGATTCAGGATTCAAAACAGTAATAAAAAATGTAAAGCTTGAATGTATGGGAGAAGGATTTTTAGGGAAAGTATTAACGAAGGATTTAGTTAATGATATAAAAGCAACAGGTTCGGATCCTTGTGGAGAAAATGGAGAATATCATACCTTTGTTTATGATGGACCATTATTTAAATATCCTATTAAATTTGAATATTTAAATATAGTAAAAAATGAAACTCATGGTTTTTTAGATGTAAAGGAAAAAGAATATGAATAAGATTATGGTTTTAGGAACGGCTTCAGGAGTTGGAAAAAGCACAGTAGCAACGGCATTATGTAGATATTATAAAAATAAGGGATTTAAAGTAGCACCATTTAAGGCTATGAATATTTCATTAAATTCATATGTAACTGAAGATGGATTAGAAATGGGAAGAGCACAAGTAGTACAAGCGGAAGCTTGTGAAATTAAACCTATGGCATATATGAATCCTGTATTATTAAAGCCAAGTGGAAATAACAAAACACAAGTTATTGTAAATGGAAAAGTTCATTGTACAATGGATGCTTATAAATATAAAGAGCTAAATAAAGAATTAAAAAAAATAGTTAAAGAAACATTTGATAGATTTTCAAAAGATTATGATGTTATGATTTTAGAAGGTTCAGGTAGTTGTGCTGAAATAAATTTAAGAGAAACAGATATAGCTAATATGTCAATGGCAAAGGCTGCAGATGCAGATGTAATATTAGTAGCAGATATTGATAGAGGTGGAGTATTTGCATCAGTTTTAGGTACTTTAATGCTTTTAAGTGAAGATGAAAGAAAGAGAGTTAAAGGTGTTATAATAAATAAGTTTAGAGGTAATATAGATTATTTCAAAGATGCAATGAAACAGTTAGAAGATATAATAAAGGTACCTGTACTTGGAGTATTACCTTATTTTGAGTTAGATATAGAGGATGAGGATAGTGTAACAGAAAGAATAAAAAATAAAAATATAATTGGATTAGATATTGTGATAATAAGACTACCTCATATGTCTAACTTTACTGACTTTAACAATTTAGAAAGATTAAAAGATGTTACTGTAAGATATGTTGATAATGTGGAGGATATAGACAATCCAGATTTAGTTATAATACCAGGAACAAAAAATACTATAAATGATTTAAGATATATAAAACAAAATGGAATTTTTGATAAAATAAAATCACTGGAAGAGAAAGGGACAATTATTTTTGGCATTTGTGGTGGATATCAAATGTTAGGTAAATATATTTACGATTTAAAGGGAATTGAAGGGGAAGTTACGTCTGAAAAAGGATTCCAATTTCTTGATATTGAAACTGTTTTTAATGATGAAAAAAGAACAAAGCAAGTAAAGGGTGTTATTCAAGGTTCTTGTAGTATATTTAAATCATGTATTGGAGTTGAAGTCACAGGATATGAAATACATAATGGAGTGACAAATATTAGAGATGAAGCTTTAGTTTTTATAAATGGTGAAAATAATGAAGTATTAGGTGCTTATAATAAAGAGAAAAATGTTTTAGGAACATATTTACATGGAATTTTTGATAAAGAAGATTTTTTATTGAAATTTATAAATGATATAAGAGAAGCTAAGGGATTAAAGATTATAGAAAATGAAATATTAGATTATAGAGTTTATAAGTTAAATCAATATAATGAGTTAGCTAAATTATTTGAAGAAAACATTAATATAGAAAGAGTAATTAAGTATAAGTAATAAGTATTTTTAATATGTCAGAAAAAAATCAGTAAAATAAGAAAGCTGTTGAAGAAAAGTTAACGGCTTTCCTATTTTGATTGAGGGATTTCATAGAAAAAAAACGTTAACGATTTCATAAAGAGAGGAGAGAAAATTTATTAAATTAAAATTAATTTATACAAAAAAGGTAAAAAATGAAAAAAATAAATAAATTTATTGAATTTATTTTCAATATAATGTAATATAAAACTATAAAGGAAATAAATATAATATTAAATATTTTTTATAGCAGAAAGGAAACGGTTCCAGTAACCATTCCAGAAGTTTAAATTGTTATATAAATAAATTTTATATATGAAAGTAATTATTTTAAGGGAGAGGGAAATTTATGAAGATTAAAAAACTATTAGCTATTGCTATTACAACAACGTTAGTAGCAAGTGCATTTGTAGGATGCGGAAGTAAGGAGAAAACTGATGATGCTACAGGTGATTCTACTAGTAATAAAACAGCATCATCTGATGCACAAGAAATTTATTTTTTAAACTTTAAACCAGAAATTGCAGATGTTTATAAGAAAATAGCAGAAGATTATGAAGAAGAAACAGGGGTTAAAGTAAAAGTTGAAACAGCTGCAAGTGGTACTTATGAACAAACATTAAAATCTGAAATAGCAAAGAAGGATGCACCAACTATATTCCAAATTAATGGACCAGTAGGATATCAATCTTGGAAGGATTATTGCTTAGATTTAAAAGATACAGAGCTTTATGGACACTTACTTGATAAGAGCTTAGCAGTTACAAGTGGTGATGGTGTGTATGGTATACCTTACGCGGTTGAAGGATATGGAATCATATATAACGATGAAATAATGCAAAAATATTTTGCTTTAGAAAACAAAGCTACTGATGTAAAATCTATGGAAGATATAAATAATTTTGATACATTAAAAGCAGTTACAGAAGACATGGAAGCAAATAAAGATAAGCTTGAAATTGAAGGTGTATTTGCATCTACTTCAATGGCAGCAGGAAATGCTTGGAGATGGGAAACTCACTTAGCAAACTTACCATTATATTATGAATTTAAAGATAAGGCAGGAGAAAATGGAGATGTTATTCAAGCTGGTTTAGATTCAGATACAATTGATTTTAAATATAATGAAAACTTCAAGAATATTTATGACTTATATACAAATAATTCAGTTTCAGAAAAAGGTGTTTTAGGAAATAAGAGTGTTGACGATTCAATGGCTGAATTTGCTTTAGGTGATTGTGCTATGGTTCAAAATGGTAACTGGGCTTGGTCACAAATCAATGGTATAGATGGTAATACTGTTAAAGAGGAAAATATTAAATTCTTACCAATATATACTGGTATGGATGGAGAAGAAAATCAAGGACTTTGTATTGGTACTGAAAACTATTTAGCTATTAATAGTCAAGTTTCTGAAGAAAAGCAACAAGCTTCAATTGATTTTATAAACTGGTTATTTACAAGTGATACAGGAAAAGCTTATGTTACAGGTGATTTAGGATTTATTGCTCCATTTGATACATTTAGTGATAACGAAAAACCTGCTGATCCATTATCAAAAGAAGTTATTAACTGGATGGAAAAAGATAACTTAGAAACAGTTAAGTGGACATTCCAAGCATTCCCAAGTCAAAACTTTAAAGATACTTTTGCAGGTGCTTTACTTGAATATGTACAAGGTACTCAAGATTGGGATTATGTTGTACAAACTGTAAAGGATTCTTGGAATGCTGAAAAAGCTCAATAATATTAAATAAGGGCAGCATATAAATATGTGCTGCCTTTATCATTAAAAGGGTTAAATAAGAACATAAAATTTTTAATATTTACTAACATAATATAAATATATTTTTATAGAGGGGGAAGAGAATATGCAAAAGAGTATGAAGAAATATTTTTGGCTATTTGCATTACCTACATTAATAGCTTTTGCAATAGCATTTTTAGCACCATTTATAATGGGGATTTATTTATCCTTTACTAAATTTACAACTGTTACAAATGCTACATTTGTTGGCTTAGATAATTATAATAAGGTATTTGCAACTCCAGAATTTATGAATGCTTTAATATTTACAACTAAATTTGTTGTTGTTTCTGTTATAACTGTTAATGTATGTGCATTTGCACTAGCATATCTTTTAACAAGAAAATTAAAAGGAACTAATTTATTTAGAACAGTATTTTTTATGCCAAATTTAATTGGTGGTATAGTACTAGGATATATATGGTTAATAATTTTAAATGGAATTTTAAATTATTTTGGTGTTAATTTAACTGTTGATCCTAAGTATGGATTTTGGGGATTGATTATTTTACTTAACTGGCAACAAATTGGATATATGATGATAATATATATTGCTGGTATTCAAAATATACCAGGAGAATTAATGGAAAGCGCTAAAATTGATGGAGCATCAAAATGGATGACTTTAAGAAAAATTACTATTCCACTAGTTATGCCTTCAATAACAATTTGTCTTTTCTTAACTATGTCTAATGCATTTAAACTATTTGACCAAAACTTAGCATTAACTGATGGAGCACCTGGAGGAAAGACAGCAATGCTTGCTTTAGATATTTATAAGACATTCTATAATAAGGTTGGATCAGAAGGGGTAGGACAAGCAAAGGCAGTAATATTCTTCTTAATAGTAGCAGTAATAATGTTACTTCAATTAAGTATTACTAGAAAGAAGGAGGTTGAAAATTAATGGAAGCAAAATTAAATACTAAGAAAGATATGGAGTTAAAGTATGTGCCTAAAAAGAAAAATAATGGATTACTTTATGTTATTTTATTTGTTTTATCAATATTATTTTTAGCACCAATATTTATAGTACTATACAATTCATTTAAAGGTAAATTATATATAAGTAGAACTCCTTTTGCTTTACCAAATGCAACTACTTTTTCTGGAATAGATAACTATATAAATGGTATAGAGAAAACAGGTTTTATTTCTGCATTTGGATGGTCAGTATTTATAACAGTATTTTCAACAGCTGTAATTGTTTTATTTACATCAATGACAGCCTGGTATATTACAAGGGTAAAATCAAAACTTACAAGTTTCTTATATTACTTATTTGTATTTTCTATGATAGTACCTTTCCAAATGGTTATGTTTACTATGAGTAAAATAGCTAATATGTTAAGCTTAGATAATCCTTTTGGAATTATAATAATATATCTTGGTTTTGGAGCAGGACTATCAGTATTTATGTTCAGTGGATTTGTAAAATCAATTCCTATAGATATTGAAGAAGCTGCTATGATTGATGGATGCAATCCAATTCAAACATTTTTCTTAATAGTATTACCTTTATTAAAACCAATAGCAATTACAATATCTATTTTAAATGTAATGTGGATATGGAATGACTATTTACTTCCTACATTAGTATTAGGATCAGATTATAGAACATTACCAATGGCTGTACAATATTTACGTGGTGGATATGGTGCCGTAGATATGGGAGCTATGATGGCTATATTAGTCCTTGCAATTATACCAATAATAGTATTCTATTTAGTGTGTCAAAAGCATATTATTGAAGGTATTGCAGCAGGTGCTGTAAAGGGATAAAGGATTAAAAATATTAATCTCTATTTATTAATAAATTAAACTTATTAATAAATAGAGATTTTTTGCTTAAAATAATATGATTATAAAATTAAAAATATTTTATGGGTAAAAAATATTAAATTTGTAATCATTATATAGAAAAAATACAATATAAAATTAAATAGATACTTGTTATCATTATTCTATAAATACATAAATATAAAAGGGGAGTTTTAATATGATTTCAAAAAACAAAATTATAATTAATAATAAGTGGTTATATAGTGAAGATAAAGATAAGGATTTTATAACTGTAAATTTACCACATGCCAATAAGGAAGTGCCTTATAATTATTTTGATGAAAAATCATATCAATTTATTTCATATTATAAAAAGAATCTTAATATAGAAGCTGATGAAAATAAAAGAGTATTTTTAAATTTTGAAGGTGTTATGACTGCTTTTAAGTTATATATAAATGGAAAGGAAATAGGAGAATATAAAGGAGGGTACATTCCACATTTTATTGAAATAACAAATTATGTAGATTTTAAAGAAGAAAATGAGGTATTAGTAGAAGTAGATTCTACTGAAAGAGAAGATATTCCACCATTTGGAGCAGTAGTAGATTATTTAACATTTGGGGGAATATATAGAGATGTATTTTTATATTATTTAAACAAATGTTTTATAAAAAATATATTATATAAATATGAAGTTACTGATATTAATAATGGAAAAGGTAAGATAAAAATAACTCCAAAGGTATTAATTAATAATGAGTTAAGTAGTGAAAATTACCAATTGAATTTTTATGTAAAAAATATCACTAAAAGTATATCTATTGATTTAATAGAAGGAGAAAAATGGTATGAAATAGAATCCTTTGATATTGGAGAAGTAGATTTATGGTCAATAGAAAATCCAAATATATATACTGCTAATTGTAAATTAATAAAGGATAAAGAGATAATAGATGAAAATAATATTTCATTAGGATTTAGAGAAGTATCTATAGAAAGCAATGGATTATTTATAAATAAAGAAAAAGTAAAAATATTTGGATTAAATAGACATCAATCATATCCTTATGTTGGATATGCAATGCCTAAAAGAGTTCAAGAAAAGGATGTTGACATATTAAAGGATGAGTTAGCATTAAATTTAGTTAGAACATCACATTATCCACAATCACCTTACTTTTTAAATAGATGTGATGAGATAGGACTATTAGTTTTGGAAGAGATTCCGGGATGGCAGTTTGTAAGTAGTAGAAATGATTGGAGAGACCAAGTTCTAAAAGATGTTGAAGGAATGATTTTAAGGGATTATAATCATCCATCAATAATTTCATGGGGAGTAAGAATAAATGAATCATGGGATGATGATGCTTTATATAAATTAACAAATAATATTGCAAAATCATTAGATGACACAAGAAATACATGTGGAATAAGATGTGTTGAAAAAAGTAATTTATTAGAAGATATATATACTATGAATGACTTTATACATTGTGGAGAAGAGGAAGTATTAAGAAGCAGAGAAACTGTGACAGGATTAGAAAAAGAAGTACCATATTTAGTTACAGAATTTTGTGGTCATATGTACCCTACTAAAAAGTTTGATCAAGAAGAAAGATTAGTTGAACATACATTAAGACATGGAAGGGTTATGAGCAAGGCTAGAAGTTCAGATGATTATCTTGGAGCTATTGGATGGTGTGCATTTGACTATAATACTCATTATGATTTTGGTTCTGGTGATAGGATTTGCTATCATGGTGTAATGGATATGTTTAGAATACCAAAAATGGCTGCTGGTATATATAAAAGCCAAAAGGACAGAGAGGAAGAGCCTGTACTTGAACCTTTAACTTATTGGACAAGAGGAGAGAGAAATATCGGAATAGTATTTCCAATATACGTATGTACAAATTGCGATGAGATAGAATTAAAGTTTAATGGAAGCAGTGTAGGTATGTTTACTAGAAATGAAACTACTATAGAAGAGAATTTAAAAAATCTAAAATATCCACCAATAAAGGTTACTGGTAATGGTGGAGAATGGGGAGCATCATGGTCTGGAGCAGAGTTTGTAGGATATATTGATGGTAAAGAGGTTATAAGAAGAAAATTCTGTGAAAATCCTATAGTAAGTGATTTAATAACTACTATTGATGATAAAGAACTTAAAGGAAATGAATATGATGCAACAAGAGTTGTTATAAAGGCTGTTGATATAGAAGGAAATATACTTCCATATGCTACAGGTTCAATACATGTTGAGTGTGATGGTGATATAAGTGTTATTGGTCCAAATAATATTTCTTTGATTGGAGGAAGTATAGCTTTTTGGGTTAAAACACTAGGAGAATTCAAAAATAGTTATTCAAAAATAAAAATATCAAGTTCATTTAACATTAATAAAGAAATAGATATAATAATAAAATAAATTTAATTGTTAAATATAAAAAGAATTATTAGACATATATAAATTGAAGTTTATATGTTTTAATAATTCTTTTTTCATTAAAAAGCAAATTTAAGTGAAACTATTACTACTATAATTATTGTAGTTAAAATTGGAATAACAACAGATGTTGCAAATATATCTTTATAACTTTCCTTATGGGTTAATCCACAGATAGCTAAAGTTGTTATAACAGCTCCATTATGAGGTAAAGTATCTAATCCTCCAGATGATAAGGAGGCAATTCTATGAAGTATTTCCGGGGAAATAGATAGTTTTTGACTCATTTCAACAAAAGTTGAAGCAAGTGCAGATAAAGTTATTCCTAATCCACCAGAAGCAGAAGCAGTAAGACCACAAATTATATTTACTGAAATAGCTTCTGAAATTATTGGATTTGAAGAAATATTCATAATACTAGTTTGAATTGTAGCAAAGATAGGTAAGGCTTTTATTATACTACCATATCCAACTATAGCGCTAGAATTTAATAATGGAAGAAATGAATTCTTAACTCCATCACTAAGTGTATTATTTAAATTTTTTAGTTTTTTATAATTTAGTAATATAATATATATTATTGAAATTACTATGGCTATTATTACGCTCCATGTTCCAGAAACTTTATCAAGTGTAATTCCAAATTGATTTAAATAACTGCCGTCAGTACTAGGGAAATAGAATTTTGATAATATGAAGTTAGTTATAAATATTATTAGTATAGGTATAATAGATAAAACTATATTTGGCAAATTTTCATTAGGTGAAATTTGATTATTCACAGCATGATTTCCATAGCCTTCCCCATTAGCTCTTGCCTTTTTAGCTCTTTTTGTAAGCCAAATCATACCTAAGGTAAACATAATAATACTTGCACTTATACCAATTACTGGTGCAGCAAATGTATCTGTACCAAAATAACTCATTGGTATAACATTTTGAATTTCAGGTGATCCAGGCATAGATGTCATTGTAAATGTAAATGCACCTAGAGCAATAGTACCTGGTATTAACCTTTTAGGTATATCAGCTTCTTTAAATAAAATATTAGCTAATGGATATAAAATAAAGGCAACAACAAATAGGGAAACACCACCATATGTTAAAAGAGCTCCAGATAAAACAATTGCAAGAATAGCCTTATCTTTCCCTAGTTTATTTGTAATAAATGAAGCTATAGACTTTCCATATCCTACTTCATCTATTAGTTTAGCGAAAATAGCGCCTGTTAAAAATAATGGAAAATAATTTTTAACAAAGCCAGCAAAGCCACTCATATAAACTTCTGTATAGTTAGCCATTAAGTGACTATTAAGTCCAAGTGAGATTAAAAGAGTTAATAGCCCTACAATAGGAGCTGTGATTATAGTTGAATATCCCTTATAGGCTAAATACATTATAAGAGATAAAGAGAGTATTAATCCAATTACGCTTATCATTTGTTTTCTCCTTATATATAATTCAGTAAATTTATTATATGTACTTAAATAAAAAAGTATTATATAATGTATTATTATATAATAATAATTATTATATAACGAAAAGAAAATAAGTAAAGAAAAATTTACTAGTATTTATATAGAAGGAGAATATAAAATGGATACAAAAGATGTAAAAGATAAAAAACAAGTAGAAATAGAAGCACCAAAGAAGATTAAATACCAATGCTTACATACAGAAGAGGCAAGAGAATGTACTTGTATTAGAAGTAAGGGATTAGTTTTAAAAAAATAATATAAATTATATACCTATTAGGCAAAAAAAAGTTTGTTTAATAGGTGTTTTTTATTAGTTATTTAATAAAGAAGTATGAAATTATCCATTAAAAATATAAAAAATTAAGTTAAGAGATATAAGGATATATATTACAATTAAAATGAGAAAACGTTTTTGATAATATATGTAAGGGGTAATTTGGTGTGAATATGAAAAATGAATTAATTAAAAGTATAGGAGCTACTCCTAGTAAGTATCAAATAGAGTATCAAATGGAGGAACTAAGTGCATTTATTCATTTCGGTATTAATACTTTTATGGATGTAGAGTGGGGAAATGGAGAGGAAAATCCAGAAGAATTCAACCCTAAAAATTTAAATACTGATCAATGGATAAAAGTATTAAAAGAAGCTGGTTTTAAAAGAGTTATATTAACAGCGAAGCATCATGATGGATTTTGTCTTTGGAATAGTAAATATACAAATCACAGTGTTGCTAAAAGTCCTTGGAAGAATGGCCAAGGTGATGTTGTATTAGAGATGAGTAATTCATGTAAAAAATACGGAGTAAAATTTGCCATATATCTTTCGCCATGGGATCAAAATTCAAAGTTATATGGACAAGGTGAAGCTTATAATGAATATTACTTAAATCAGCTTAGAGAACTTTTAAGTAATTATGGTGAAATTTCTGAAGTTTGGATGGATGGTGCAAAGGGATCTAATGTAGAACAAGATTATAATTTTCAAGAGTGGTTTAATTTAATAAAAAGTTATTATAAAAATTGTATAATATTTAGTCCTTGCGGACCAGATATTAGATGGATAGGTAATGAACAAGGATACGCAGGAGATCCATGCTGGTCAACAATTGACATAAAAAAAATGAATGTTTCAGTAGATCAAAAATATTTAAATACAGGTGAAGAAAATGCTCCAGACTGGGTAATTGGAGAGTGTGATGTATCAATAAGACCAGGTTGGTTTTATCATGAATCAGAAGATTTAGAAGTAAAATCATTAGAAAAATTAATGGATATATATTTCAATTCTGTAGGAAGAAATTCAGTGCTTTTATTAAATCTTCCACCTAATAAGGATGGATTACTTCATGATAATGATGTAAATAGGTTAAAAGAATTTGGACAAGCAATAAGAGACATTTTTAAAGAAAATTTGGTGGAAAATTGTAAAATAAATTCAAGTAGTATATTAAATGAAGATAAAGAGTACTCAGTTACTAATACTATAGATGGGAAAAATAATAGTTACTGGGTGCCGCAAATAGAAGATGGCAATAGGTGGGTTGAAATAGAGTTTGAACAAGATAAAGTTTTTGATGTTATTTCAATACAAGAATTTATAGAGTTAGGACAAAGAGTTTCAGAATTTAATGTTGAGGCATTTATAAATGGAGAGTATAAAGAGATTTTTCAAGGTAAGACAATAGGATATAAAAGGCTTATAAGAATAAAACCAATAAAAACAAATAAGATTAAAATAAACTTTTTAAAGTCATTAGATATACCTCTTATAAATAACATAGGAGTATTTAAGCAACCTAAATATATGGAACTTAGAGAACAGGATATAGATAATAAAATAGAGTTTGAAGAGAAATATTATGAGGTTAATAAAAGTGAAAAAAATATTATAGTAAAAGTTAAAAGAACTGGTGATATGAATTCTAAATTAGAGTTAGATTATACAACAGTTTCTGGAACAGCTATAAATGGAGTTGATTATCAACCATGGTCAGGAACTTTGAAGTTTAATGAAGGTGAAAAAGAAAAATCAATTTCTATAGTAATAGTAGATAATAATATAAAAAATTCAGATAATAAATATTTTTATTTAAAATTAGAAGATAATTTAAATCAAGGTATTTTAGGTGAGAAATATGAAACTACTATAAATATAAAGTAGTAGTATATAAAGAAAAATGGGGATGTATCAAAATTCTATTTTGCACATGATAGTTTTGATACGTCCCCTTTTATGTTGTTTTATAATATACAGAAATTAAAAGTAAATATGGAATTATATTGATTATTTGTATACTTTGTATTATAATATATAATACAAAGTATACAAAGGAGTTTAGTATTATGTTAATAAATTTAGATATGACAAGTAATATTCCAATTTATGTTCAGCTTAGAAATGAAATTGTAATGGGAATTGGAAGAGGAGAACTTAAAAAGGGAGAAGGACTTCCTACAGTCAGACAAATGGCAGAAGATATAGGTGTAAATAATATGACTGTAAATAAAGCATATGGAATATTAAAAAATGAAGGATATATAGAAATAGACAGAAGACATGGAGCTAAGGTTAGTACAGAGATAGATATGAATAGAGAATTTAAAGAAAAGCTTGAAAATGAATTAGAGTTAATTATTGCAGAGTCAGGTCTTAGGGGAATTGAATATAAAGAATTTATGAAAATGTGTGAAGATATTTATAAGAATATGAATGGATTAAATATAGGATGGAATGAGGGATAGATATGGGAGTTTTTAATATTATATGGGGAAGTGTACCTATAGTATTTGTATTAGCAATGTATTTTAATTGTAGATATATGATTAAGGGAAATAAGAATATTTTAATAGGAGTAACTATTCCTTTTTTAGAGCTTAAAAATGAAAAAGTATTAGATATAACAAATAAATTTAAGAGGGAAAATATAATTTTATATATAATAGCTATTATTGCATTTATTCCATCCTTTTTCTTTAAGTTTAATTCAAATCAAATATTATATTTGTTTTTATGGATAGGTGTATTCTATGAATTTAGTAGACGTTTATTCATGAAATACAATAAGAAGCTTATGGATTTAAAAAGAGAAAATAATTGGTTATTACCAAGTAAAAGGTTAATAACAATTGATACAGAAGTTACTCGTTTAAAGGATAAGATGCCAGTATCTGTTTTTTGGTTTATTCCAAGCTTTATAATTTCTTTAATTCCAATAGTAATTGTATTTAATAATATTAAAGAGTATGGAGTTTCTTTTGGAATTGCAGCAAGTAATGCATTAATAGGAAATATAATTTTCTTAATTATGTATAGATTATATTCTAAAGGAAAAACAGAAGTTATAAGTGAAGATACAAGTGCTAATATAGCATATAATAAAATTTTTAAAAGAACTTGGACTATGGGAACTATAATTGCAGCTACAGTTCAAAGTTTAGGAATGTTATTTACGTTTATTATATTTTTAAATAATATTAATAGCGCTATATTATTTCTCTTATCAGTAATAATACCTTCAAGTATTATTCTTATTGGTATAGTTTATATAAATAATAAGATAAGAGAAGAACAAGGAAAGATATTAAATACTTGTACAAATCCTATTTATACTGATAATGATGAGTTTTGGAGCAAAGGGGTATACAATAATCCTAATGATAGAAGTGTAACTGTCGAAGATAGGACTTGCTATGGAGTAACATATAATTTAGGTACTAAAAAAGGAAGAACAATTTATTATGGCAGTTTAATATTTGCTGGAATAATTGTAATAGGTGTTACTTTTAATTTGATGAGATTTGATCATACAAAGTTTGATTTAGATATAGTTAGTAATATAGTAAAAATAAGTGCACCAACATATGGAACAGAATTTAATATAAATGATATTGAGGAAATATCAATGATTAATAAATTACCTTCTGGAATAAGAACTAATGGCGTAGGGGCATCAACATATAACCTTGGTAATTTTAGTATTAAGGATTATGGACAATCTAAGTTATATGTTTATTTTGAAAATCCAAATTGTATAAGTATTAAGCTGAAAAATAATACTTATATTTTCTTTAATAGTAAAAGTAATGAGGAAACTTTAAAATATTATAATGAATTAAAAAATGTATTAGGAAAATAGTTAAGAACTTTGTAACAATTAAGGAGTACTATGTAAAAACTTCCATGTATTATATAATTAAATAATATGTGGAGGTTTTTTATTTATGAAAAAAGTTTTAATTGCAATGTTACTTATAAGTAGTATGGTTAGTGTTGGATGTAAGGATAGTATTATTTTAGATGAAAACACTTTAGCACAACAGAAAGAAGTTCAAAATTTTGAAATAACGGAAATGCCAGTAGACTTAAATGGAAACTTTACAGCTTTTAATTATGTAGATGATAAAGTTATTGGATTTAAGGTTGTACATGAAGATAAAGAGTACAATCTTGAAGAAGTAATTATAAATGAAGAGGGAAAGTTTATAGAAGATGAAAAATATCTTATATCAGGGGAAACATTTAATGATACTATCTTTTGTGGAGCAGAAGGAATTACTCAAGAGTATGATACTGAAAAGCAAGGTGATGAAAGAGAGTTTTATTATAGAGACAATTTAAATGATATAACTATAAGGTTAGATGGCTTTAATGAGTTAATCAAAAATTATAAGGATGGATACTATAAAGAAGGCAGAAAATTAAGTAATAGTCAAAAATATTATGTTATCTCATTAAATAAATATGATATAAGTTTAAAAGAAGATTTTAATAGTGGTATAAATCAACAAATAATAATTTTAGATATAGAGCATGAAAAAATGTATTATAAAAATGAAGCTAGAATTATTAATAGTAATAATATAGATATAAGTAATAGTGATAATGAAAGAGTGATTTCTTTATATTATGATGAAGGTATTAATTCTATTATGGCAATTACTTATAGTGGTAAAGTTAAGAAAGTAATTTTAGAGGGTAATAATATAGAGTTTGAAGATTATAAAGTTTTAAATTTACAAGGATATAAGTTGTATAATAACGGAGTAGTAGAGATTATGCAATTATCAGATAAAAAATTTATATTAACATTAGAAGATAGTGAAAATACAGGATACGTTTATGCTGTATATGATTATACTTCAGGTGAGTTAAATATATTAGAAAAAGATATTCAAGATGTTTATACTTTAGGGAAAAATAATTTATTTACAGTTAAATATAATCAAGAGGCATATTTAGCTCAATTAAAAGAAGATTATAGTGTAGAATTTATATATAAATTCAGTAAGGATAATTATAAATGTATCAATGCATATGGTGTTATGAATGGTAATGGTGACAAGGTATTTATAAAGAAGTATATTTATACAGGAGAAGATATAAATAAAGGATATGATGACAGTGATATAGAAGTAGAACATTCTTTTTTAGAATTATACAATAAATAAAAAATAAAGAGGGAACAATGAGTAAAAGAAAAATATTGGTAGTGGAAGATGAGTATTCAATTAATGATGGATTAACCTTTGCTTTAAGAAAAGAGGGGTATGATGTTAGAAGTGCCTTTAATGGGAAAGAAGCATTAGAGTTAGTAGAAATATTTAAACCAGACTTAGTATTATTAGATTTAATGTTGCCAGATATGGATGGCTTCGATATATGCAAGGAGATATCTAAAAATACTTATGTAATAATGCTAACTGCTAGAGGAGAAATATTTGATAAAATAGTAGGGCTAGAATTAGGAGCAGATGATTATATTGTTAAACCTTTTGAAATGAAGGAAGTATTAGTTAGAATTAAGGTTATATTTAGAAGAAATAATAAGAATTTTAATGAATATATACAAGAAGATAAGAAAGAAATTAACGGTATAAGAATTTCTTCTAAGGAAAGATGTGTATTTAAGGAAGGAAAGCTTGTTCCTATGAGAAAATTGGAATTTGATTTATTAAATTTCTTATATGAAAACAGGGGTGTTATTTATTCAAGAGAAGATTTATTACAAAAGGTTTGGGGATATGAGTATGAAGGTGATACTAGAACTGTTGATGTCCATATAAAAAGATTAAGAGATAGATTAAAAGAAGATAAAGATAATTCTATAATTGAAACAGTTTATGGTATAGGATATGTGATGAGGTGATTTATTGTTTAAAACACTAAGGAGTAAGTTGTTATTTGGAACAATAGTTTCAGTAGTATTAATAAACTTAGTATTTACTATTTTTATTGCATTATTTTTAGAAAATACATTAAGAAGTGATATTATAAATGAAATAACAAATATAAAGAAATTTTCCATAAATACTATTAATCAAAATGAACTTATCGGAGAAAGTAAGTGGAAAAGTTTAAATAGTATTAAGGAATTAACTAATTCATATGTTTCGATGATAAATGATAAAGGTGAAATAAATGAATTTGTTAGTGTACTAATAAGTGAAGAGGAAATTAATAATATAGTAAATGACAGTGAAAATCTAAAGTCTATTATAAGATTTAAAATGTTAAATAATATTTACTGTGTAACATATAATTATCCTATTTATTTAGAGGATGATTTTTATTGTAATTTAATTATTCAAAAAAATTATACTGATAAATATAATAAGAATATTAATTTAATAACAATAGTAATCATTGGACAAGTTATTGCAGTTTTATCAATAGTTATTGTAATTTCAATTATCATAAGCAAAGTTACTAAACCGATAAATGAATTAAGTGAATCCATGAATGATTTGTCAAAAAGTATAGATTCAAAAGATATTATTATTAATAGCAATGATGAGATTGGTGAACTTTCAAAAAGTTATAATTTAATGAAAAATAAAATAAAAGATCAAATGGAAATTATAATTGAAGAAAAAGAAAAAGTTGAAGAACTACAAAAGGTTTCAAGAGAGTTTTTTAATAATGCAACACATGAACTAAAAACTCCTGTTACAGCAATATCACTATATGCACAAATATTTAAAGATAATAAATTAAAAGAATTAGATGAAGAGTTTATAAGTAGAGCTAGTGATAGAATAATAATGGAAAGTGAAAAGATGAAAACCTTAGTTGAAAAAATACTTGATGTATCAAAGGGAGAAATTAATTCAGCTAAGAATAAATGTGAATTTTCACTAACAGAATTAATTGATGAAATAATAGAAGACTTTAAAGTAAGAATAGAAAATAAAGGTTATATAATAAACAAAACACTACAAGAAGTAACTATATATTCTGTTTTAGAAGATATGGAGTCAATAATAGTTAATTTAATTGATAATGCTTTAAAGTATAGTGTTGGGAAAAAAATAGATATTAATTTATATGAAGAAGAGGAAAATATAATTTTTAAAATAAGTAATAAATGCACTGATATTCCAGAGAATATAAGAAAAAATCTATTAGAGCCTTTTATAAAATATAATATTTATAACGATATATCTAAAGAAGTAAGCAGTTCGGGCTTAGGATTATATTTATGTAATGAATTATCAAAAGGAATTGATGGAAAATTAAGTTATAAGATAGATAATGATATTATTAAATTTACATTAAAAATAAAAAATAGTAGACAATCTAGTGAATAGAATGCTACTAATTTTTAAATGCTATTTGTCGAAATAACTAAAGTTGTAATATGGTGTAAAATATATTGCAGTATGTTTTACATCATAGTCTATTATTGACACTTTTTTTTACTTTATACTTACTTAAGATAAAAATTTTAATTTATACAATAAAAGTACTTTCATCAATCCATTTATATTCAGGTTTAATTTCTTGAATATCGCTAACAAGTTTGAAAAGAGCAAGGTCTTTTTCTTTACATTCAAGCATTATATCTATATCAGTATTAAAAGTTTTTATGTTTTCTAAGAAATTAACAAAATCATTAGGATTAATAAAATCAGCATGTTTTCTATCTTTTTCCCCGGTTTTAGGTGATGAAAAATGTAGCTTAGGTGGTAATTTTTCATTTTTCCAAGTTTGAAATATTTTAGGTATTAATTTGTATATGTCATCATCAGAATTGTTACAATTATGATGATGAATATCTAAAACCATTGGTAAATGCAATTCGTTACATAAATTTAGAGTTTCCTGTGCAGTGTATGTTTTATCATCATTTTCAATAATTATCTTAGATTTAACCTCTTCCGGAAAAGTTCTAAAATTATTTATAAACCTTTCTATACCAGCTTCCTTACCATTTGTAGCACCACCAACATGAATAACCATTTTTCCTAAATCATATTTAAAATCTTCAAACCACTCAGCTTGACACATTAGATTTATTTTAGTATTTTCAACTACATTAGGATTAATACTATTAATAACATTAAATTCATCAGGATGAGTATCAACTCTCATATTAGAATTATTAATAAGTTTACCTACATATTCAAAATCTTTTTTTAAAAACTCTCTGTGTCCCCAATATCCTACTTCAGGATGAGTTACTAGTGGAATTAATGCAGATGTTATTCTATAAAAATGAATATTATTTTCTATATTATACTTTATTATTGTTTCTAAATCTTTTAGGTTTGAAGCTGCAACTAGTTTTAGCTTTTCAAGTCTTTTTTCAGGAATAGCAATTTTATTATAATTAGTAAAAGTTACAGTACTAGATGATGTAACTTTTTTTCCGAGTTTTTTTGATATAGCAACATAGCCAAGTCTAACTTTCATTATATCCCTCCAAGTTCTTAATATTATTTATTTAGTATGTCCATAATAAAATAGTCATATGTTTTAAAAGAAATCATAAATATTTAATTGAAATCAATTCTATATATTATTTTTTATTAGTGAACCATAATATAAATTAAATAATTAAAAGTAATGAATATACTAATAATAATTAAAAATGTTAAAATGTTCTGAAAAATCCAAAAGAAATCTAAGAAAATAGCAGTCAAAATTCAGAATATTATTGTATAATAATATTGTCGGAAATGAAGAGTGTTTTAACATTCTGACGAGGGGAGAAATCGTATGCTAATAAACACACATTTAGTAATAGGTTCGTATTGTTACAAGATTTGCAATGATAAATATAATTTAAGTTTAAATAAAAAAAGATTCTTAGAAGGTTGTGTAGAGCCAGATTTACACAAGAGAGGAAATAAGATTAAACACACATATAGTGTTTCAAAGGATAAAATGCTTGAATATAAAGAATACATTGAAAATAATGAGTTAGATATTAATGAGGTATCATTTATTATAGGAAAAATAGCTCATTATATTGCAGATTGCTTTTGTAAGTATCACTTAGAAGAGTATTATGGTAAAGATATGAAGAGTCATTTTGCATATGAATTTACTTTACATGTAATGTTAAAAAAGACATTAATAAAAAATAAGTATATTTTTGATGGTATTTTAGATAATATAGATGAAACAGTTGATTATCTCGATGAATTAAAGATAAATAGAGAAGAGTATTTAAGTTTAGAAGAAGATTGTATAAATGATATATTTTATACAGTAAAGACAACTTGCCAACTTTTATATGTGGCACAAAAATATTTTGTTAAGGTATTTGAGTCATATATTTAGATAAAAAGTTAAACGCAGTAATAGTAGTTTATTATTACTGCGTTTTTTTTATTAGGAAAATCTTAAATGGTAATTATATATATACATGATATAATTTAAATATAAATTTATTTACAGTTAATAGAAAAGGTGATTAAATGAAAAAAACAATAGGTATTTTAGCTCATGTTGATGCTGGAAAAACAACTTTTTCTGAACAAATTCTTTATCATACAAATGCTATAAGAAATAGAGGAAGAGTAGATCATAAGAATTCATTTTTAGATAGTCATGATATTGAAAAAGAGAGAGGAATTACAGTTTTTTCAGATCAAGCAAGTTTTGAATTAGGAAAATCAACATATTATTTAATAGATACACCAGGACATATAGATTTTTCATGTGAAATGGAAAGAGCTATAGGAATTATGGATTATGCAATTATAGTTGTAAGTGCAGTAGAGGGAGTACAGGCTCATACAGAAACTGTATGGAAACTGCTTGAAAAATATAATGTACCTACATTTTTATTTATTAATAAATTAGATAGAACAGGAGCAAATTTAGAAAAGGTTATTAGTGAAATAAAAATAAATTTAACTAAGGATGCTTGTTATATAGATAACATTACAGATATTAAAGATGATGTAGTTGAGTTTATAGCTGAAAGAAATGATGACTTATTAGAAAAATATCTTAATGGAGAATATAATAATAAGCTATGGATAGATGAGCTAAGTAAATTAATTAAAGAAAGAAGAATATTTCCATGTTTTGCAGGAGCTGCCCTTCAGGATATAGGGATATCAGAATTTTTAAATTCTTTAGAAGAATTGACTTTTACTAACTATAATGAAAGTGAAGAATTTTCAGGAGTTGTATATAAAGTAAGATATGATGATAAGGGAACAAGGATTACATTTATTAAATCATTAGGTGGAATACTAAAAGTTAGAGATGAAATAAATGTAAAAGTTAAAAATGATGTTTTAAAAGAAAAAGTAAGTAGCATAAGAATTTATAATGGCAATAAATTTACTACTGTAGATAAGGTGATAGCAGGAGATGTTTTTGCAGTCACGGGATTAACAAGTTTAAATATAGGTGATGGAGTAGGAAGTTTAAAAGAAAAAATAAAGTTTAATATGATTCCAACATTAATGTCTAGCGTGATTTTTGATAAATCTTGCAATGTAAAAGAAGTGTTGGGGAATTTTAGAGTTTTAGGGGCGGAAGATCCTGCTTTAAATGTTATTTGGAATGAAACATTACAAGAAATACAGCTTCATATTATGGGAAAAATACAATTAGAAGTTTTAAAAGAAGTTGTATTAAAAAGATTTAATTTAAATATAGATTTTGGACCATGTGAAATAATATATAAAGAAACTATAAATAATAAAGTTAAGGGATATGGGCATTTTGAACCACTAAAACATTATGCAGAAGTACATTTAAAGTTAGAAAGTCTTCCAAGAGGTTCTGGAATTGTTTTTGAAAATAAATGTCATGCAGATCATTTAACTACAGGACATCAAAATTTGATAAAGACTCATTTGTTTGAAAGAAAACATAATGGGATATTAACAGGATCAGAGATTACAGATATTAAAGTTACGTTGCTAACTGGTAGAGCACATAATAAGCATACTGAAGGCGGAGATTTTAGAGAAGCTACATTTAGAGCATTGAGGCAAGGCTTAGAAAAAGCAGAAAATGTTTTATTAGAGCCTTTTTATAAGTTTAATATTGAGGTAGAGCTTGATTATATGGGAAGAGTTTTATCTGATATTCAAAAATTATATGGTAGCTTTAATCCTCCAGAAACTGATTTAAATAAAGTAAGAATAGTTGGAAGAGGGCCAGTATCAACATTTATGGATTATAGTACAGAACTTATTGCATTTACAAAAGGTAAGGGCAGAATAAATTTAATGTTTGATGGATATGATGTTTGTCATAATACAGAGGATATACTTATAAAAAGAAATTATAATAAAAATGCAGATATAGAGTATTCTTCAAATTCAGTATTTTGTTCTAAAGGTCAAGGATTTATTGTTCCGTGGAATGAGGTTGAGGAATATATGCATTGTGAAATTGTAGAAGAATAGAGGAGAAATATATGAATAATACTGATAATTATATGAACTTTATAGCAAATGCTAAATTCCCAGCTGGAAATAGAGATGAAGATTTATATTTTTTATTTCAAGATAAGATGATTTTAATTAAAGAAGATATGGGAAAAGTCTTTATTCCAACATTTAAGGATATTAAAAATTTAATTGATGGTCTTGAAATAATATATCATTTAGGTACATTTAAAGGAATTCATTGTTTTTGTGGTGAAATAAGTTCATGTATTAAGATAACAGGAGAATTAAAATTTATTGCTTTAAGACAGGGATCAGCAATTATAGAGAAAGATATTGTTCCCGTTTGTGGAAGAGCTGCGCAAATTATTCATTTTCATAAGACTAATAAGTTTTGTGGAGTATGTGGCGGTGAAAATGAATTTGTTGGATATGAGTTTGCAATGAAATGTAAGAAATGCGAATATATGAGTTATCCACAAGTTTGTCCTGCAATAATAGTAGGGATAACTAAAGGGGATAAGATTTTATTAGCTAATAACAAAAACTTTCCAGAAGGCTTACATAGTAATGTAGCGGGATTTGTAGATGTAAATGAGACATTAGAAGAGTGTGTAAAACGAGAAATATTAGAAGAAGTGAATATAAAAGTAAAAAATATTAAATATTTTTCAAGTCAGCCATGGCCATATCCTAATTCAATTATGATTGGATTTACAGCAGAATATGAAAGTGGAGAAATAAAAGTTGATGGTGAAGAAATTATCCATGCAGATTGGTATAGTAAAGATAATTTACCAATATTACCAGATAAAAATACAATTGCAAGAAAAATTATAGATTCAATTTTAGATGAAATATAACTATTAAAGATTTATAGATATGTTTTAGTATAATGACAAAATAAATTGTAAATTATATAAATAGCTGATATTTTTATAGATTTAAAGGTATGGAGGTAAAACATATGGATAAGAACAAAAAGATATGTTATTGTTTTAATGTATCAGTAGATGATATAGAAAGAGCAATAGAAAATGGAGCAGACACTTTTCAAGAAGTGCAAGATGCAACTAACTGTGGAAAAGGATGCGGCTCATGTTTAGCCGAAGCTAAGGCTCTTGTTGATGAGTTATTAAAGAAAAGAATAATTTAATAGTTTGTATTTAGAAGTTCACCATGACAATATTTTTTGTTATGGTGAATTTTTTATATAAATAACAAGTATTATAAAGTGGAAAGTAACTAATAATAAATTAGATTAATTAAATTATTATTAGGAGTGATAATATGAATTTTCCAACTAGCTTTCCAGCACAACATCAAGATAAGCATCCAGGATTTGAGCATGAAATGAATCCTGAACCTATTTACTATGATGAGAAATATATAAAGAGTGGTGATTTATTAAAGGATAAAGTTGCAATAATAACAGGTGGAGATAGTGGTATAGGTAGGGCAGTAGCAGTATCTTATGCATATCAAGGTGCTGATATTGTTGTAGTATATTATAATGAAGCAAAGGATGCAGAAGATACTAAAAAATTAATTGAAACAATAGGAAAAAAATGTACTATAATTCAAGGTGACATAGCAGAATCAAGTTTTTGTACTAATGTTATAGAAAAAGTTATTAGTGATTATGGAAAAATAGATATACTAGTAAATAATGCTGCAGTTCAATATGAATGTAAGGATTTTAAAGAAATTACAGATATGCAATTTGATAAGACAATGAAAACTAATGTTTATGGAACATTTTATATGACAAGAGCAGCGTTAAAGCATATGAAAGCTGGCGCTTGTATAATAAATACAGCATCAGTTACTGCATATGCAGGAAATGAAAAGTTAATAGATTATTCCATGACTAAAGGGGCAATAGTAACATTAACAAGATCACTATCTACATCATTAGCAAAGAATAAAAGTGGTATAAGAGTTAATGCTGTTGCACCAGGGCCAATATGGACACCGTTAATACCATCAAGTTTTCAAGGAAGTGAAATTCCACAGTTTGGTGCTAATACTCCTATGGCAAGGGCTGGACAGCCAGTTGAATGTGCAGGAGCATACGTATTTTTAGCATCAGAAGCTGCTTCTTATATAACAGGGCAAACCATTCATATAAATGGAGGAGAAATAGTAAATAGTTAAATACTTTTATAAGCTATTGAGTTATTAAAAAATAATTCAATAGCTTAATTTTTACCTTTAATTAAATAAAAAAAGAGTTTTTAGATAAAATATTGTTAAATTAATGACAATAAAAAAGGCAATTTGTGATTATAATCACAGTTGTAAGTATTTTTTAATGATAAAATGAATCTGAAATAATACTGAATATAAAATTTATTAAAATTGTGAATTGGAGATGAAAGTAGTATGAAGAAGATTCAATCAACATGTAATTTATGTGCATTAGCATGTAATATAGATTTTTATGTAGAAAATGGTAAAATTGCTAAGGTTTCACCTACTGTTGACTACCCTGTAAATAAAGGTTTTTGTTGTATAAAAGGTTTAAATTTAGATAAGCAACAAACTAAAATTAAAGCAAGAAAAAATCCTCTTTTAAGAGATGAAAATGGTGAAATGAAAGAAATTTCATGGGAAGAAGGATTTAAAACATTTGCTAAAAAAATGACAAGCATTCAAGAAAAGTATGGTAAAGAAAGTGTTGCTTTCATTAGTACAGGACAAATGCCAACAGAAGACATGGCTTTACTTGGACATGTAGGTAGAAACCATATGGGGATTAATGGTGATGGTAATACAAGATTATGTATGGCTACATCAGTAGTTGCTCATAAGCAAAGCTTTGGATTCGATGCTCCTCCATATACATTAAATGATGCTGAATTATCAGATACAATATTCTTAATTGGTGCAAATCCAGTTATAGCTCATCCAGTATTCTGGGGACGTATTAAAGAAAATAAAAATGCTAAAGTAATAGTTATAGACCCAAGAAAATCTGAAACAGCTATGAATGCAGATATATGGGTAGATGTTAAACCAAAAGCTGATTTAGTGTTAATGTATACTTTAGCTAATGTTTTAATAGAAAAAGGATATATAGATACAAACTATATTGAAAACCATACAGAAGGATATGAAGACTTCAAAAATCATGTTGCTAAATTCACATTAGAAAATGTTGAAGCTGAAACAGGAATATCAGCAGAGAGAGTTGTTGAGCTTGCTGAAATAATTCATGCAGGAGAAAGAGTTTCATTCTGGTGGACAATGGGAGTTAACCAAGGTTATCAAGCAGTTAGAACAGCTCAATCAATAATTAACTTAGCATTAATAACTGGAAACATTGGTAGACCAGGAACAGGTGCTAACTCTTTAACAGGACAATGTAATGCTATGGGATCAAGAGCATTCAGTAACACAGCAGGGTTATTCGGTGGTGGAGACTTCGATAATCCAGTACGTAGAAAAGCTGTTTCTGAAGCTATAGGAGTAGATGAAAGCTATCTTGCTACTAAACCAACAATTCCATACAATGCAATAATAGAAAAAGCTATTTCAGGAGAAATTAAGGGGTTATGGGTTATTTGTACAAACCCAAGACATTCATGGGCGAATAATGAAGAATTCGAAAAGTGTGTTAAGAACTTAGATTTCTTCGTAGTTCAAGATATATATGAAGATACTGATAGTGCTAAACTTTGTGATTTATACTTACCTTCAGTACCTGCAATTAAAAAAGAAGGTGTTTTAATAAACACTGAAAGAAGATTATCAAAAGTTAATCCTGTAGTTGATAAAGAAGAAGGCGAATTATCAGATTTTGAGATATTCTACAATATTGGTAAAGAACTTGGAATGGGAGATAACCTTAAAGGATGGGAAACTCCAAGAAGTACATTTGAGTTATTAAAGAAATGTTCTAAGGGAATGCCTTGCGATATAACTGGTGTAACTTATGAAATGCTTGAAGGACAAAATATGAAAGGTTCAAGAGGTGTTCAATGGCCATTTAGAGCTGGAGAAACTTTATCTGAAGATGAAAGAAGATTATTTGAAGATGGCAATTACTATACTCCTTCAAAGAAAGCTAAATTCCACTTTGAAGATATAGCTGAAAATCCAACACAAGCATCAGAAGAGTTCCCATATATATTTAATTCAGGAAGAGGAACAGTAGGACAATGGCATACTCAAGTTAGATCAAGAGAAATTGATGAATCAGAAAGAATTTACTCAAAGGAATCTTATGCATTTATGCATCCAGAGTTAGCTAAAGAGTTAAATATAGAACATAATGAAAGAGTTGCAATAGCTTCTCAAAATGGTGTAACAAGAGATTTTACTATAAAAATATCTGATCATGTTAAAAAGGATCATTTATATGCTCCAATACACTATATAGAAACAAATGCACTTACACCTTCAGTTTATGATCCATATTCAAAGGAACCATCATTTAAAACTGTTGCAGTAAAAGTTATAAAGAAATAATAAAACAAAAAAATTTAATTTTCACTTAAGGAGTGATTAGTAATGGAAAGAATTAAGATTGATAGAGATAAATGTGTAGGATGTTTAACTTGTACAACAGCATGTATAGTAGCTCATGATTCTGAAGATACAAGAAGTAGAATAACTATAGATAGTTCAGGAAAATATACACCAATATTCTGTAGACACTGTGATAGACCGGAATGTGTTTATACTTGTATGACTGGTGCTATGAGTAAAAATAAAGAAACTGGATTAGTAGAATATAATAAAGAACATTGTGCTAGTTGCTATATGTGTGTAATGGCATGTCCTTATGGAGTTTTAAAAGCAGATAGCAGAGTGCATAAAGAAATAATGAAATGTGATAATTGTAAAGCTCAAGGAACACCACAATGTGTAGCTAAATGTCCAATGGGAGCAATTACTTTAGAGGAGGTAACAGAATAATGAGATATGTTGTTATAGGAGCCTCAGCAGCAGGAATAAGTGCTGCAAGTACTTTAAGAGATTTAGATAAAAATGCTGAAATAATATTAGTATCTAAGGATGAAAATGTATATTCAAGATGTATACTTCATCACTATATTTCAAATCATAGAGATGTTGAAGCATTAAACTTTACAGGAAAGAACTTCTTTGAAGAAAATAACATAACTTGGATTAAAGGTGTAGAAGTTAAGTCACTTAATGATACTGAACAAACTTTAGAATTATCTAATGGTGAAACTTTAAGCTACGATAAGATAGTAGTCTGTAGTGGAGCATCAGCTTTCATTCCTCCAGTTGAAGGATTAAGAGAAGCTAACAATGTAGTTGGGTTAAGAAACTTAGATGATGCTATATTAATAAAAGAGCAAGCTGCAAAAGTTAAAAACGTAGTAGTTTTAGGAGCTGGTCTTGTTGGTATAGATGCAGTAAGTGGTCTTGTTGGACAAGGATTAAATATATCTTTAGTTGAAATGGGTAATAAAATACTTCCATTACAATTAGATAAGCATGCGTCTGATGTATATGAAAAGAAATTTACTGAAGCAGGAGTTTCTTTAAAATTAGGTGTTAAAGCCGAAAAGTTAATCTTAGATGAAAATAATAATCCAAAAGCTTTATTATTAAATACAGGGGAAGAAGTTCCATGTGAATTAGTAATAGTTGCAACTGGAGTAAGATCTAATGTAGCATTCTTAGAAAATAGTAATGTAGAATGTGATAGATTTGGACTAATTATTGATGCAAAAGGTAAAACTAATATAGAAAATGTATATGGTGCTGGAGATGTTACTGGAAGAAATCCAATATGGCCAACAGCAGTAAAAGAAGGTATAATTGCAGCTAACAATATGTTAGGTAAAGATAGTGAAATGACAGATTTCTTTGGTAGCAAAAATACAATGAACTTTGTAGGAGTAGCTACAATGTCTCTTGGGATGGTAGAACCAGCTGATGAAACTTATATAGTTGAAACTCATGTTGATGGAGATAATTACAAGAAGATAATTCATAAAGATGGAAAGATTTATGGAGCTATAATTCAAGGAGATCTTTCTTATGCAGGAGTATTAACTCAGCTTATAAAAGAAAATATTGATGTTTCTAAAGTAACTAAGAGTCTATTTGACATAGATTACGCAGATTTCTTCAACATAGAAAAAAACTTTGAGTTTAGCTATAAGTAAGAACCCCAATTTTCAATTTGGTTAGTTGAAGGTACACTTTAGTGTACTCAGGGACAGTCGTGAGTTGATTTTCCTTTAAGATAAGTTAGAAGTTAAAAATGGAAAAAGTATAAATTTTCATTTTTAACTCTAATTTATTACTTTTAAAATGATATAATAAAATAAGGTATTTACAAAAATAAAAAGAGTCTATATAATGCAAACTAAAAATATAATATAAGGGATGAAATTAATGTCCAAAGTAATTAATATAGTTGGTTCAAGTTCTAATGTTGGAAAAACTTATTTACTTGAAGGCTTAATAAAAGAACTAAAAGCTAGAGGTTATAGCATAGCAACCATAAAACATGATGTGCATGGATTTGATATAGATAAAAAGGGAAAAGATACATATAAACATAGAGAAGCAGGATCAGAAACAGTAATAATTTCTTCTAAAAATAGATTAGCAATGATAAAAGAATTGAAAGAAGAAACAGAACTTAATGATATTATTAAAATGGTATTAGACAAAGATATAATACTAGTTGAAGGTTATAAAAAAAGCTATTTAAGAAAAATTGAAGTATTTAGAAATGGAGTAAGTGATAAAATAATAACTCCAAAAGAAAAAATAATTGCAATTGCAAGTGATATTAAATTAGATATTAAAGATATAATTGTAGTAGAGAGAGAAAATTATAAGAAGCTTGCAGATTTAATTGAAAAAGAAAAAGAATTTAAGTTTGAAAATTATCAATAAAATATTTTCTAGAGCTAAGTATCCTAAGGATATATTCTATGGAGCTTAAGCCGGAATTTTTATAATTCAAGGGTGATATTTGAAAAGGTATTATCTCCACGTTTTGGGAAGGAAAATAAGTTGATTTAAATATATTTAATTATTTACTAGTTAATTTAAGACCTAGATTTTAGGTTTTTATATTTAAAATAGGCTTATTACTCATACCTAAAATATGAAGTAATAAGCCTATTTTTATTTAAGAGGTGAGTAAATGAAGTCATTTATATTATTAGAAGAAGCACTAAATATATTAAATAAAAATGTAGAACAGCTAGATATTGAAGAAGTTAATTTAATGGACGGAATTACAAGAATACTAGCAAAAGATGTTTTTTCAGAGATTGATAATCCTCCATTTAATAAATCGGCAATGGACGGATATGCTATAAAAGCAGAGGATAGTAAATCAGAAGAAAAGATTAATGTAATAGATAAAGTTTTTGCAGGTAATGTATGTAATAGCTTAGTTACTTCAAAAACAGCAGTAAGGATAATGACAGGAGCTCCAATACCAAGTGGAGCAAATGCTGTAATAAAACAAGAAGATGTTAAATTAATAGATCATAACTATATAGTTTTAAATAAATCTATTAAAGAAAATGAAAATATATGTTTTAGAGGCGAGGATATTAAAAAAGGAAGCTTGCTAGTTAAAAAAGGTAAAAGATTAGATTACGCTGATATAGGAATTATTGCTAGTGCAGGAGTAGAAAAAATTAATGTTTATAAATTACCTAAAATTGCTTTAATAAGTACTGGTGATGAAGTTATTGATATAGATAATAAACTAATGCCAGGAAAAATATTTAATAGTAATAAGTATAGTATAATTTCTAGAATTAAAGAATTAGGATATGACGTTAGCTATACTGCCCATGTAAATGATAGTAAAGGCCAAATAGAAGAGTATATAAGTAAACTTTCAAAGAATATGGATTTAATAATAACTACAGGTGGTGTTTCTGTAGGTGAGAAGGATTTGTTAAATGAATCAATAGAGAATATAAATGGTAAAAGATTATTTTGGAAAGTGAAAATTAAACCAGGGTCGGCAGTACTTTGTAGTAAAGTTAACAAGTCATTAGTTGTTAGTTTATCAGGAAATCCAACGGCAGCTTTAACTGCATTTGAGCTTTTTGTAAAGACATCATTAGAAAAAATGTCAGGATACGATAATGTTAAAGTAAAGAGAGAAAAAGCTGTTTTATGTGATGATTTTATTAAGAATAGCCCTCAAAGAAGATTTATTAGGGCAAGAGCAGCTATAGAAGAAGGAAAACAAGTAGTATATATAACACAAATTAAAAGTGGAAATGGAATATTAAGCTCTAATTTAAATTCAAATTGTATGATAGAAGTTCAAGATGGAAATGAAGGAATTAAGGTTGGAGAAATAGTAGATATAATAAAGTTTTAAGGAGAAGGTACTTATGATAAATAAGACTTTAGCTATACTAGCAGGTGGAAAAAGTAGTAGAATGAACTATAATAATAAAGCTTTATTAACTTATAAAGAAAAGAGATTTATAGAGCATATAATTGAAGCTGGAAAAGATTATAAAGAAGTAATTATAATTTCGAATAATTTAGAAGAATATAAAGGATTTAACTTACGAATAGTTGAAGATATATATAAGGGTAATGGACCATTAAGCGGAATACATTCTGCACTTATTAATTCAACTACAGATAAGGTTTTATGTATTGCTTGTGATATGCCATTAATTACAAAGGAAACATTAAATATAATAGGAAGTTACCAAGAAGAATACGATGTATTAGTGCCAAAAGTAAGCGAAAGATTACAGCCATTATGTGGGGTGTATTCTAAAAATATAATTTCTAAAATTGAAGAAGCAATAAAAGAAAATAATAATAAGCTACAATTATTAATAAGAACTTTAAACTTAAAAGTAATTGAAGGCGATATTAACAGTAAATTTATAGAGCAAGACTTTTTAAATATAAATACGGAAAAGGAATATAAAGAATTGGAGGAATTATAATGTATACAGTTGGAATAATTACAAGTAGTGATAAGGGATATGCTGGAGAAAGAGAAGATAAAAGTGGAGAAGTGGTAAGAGAATTAGTTGAAGCTGCAGGATTTACTGTAGTAAAACAAATTATATTACCTGATGATAAAGAAATGCTTGCTAATGAGTTTAGATATATGAGCGATGAGCTTAAAGTAAATTTAATATTAAGCACTGGTGGAACTGGATTTTCTAAAAGGGATATTACACCGGAAGCTACAAAAGAAGTAATTGAAAGAGAAGCACCGGGAATATGCGAAGCAATAAGAATGTATAGTATGCAAATTACAAAGAGAGCTATGCTTTCAAGAGCTGTATCAGGAATAAGAAGAGATACATTAATAGTAAATTTACCAGGAAGTCCTAAGGCTTGTAAAGAAGCGTTAGATTATGCGTTAAATGATATAAAGCACGGAATTGATATATTATTAGGAACAGCAAAAGATTGTGCCAGAAAATAAAGGAGGTATATAGAGATGAAAATGATAAAAGTTGAAGATGCAGTAGGAACTATACTTTCACATGATGTTACACAAATAATTCCAGGGGAGTTTAAAGGAAGACTTTTTAAAAAAGGTCATATAATTAAGGAAGAAGATATTGAAAAGCTATTATCTATAGGAAAAGAACATGTTTATGTTTGGGAACCAGTTGAAGGGCAGCTTCATGAGAATGATGCAGCAACAAGAATATCAAATTTAGTTGTTGGAGAGGGAATAAAGCTTTCGGATGAAATAAAGGAAGGAAAAGTTGATTTCTTTGCTGATATAGATGGAGTTTTAAAGATAGATAAAGAAAAGTTATTTAAATTAAATTCTGTTGGAGAGATTATAGTATCTACATTACATAATAATACTCCAATAAAAAAAGGTGAAAAGGTTGGAGCAACAAGAGTTATTCCATTAATAATAGATGAAAAAAGAATTATAACTGCAGAAGAATTAATTAAAGAAAAAATAATAAGTGTTTCAGAAATAAAGCCTAAAAAATGTTTATTAATAACTACAGGAAATGAAGTATATAAGGGAAGAATTAAAGATGCATTCTTACCTGTAATAAAACAAAAGTTGGGGTATTATGGTAGTGAGGTAGTGAGACAAGTAATATTACCAGACGAAAAAGAAAGAATAATAGAAGAGATTCAAAAAGGAATTGATGAAAAAGTTGATATGATTATTTGTACTGGTGGAATGTCAGTAGATCCAGATGATGTAACTCCTACTGCAATTAAGGAATGTGGTGGAGAATTAGTAACTTATGGCTCACCAGTATTACCAGGAGCAATGTTCTTACTTGCATATCATGGAGATACACCTATATTAGGAGTACCAAGTTGTGCTATGTATTCAAAGAGAACAGTACTTGATTTAGTATTACCAAGAGTACTAAGTGATGAGAGATTATCATTAGAGGATATAGTTGAATATGGGCATGGTGGATTATGTTTAGATTGTAATGTATGTACTTTCCCACATTGTTCATTCGGAAAATAATTTTAGAAAGCAGGATAAATAATGGATAATAAATTAACTCATTTTGATAATAGTGGAAATGCTAGAATGGTTGATGTTTCAGAAAAAAATGAAACTGCTAGAGTTGCAGTTGCAGTTTCAAGAATTAAGGTAAGTAAGGAAACATTAGAACTAATAGAAGCAGGGAAAATTGGAAAGGGAGATGTATTAGGAGTTGCTAGAGTTGCTGGAATAATGGCTAGTAAACAAACATCGAACTTAATTCCTATGTGTCATCCTTTAATGATAACAAGTTGTAATGTAGATTTTGATATAAATAAAGAGGAAAACTATATAGGAATAACTGCTACAGTAAAAATAGTTGATAAAACAGGAGTTGAAATGGAAGCATTAACAGCTGCTATGGTTAGCGCACTAACTATTTATGATATGTGTAAAGCTGTAGATAAGAGAATGGTTATAGAAGGAACTCATTTGCTTAAAAAAACAGGAGGAAAGAGTGGGGAGTTTAACTTTTAAATTACCCTCTTAATTAGTATGAAAGACAAGTTTGGAAGAGAAATAGATTATTTAAGAGTATCTGTAACTGATAATTGTAATTTAAGATGTATTTATTGCATGGATGAAAAAGGAAATAAATTCTTAAACAAAGATGAAAAGTTAACTGATGATGAAATATATAAAGTAGTAAAAGAAAGTGCAAAACTAGGAATCAAAAAAGTTAGAATAACAGGGGGAGAGCCTCTTGTAAGACCAGGAGTAGTTAGCCTTATAAGTAAAATAAATAATATTGAGGGAATTGAAGAAATTTATTTAACTACAAATGGGATTTTACTAGCAGATATGATAGATGAATTATCTAAGAATGGCCTTAAGGGGGTTAATATTAGTTTAGATTCATTAAAAGAAGATAGATTTAATAAATTAACTAGAGTAGGAAACCTACACAAAGTATTGGAAGCTATAGATAAGGCAATAGCTTTAGGGATAAAAGTTAAGCTAAATACTGTTATAGTAAATGATATTAATAAAGATGAAATAATAGATTTTGTTAATCTTACAAAAGAAAAACCTATAGATGTAAGATTTATAGAGCTTATGCCAATTGGTATTGCAGTTAACTATAAAGGTGCTACTAATGAAGAAGTTTTAAAATTTATTACTGAAAGATATCCAAATTATGAAGAGGTAGTTAGAAGTAAGAGCGGAGGACCAGCATCTTATATTAAAGTTAATGGAGCTAAAGGTAAAATAGGGTTTATAAGTGCTATGAGTAATTGTTTTTGTGAAGAATGTAACAGAATAAGATTAACTCCAGAAGGTTTTTTAAAGCAGTGTTTACATTTTGATTATGGAGTTGATTTAAAGTCTATGCTTAGATCAGGAATAAAAGATGATGATTTGAAAAAAGTAATTTATGAAAATATTTATGATAAGCCAGAAAAGCATTTATTCTTAGAAAAGAGTGAACATAAAGAATTAAAGTTTATGAATCAAATTGGAGGATAGAAAAGATGGGAAAAGTTATAGCTATATGTACAAGTAAACATAAGGGAACATTAAAAAATGAAGTTGCAGAAGCAAATCTTATAGAAGAGTTCGGAATTGAGGGAGACGCTCATGCAGGAAAATGGCATAGACAGGTAAGTCTTTTAGCTTTAGAAAAAATAGAAGATTTTAGAAATAAGGGTGGAAATGTAGATTTCGGTGCTTTTGGAGAAAATTTAGTTATTGAAGGATTTGAATTAAATAAATTACCAGTAGGACAAAGATTAACTATTGGAGAGGATATTCTTTTAGAAGTAACTCAAATAGGTAAAGAATGCCATGACAAATGTGCAATATACTATCAAGTAGGAGAGTGTATAATGCCTAAGAATGGTATTTTTACTAGAGTATTAAAAGGTGGAAAAGTTAAAGTTGGAGATGAATGTAATTTAGTAGATAGTGGCAAAAAAATATTAAGTTTATAAAAAATAAAAAAGAACTGTAATAATTCAGTTCTTTTTTTTATATCTATAAAAAATAATTAAAAAATTAACAATATTGTGATAAAAATCACATACTTAATGAGTTCTGTTAAGTATAATCATATTTGTCTTTAGGAAGTTAGTAGAATTGTTGATTAAAAAGTGAAAAAATTAACAAAATAATTAAACTTCAAAAAAATGCACAAGATATATATAGAACTTATTTTATTATTATATTTATTTAGGGGGAATTATGAATAATAAGTCATTATTACAAAAGATTGAAAACTTACCAGTTGCTATTTTACCAACTATGGTAGGTGCGTTAACTTTATCAACTGTATATTCTAATATGGGTTATACATGGATTAGACACATAACTTCATGGGCTGCAGTTGTTGTATTATTAACATATGTTGTTAAGCTTGCTGTATATCCAAAAACTTGTATGAAGGAATATTCTAATACAGTACCAGCATCACTTTATGCAGGATTTACAATGATAACTATGATATTAGGTAGTTATTTCTATAATGCAAGTCCTATTTTCGGTAAAACATTATGGTTTGCAGGTTTAATATTACATGCTATTCATATTTTAGTATTTACATATAGAAATGTAATTAAAGGCGTTAATATGCAAACTTTTGTTCCAAGTTGGTTTGTTACTTATAACGGTATTATGGTTTCAACAGTTGTTGGTGGAGTAATGAATGAACCTTTAATAGGGAAAATAGTTGTTTATTATGGTATCGCAGTATTTACTATTATAATACCATTTATGATTTATAGATTAGCAAAACATGAAATAAAGGATCCAGTATTCCATACTCAAGCAATAGTACTTGCACCATCAAGTCTTTGCTTAGTGAGTTACTTTAACTTTATTCAAACACCAAATAAATTTATAGTATATTATTTATACTTTGCAGTAATTTGTGCATTAATATTTATATTAATTAAATTACCAAAATTCTTCTCATATATATTCCATCCAGGATTTGCTGCTTTAACATTCCCTATGGCTATAGGAATAGTTGCATCAACTAAAATGTCTGGATACTTAATAGCACAAGGTTATGAAACTTTTGGGAAGATTGTTCAACAAATATCAGGAATTCAAATATATATAACAACAGGTATAATATCAGTTGTATTATTTAAATTCTTTATGATGTTAGTAAATAGTTATAAACAAAATTCTTAGATTTATATAAAATTTTAATTCTAAATTAAAATTAGAGTTAATTAGCTAGGAATATTATTTTTTAACTCGAAACTTTTATAAGATAAAAATAAATAATATATAAAAAAGCTCTTAGGATTTATAATCCTAGGAGCTTTTTATTGTTATTAATAATGTTTTGTTGGTTTATCAATTTCAAAAGGAGTTTTTTCATTTGCTTTATTTTTTATTTTCTCAGCATAGTCCTTACAGCTTGGATCAGATTTTGTACGGCATTTACTCATAAATATCACCTCTTTAAATAATACAGTTATATTTTTTACTGTATTAGATAAAGTATGTATGAAAAATAAAGGTATAAGTAGAAATAAAAGCTTTATATAATATAAAAATTTTTGAATAAAAAAATAATAATGATGAAAAATAAGATTGACTAATATAAAAAAAGTATTATAATAAATATATACCCCCCAGGGGGGTGGTGTTAATGGAGGATATTATGGAAGAAAGAAAAAAAGCAATTCAAAATTTAAAAATAGCAAAAGGTCAAATTGAAGGAATAATTAAAATGATAGAAGATGAGAGATATTGCGTAGATATATCTAATCAGATAATTGCAGTTCAATCATTATTAAAAAAGGCTAACATACAAATTTTAAAAAGACATTTAGATCATTGTGTGAAAGATGCAATTTTAAATAATAACGGAGATGAAAAAATAAATGAAATTATGAGCTTATTTGAGAAGGTTTCTAAATAAGCCTAGGAGGGAGAAGGCGTGAATAAAAAATATAAAGTTGGTGGAATGACATGTTCAGCTTGTGCAAATAGAGTTGAACGTGGAGTTAAAAAAATGGATGGTATGAAGGATGCTAATGTTAATTTAACAACAGAAGTTTTAACAGTTGATTTTGATGAAAATAAAGTATCATCTGATGATATTGAAAAGAAGGTTGAAGCTTTAGGTTATAAAGTAGTTAAAAATATTAAAACGCATACTTACAAGGTTGAAGGTATGACTTGTGCTGTATGTGCAGGTAGAGTAGAAAAGGTAACAAAAAAAATTGATGGTGTAGAAAACTCTGTAGTTAATCTTACTACTGAAAAGTTAAGTATAACTGTAGATGATGATGTGGTAACATATGGAGATATAAAAAGAGCTGTTGAAAAAGCTGGATATAAGCTTATAAGAGAAGAAGAGAAAGAAAATGCTGAAAAGAAGTTAAGTGATAAGGATAAATTATTAAGAAGACTTATTTTTTCATGTATTTTTACAATTCCATTATTAATTGTAACTATGGGGCATATGGTAGGAATGCCATTACCTAAAATTATTGATCCAATGATAAATCCAATGAATTTTGCATTATTTCAAATAATATTAACAGTACCAGTTATGATAGTTGGATATAAATTTTATTTAATAGGATATAAAAATCTGTTTAAATTAAGTCCTAATATGGACTCTTTAATAGCTGTGGGAACAAGTGCAGCATTTCTTTATAGTATTTTTGGAATGTATAAAATAGCTACAGGTGACACTAGTTATGCTATGCATTTATATTTTGAAGCAGCAGTTACAATATTAACACTTATAACGTTAGGAAAATACTTAGAAGCTATCTCAAAGGGAAAAACATCAGAGGCTATTAAAAAGTTAATGGGATTGGTACCTAAAACAGCAACAATAATTAGAGATGGAAAAGAAGCTATAATTCCTATAGATGAAGTTATAGTTGGAGATATAATATTAGTTAAACCAGGAGAAAAATTGCCTGTAGATGGTGAAGTTATTGAAGGAACAACATCTATTGATGAATCAATGCTTACAGGAGAGAGTATTCCAGTAGAAAAGACTATAGGAAGTAATGTTATAGGAGCTAGCATTAATAAAACAGGATTTATTAAATATAAGGCAACTAAGGTAGGTAAGGATACTGCATTAGCTCAAATTATAAAATTAGTAGAAGATGCTCAAGGGTCAAAAGCTCCAATAGCAAAAATGGCAGATGTAATATCATCATATTTCGTGCCAATAGTAATTGGATTAGCAATACTTGCATCGATAGCATGGCTAATTGCAGGTGAAACACCTGTATTTGCATTAACAATATTTATATCAGTATTGGTAATTGCGTGTCCATGTGCATTAGGCTTAGCAACTCCAACAGCCATTATGGTTGGTACTGGAAAGGGTGCAGAAAATGGTGTTTTAATTAAAGGTGGAGAAGCATTAGAAATAACTCATAAGATAGATACAATAGTATTTGATAAAACAGGTACTATTACTGAAGGTAAACCAGTAGTAACAGATATAGTTACTAAAGAGAAAAATAAAAATGAGTTATTATCTTTAGCAGCAAGTGCAGAGAAAGGTTCAGAACATCCTTTAGGTGAAGCTATTGTTAGAGGTGCAGAAGAAAAAAATATTGAATTAAAGCAATTAGAAAGCTTTAATTCAATTCCTGGTCATGGTATTCAAGTTGTAATAGAAGGAGATACTATATTACTTGGAAACTTAAAGTTAATGAAAGAAAACTCTATAGATATTGGAGTTCTTAAAGAAGATTCAGATAGATTAGCTTATGAAGGAAAAACACCTATGTATATTGCAATTAATAATTCCTTAGAAGGAATTATAGCTGTTGCTGATACTGTAAAACCAAGTAGTATTAAAGCAATTAAGGAACTTCATAATATGGGAATTAAGGTTGCTATGATAACTGGAGATAATAAGAAAACTGCAGATGCTATAGCAAAACAAGTTGGAATAGATATAGTACTATCAGAGGTATTACCTGAAGATAAGGCAAATGAAGTTAAAAAATTGCAAGGAGAAAATAGAAAAGTGGCTATGGTTGGAGATGGGATAAATGATGCACCAGCTCTTGCACAAGCAGATATAGGAATTGCAATAGGATCAGGAACAGATGTTGCTATGGAATCAGCAGATATAGTTCTTATGAGAAGTGATTTAATGGATGTTATTTCAGCAATAAAGTTAAGTAAAGCAACAATAAGAAACATAAAACAAAACCTTTTTTGGGCATTTGGGTATAATGTTTTAGGAATACCAGTAGCTATGGGAGTGCTTCATCTATTTGGTGGACCATTACTTAATCCAATGATTGCAGCAGCTGCAATGAGTTTAAGTTCTGTTTCGGTTCTTGCAAATGCATTAAGACTTAAGAGGTTTAAGGCTTAATAATATAAAAAATAAAAATATTTTAAATAAATTTATAAGAAGAATTAAATAATATTATTATATTAAAAATAAAGGAGTAAGGAAGTATGTTAAAAAAGATATTTATAGAAGGTATGAGTTGTAATCACTGTGTTAATCATGTAAAAGAGGCATTAGCTGAATTAAAGGATTCAGGAAAAATTCAAGTAAACTTAGAAGAAAAATATGCAATTGTAGAAACATCATCTAGTAATGAAGAAGTAAAAGAAAAAATAGAAGATCAAGGATATGATGTAGTATCAATAGAATTACTATAACTAAATTATGAAGCAATTTAGTTTGTTAAGGGCCTTCGGCCCTTAACTTTCATTTTGGTTCTCAATATACTTAAAATTATCCATATCTTAAAAGATGCCTATATTTACAAACAACAAAGTTATAGCCATCAATCCAATAATCTAGTAAATCAGGTCTATAAATTACAACATTTTTTAAAAAGTCATCAAATAAATTTAAATTTAAAAGTATTTTAATTATATCCTTTGGATAAGGAGTAATTTTTGAATATGGTTTTCTGGGGTCAATTACCATTAATTTTTCATTTTTATCTATGAAAATATGAGCATTTCTAATATTAATTCGTTTAAATTTTAATCTCTTTAAATCCTCTATTAGATCAATTAATTCTTTAGAAAGAGAATATGATAATCCATTATTTTTGAGATGTTGAGATAAATTCTCACCTTGTACAAATTCTCTAACGACTATATTGCTAATTCTAATAATAACATTAGGGAAAAAACGGCTATCTTTAACATTATCCAGTATAGATGCTTCCTTCTTTGCAGCTTTTATTGTGTTAAAGCGTTTTAAAGCAAATCCTTCTGGTGTTAAATAGACACTACCTTCAGCTCCAGATCCAAGTAAAATACAATCATTTAATTCTATAAGAGTATTCATAAAATCACTTAACTTATTGCTTTAATTATTATATGCAATATGAATGTAAAATTTTCTTAATATAATCAAAAAGTAATTTTATGATGATGAAAAAATTAATTTTTTAAAATTATAGATAAAATCATAAGAATTGTGGTAATATTGTGATGGTTAGTAATCGAAAAATAAATAATTATGGGGTAAAACATAGAAGTATGGAAAAAACAAGAAAATATGAAGAACAAAGTAAAAAATATATTATTTATATGCTTATATCAACTATATTGTTTTTAATATGTAGTCTTATATTAATAAAAGTAATTAATGTTAATGAAATAAAATCCTTGCCGATACTTAAGGATTTAAATTCAATTAATATAATAATAGGTATAATAGCTATTCCATGTTGTTTATTATATTACTACATGTATAGAAATAATGAATTCTTTATTTTAACTTTATCATATATAAGTATTTTTATTGAATATATTTATTTAAATTATATTGTTCAAAGTATAGGATTATCAGGGCGTTTAATAACATTTCCTTTTATTTTTAGAATATTTTTATTAACTATTGCTATTTTTAATGAAAGTAAATATGTAAAAAAAATTATTGATAAAAAGAGGTTATCTGTAATAGTAGTTTTAATAATTAATATTATAGGAACGTATTTAGAAGTAAAATTAAATTTAAATATATTTTTTCGAGAAAGAAATACATTTATATGGAACATATTTCAAATAAATATATTAATTTATTATGCCATATTATTAGGATTATTAGCTATACGTTGTATGAGAAAAAGAGAATTTATATATACAATTTTTATAACAACTATTAGTGTATTTACAATTAGAAGAGTATTTTATTTTAGATTATTCAATGATTGTAGTAGTAAAGTTATTGAGTATAATAAAGTATTAACATTTATTGCTTATCTTATATTACTTATTGGTTTATATATTGAAGTTGTTAGACGTATAGAGGAAAGTATTAGACTAAATAGTCAAGTAAATGACTTTAAAAAGTTAAAAATAAAATATAAAGAAATAAAAGAAGTTGAAAAGGCAAAAGGACAGTTTTTTGCAAATTTATCACATGAAATAAAAACACCTATAAATATAATTTATTCATGTGTTCAGTTATTAGATATTAATAAAAAAGAAGGGGATAGGGCATTATGGGATGCTTATAATAAATATGACAATACTATAAAACAAAATTGTTATAGATTATTAAGATTAGTTAATAATTTGGTAGATATGACTAAAATAGATTCTGGATATATGAGTCTTACTTTTGTTAACTATGAAATTGTTAGCTTAGTTGAGGATATAATATTATCAATTGTTCCTTATGTAGAATCTAAAAATATTAATGTATTATTTGATACATATATTGAGGAGCTAGAAATAAAATGTGATCCTGAAAGTATAGAAAGAGTTATTCTAAATTTACTTTCTAATGCTGTTAAGTTTACTAATTATAATGGTAATATATTTGTTTTTATGGATGCAGATGATGATTATGTCACTATACGAATTAAAGACGATGGTGTTGGAATATCAGAGGAAGTACAAGAAGAGATATTTAAACGCTTTGTACAAGAGGATAAATCATTTAATAGAAAAAAAGAAGGTAGCGGAATAGGATTAGCTTTAGTTAAATCATTAGTAGAATTGCACGGTGGACAGGTCTATTTAGAAAAAGGTATTGAAAAAGGTAGTGAATTTGTTGTTAAATTACCTAATGTTAGAATAGAAACTGAAGAAGAGACTGATAATAAAATAATAGACGTAGATAATAAACCATTAGTACAAAAAATACATATAGAGTTTTCGGATATATATGAATTGTATTGATAAAATAGTGTGAAAAAAGGGATTATATTAAAACTCTATTATTAAAGGTAAGAGAGAAGAGTGAAGAGTTAAGGTTGAAACTACTATGGCAGTTTTTTTGAAATATATGTTTTCTTAATTCAGCTTAGCTGAATTATTCCTTAACTTTTCACTCTTACTTTTTCTCTATTCACTTACTAAATTGCTTGGTAATTCAGTTGTTAATAATTTTCTTTTTATTAAACTATCGAATAACATAGAAATATAAAAGAACAATTATACCAAGTATAATTCTATACCATCCAAAAGCTTTAAAGTCATTATTCTTTATGTAAGACATTAAGAATTTAATAGCAATTATTGATACTACAAAGGCTACAACCATTCCAACTAATAATATTGTTAATTCATTTCCAGTCATGGCAAACCCAGTTTGAAGTCCAAATTTAACAAGTTTTAAAGCACTAGCTCCAAACATAACTGGAATTGCAAGGAAGAATGTGAATTCTGCAGCCACAGTTCTAGAAACACCAATTAATAATGCTCCAACAATAGTAGCACCTGAACGAGAAGTTCCAGGGAAAATTGCAGCTATAAGTTGGAAAAGTCCTATCATAATTGCAACTGTATAAGTTATTTCTGCTAAACTATTAATCTTAGGTTTTTTACCTTTATTATAGTTTTCTATAACTATAAATAAAATACCAAACAGTATTAGCATTACGGCAACTGTAGTAGGATTGAAGAATAATGCATTAAGCTGATCATCAAATAAAAGTCCAATGATAGCAGCAGGAACGCATGCAATTAAAATTTTAACCCACATTATTAAAGTATCTTTTTCAATTTTAACGCCATTATCATATTTAAATGGGAATATTTTTTTCCAATATAATAAAATAACTGCAAAAATAGCACCGAGTTGTATAACTACTAAGAACATATCCATAAATTCTTTAGAAACATTTAGTTTTAAAAATTCATCAACTAAAATCATATGTCCAGTACTACTGATAGGAAGCCATTCTGTAACACCTTCAACGATACCAAGAATTATGGCCTTAATAATTTCTAAAAACTCCATCAAATTACCTCCATTGTAACTATATTAATTTAATCACCTTTCTATTATATATAAGAATAATAATTTATTAAAGGAAAAATAGTAAAATAAAATAAAATTTTAACAAAAATCAATGCTAAATTACAACTGTTATATAAATTTCTGAAAAGGTGTATATACATTAGTAATGTTATAGAGTAAAATATAGTAGTATATGTATAAGCTAAATGGAGGAAAGGTTATGAAAAAATTATTAGTAGTAATTGATTATCAAAATGATTTTGTTAATGGAGCTTTAGGTTTTGTAAAGGCTGAAAACTTAGAGAATAATATATATAATAAAGTTAAAAGTTATTTAAATGAAGGACATAATGTAGTTTTTACATATGATACTCACTCAGAAGAATATTTAAATACAAGAGAGGGAAAAAGTTTACCAGTACCCCACTGTATAATAAATACTAAAGGGCATGAGTTATATGGAAAGCTTAGTGAATTTAAAGAAAATTCAAATACTATTCATATAAATAAATATTCTTTTGGAATTTCGCCAGAAATGATGATTAAATTAGTTGAAAGAATAGGAGACAATATAGATTGTATTGAAATAGTAGGGGTTGTAACTAACATATGTGTAATAAGCAATGTAGTAACATTACAATCACAATATATAAATGCTGATATTATAGTAGATGCATCACTATGTGCAAGCTTTGATAATGATTTACATGAAAAAGCTTTAGATGTAATTGAATCATTACAGGTTAAAGTGATAAATAGAAATTAAAAAGATTTATTTAATAAGATAGAGCAGTATAGATATAGGATGGTTATTAGAAGAACTTCCTATATCTTTTTTTATTATATATTTTAGTAAAAACAATTGTTATTTAAGTTATTAAAAGTAAGTAAAATATAAATAAAAAAGAATATCATAAAGATATTCTTTTTTTGGTTGCGGGGATAGGATTTGAACCTACGACCTTTGGGTTATGAGCCCAACGAGCTGCCAACTGCTCCACCCCGCGATATTATATTAATTTATATTATTAGTATAATACTTTAAAATTATATAGTCAATGTTAAAATACAAGAAAAGGAAAGTAAAAAGTCTGTAAGGTAAATACATATTATTTTTTATTTTTTAAATACTATTAAAGAGTAAAAATTTATTTGGTAAAAGCTTAAAACATAATATAATTTGAAAAATTAATGAAAGAGAGGTAAAAACTATGAGAAAAATGAAGACAATGGATGGTAATACAGCGGCTGCTTATGTTTCATACGCATTTACAGAAGTAAGTTCAATCTATCCAATAACACCTTCATCTCCTATGGCTGAGCATATTGATGAATGGGTAGCTCAAGGAAAGAAAAATATATTTGGAGAGCCAGTAAAGGTTGTAGAAATGCAATCAGAAGCAGGGGCAGCAGGTGCACTTCATGGGATACTTCAAAGTGGAGCATTAGGAACTTCATATACAGCATCACAAGGCTTATTACTTATGATACCTAATATGTATAAGATGGTAGGTGAAAGATTACCAGGTGTTTTACATGTTGCTGCAAGAGCATTAGCAACTTCATCATTAAGTATATTTGGTGATCATCAAGATGTTATGGCAGCAAGAGCAACAGGTTGTGCAATGCTAGCAGAGGGGTCAGTACAAGAGGTAATGGATTTATCTCCAGTAGCACATTTAGCTGCACTTAAAGGAAGAATGCCATTTGTAAACTTCTTTGATGGTTTTAGAGTTTCTCATGAAATACAAAAAGTAGAAGTTTTAGAATATGATGAATTAGCAAAGCTTTTAGATTATGAAGCTTTAGATAATTTTAGAAAAAATGCATTAAATCCAAGTCATCCAGTAACTAGAGGAACTGCACAAAATCCAGATGTATATTTCCAATTATGTGAATCATTAAATAAATATTATGATGATATACCAGCAATAGTTGAAGAGTATATGAGTAAGATTACTGAATTAACAGGAAGAGAATATCATTGCTTTGATTATTATGGAGCACCAGATGCGGATAGAATAATTATTTCAATGGGATCTGTAAGTGATGTAGTTGAAGAAACAATAGATTATTTAAGAAATAAAGGAGAAAAGGTTGGTTTAATCAAAGTAAGATTATATAGACCTTTTAGTATTGAAAGATTATTAAATTGTATTCCAAGCACTGTTAAAAAAATTGCAGTATTAGATAGAACAAAGGAACCCGGATCAATAGGTGAACCTTTATATTTAGATATATTAAGAGCTGTAAATGATATGGAAAATCCACCAAAGGTAGTAGGAGGAAGATTCGGTTTAGGATCAAAGGATCCATATCCAGCTGATATTGCAGCTGTTTATAGTAATTTAGCAAGCGAAAATCCAAGAAATAGATTTACTATAGGTATTGTAGATGATGTAACTAATTTATCATTAGATCCTAATAATGAGATAGATGTAGCTGTAGAAGGTACAACAGCATGCAAATTCTGGGGCCTTGGATCAGATGGTACAGTAGGTGCTAATAAGAGTGCAATTAAAATAATTGGTGATCATACTAATATGTATGCACAAGGATATTTTGCTTATGATTCAAGAAAATCAGGAGGAATAACTATTTCTCACTTAAGGTTTGGTAAAAATCCAATAAAATCACATTATGAAATAGATAAGGCTGATTTTGTTGCTTGTCATAATCAATCATATGTATATTCATATAATGTATTAGAAGGTTTAAGAAAAAATGGTGTATTTGTATTAAATACTATATGGGATAAAGAAGAACTAGATGAAAAATTACCAGGAAAAATAAAAAAATATATTGCTGAAAATAATATAAACTTCTATACAATAAATGCTGTTAAAATAGCTCAAGAAATAGGTTTAGGCGGAAGAATTAATATGATAATGCAAGCAGCCTTTTTTAAACTTGCTAATATTATTCCTGTTGATGAAGCTATTAAGTATCTAAAAGAAGCAGTAGTTACTTCATATGGTAAAAAAGGTGAAAAAGTTATAAATATGAATTATGCTGCTATAGATAAAGGATTAGAATCAGTAGTAAAAATAGATGTTCCAGATTCATGGAAGTCTGCAAGTGATGATAAACTTCAAGAGGAAATGAGTGTTCCTGATTTTGTAAGAAATATTTGTATTCCTATTAATAAGCTTGAAGGAAATAACTTACCTGTATCAGCTTTTGTAAATAATAATATAGAAGATGGTACATTTATGCATGGAACTACTAAATATGAAAAGAGAGGAATAGCCGTTAATGTTCCAGAGTGGATTCCTGAAAATTGTATTCAATGTAATCAATGTTCATATGTATGTCCACATGCATGTATTAGACCTTTCTTATCAACAGAAGAAGAAGTTAAAACTGCGCCTTCAAGCTTTAAAAAACTTCAAGCAAAAGGTGTTAAAGGAGATGTTTCTTATTTCTATACTATAGGAGTTACACCACTTGACTGTACTGGATGTTCTAATTGTGCAGAAGTATGTCCAGCGCCAGGAAAAGCACTTGTTATGAAACCATTTGATTCACAACATGATCAAATAGAAGCTTGGGATTTTGCAGTAGAAGATATAAAGAATAAGAAAAATCCTATGAATAAGAACACAGTTAAAGGAAGTCAATTTGAACAACCATTATTAGAGTTCTCAGGAGCATGTGCAGGTTGTGGAGAAACTCCATATGCAAAATTAGTAACTCAATTATTTGGTGATAGAATGGTAATAGCAAATGCTACAGGATGTTCTTCAATTTGGGCATCATCAGGAGCAGCAACAGCTTATACAAAAAATCAAGAAGGCTATGGACCAGCATGGGCTAACTCTTTATTTGAAGATAATGCAGAATATGGACTTGGAATGTTTATGGGAGTTAAAACTATAAGAGAAAGAATTGCTTCAAATATTCAAAAAGCATTAAATGAAGGTTTATGTAGTAGTGCAAAAGAAGCCATGGAAGAATGGTTAAATAACAAAGATGAAGGCGAAGGATCAAGGGAAAGAGCAGAAAAGTTAGAATCTGCCTTACAAGGTTGTAATGAAGAGGTTGCAAAGGAAATATTAAAGGATAAAGAATTCTTCATTAAGAGGTCACAATGGATATTTGGTGGAGATGGATGGGCATATGATATTGGTTATGGTGGATTAGATCATGTGCTTGCAAGTAATGAAGATGTTAATGTCCTTGTATTTGATACAGAAATTTATTCAAATACTGGAGGTCAAGCATCAAAATCTACACCTACAGCAGCAATAGCTAAATTTGCAGCTTCAGGAAAGAGAACTAAGAAGAAAGACTTAGGAATGATGGCTATGAGTTATGGATATGTTTATGTAGCACAAGTATCATTAGGTGCAGATAAGAATCAAACAATTAAAGCTATAACTGAAGCAGAAAAATATAATGGTCCATCATTAATTATTGCATATGCACCATGTATAAGTCATGGAATAAAATCCGGTATGAGCAATACTCCAGATGAGCAAAAGAAGGCTGTAGATTGTGGATATTGGAATCTTTATAGATATAATCCTTCACTAAAGGGAGAAAAGAATCCATTTACATTAGACTCAAAAGAACCAAAGGCAGATTTCAAGGATTTCTTAATGGGCGAAGTAAGATATGCAGCATTAGCTAAAGTTTTCCCAGAACTAGCTGAAGAATTATTTGATAAGACAGAAAAAGATGCTAAAGAAAGATTAGAAAACTATAAAAAATTAGCACAAGATTAATAATAAGGAGCTGAATTTATAAATTCAGCTCCTTAATTTTTTTATTAAATTTAGAGTAAACAGTATCTATTATGTATGGTTCGTTGCAATGAATATGTAATTCATCAATTGGAAGCCATTTAACACCACTAGTTTCTTCCTCATTAATTATAAGTTCATCCTCTTCAGAGGCTTCTAAAAGATAAGCTACAGATAAATGTAAGTGTGATGAAATATATTCACCTTTCTTAATATGACCATTTACAGTTAGAACATCTAGTCCAAGAATATCATTAATTACAGGAGTTACATTTTTTAATCCTGTTTCTTCTTTAGCTTCTTTAATGGCAACATGTAATAAATCTGAATCACCATCAGCATGCCCACCAGTCCATGCCCAGCTTTTGTAAATATTGTGATAAATCATTAAGACTTTAGTTCTTGATTTATTAACTATATACCCTGAACTAGTCATATGGGCAATAGTATTTTTACGTGTTAAAACATCATTGTGTAAATTAATAAATTTTAGTATTAAATCTTTATCTTTAAGTTCTTGTTCATTATAAGGTTCATAATTTTTTATATTTTCAATCCAATTCATAATATTAATCCTTTCTAGAATTAGAGTTTTATAAATATAATAACATAAATAATAAAAAAATAAATTATATTATTGGATTATAATAAATATTGGATTAAAATTTTAATATAAATAAATTGGAGGGATTAGATTTAAATGGATAATAATTTGAAGTGGGTTAATGAAATTAAAATAAATAGGACTTTAGAAGCCTTAAGAAAAAATAATATGGAGGGTTATTTAATTAATACAGAAAATGAGCTTATTCATAAAATACAAGAATTAGTTAATGAAGGTAGTAAAGTTAGTTTGGGTGGATCAATGACACTATTTGAAACTAAAATAATGGAACATTTAAGAAGTGGAAGATATGAACTACTAGATAGATATAAAGAAGGATTAACTGCTGATGAAATAAAGGAAATATATAGGAAATCTTTCTTTTGTGATGCTTATTTTACGAGTACTAATGCAATAACAGAAGAGGGAGAGTTATATAATGTTGATGGTAATGGAAATAGGGTTGCAGCGATGCTTTATGGTCCAGATAAGGTAATAGTTATTGCTGGAGTAAATAAAATTGTAAAAGATATAAATGAAGCAATTTATAGGGTTGAAAATTTAGCAGCACCAGCAAATGCAAAAAGGTTAAATAGAAAAACTCCATGTACAGTTACAGGAAAATGTATGAATTGTAATAGTCCAGAAAGGATTTGTCGTGAGTATACAGTAATAAGGAAGCCAGTTCCTAATAGAATATTTGTATTATTACTTAATGAAGAGTATGGATATTAATTACTGTTAAAATAAAGTGGCAAGCTTTTAGGAGTTTTATCCTAAAAGCTTGCCATAGCTGATTATCATGGATATTCTAAAATTTGTACAGTAACTTGTCTTCTTCCCCATGACATACATTCTTCATAACTATTAAGATATACATCAATAATATTTCCTTTAATTGCTCCACCAGTATCGGCAGCAATAGCTACACCATATCCAGATACATAAACTTTAGAACCTAATGGAATTACATTAGGATCCACAGCAACAGTACTAATACCATCAGGATTTCTAACAGGCTTTAGCCCAGAAGCTGTAGTAGCATGTCCATAATAAGCAGTTGATTCCATAGTTAATGTTTTGATTGCAGTCCCAACTTCAGTTCCAGTTGTAGGCACTGTAGGTGTATTAAGTTCATCTATTCTTGCTTTAGCATTACTAATTCCGTTTTTAGCCATATTAATAGTTGTTGAACTATTTAGTAATGGAATATAAGAATTTAATGTATCAATAGCATTTTGTAATTCTGATGCAGAAGCTGATGAAGAGTTAGCTATAGATAGAGGTTTTGATATTAATAGCTTTTCATTTTCTTCTATAACTGAAAAAACAGATTCTTTTTCAGAATTTAATTGTTCTACATATTGCTCTTGTTCAGCTTTTTTACTTTCAACAGTTTTTAAATCTTCTTCAATTGTTTTCTTTAAAACAACAAGTTCTGAATTTTTATTATTTAATGACTCAATAGTTGAATCTAACTCAGATTTTTTTTCATTAATAGTAGCTAATACTTCTTTATCAGTAGAAATTATTTTCGAGATAGCTTGTACCTTTGAAAATAATTCAGATACACTTTTAGAAGTAATAATACTAACTAAAATGTTTGAAGTCATATTTGTTTTATACATAGTTCTAACTCTGTTATCTAAAACAACTTGAGAATTTTCAATATCTTCTTTAGTTTGTTCTAATTTAGCTTCGTTTGTTTTTATCTGATCTTCAATATCAGCAATAGCTGTATTGTTTTCATTTAACTTAATTGTAGTTTGATCTATTTCTACATCTAATGCTTGAATTTTTGAATTTAATTCTAAAATTTGATTATCAAGTGTTTGATATTTTTGCAAGTTTTCATTTATTGTATCTTGTGGCGTAGCAGCATATACAGAAATAAAGCTTAATGAAGACGTTAATAATGCTGTAGCTAAAGAAACAGTAATAAACTTTTTAAACAAAAAATTCACCTCCTAAAAGAATTATTATTCTTGACGTTACATTACTATATAAATTTATATATGTCAAATTTGCTGTATTTAAATGTCATTTATGAGATAATATAATAATTTAAATAACATAAAAATAAATTTAAATATATTATAACATAAATATATGGAATAAAATAGAAGAAATGGAGAGTATATAAAATAAGTTGAATTATAAGAGAAAGTAATATAAAATTTAGAAAATAATGATTAAGGATTAGTTGGAGGTAAATTGATGGAAAAGTTATATTATGAAGATCAATATTTGAAAGAATTTATAGCTGAAGTAACAGAAGTAATAGAAAAAAATAATCTGTATTATGTAAGTTTAGATAAAACAGCATTCTTCCCAGGGGGAGGAGGACAACATTGTGATTTAGGATATATAGATAATCATAGAGTAATTGATGTTATTGAAGAAAATGGAAAAATATATCATGTAACAGAAAAAAGGCCTATAAAAATACATAGAGTAAATTGTAAGATAGATTGGGATAGAAGGTTAGATGGAATGCAGCAGCATTTAGGGCAGCATGTACTTTCAGGATGCTTTTTTACTTTATTCAATGCAAATACAGTCAGTGTACATGTAGGAAAGGATATTAGTACAGTAGACATTCAAGGATATTTAGATGAAGAAACTATTAGAAAAGCAGAAAAAATGGCAAATGAAATCATACAAGAAAATATAAAGGTCGAATTTTTAACACCATCTAAAAAGGAGTTGAAAAAACTAAATTTAAGAAGAGATTTACCTAATACAGATGAACAAATAAGAATAGTAAAAATAGGTGATTTAGATATTAATGCATGTTGTGGCGTACATCCTAGTAGAACATTAGACCTTCAAGCTATAAAGGTTAAAAGATGGGAAAAACATAAAGGTGCTACAAGAATTGAATATTTAGCAGGAAAAAGAGCTATAAATGATTATTTTAATAAAGATGAGTTTAGAAATAAAATTTGCAGATTTTTAAATTGTGGTGAGGATGATGCAATAAATGCAATTAATAATCTTTCAAGTGACTTAAAAAGCGCTTTAAGTGAGAATAGAGAGATTAAAGCAGAAATTGGAGAATATCAAATTAAAGATATGATAAAAGAGGCAAAATCTATTGGTGATATGTATGTAGTATCAAAGATATATAATGGAGGAGATTTAAAATATATTTCTAAGATTGCAGAAAAAATATCATTAAATGATAATATGATTGTATTATTTGCAGTGAAATTTGAAGATAAAGCAAATTTAATATTTTCAGCATCTAAGAATATAAGTAATGTATCAATGAATGATTTATTAAAAGATGCAATAACTTTAATTGATGGTAGGGGCGGTGGAAGTAAGTTTATGGCACAAGGTGGAGGTAAAAATTGTAGTAATCTTCAAGGTGCCATGGACTATGCTTTGCGTAAGATAAGTTTAATATAGTGTAATTTGGGAAAGTATAAACATAAATATTTGAAAAAGTTAAATCTGTCATTAAAAGAATAGCAATTATTTTTAAGATTCATATAATGAATTATAAAAATATTCAAAGGAGATATAATTATGGACAGAAGATTTTTTGAAAATGATAATATAGAAGACTTAACTAACAATGAAGGTCCAGAAAATTTTCAAAAAATAGAAGAGGAAGAAGAAGTCCTAAAGGAAAATTATATATGGAGTGATGAAGAAGAGAATTTTTCACCAAATGAAATTTTAGATAAAAATGATGGATATCCTATAGCAGAACAAGAGGAAATTTTTCAGGAAGATATTAAAGTAGATGTTTTAGAAGATATCGAAACAACAGAGAATATTGAAACAGTAGAGAGTATTGAAACAGTAGAGAGTATTGAAGAAATAGATGATATTGAAACATCAGAAGATACAATAATAGAAATTAAATATGAAAAAGAAAATGAGTATTCAGATTTTGAAGATAATACAGACTCAGATTATAATTCAGAGTATAATTATGAGCACAATTCAGAATGTGATTATGATTGTAATTATGACTACTCCAATTCAGAAGAATACCAAAATTCACAATGTAATTGTGAATTTACCTATAGCTACTCTGATCCAAATAAAAGATATAGCTCAGAGGAACCTTCAAGTAGTGAAGGTAATGAGAGCGGTACATTAGAAGAAAAACAAATATACAGAGAATACAAGAGATATTATTTAAGAGGTAGAAAAGATGGATATAATGATGGATATGAGGATGGAGCAAGAGATGCTATAAAAGCAGCCTATAGAGCAGGATATAAATGTGGTTTGAGAGTTGCAAGGTATAGAAATCAATATTAGTTGTATGTAAAACGGTAATTACTTTTGTAGTTACTGTTTTTATTTTTTTAATAAATCTCAACTATATACTTAGAATAAATAATGGGAATATAGGAAAAATAAAAAGGAGCATAATAGAATTAATTTTGTTTGTAGTATTATCTAGGAGGATAAACTTTATGAAAATAAACTTTTTATTATTACTATATTTATTATTATTAACTTTTTTTATAGGATGTTCAGATATAAATGATAAAGTAAATAATAACTCAACTACAAGTGAAATAGAAAATGAAGAGGAAGCTGATAAGTTTGAAGGATCTTTAATAGTTACAAATGAGGAGGAGTTGGCTATAGCATTAAAAGAAAATTATAGTATAACTATTAAAAATGATATTAATTCTAGTAATGAACTTATAATTGAAGGTGATTTTTCAAAAACAGATACAACAGAAGGAAATAAAGTTACTCATGTAGGACGTAAATTAAATTTATTTTATATAGATAGTGATAATAATACTATTAACAATTATACATTGAATGTTCCTAAGTTAGTTATAAAAAGCAATGATACAACTATAAAAGGAGGAAAGATTAAAGGGAATATATATGTTGAGGCTAAAGGGGTAATATTAGATGATACAAAGCTTCAAGGAAATATCTATTTTAAAGATGAAAAATTAAAAGATACTTTTAAATTAGAAAATACAGCTACTGTATCTGGAAATATAAAGGTTCAATAGAGTGTAATAAAGGTTAGCAAAAGCTAACTTTTATTTTATATTATGATATATTTTAAGTTTAATTACATAAGTATATAGTGAATATAAAAAATATATAATTGTAAATAATTATAATAAGATTATTTATAAGTAAACATGGAGGTTTAAAATGATGGATGAAATAAAGAAGGTTTTATTATTTGGAGTAGGAGCTGTAGCAAGCACATATGAAAAAGCAACAGAAGTAGTAGATGAGCTTGTTAAGAAGGGAAAAATAACAATAGATGAAGGAAAGGAATTAGGAGAAGAGCTAAAAAGAACTTTTAGAGAAAAAACTAAGGAAAATGAAATTATTACAAATAAGACTAATGTTAATATAGGAAATATAGAAGCTCATAATTATGTTTTAAGAGATGAGTATGAGATGCTGAAAGCAAGAGTATATAAATTAGAAAAGTTATTTAATAAAGAAGAAAAATAGAAGTTAATTTTGGAGGAAAGTAATGGAGGGGAATTCTGTTAATAGATTTAAAGAAATTTTAAAAGTATTTACTAAGTATGGATTAGGATATATTTTAGGAAAAAAAGAGGATAAAATAAAAAATTCCCCTGCAAATCTTAGAAAGGCATTTGAAGAGCTTGGACCAACGTTTATTAAAATTGGTCAAATATTAAGTACAAGACCAGAACTAGTTCATGATGACTATATAGTAGAACTATCTAAGTTGCAAGATGATGTGCCAGCAGAAGAATTTGAAGAAATGTCAAAGGTATTTTATGAAGAGTTTTCTAAAAAGATAGAGGATGAATTTTTATTTATAGATAAAAAGCCAATAGCATCAGCATCTGTAGCACAAGTATATAGAGGTGTGTTAAAAGATGGAAAGGATGTGGTGATAAAGATTCAAAGACCAAACATTAAGGAAAAAATGGATATGGACTTTGATATTTTATTAAGTTTAAGTGAAAAGATTAGTAAAATTTTTAAAGATTCTATAGTAAATCCAAAAGAGATATTATTAGAAATTAAACTATCTACAGAGAGAGAATTAAACTTTAATTTCGAAGCCCAAAATATTGAAAAATTTAGAGAATTAAATAAAGATATATACTGTGTATATGCTCCTTATGTAATAAATGAATATACAGGCAGTAGGGTTTTAACTTTAGAAAGTATAGATGGATTTAAGGTAAATGATTTCGTAGCTATAGAGCTATTAGGTTATGATAAAGATGATATAGCTAAGAAGTTAACACTGTCATATTTTAAACAAGTATTAAAAGATGGTTTTTTTCATGGAGATCCTCATCCTGGTAATATCTTAATAAGGGGTGGGAAAATTTGTTTTATTGATTTCGGAATAGTAGGAGAATTATCAAAAGAAAAACAATGTGAACTAAATAGTGCAATTGCGGCAATTGCAAATGAAGATATAGATAAATTAACTGATTTTGTAATGAGTATAGGAATAAAGAGTGGAAAAGTTGATAGAGAGATTTTATATAAAGATATTGAGTATATTTTTAGAAATTATTATACTACATCATTAAAAAATATAAAAATATCTGTTTTATTTCAAGAAATCTCATCCATTGCAAAAAGAAATAATTTAAGATTAGCTAGCGATTTTACTATGCTTATAAGAACAATGGTGATGGTTGAAGGTTTAGTAGCAGACCTTTCACCAGAACTTAATATAATAAGTTTGGTTATTCCTTATGCTAAGGATTATTATAAAGAGTATTTTTTATCAGAATTTGATTTTAATGACTATTTAATAAAAGGATATAAATTGACAAGAGACACTTTAAATATACCATCTAAACTTGTAGCTTTATCAGATATTTTAATTAAGGGCAGAGGTAAGATAAATATTGTTATTGAGGATAAGGATAAATATATCGATGTATTGAATAAAATGGTAAACAGATTAGCTTTTGCTTTAGTTATAGCAGGAATGGTTGTAGCTTCATCTTTGATAATAAATATAAATGCAGAACCAAAGGTGTATGGAATATCAGTAATAGGAATGGGTGGATACTTTGTATCAGCAATTTTAGGGCTATGGTTACTAATATCAATAATTAGATCAGGAAGTTTAAAATAGAGATGCTTTTAGAAGGTATTGAATCTTAATTTTACTGATATAATTTCTAATTCAAGTAAATACTATATTAGAAGTAATATGTGAAAGGGGAGTTAAGATGCACTATAAAAAAGAATATTCAGATGTATTAAAAGAGGTAGATAGTACAATTAATGGAATTTCAGAGGAAGAAGCTAAAAATAGGCTAAATAGAAATGGATATAATGAATTAAAAGAAGCTTCAAAAGTTCCTATTTGGAAAATATTTTTAGAGAGTTTTAAAGATCCATTAGTAATTATATTGTTAATTGCAGCAATTGTTCAAATATTTTTAGGTGAATTTGTTGAATCTATTATTATATTTGTTGTAGTAATTCTAAATTCAGTATTAGGCGTTACACAAACAAGAAAGGCAGAAAGCTCCTTAGATAGCTTAAAGAAATTATCATCACCTAATGCAAAAGTTTTAAGAGCTGGGAAGAAAAAAACTATTCCGGTTAGAGAAATCGTAGTAGGTGACATAGTATTTTTAGAAGCTGGTGATTATATACCAGCAGATGGAAGAATAATAGAAGCACAAACACTTAAAGTTGTTGAAGGAATGCTTACAGGAGAAGCTGAAGCTGTATTAAAACATAGTGATAAAATAGGAGAAGAAGTTGGTATTGGAGATCAAAGAAATATGGTTTTCAGTGGTGCTACTGTTGTTTATGGAAGAGGAACATTAGTTGTTACAGCTACCGGTATGAATACAGAAGTAGGTAAAGTTGCTACTTTATTAGAGACTGCTGGTAATAAGCAAACTCCTCTACAAGTTAAATTAGATGAGTTTGGTAAAAAATTAGGAATAATTATAATGATTTTAGCTGCAATAATTTTTGGAATTCAAGTAGTTAGAGGATATATTTCTGGAGATAATATGAAAACATTAATATTTGATTCATTTATGTTTGCTATTGCAGTTGCTGTAGCAGCTATTCCAGAAGCATTATCATCAATAGTAACTATTGTACTGGCAGTAGGAACAAAAGACATGGCTAAGAAGCAAGCTATAATAAGAAAGCTACCAGCAGTGGAAACATTAGGTTCGACTAGTGTAATTTGTACAGATAAGACAGGTACATTAACACAAAATAAAATGACTGTTGTTGATTTTTTTATGTATGGAGTCAATAAAGAAGAAATTCAAGAAGAAAATAATGATTCTAATCAAATTGAAGCAATAAATTTATCATCTACATTATGTAATGATTCAGAAATAACTGATACAGGAAAAGAAATTGGAGATCCAACAGAAATTGCTCTTCTTCATTTTGCAACTAAAAGAGGAATTGATTATAAGGAGTTAAGAGAAAAATATGATAGATTAAGTGAAATACCATTTGATTCAGATAGAAAGTTAATGTCAACAGTAAACTCTATTAATGGAGATGCAATTATGTTTACTAAGGGAGCTCCAGATGTGGTGTTTTCACGAGTAAAATATGCTTTAGATGACGGTGAAATAGTAGATATAAATGAGGATATAATAAATAAATATAAGAAAATTAATGAAGAATTTTCTAATAGGGCATTGAGAGTATTAGCTTTTGCTATAAAAGATGTACCAGATGAAAACTTTATTCCTTGTTTAGAAGATGAAGTGGAAATGACATTAGTAGGATTAATGGCAATGATTGACCCACCAAGAGAAGAAGTTTATCATGCAGTAAAAGAAGCTATTGGAGCTGGAATAAAAACTGTAATGATAACAGGAGATCATAAAACAACAGCAGCAGCAATTGCTAAAGAAATTGGTATAATGTCAGAAGGAGATATATCATTAACTGGTAAAGAACTTGATGCTTTATCTGAAAAAGAACTTAAGGATAAGCTAGAGCATATTACTGTATATGCTAGGGTTTCTCCTGAAAACAAGATACGTATAGTTAAAGCATGGCAGGAAAAGGGATACATAACAGCTATGACTGGAGATGGAGTTAATGATGCTCCAGCATTAAAACAAGCTAATATAGGAATTGGTATGGGAAGTGGTACTGATGTAGCAAAGGATGCATCAGCAATGATTTTAACAGATGATAATTTTTCAACTATAGTATCAGCTATTGAAGTTGGCAGAACAGTTTATAGTAATATAAAGAAAGCAATAACATATTTATTTGCTGGAAATTTAGGAGCAATAATTGCAATACTCTTTGCAGTTTTTGTTAATTGGCCAAATCCATTTACTGCATTACAGTTATTATTTATTAATTTAATAAATGATTCATTACCTGCTATAGCCTTAGGATTAGAAGAAGCAGAACCCAATATAATGAAGGAAAAACCAAGAGATATTAATGAAGGCATATTAGCTGGTGGAACATTAAAAAGTGTAATTTTAAGAGGATTAATTATTGGAGTTATAGTAATAATAGCTCAATATGTAGGAGATTTATCATCTCCAGCTTTAGGAGCTGCAATGGCATTTTCAACAGTAACTCTTGCAAGAATATTCCAAACTTTACCGGCTAGATCTAATGATATACCAATATTAAAGTTGGGAGTATTTAAGAATAAATATGCAATAGGAGCAATTGTTATATGCTTATGCTTATATTCTATTGTATTGATTCCTGGAGTTAGAGGAATATTCAATATACCAGAAACTTTTGGGTGGTTACAATTTGGAATATGTTTAGGACTATCAATTATTGCAGCATTAATAATGGATTTTTCTAAATTTTTTAAAAAAGCAAAGGTATAAATAAAAAAATGGAGTTGTAATTAAATAACAACTCCATTTCTTTTTATTTTAAAACTTTTTTTGCAAAATCTAAACCAAAGTTATAAGCAGCAGATAAGTTTTCTTCACTAGGCTTAAATACAATTCCAAGTGGTTCAGAAACAATATTTAATTTTAATTGTTTATATCTTTCATTTATATTTTTAAGACCTTCACCACTCCAGCCATAAGAACCGAAGCAACTTACTGGTAATCCTCTATGAATTACTGGGTTTAATGATGATAGAATAGTCCAAATTTGAGGTAAAGTATCAGCAAGTAAAGTAGGAGATCCAAGTAATAATCCACTACACTCATTAATTTCTTTTAAGACTTCATTCATATCAGCATCTACTAAGTTGTACATTAATATATCTGCATCAAAGTTAGCAGCTTCAATTCCTTTTTTTACAGCTTCTGCAATAACTTCAGTGTATCCATAAGCAGTTACATAAGGAATAACTATGCTTTGTCTTTCTCTTTTTACTGGTTGACACCATTCTTTATAAAGATTCATATATTTTTCAATATTTGAGCTATCTAAAACTAATCCATGACCAGGGCAAATATAACTTAGTTTTAAGTCTTTAATTTTATCCATTGCTTTTAGCATAAATGGTTTAAATGGGCCCATAATCATTCTAAAGTAGTAATTATAAGCTTCAACATAATCATCTTCTTTAGATTCTTCTATAGAGCTCTTTAATATACGTTCATCACAATAGTGAGCTCCGAAAGAGTCACAAGTAATTAATGTTTCATCTTCAATAACATAAGTATACATTGTATCAGGCCAATGTAATTGAGGAACACTATAAAACTTAAGAGTTTTATTACCTAAAGATAAAGTTTCACCATCTTTTACAATTTTGTTTTTGAAAGGTTTGTTGATTATTTCGCCTAAATATTTGATAGCAAGTGCAGAACCAACAACAGTTGCATTAGGTGCATATTCTAAGATCTTTTCTACTGAACCTGCGTGATCTGGTTCTGTATGATTTACAACAACATAAGTTATATCTTCTAAGTTTATTATTGAACGAATTTTTTCTAAATGTTCATCAAAGAATTTTTCTTTTACAGTTTCAAATAAAGCAATACCTTCTGATCCCTTTAAAACATAAGAGTTATAAGAAGTACCAAATTTAGTTTCCATTATTATGTCAAAAATTCTTAAGTTTGGGTCAAGAGCGCCTACCCAAAATAAGTCTTCAGTTATTTTGAATGTGTTAGCCATGTGAATAATCTCCTTTTTATAATTTAATATTAGATTTATAAGTTCTAATTCAAAGCTTTCTATAATAATTATAATCCAACAATAATTATTGTCAATAAACAAAGGACGAGATAATTATAAAGTTTAATATAGTTACTTTTAATATTTGTATAATGTTTATTTACTATTCTAGAAAAATATTTAATTTTTTTAGCTAAAAATTAAAAATAACTAAGTCCTACGACTTAGTTATTTTTAAATGATTGCTTATTTGTTGAATATTCAATTCCATATGTATACATAGATTCAAGAAGAGGAACTATTTTTTTTCCTATATCAGTAAGTCCATATTCTACTTTAGGTGGAACTACAGGATATACTTTTCTAAAAATAAGGTTGTCCTCTTCAAGACTTCTTAACTGATTAGTTAGCATTTTTTGAGTAGTATCTGGTAATTTTCTTTTAAGCTCACTAAATCTTAAGGTTTCATTACTTAAATACCATAATATTAATATTTTCCATTTGCCAGATAATATTCTATGTACAAGAATCATAGGACATGTATCATATTTAGCACAACGATTCTTAATATGACAATCATTATGAAACGAAAGTGTTTTATTCATTATGAACCTCCTTTTAGAGTACATTTATACATGATAACATATTATAAAGTTTAAAACTATATACTTAGTATCTTTTTTGACACTATATATAAAAAAAGTGCCTTCTTGTATATAAAAAATATAGAGAGTATTATTGAGAATGTCGATTGTGATTAAAGTTTATTTAGAAATATAATTATTAAAGAATCTTTTGGTAACTATTAAAAAAACAAATGTATAAACATGGTAGTTTTCTATTGAAGAAATTACAATATATGATTATACTAAGAAGTGACAAAAGATTACAAAATTATACTAAATAAAATTTCTAATAAAGTACTAGAAAAATATTTAGAATTAAGTATAATAATTATTAATGGATAATTATTATCTAATACTTAGGACGATGAAAGAAGGTATATTATCATGGCAAAAAAAATGATGACTATTGATGGTAATACAGCTGCTGCTCACGTAGCATATGCGTTTACAGATGTAGCTGCAATATTTCCTATAACTCCATCTACTACTATGGCAGAAGTTGTTGACGAATGGGCAGCACAAGGAAAGAAAAATATTTTCGGACAACCTGTTAATGTTGTAGAAATGCAATCAGAAGCAGGAGCTGCAGGTGCATTCCACGGTTCTCTTCAAGCAGGTGCATTAACTAGTACATTTACTGCATCTCAAGGTTTATTACTTATGTTACCAAACATGTACAAGGTAGCAGGAGAATTATTACCAGGTGTATTCCATGTAAGTGCTAGAGCAATAGCTTCTCAAGCATTATCAATATTTGGGGATCATCAAGACGTTATGGCAGCAAGAATGACAGGATGTGTAATGCTTGCAGCTGGATCAGTACAAGAAGTTGCTGACTTAGCTCCAGTATCTCACCTTTCAGCTATTAAAGGTAGATTACCTTTCGTAAACTTCTTCGATGGATTTAGAACATCTCACGAAATTCAAAAAGTTGAAGTTTTAGATTATGAAGATTACGCTGAAATGATAGATAAAGAAGCATTACAAGCGTTTAGAAATAGAGCATTAACTCCAAATAACCCAGTTACAAGAGGAACAGCTCAAAACTCAGATATATACTTCCAAACTAGAGAAGCTTCAAATAAATTCTATAATGATATAGTTCCAATAGTTGAAGAATACATGGCTAAAATGGAAGAAAAGACTGGAAGAAGCTATGGATTATTCAATTACTATGGAGCAGAAGATGCTAAAGAAATAATTGTTGCTATGGGTTCAGTTACTGAAGCTATAGAAGAAACTATAGATGAATTAAATGCTAGAGGAGAAAAGTACGGATTAGTAAAAGTTCACTTATTCAGACCATTCTCAGTTGAGCATTTATTAAAAGCTATACCACAAACAGTAGAAAAGATTTGTGTAATAGATAGAACTAAGGAACCAGGTTCAAATGGTGAACCATTATACTTAGATGTATGTTCAGCATTCTATGGAAAAGAAAATGCACCTAAGATAGTTGGTGGACGTTATGGATTAGCTTCTAAGGATGTTACTCCTTCAGATATTAAGGCTATATTTGATAACTTAAAGAAAGATAACTCAAAGAACTTCTTTACAGTTGGTATAGAAGATGATGTTACTTTCACTTCAATTCCAGTAGAAGATGAATTAAGAATAGCTACACCAGGAACAGTTAGATGTAAGTTCTGGGGATTAGGATCAGATGGTACAGTTGGTGCTAATAAGCAAGCAATTAAGATTATCGGTGAAAATACAGATAAATATGTACAAGCTTACTTTGCATATGACTCAAAGAAATCTGGTGGGGTTACTATGTCTCACTTAAGATTTGGAGATACACCAATAAGATCAACTTACCTTATTGATGAAGCTGATTACATAGCATGTCACGTACAAGCTTACGTAAAACAATATGACTTATTAAAAGGTCTTAAAAAGGGTGGAAACTTCGTATTAAATACAATTTGGAACGAAGAAGAAATCGAAAGAAAATTACCAGCTAAAATGAAGAGATATATAGCTGAAAATGAAATAAACTTCTACACAGTTAATGCAACTAAGATAGCATCTGAAATTGGATTAGGTAGAAGAATTAACATGATAATGCAATCTGCATTCTTCAAGTTAGCAGAAATAATACCACAAGAAGAAGCAACTGAATACTTAAAAGCTTCAATCAAGAAAGCTTACGGTAAGAAGGGTGATAAGGTTGTTAACATGAACTATGAAGCAGTTGATGCTGGTATGAATTCATTAGTTAAAGTTAACGTTCCTGAAAGCTGGAAAACTGCTACAGATGCTCCAAAGACTGAAACTAAGGTAGTTACAGATTTCGTTAAGAATATAATGAACCCAATGAATGCTTTAGAAGGTGATAATTTACCAGTAAGTGCATTTAATGGAATAGAAGATGGTACATTCCCAGCTGGTACTGCAGCATATGAAAAAAGAGGTGTTGCAACAGAAGTTCCAGAATGGAATATGGCAAAATGTATTCAATGTAACCAATGTGCTTTCGTATGTCCACATGCATGTATTAGACCAGTTCTAGTAAATGATGAAGAATTAGCTAAGGCACCAGAAGGATTTGAAACTAAGAAGGCTACTGGTAAGACTTTAGCAGGATTAAATTACAGAATCCAAGTAAGTACATTAGACTGTACTGGATGTAACAACTGTGTAGATATTTGTCCAGCTCCAGGTAAGGCATTAGAAATGAAGCCACTTGGAACTCAAGTAGAAAAAGAAGTTGCAAATTGGGACTTCTCAGTATCAAAAGAAGTTTCTAACAAAGAACATTTAACTACTGGTAAGAATGTTAAGGAAAGTCAATTCAAACAACCACTTATCGAATTCTCAGGAGCTTGTGCTGGTTGTGGAGAAACTCCTTACATTAAATTAGTTACTCAATTATTTGGTGATAGAATGATGATTGCTAATGCAACAGGATGTTCATCAATCTGGGGTGGTTCAGCACCATCAACACCATATACTAAGAACCATGAAGGAAAAGGTCCAGCTTGGGCTAACTCATTATTCGAAGATAATGCTGAATTTGGATTTGGTATGTTCTTAGGAGTTAACCAAATGAGAGACAACATAGCTATGAATATGGCTAAGTTATTAGAAATGCCAATAGCTGAAGAATATAAAGAAACATTTAAAAATTGGTTAGAAAATAAAGAAAATGGGGAACTTTCTAAAGTTTACTCAAGAGAAGTTGAAGCAATACTTGCTGATAACAACATAGAAGATACAGAAGCAAAAGCTACTCTTGAAGAAATCAGAAACAGAGCTGATTACTTAGTTAAGAGATCTCAATGGATCCTTGGAGGAGACGGTTGGGCTTACGATATCGGATACGGTGGATTAGATCACGTACTTGCTTCAGGACAAAACGTAAATGTATTAGTATTTGATACTGAAATCTATTCTAATACTGGAGGTCAATCTTCAAAATCTACACCAGCAGCTGCTATGGCTAAATTTGCAGCATCAGGTAAGAAGTCTAAGAAGAAAGACTTAGGAAGAATGATGATGGCTTACGGAAATGTTTATGTAGCACAAGTTGCTATGGGAGCAGATAAAAACCAAGTAGTTAAAGCAATGCTTGAAGCAGAAGCTCATAACGGTCCATCAATCATTATTGCATACTCAACTTGTATCAGCCATGGATTAAAGAAGGGAATGGGATTCTCTATAAGAAACATGGATGAAGCTGTTAAGGCTGGATACTGGCATCTATATAGATTCAATCCAGAATTAAAAGCACAAGGAAAGAATCCATTTAGCTTAGACTCAAAGGAACCACAAGGAAGCTTCAGAGACTTTATAATGGATCAAGTAAGATATTCAGCAATTGCTAAGCAATATCCAGAACAAGCGGAAGATTTATTCCAAATGGCTGAAGAACATGCTAGACAAAAATATGCTGACTTAAAGAAATTAGCAGAACAAGAATAAAAAACTGGGAATCCAGAATTTATAGAGCCAAACTCTATGCTTAGTCATAGGGATTGGCTCTTTTTAAATTCATAAATCTATTATCTATTTATAAAAAGTATTTATTAAATTCTAATAAGATATAATATATTAAATATACTATAAAAATAAAGTGGATTTAATGAAAATTAATAATATAATATACATAAGATATAATTAAATAAAGATTTGTAAAATTATATAGTCTGATATTTGAAGGAGAATAGAGTAATGGGAATACTAATTGCTATAGCTGCGCTTGGTGGAATCTTTTGTTACTATCAAAATAATAAAATTGTAATAACAGATATAAAGGTAAAGCATAATATAAATAATAAAATTAGAATAGTACAAATATCTGATTTACATAGTAAGGAGTTTGGGAAAAACAATAATGTTTTGTATAGAAAAATTATTGAACAAGAACCTGATATTATTGTAGCAACAGGAGATTTAATAGATTCAAATATGAAAAAGTTGGATGAAATTATTGAATTTTGTAGTAGAGTAAATAAAAGGGTGCCTATGTACTATATATTAGGAAATAATGAAATGAGATGTAGCAGATTAAATGAAATAATAGAAAAATTAAAAGCAAATAATATTAATGTTTTAGAAAATCAAATACAAACTATAAAAATTAAAGGTAATATAATTAATATTTTAGGGTTAGCTGAAAAAAGAATAGATGGAGGGGGAGAGTTTTATAGCAAGGTTAAAAGTAGATATGCACTTGATAATAATGAAATATTATTTAAAAATTTGGAAAAGTTAAATGGCATTAAGCTTGTTTTATCACATTATCCGGAAAATTTTGAGTATGTAGATGAATTTTCCTATAATAAATATAAATTTGATATTATGTTTTCAGGGCACGCTCATGGTGGACAATTTATATTACCTGTTTTAGGTGGTATATTTGCACCAGGCCAAGGTTTGTTTCCTAAATATTACAAGGGTGTATATGGAGAAAAAAATAAATTAGTAGTAAGTAGAGGCTTAGGTAATAGTGGATTTCCTTTAAGATTATTTAATAGACCTGATATAGTTGTTGTAGATATAATAAATAAATAAATATGTAATACATTTGATTAAGAATGAATAATATGTATCATAGAGACAAAACAAAAGATAATTTAAGGAGGAAAAAAATTATGACTATAATTCAAACAAATGTGGTACTAGGAGAACAAAGTAAAGTATTTTTCAAGAGGTAGAATTTGATTTTACAAAAATTTATCCAAGAGGAATATTTATGGTTGAGAATGTTACAGAGGACGTTAAGGTTACACCATACGTTGTTGCAGGAAATACAATAATGTTTAATGCTTGGATAACTAAAAATATAGCTTATAAAGTAGCAGAAACTGCTTATGTAGATAAAAATGGAATACCAACAGTTGTTGGACCAATCAGACACATGACAAAAGTTATTCAATTTGGAGGATCTATAGATTTAGATTTACCAGAAGGTGTAGTTTTAGAAAGAACTGATAAAGCAGAAGTTTTATCTGCAGCTGTTATTGGAAGTAATGATGAATTATTATGTCCAGTAGAAATAACTCCAGCATATTTTGGACAACAAGTTCAAGAATTACAACAAACTTCAATAAGACCACTTTCTCAAAAAGCTGCATGTACTAATTTAGAAGTTGCACAACAAGGACTTTTCCAAGGTTGCGCAGGACATTTTGATCCAAAATTATATCAATATGGGAAGTTACGTGAAAAAATGGCTATAGAGATTCTTGTAAAGGCTGTTAGAGTATCTCATGTTGCTGTAGCTGAAGATGTAGAAGGTTAATTAACAGTATAAAAAATATAATAAAGTTTTAATGAAAAGGTTCTATTAATAGTAGAGCCTTTTTTATAACAAATTAAAAAAAAAACATACTATATATAAAGAGTAGAAGTTAGAGGATATAGTATGAATAAAGGAGAAGAAAAAAGAAAAATAACAAATATAGATAATACTAGAGTTATACAAGAAAGAATTGTTACTGGAAAAGGTATGGGGGAGTTTTATATAGAAGTTAATTTTGAATTTAGAGATTATCCATTTTGGAAAATAGAGTCATCTAGTACAACAGTAGATGTATATAAAACAATTATTATTGCTGATAATAAGGTTTTGTTTAATTCGTGGGTTTATAAAAGTGTAGTATATGAAACTATAGATAGTGGATTAGGATTGATAGATGAAAAAGGAATTGTAACTTTAAATGGAGAATTAAAACATAAAACAAAGAGAATACCACTTAATGGTATTATAAATATAAACCCTATTAATGATAATATTATTTCAAATAAAGATTTAGTTAAAATTATAAATGCATATGTTTCTGCAGAAATAGAAGAAGAAGAAATAGAAGAGCCAATTAGAAATAAAATGATTAATTATAGATTTTATAATAGGGTAAGATATTCATATGAAGAACAAAAAAATAATAATATTAATATTTTTGAAATAAGTAGTAAACCAATGAAGAGTTACAGGAAGTTAAATGTAAATATGATAATAAAAATAGAGGTAAAAACAGTTAGAATAGAGGAAATTCCAATAAACATATAATTTTTATAATAATAAAATAAGAGCTTATTGCATTTGCAATAAGCTCTATTTATTATTATAAACAAATTACATTGATTTGTGGAATGTTCTGTTTATAACGTCTAATTGTTGTTCTCTTGTTAATTTAATGAAGTTAACAGCATATCCAGAAACTCTGATAGTTAATTGTGGATATTCTTCTGGGTGTTCCATAGCATCTAATAAAGTTTCTCTATTAAATACATTTACGTTTAAGTGTTGAGCACCTTGTGAGAAGTATCCATCCATCATAGTACCTAAGTTATGGATTCTGTTTTCAGGTGTTTTTCCTAATGCATCTGGAACGATAGAGAATGTATTAGAAACACCATCTTGTGAATGTTCGTAAGGAATCTTAGCAACTGAGTTTAATGATGCTAATGATCCGCTACAGTCTCTTCCGTGCATTGGGTTAGCTCCTGGTGCAAATGGTTCTCCAGCTTTTCTTCCACATGGAGTAGTACCAGTCTTCTTACCATAAACAACGTTTGAAGTGATTGTTAATACTGATTGAGTGTGGTAAGCATTTCTGTAAGTCTTGTTTTGTCTGATCTTATTCATCATGCTTTCAACTAACCAAGCAGCAATTTCGTCAACTCTGTCATCGTCGTTTCCATATTTAGGGAAGTCGCCTTCAACTTCGAAGTCGATAGCAATACCTTCTTCATTTCTTATTGGCTTAACTTTTGCGTATTTGATTGCAGAAATAGAGTCAGCACAAACTGATAAACCAGCTATACCACAAGCCATAGTTCTGAATACGTCTCTATCGTGTAAAGCCATTTGTAATTTTTCATAAGAATATTTATCGTGCATGTAGTGGATAACATTTAATGTATTAACGTAAAGGTTAGCTAACCAGTCAGTCATAACATCGAATCTTTCCATAACTTCGTTGTAATCTAAGTATTCACCAGTTAATGGAGCTGTCTTAGGCCCAACTTGCATTCCGTACTTTTCATCTTTACCACCGTTTATAGCGTAAAGTAAAGTCTTAGCTAAGTTAACTCTAGCACCGAAGAATTGCATTTGCTTACCAACTCTCATTGCAGATACACAACAAGCGATAGCATAGTCATCTCCCCAGTATGGAGCCATTAAATCATCATTTTCGTATTGAACTGAAGATGTATCAATAGAAACCTTAGAACAGAAATCTTTAAATCCTTGAGGTAATCTAGTTGACCATAAAACAGTTAAGTTTGGTTCTGGTGATGGCCCTAAAGTATATAATGTGTTAAGTACTCTAAATGAGTTCTTAGTAACTAAAGTTCTACCATCTAATCCCATACCACCGATTGATTCAGTAACCCAAGTAGGATCTCCTGAGAATAAATCGTTGTATTCTGGAGTTCTTAAGAATTTAACTAATCTTAACTTCATTACGAAGTGATCCATTAATTCTTGAGCTTCTTCTTCAGTAATAACACCATTTCTTAAATCTCTTTCAATGTAGATATCTAAGAAAGTAGAAGTTCTTCCTAGAGACATTGCAGCACCATTTTGGTCTTTAATAGCTCCTAAGAATCCAAAGTATAACCATTGGATAGCTTCTTTAGCGTTAGTAGCTGGTTGAGATATATCGAATCCATAGCTAGCAGCTAATCCCTTTAATTCTTTTAATGCAAGAATTTGATCAGATATTTCTTCTCTTAATCTGATTACATCTTCATCAATTGTCTTAACTTCTAAGCTTAATTTTTGTTGTTCTTTATCTTGTATTAATCTATCAACACCATATAAAGCAACTCTTCTGTAGTCACCTATGATTCTTCCTCTACCGTAAGCATCTGGAAGACCAGTGATAACACCAGATTTTCTAGCTAATCTCATTTCTGTAGTATAAGCATCGAAAACACCTTGGTTGTGAGTTTTTCTATATTTGCTGAATATTTCAGAAATTCTTGGGCTTACTTCATATCCATAAGCTTTAGCAGCATTTTCAGCCATTCTAATACCACCGTATGGCATTACAGCTCTTTTTAATGGAGCATCAGTTTGTACACCAACGATTTTTTCAAAAGCTTGGTCAATATAACCAGGGTTATATTCATTGATTCCAGATATAGTTTCTGTATCTACATCTAAAACTCCACCGTTTTCTCTTTCTTTCTTAAATAATTCACTAACTTCAGCCCAAAGTTTAGTTGTAGCTTCAGTAGCTCCTGCTAAGAAGCTGTCATCACCTTCGTAAGCAGTGTAGTTAGTTTGAATAAAGTTTCTTACGTCAACACTTTTTGTCCATGAACCTGTTTTGAAATCATTCCATTCTTCTCTCATCATAGCGCCTCTTTTCTTAAAATTATTACATAAGTAATGTCATTTAATGTTAAAAATAATAATTAAATAATAATTATTATTAATTAACAATGGCATATTTAAACTATATCACTAAAATTTGAAATTTTCAAGCATTAAATAGAAAATTTTTATAGAAATTTATAGTGATTTAAGTCCTTAAATATAATAACATAGTATTAATTGATAATCAAAGGGTATGACAAGAAAATAGGGTAAGATATTGTAGAAAAACAATATTATTATTAATAAAATACAAAAAAATAGTAAATATGAAATATAGATAGTTAAAAAATTAACATATATATATATTAATTTTTATAAAATTTATAAAAAACACAAAAATAAGAAGAAACTTTAATTAAAGTTTCTTCTTATTTTTCAGACTGTTGACAAAGTGTCAACAGTCTTTAATTTTATACAAATATGTAATATAATATAAAATATATTAATTT
>NZ_JAASHM010000016.1 GCF_019734195.1 Clostridium sp. K13 | reverse complement strand
AAAAGGGAGGATTCGAATTCGAATCCTCCCTTTCTTATTCGGCTAGTATCAAAAGTTATTTTGATACAGCCCCTTTTATTAATATAGATGATTTAAAGGTAATATTATAAAGTGGGGGTGTTTTTTATGGGATAAATAATATAGTTACATACTTAGAAGAACTAAATTTTATTTCAATTTTTTTAAGGCTTACTATGGCAGTTATTTTTGGTGGAATAATTGGATATGGTAGAGAAAGAGAGAGAAGACCTGCTGGACTTAGAACTCATATACTTGTATCTATTGGAGCAACTCTTGCAATGATAACAAATATTTACGTGTGTAAAGAATATAGTACATCTAGTGATCCAACTAGACTTGGAGCTCAAGTCATAAGTGGTATTGGGTTTTTAGGTGCAGGAACTATTATAGTTACAGGTAAGAATAAAGTTAGGGGCTTAACTACAGCGGCAGGCCTTTGGGCATCAGCTTGCATGGGACTAGCTATAGGTGCAGGGTTTTATTCGGGAGCTATTATAGGATGTATATTCATTTCTGGAGTTACTGTAGCTCTTGCAAAGATTGATAAAAGAATTAATAATAAATCTAGGAATATAACCTTATATATTTTAGTTGATTCAACTAGTGCTGCATCTAAATTATTAGTAGATATACAGAGCAAAAATGTAAGAATAAGTGATATAGAGATAAGTAATAATAATGTGTCATCTAATGATTTAATTGGAATTTTATTAGGACTTAAGATACCAAGGGAAGTTTGTCATAATGATTTTATAGAATCTATTAATAATAAAAATGAAGTTATTTTTATGCAGGAGATTAATTGATAAAAGATAAATTATAAAGCAAGGATTATATAGTTTTTATTTTATAATTATCAGTAGGATGTATTTATATAAGAATAATTTAAATTATTTTTGTTTACCATAATATATGAGGTGATAAAGTGAAATTGAGATTCGTAGCATTAACAATTATAATGTTTATTTTAATAACTCCTATTAATACTAAAGCTTATGTAACTCCAAATTCTAATGTATATACACAAGGGATATATAAATTTGAAGAAAGTGGAGTGTTCAATGCGAATGTAAGATTGATAAAAGGGGAACAAACAACTTTTCTTGTTATAGAACCAAATCAAAATGTAGTTCTATATATAAAATTGATTTTAAATGAAGAAGTAAAATTAAAAGATCTTGATAAAGACTATACAATTTGTATTATTGGAGAAGGGGAAGTTGCAATTAATTACGAAAAGGCAAGTTAAATAAGAGTAATAAATTTATAAAAATCAAAAGCCTTGATATTACGGAAACGAGTAATATCAAGGCTTTTAACTTGTTAGATATATAAATGGTGCCGGCAGTGGGAATCGAACCCACACGGTAAAACCGCATGATTTTGAGTCATGTGCGTCTGCCAGTTCCGCCATGCCGACATATTTAATATATTAATAATGGTAACATGTAGAAGAGATTATGTCAATAAAATTTAATTGTAAAAAGTGGAAACTTAAATTTGAAAATTATGTATTAAGAATGTTTGGAATATGTCACTATATAAAATTATTAAGAACAGGATGTAGCTTTTTATCATATATTGTTTATATATAACGATAGAACTATGCATATAGAAAGGAAAACAAAGGTATGGAGTGGTTTATGAGTTTAAGTCCAGTAATGCAAGGACTAGTTGCCACAATATTTACATGGGCAATAACAGCACTAGGTGCATGTTTAGTATTTTTCTTTAAAACAGTTGATAGAAGAGTTTTAAATTGTATGCTTGGATTTGGAGCTGGAGTTATGGTAGCAGCTAGTTTTTGGTCCTTATTGAATCCTGCTATAGAGTTATGCTCGGAATTAGGATATAGTCAAATAATATTGCCAGCTTTAGGATTTTTTGCAGGTGGAATATTTATTATATTAGCTGATAAAATGATGGATAAATATTCTTATGGTGTAATTACAGAAAATGATGAGATTGCAAAAGATTCTGTAGTACAAAGGTATAAAAAGAGTATATTGCTAGTTGTTGCGGTAACCCTTCATAATATACCAGAAGGATTAGCTGTAGGAGTTGCCTTTGGAGGTGTAGCAGCGGGAATACCATCAGCGTCAATAGGGGCAGCTATAAGTTTAGCTTTAGGAATTGGGCTTCAAAATTTCCCAGAGGGAGCTGCGGTTTCTTTACCATTAAGAAGAGAAGGGATCTCGAGGGGAAAAAGCTTTTTTTACGGACAGGCATCAGGTATTGTTGAACCGATAGCAGGAGTTTTAGGAGCAATAGCAGCTATAAGCGTTAGAAGTATGCTCCCATTTTTCTTAGCATTTTCAGCAGGAGCTATGGTTTCAGTTGTTGGTTCAGAGTTATTGCCAGAGGCCTCAATTGAAAATAAGGCTTTAACAACAATTGGTTTAATATTAGGATTTATAACAATGATGATCTTAGATGTAGCGTTAGGATAAGAATGAATAAACAAAGAGTAAAAGGATGACACTTATCAATATGAATGTGTATCATCCTAATTACATAGATTTATAAAAAAGGTAGTTTTGATAGTTGGATTTTTAAAGAATATTTATTTTATTAATATAATTATTTAATATTAAAGAAAGCTTGTCTTCCTCTATATTCAGCAACTTCACCTAATTCTTCAGATATTCTTATAAGTTGATTATATTTAGCAACTCTTTCTGATCTTGCAGGTGCACCAGTTTTAATTTGACCAGCGTTAACAGCAACAACTAAATCTGCTATAGTAGTATCTTCTGTTTCACCTGATCTATGAGAAATAACAGCAGTATATCCAGCTCTATTAGCCATTTCGATAGCATTTAAAGTTTCAGTTAAAGTACCAATTTGGTTTAACTTAATTAATATTGAGTTACCAACACCTCTTTGAATACCTTCTGATAATCTTGAAGTGTTAGTTACAAATAAGTCATCACCAACTAATTGAACTTTACTGCCAAGTCTTTCAGTTAATAGCTTCCATCCTTCCCAGTCTTCTTCAGCCATACCATCTTCAATAGAGATAATAGGATATTTGTTAACCCATTCTTCTAAGAAGTCAACCATTTCTGATGCTGTTAAAGTTTTTCCTTCATGTTCTAAAACATATTTTCCATCTTTATAGTATTCAGAAGATGCAGCATCTATTGCTATGAACATTTCTTTTCCAGGTTCATATCCAGCTTTAGTTATAGCTTCTAATATAACTTCTATAGCCTCTTCATTTGATTTTAAGTTTGGAGCAAATCCACCTTCATCACCAACACCAGTTGAGTAGTTCTTTTCATTTAAAGTTTTCTTTAATGAATGATATACTTCAGCACAAGCTTGGATAGCCTTATCAAATGAATCAAATCCTACAGGCATAACCATGAATTCTTGTAAATCAACAGAGTTATCAGCATGAGAACCACCATTAATTATGTTCATCATTGGAACAGGTAAAACTTTTGCATTTACACCACCAACATATTGATATAAAGGAAGTCCTAAGAAATTAGAAGCAGCTTGAGCTACAGCTAAAGAAACTCCTAAAATAGCATTAGCACCTAAAGTACCTTTATTATGTGTTCCATCTAATTCAATTAATTTTTTATCTATAGCAGTTTGATCAAAGACATTATATCCTACTAATTCCTTAGCAATTACTTCATTTACATTTCTTACAGCAGTTTGAACGCCTTTACCCATAAAGTAATCTTTATTATTATCTCTTAATTCAACAGCTTCGTATATACCAGTTGAAGCACCTGATGGTACAGCAGCTCTTCCAATAGTTCCGTCTTCAAGGATAACTTCAACTTCTACAGTAGGGAAGCATCTTGAATCAAGAATTTGTCTTGCAACAATATTAATTATTTCTACAACATTTTTCATTTTAAAATCCTCCTTTAATATATAAAACAGATATTAAAGATAAGTGAAATCAGATATTAACTGAAAATCATTATCAATATTTTGTTTAATTATAGCAAATTATATAAATAAATGGCAAGCTAATTGATAATAATTATCAATTTCGTTTTTTAAATGTTTACTTTAGGCAATATTTTGAAAAAACTATAAGAAATTTTAGCAATATGATAAAAAAATATCATTTTCTTATTGTTAGAGATTGATTCATCTGTTATTATATAAAGGTAGGATGGATTTATCCCCAGCGGGGTAAATCTTGACCCAGTTAAGTACAGCCTATTTATTACATAGTATTTAGGATAAGCTATAACTAATATTAATTAGGGAGGAATCAATATAATGATGTATTCAAAAGAAGTTGAAGAAATGTGCGTTGTTGCTAAAGGCGCTAATCATGCATGTGCTCCAATTCCAGTTGAAGGAAAATGGGTACAAGCTACACAAATATCAGATATTTCAGGGTTAACTCACGGAATAGGTTGGTGTGCACCTCAACAAGGAGCTTGTAAATTAACTTTAAACGTTAAAGGTGGAGTTATCCAAGAAGCATTAGTTGAAACAGTTGGATGTTCAGGAATGACTCACTCAGCTGCTATGGCTTCAGAAATATTACCAGGAAGAACTATATTAGAAGCTTTAAACACAGACTTAGTTTGTGATGCTATAAATACAGCAATGAGAGAATTATTCTTACAAATCGTATACGGAAGATCTCAAACTGCTTTCTCTGAAGGTGGATTACCAATCGGAGCTGGTTTAGAAGATTTAGGTAAGGGATTAAGATCTCAAGTTGGTACTACTTACGGAACTCTTGATAAAGGACCTAGATACTTAGAAATGGCTGAAGGATACATTACTAAAATCGCTTTAGATGAAGATAATGAAATCATCGGTTATAAGTTCGTTCACCTAGGAAAAATGATGGAAATGATCGGTAAGGGAATGGATGCTAATGAAGCATTAGAAAAAGCTGCAGGTCAATACGGAAGAGTTGCTGACGCTGTTAAATTAATCGATCCAAGACACGAATAATTTGTAAGGAGGAATTTAATCATGGCATTATTTGAAAGTTATGAAAGAAGAATAGGACAAATCACTCCAGTATTAGAAAAATACGGAATGAAGACATTAGAAGATGCTAAAGCTGTATGTGATGCATACGGAATAGATCCATATACAATTGTTAAAGAAACTCAACCAATCGCATTCGAAAATGCTGCTTGGGCTTACGTTTTAGGAGCTGCAATCGCTATAAAGAAAGGTTGCACAAAGGCTGCTGATGCTGCTGAAGCTATCGGAGAAGGGTTACAAGCTTTCTGTATCCCAGGTTCTGTTGCTGATGACAGAAAAGTTGGTTTAGGACACGGTAACTTAGGAGCTATGCTTTTAAGAGAAGAAACTAAATGTTTCGCATTCTTAGCAGGTCACGAATCTTTCGCTGCTGCTGAAGGTGCTATCAAAATAGCTGAAAAAGCTAACAAAGTAAGAAAAGAACCATTAAGAGTTATATTAAACGGTCTTGGAAAAGATGCTGCTAAGATAATTTCAAGAATCAATGGATTCACTTACGTTGAAACTAAATTCGACTTCTTCACTGGTAAGTTAGAAGTTGTTAATTCAAAAGCTTACTCTAACGGACCAAGAGCTAAGGTTAACTGCTACGGTTCAAACGATGTTAGAGAAGGTGTTGCTATAATGCATCACGAAGGTGTTGACGTATCAATCACTGGTAACTCAACTAACCCAACAAGATTCCAACACCCAGTTGCTGGAACATACAAGAAGGAATGTATCGAATTAGGTAAGAAGTACTTCTCAGTTGCATCAGGTGGTGGTACTGGTAGAACTCTTCACCCAGATAACATGGCTGCAGGTCCAGCTTCTTACGGTATGACAGATACTATGGGAAGAATGCACTCAGACGCTCAATTCGCTGGTTCTTCATCAGTTCCTGCTCACGTTGAGATGATGGGATTAATCGGTGCTGGTAACAACCCAATGGTTGGTATGACAGTTGCTGTTGCTGTTGCTGTAGAAGAGCACGCAAAATAATATAACATCTAAGTTAATTATAACTAAGAAGTTTTAAAAATAGAGCTTCATGTATGACTTTTATAAGTTGTGCATGAAGCTCTTTTGTTTATTAAATTTTATATAAGATAAATTTATAAGTATTTTCCGTTATTACTCACTATTTTAATTATTTGATAACATTTTATCTAAATCGTAAATATACTGTAATATATTAAAAAATAACAAATGTAAAATATTAAAAGAGGAGATACAAGAGATGAAATTAGATAGTGATTTTTGGAGTGATATTAATAAAATAATATCAGATAGTTTAAATAAGAGTAATGGAGAAACAAGCGAAGGGAAAAACACTGAATATATATGTAGGAGAAAATGGTAAACAAAGTAATAGTAGTGATAATTCATATTTCATATTTGAATTAAATAAGGATGGTAAGAGTTATACAATTTCAGCTAAGGATAGGTTAAAACTACATTCAGTTTTGGTTATTCCAAGTAAGTATAAGAATTTACCAGTAACTAATATTAAGTATAATGGATTTCAAAGTTGTAAAACAATTACTTCAGTTACAATTCCATCATCAGTAGTTAGTATAGATAGTTTGGATTATAAAAAAGATATAGGTGCATTTGCAGGATGTAGTAGTTTAAGTAAGGTTTATTTTGAAAAAGAAAGCAAGATACAAGTTATTGGAATACGTGCATTTTCTTATTGTACAAAACTAGAAGAAGTATATTTAAGAAGTTTAACTTTACCTAATTTAGGTAGGTATGCCTTTTATCAAGTTGCAGATAATATAAAAATATATGTACCAGAAACTATGATAGATAAATTTAAGAATGATTGTATGTGGAAAGCATATAAAGAAAATATTTTCAAATTATCAGATGAAGAATATAATCCAGATATTCCAGATATCCCAGAAAGTGGTTATGGTATTAATAATGGCATTGTTATTACTATTGTAAAAGTTTGTCCAGTAACTTATACCATATCTGGTGATGTAAATATAAATATAGAAAAGTAAAATAAAAGAGGTACATGTTATTTATAAGAGAATAAATCAATATGTATCTCTATTTTATCAAAGTAATATTATAGATAACAAATAATGGTGTTAATGAAGAGTAGTTGAAATAAATAATATGGGAATATATAATAAAAATAGTAAATTAAAAGGGAGATTAACAAATGAACATACAAATATTTGGCACTAAAAAATGTAATGACACAAAAAAGGCAGAAAGATTTTTTAAGGAAAGAAAAATTTCATATCAATTTATAGATTTAAAAGAAAAAGCACTTAGCAAAGGTGAATTACAAAGTGTTAAAAAAGCTATAGGTCTTGAAGATTTAATTAATAAAAATTCTAAAGATTATAAGAAATTAAATATGGATAAAATAAGAGGTGCTGAAACTAGAGAAGACATGCTATTAAAAAATCCATCTTTATATGTGACTCCAATAGTTAGAAATGGAAAAGAAGCTACAGTTGGAAATGCTCCAGAAGTATGGAAAAGTTGGGAATAAATCAATGGAAAATTAAAAATGGATAATGGACAATTATCCATTACCCATTTACAATTAAATAAGTTTTCAATTTATTTATAACTATGATAATGATTAAAGTACAACTTAAAGTTAGTTAAAGGCTTTATAAATAGCATTTATTCCTTTTTCAAAATCATCATTTTCTATTCCGACTAATACATTTATTTCACTTGAGCCTTGGTCTATCATTCTAATATTAATATCAGCTTCAGAAAGGGCTGTAAATATCTTAGCAGCAACCCCTTTAGAATAAGCCATTCCTGTACCAACAGTTGCAATTAAGGCCATATTAGGGTATACAACTATAGAGTCAGGATTACAAGCTCTTTTAATTTCTTCAACTATAATATCTGTTTTATTTTTTAGATTTGAATCAGATATTACAACACTAACGCTATCTATTCCTGATGGCATATTTTCAAAAGAAACACCATTTTGTTCTAATATAGTAAGTACTTTTCTACAGAATCCAAGCTCTGAATTCATCATAGATTTTTCAATAGATAAAACAGTAAAGTTTTGTTTACCAGCAACACCAGTTATAGTATTATCATGTTTTGTTTTGTTGCTTACAATTAAAGTACCTTCATTTTCAGGTTCATTAGTATTTCTTATATTAATAGGAATACCAGAACTTCTTACTGGAAATACAGCCTCTTCATGTAAAACAGAAGCACCCATATAAGATAATTCTCTAAGTTCTCCATAGGTTATAGTTTTAATTTTTTTAGGGTTATCAACTATTCTAGGATCTGCCATTAAGAATCCAGAAACATCTGTCCAGTTTTCATAAAGGCATGCATTTATGCTAGCGGCAACTAATGCACCAGTTACATCAGAGCCACCTCTTGAGAATGTAACTATTTCACCATTTTCATCAGAGCCATAGAATCCAGGAATAACTGCTCTTTCATGATTAGATAGCTTGTCTTGAAGAAGTTTATAGGTTTCTTCAAGGTTTAAAGTACCATATTTATTAAATTTAATAACATCTTTTGCATCAACAAAGTCAATACCTAAATAATTAGCAAGGATTATTCCATTTAGATATTCTCCTCTACTTGCAGTATAGTCTGCAGAAGCCCCATTTTCTATATCATTCTTTATAATATTTAAGTAATAGTCTAAATCTAAGCTTAAATCTAATTCATTAACAATAGAATGATATCTTTCACATATTAATTTAAACACATCATCTAACGGAATGCTAGAATTTACATGTGCATGACAGAGATAAAGCAAATCAGTAACCTTAAAATCCTTAGAGAATCTTTTTCCAGGTGCTGATGGAATAACATATCTTCTATCACAATTACTTTCAATAATATTTTTTACTTTTTTAAAGTGAATAGAATCCGCTAAAGAACTACCACCAAATTTTGTTACAATAAAATTCATTTTTTTGCCCCCTTTAGTGTAAAAACAGTTAAAAATTAACCTTAATAACTATATTAGCAATAAATTACATAAAACTCAACTATATAGTGTAATATAAGGAGTATATTTACTATAAAATAACAGACAAAATGTTATTAAAATGACACAAATCCATAGTATAATATAGATGAAGAATTTAAAATTAATATTAAAAATATATATTGAATATAATCTAAACTTTTAGAAAATAATAATATTTTTTTGATGGGGAGAGGTAAATAAATGGACAAGTTTCTGGTTGACAGAATACAAATGACAGTTGAGAACTACAGATTAGCAAAGGAAGAACTAAGAAATGATGGAGATATAATTAATCATTTTGCATCATTAGTTTTTTCGCACTATGAAAAAGAAATACCAGTTGAAAGAGTTAAAGATATAAGAAAAAAAATTAAATCAGATACAACAATTATGTCTCCATTTAGAGGAGATACTTTGAATATACTTTCATTATTAATAGCTACTGTTGATAATGAAAAAGAAGAAGAACTTATAGAAGATATGTATGAAATCATAGAAAATTTAGAGGAACAAGGATTTTCAAGTGGATCATATTTAGCGTTAACAGCATTTACAATTAGTAAATATTGTAGAGGTAAGGAGAAGAATGATATAATAAGCAAAATAAAAGAACTGTATATAATACTTAAAGAAAAATATAGCAATATAACTAATGATGATGATTACTTGCTTTGTACTTTATGGGTTATTAATAATATTCAAGCAGACACTGTAGATGATTTTATTGAGAATATATTTGATCATATTGCAGACTCTCATATAAGATCTAAGAATGGAGTACAAGGACTAGCAAATGCAATTATATTAAATGGTTCATCTGGAGAAATGTATAGAACTATGGAATTTATGTTGCAGCTTCAAAAGAGAAATATAAAAATAGCTAATCAGTTTTTACCTTTACTTGGAGTAATAAGCAATTATAATCCAAGAAGAAACGTAGATATAGTTGAGGGTGTTATTGAATATTTATGTGATGAAGAGGGAGAATATGAATATTATATAGATAAGGGTTTTAGAACTATAATTTCTATAGTAATTACAGCTTTTTGTACAATGACAGATAAAAAGAGATATATTGATGAATTATTGGCTCAAGGAATATTATCATTTATTAATAGTAAAAATAAAGGAATTTTTGAGGAAGTATTATACTAGGTGAAGTAATGAACAAAATAATTTTACATGTGGATATGGATGCATTTTTTGCATCAGTTGAACAAGTTGATAATCCTTCACTTAAAGGGAAACCTGTAATAGTTGGAGGGGTTAGTGAGAGAGGTGTTGTATCAACCTGCTCCTATGAAGCAAGAAAATTTGGAGTTAAGTCAGCAATGCCAATATTTATTGCACAAAGGCTTTGTCCACATGGTGTATATTTAAAGGTAAGATATCATAGATATAAGGAAATATCGAATATAGTATTTGAAATATTTAAAGAAGTCACTCCAAGTATTGAGCCACTTTCAATAGATGAGGCGTATTTAGACTTAAGTGAAGGAAAGTTTAATGATGGTCTAGAAGCTGCAAATTATATAAAGAGAAGAGTGCGTGAAGAAGTTGGATTAACATTATCTATTGGTATATCATACAATAAGTTTTTAGCGAAACTTGCATCAGATTGGAATAAGCCAAATGGAATAATGATAATTACAGAAGAGATGATTCCTGATATATTAAAACCGTTGCCAATATCAAAAATATATGGACTAGGTGAAAAATCTGTTAGAAAGCTAAATAATATGGGCATGTTTAAAATAGAGGACTTATATGAGCTATCTAAAGAATTTTTTGTGGATTATTTTGGGAAATATGGGATAGATATATACGAAAGAATTAGAGGTATTGATAATAGGGAAGTTAGAGTTAACAGAGATAGAAAATCCTATGGGAGAGAAAATACATTAAAGTTTGATACTGAAGATATTGAAGATATTCTTTATTATGTAAAGAGTTTTTGTTTAGAGTTAAGCGATGAATTAAAGAGAAGAAATGTATATATAAAAACTATAACATTCAAGTATAAAACTAATAATTTTGAAAATCATACAAGAAGTAGAAGCTTAAATTATTATACTAATGATTTTAATACTATATATAAGGTAGCTAAAGATATTATTAATGATGAGAAGTTTATAAGTCCAATAAGATTAATAGGAATTACTGTATCTAGCATAAAAGAAGAAAAGATAGAACAGTTAAAATTATTTTAACTATAGAAATAATTCAAGAATAGGTAAAATAGTTTAGAAAAATCTTTCCAATAGATGATACATCAATTATAATAGATAAGGGCTACTTAAGAAAAATTTCAAAATAAATGGAGGTATTATAATGGATAAGGCACAAATAGCTAAAATGATTGACCACACAATATTAAAACCAGAAGCAACAGAGAAGGAAGTTTTAAAGCTTTGCAAGGAAGCTGTAGAATATAATTTTGCTTCAGTTTGTATAAATCCATCAATGGTTCCAGTTGCAGCAACTGCATTAGAAGGAACTGATGTTGAAGTTTGTACTGTAATAGGCTTCCCTTTAGGAGCAACTACTACAGAAGTTAAGGCCTTTGAAACAAAAGATGTTATTGAAAAGGGTGCTGCAGAAGTTGATATGGTTATTAACGTAGGCAAATTAAAAGAGAGAGATTTAGAATACGTTAAAAATGATATAAAAGCAGTTGTTGAAGCAGCTGAAGGTAAAGCTTTAACAAAGGTAATAATAGAAAGTTGTCTTTTAACAGATGAAGAAAAAGTTATAGCTTGTCAATTATCAAAGGAAGCAGGAGCTGACTTTGTTAAGACATCAACTGGATTCTCAACTGGTGGAGCAACAGCGGCTGATATCAAATTAATGAGAGAAACTGTTGGACCAGATATGGGAGTAAAAGCATCAGGTGGAGTAAGAAGCAGAGAAGATGCTTTAGCTATGATTGAAAATGGAGCAACTAGAATAGGTGCATCAGCTTCAATTGCTATTTGCGAAGGAACAAAATCAAACTCAAATTATTAAAATAAATATATAAAAAGGAAGCATATATCTGCTTCCTTTTTATTATATTTAAAATATAATATACTTTTAAAAAAATATTGCCTAAATTCATAATATAAGAATATTAATATAATATATATCATTGTAAAAAAGGGGAGACGACTTATATTAGTAGTTTCTATCCTTAGATAGGAGGGTTATGAAGAAAGAGTTAACTCCATCAGAAATAGTGTTTAAACTAGATGTAAAAGATACTGATGTTGATAAAAGTACAAAAGGTATTAAAGAGTTTAATGATGCCTATAAAAAAGTTGAGAGGGCAATCAATATAGATAAAGAGGGTTACAATCTTTATTTAATAGATACCTTTTCAAAGGATAAATTAAAGGAGCTAACTGCTTTTATAGAGAAAAAGTATAAAGACTTAGAGGCACCAAGAGATATATGTTATGTTACATTAGAGGATGTTAACAAACCAGAAGCAATTTTTGTTGCTAATGGCAAGGGTAAAAAGTTAAAAGAAACTGTTGATGATATAAAAAATTGCTATTTAGAAGCTGTAGATGATTTTTATGGTGATTCTAGTAATGATGAAAAGGATTATTTAGTAGAGGACATTCAAAATAAAAGGAATAGTTATATAAGTGAATTAACTAAGATGGCTAAGGAAGAAGGTTTTGAAGTTAAAGCTACTAGCAAAGGATTTGCATTCATACCTTTAAGTGGAGATGAAGCAATGACAGAAAAAGAGTATGATGATTTAGAAGATGAAAATAAAAATGTAATAGTAGCAAAAGCTGGAACATTAAAAAAGAAAGCAGAAAGTATTTTAGATGAATTAAAGGATATTGAGGTTAAATCAATTAAAAAATTAAAGAAAATATATTCAAAGTTTTTAGCTACTCAAATGGAAGATGAGAAGGATAATGCACTTTTAGAGTTTATAACAGATGATGATTCTTATGAGTATTTGGAGAGATTATTTACTTGTATAGAAGAGGATTTAATAAATTGTTACACAATGAGTATAGAGGATGATGAAAGTGAAATATATGATATATTAAATAAATACGATGTTCGAGTAATTGTAGATAATACTAATAATTCGGCGCCACCTGTAATATTTGAGGAAGACCCTAATTTGAATAATTTAATAGGGTTAATAGAGTATGAAAATCATAACGGAATGTATACAACTAATATTTCATTAATAAATGCAGGGTCAATTTTAAAAGCAAATGAAGGATGTCTTATTTTAAGATTAAGTTCATTAGCTGTAAATAATTTAAGTTATTATTACTTAAAGAAAATTTTACTTTCAAATATGGTATCTTTTGATACTAACAAGAGTTATTTAGAATTTATAAATATAAATGGATTAAAGCCACAGCCTATTCCTGTTAAATTTAAAGTTATTATAATAGGAGATTATGAAACTTATGATATATTATACAATTCTGATGAAGACTTTAAAAAGTTATTTCCACTGAGAGCAGAATTTTCTTCTATAGTAAAAGTAAATAATGATTCAGTTATTGAATTGAAAAATATTATTGAAAATAAGATTAGAAAGAATGAATTGTTTAATTTAAATAATGAAGCTATGAGTGAAATGTTGAAGTATTTATGTAGAAAAAGTAGCAGTAGAAATAGAATACTTGCAGAAGAGGATTCTATAGACAAATTATTAGTACTAGCTAATAATTTAGCTAAGGAAAAAAAGAGGCTAGTAATAACTGAAGAAGATATTTTAGATGTTGCATATGAAGAAGAATTAATAGAAAATGAAATGATGAGTATGTATGAAGAGAATAAGATATTGATTGATATTAATGGAAGAAAGATAGGTGCAATAAATGCATTAGCAGTTCTTGATAGTGGATATTGTACTTTTGGAAAACCTATGAGGATTACCTGTGTTGCATGTAAGGGATCCGGCAGAATAGTTGATATCCAAAAGGAAAGTAATTTAAGCGGAAAAATTCATGAAAAATCAATAAGTATATTAAGAGGATTATTAACAAACTTGTTAAATCCTTATGAAAATATTCCAGTAGACTTTCACTTAAGCTTTGAACAGACTTATGGAATGGTAGAAGGTGATAGTGCATCTGTGGCTGAAATTATTTGTGTGCTTTCTGCTTTAAGTAAGAAAGGAGTAAATCAAAGCATTGCAGTAACAGGATCTATTAATCAATTTGGAGATATTCAACCTATTGGTGGAGTAAATGAAAAGATTGAGGGATTTTTTAAAGTTTGTAATATGTTAGATACTGTGGAGGGAAAAGGAGTATTAATTCCTGAGGGAAATAAGGATGAAATAATATTAAAATCAGAAGTAGAAAAAGCAATTGAAGAGGGTAAATTTCATATTTATACAATGAATAATCTAAATGATGCAATTGAGGTACTTTTGTTAGATAAAGAAGATAATATAGATAATTTCTATGAAAATTTACAAATAGAGTTAGAGAAATATAAAGAAAAAAGTAAAGATATTAAGGATTAGTAAAATAAAGATGAAGAAAGTATTTTCTTAAAAATGCTTAATAAAGCAGCTGTATTTATTTGATTTATTACAGCTGCTTTACTTTTTATATATGAGATTTAAATAATATCCATAAAAAGGTAAAAATACATTGACTACAAAATAAATATTATGTTAAAATTATGGAAAAAGAAGGAAGATGGGAGGGAGCTCTAAGTATTTAGCTTTAGAGTAGATTAATATGTTTTTAAAGTTTAATAAAGTTGATGATAAATTAGTTGTTACTCTTGTTGGAGAGTTAGATCATCATAGTGCAGAAGAGGTTAGAGTTAAAATAGATGATAGAATAGAAAGAGACAATATTAAAAAAGTAATAATGGATTTTAAAGAAGTAACATTTATGGATAGCTCAGGTATAGGTGTGGTTATAGGAAGATTAAAGAAGATTAAAAACAGAGATGGAAAAGTATGTATAACAAATGTTAATAAGAGAGTAGATAAAGTATTCACATTGTCAGGTCTTTACAAAATAATTACTGTTTATAATGATGTTAATGAAGCACTTGCAAACATTTAATGGAGGGATTAAAAACATGGAAGAAAATAGAGTATGTATAGAATTTGAAAGTAGATCTCAAAATGAAGGATTTGCTAGAGTTGCAGTGTCAGCTTTTGTTTCTCAATTAGATCCAACTATTGAAGAAATTGCAGATGTTAAAACAGCAGTTTCTGAAGCGGTAACAAATTCTATAATTCATGGTTATGAAAATTACGAAAAGGGTATAATTAAAATAGAATCTACAATTTCTGGTAGAGAAGTATCTATTAGTATTACTGATTATGGTAAAGGAATAGATGATATTGATATGGCTAGAGAACCGCTTTATACTTCAAGACCAGATTTAGAGAGATCAGGAATGGGCTTTACTGTTATGGAAAGCTTTATGGATAGTCTACAAGTTGAAAGTCAAAAGGATAAAGGCACTAGAATTGTTATGACAAAGAAATTTAATTAACGGTTAGGGGAGATTTATGGAAAAGGGTAAAATAAAAAATGGAAAGTTAAGCTATGAGGATAACTCAGAATTATTACCACTAGCTAAAGGTGGTAGTGAAGAAGCTATGAACAGGCTCATAGAAGCAAATTTACCTTTAGTAACCTCTATAAGTAAAAAGTTTATAAATAGAGGGTATGATTATGAAGATATTTATCAAATAGGCTGTATGGGTCTTGTTAAGGCAATTAAGAATTTTGATGATAAGTATAATGTTAAGTTTTCAACTTATGCTGTTCCAATGATAATTGGAGAAATAAAAAGATTCCTTAGAGATGATGGTATTATAAAAGTAAGTAGAAATGTTAAGAGTTTAGCTAAAAAACTTCATTTTGATAAAGAAGCATTAACTAAAAAGTTAAATAGGGATCCCAGTATAGAAGAGTTAGCAGAGTTTTCTGGTATAGATAAAGAAGAAATATTATTTGCTTTAGAATCATCTGCAAGTATGCAATATCTTTATGAAGTAATTCATCAAGATGATGGAGCGCCAGTATTATTAATTGATAAGTTAAGTGAAAACGCAGCAGAAGATAAAAATTTAACTGAAAAAATAGCTTTAAAGGAAGCTTTAAATAAGTTAGATACAAAGTCTAGACAAATTATTGTACTTAGATATTTTAAGGATAAAACACAAATACAAGTAGCAAAAATGTTAGGAATAAGTCAGGTTCAGGTGTCGAGAATAGAAAAGAAAGTACTTTCTGAGATGAGAAAACAATTAGATGAAGGATGAACATAAGAAAATGTATAAATTAATAGAAAATAAAATTTTAAAATAAGTCTACATTAAATAATATAAATTATTTAATGTAGACTTATTTTTATATAAAAGTAAATTAATCATGAAAATTGTAATAATATGAGTTAATTTTAAATTAAGAGGAATAATAAGTTTATGAAAGGAAGGAGATATAAGCATATGGGAAAAATGGCTAAAGAAGAAAAAAAAATAATAAAGGATTTTGAAAATATTTCGAAAGAAATGGCTCCTAAACCAAAATATTTTAAGAATATTTTATTGGCATTTTTAGTTGGTGGAACTATATGTACTATAGGGCAATTTATATTAAATATGTTAATAAAATTTGGTATAGATGAAGAAACAGCTAAACTTTGGTTACCTATAATAATGGTATTTATTGGGGCGTTATTAACAGGAATAGGAGTTTATGATAAGATAGCAAGCTTTGCTGGGGCAGGTACTGTAGTTCCTATTACAGGATTTTCTAATGCAGTAGTATCTCCAGCGATAGAATTTAAAAAAGAGGGTTTTGTTTTTGGAGTAGCAGCTAAAATGTTTACTATTGCAGGACCGGTATTAGTTTATGGTATAGGAACTTCAGTAATAATAGGCTTAGTCTATTATGTTTTGGAACTTATGGGAATTGTTTAAATTGGAGAGTGAATTGTAATGAGTGTAAAAAATAAAAAGGTAGGAAAGCAAACTATTAAACTTGAAAACCCTCCTAAAATAATTTCAACTTATTCTATAGTTGGACCTAAGGAGGGGGATGGACCATTAAAGGATTATTTTCATGAAATATTAAATGATGATACTTTAGGAAAAGATAGTTTTGAAAAGGCTGAATCTGAAATGATGTATACAGCCATAAAAAGCGCTATTAGTAATGCAAGTTTAAGAGAAGAAAGTATAGATTATTTATTTGCAGGTGATTTATTAAACCAAATAACATCATCAAGCTTTGCGGCAAGAGAATTAAATATACCGTTTATAGGCTTGTATGGAGCTTGTTCTACAATGTCTGAATCCTTAAGTATGGCATCATTATTTTTAGATGGAGGATGTGGAGACTATGTTGTAGCATCAACTTCATCACATTTTAGTGCAGCAGAAAGACAATTTAGATTTCCTTTAGAATATGGTTCTCAAAGATGTCCAACATGTCAATGGACAGTAACAGGATCAGGAGCAATGGTATTAGGAAGAACTGGTGATTTTCCTAAAGTAACATATGTTACTACAGGGGTAGTTAAGGATTATGGAATAAAAGATCCTAATAATATGGGTGCTGCAATGGCACCAGCGGCAGTAGATACAATATATAATCATTTTAAGGATACAGGAAGAACACCAAAGGATTACGATATAATTGCAACAGGTGATTTAGGAAAAGTAGGAAAAGAAATAACAACTAAATTATTATTAGATTATGGATATGATGTAAAGGATAATTATGTTGATTGTGGTGATTTAATATTTGATGATGAAAGACAAAAGACAGATTCAGGTGGTAGTGGTTGTGGATGTTCAGCTGTTGTAACATGTGGATATTTTTATAAAAAATTAATGAGAAGAGAAATAAAAAGTTTATTATTAGTTTCAACAGGAGCATTAATGAGTACAACTTCATCTCTTCAAGGAGAAACTATACCAGGAATAGCACATGCTGTAGCTATTGAGTTCAAATAGAAAGTAGGTGACAATTTTTTTATGGATTATGTAAGTGCATTTATTGTTGGAGGATTAATATGTGTTGTTGCTCAAATATTAATGGATACAACTAAATTAACTCCAGCTAGAATATTAGTTATATTTGTTACTCTTGGAGCTATTCTTGGAGGATTTGGAATATATGACAAATTAATTGAGATTGGAGGAGCAGGAGCTACAATACCATTACCTAGCTTTGGAAATGGATTAGCAGATGCAGCTATAAAGGCTGTAAAAGAAGAGGGATTAATAGGAGCATTTACTGGAGGAATAAAAGGTGCAGCAGGTGGTATTACAGCATCTATATTCTTTGGGTATTTAATGGCTTTAATTTTTAATCCAAAAACAAAACAATAATAAGAATAATAAATTTTTAATAGGAGAAAATAATAGAGTATTAAGTACAAGGAGGTGAATGTTATGGAAAAGAATTCAAGCATTAAATGCAGTGTACAACAATGTAAACATCATGCATGTTCAGAAAATTATTGTACTCTAGATGCAATACAAGTTGGTACTCATGAAGCAAATCCAACAGTTGTTGAATGTACAGATTGCCAATCATTCGTATTAAAATAGCCTGATTTTCTAGTAATTGAGTAACTTAGTAAAGAAAATAATCTATACTAAGTTACTTATTTTTTTGTTATTAAAATTTATAGAAAAATAACTGTTTAATAGAAAAATATATTTACTTTTACAAAAAAAGGAGTATAATAAAAATAGAAATAATGATAATCATTATCAGTAGAAGAGGTGGAGAAATGTCATTAATATTATCGCAAGTAGGAGAAGAGGTCAAAATTAAAAAGATAACAGGAAATGCAGAAACAAAAAAGTTTCTAAATAGTTTAGGCTTTGTTATTGGTGAAGGTATTACAATAATTTCTGATTTAGGTGGTAATTTAATAGTAAATATTAAGGGAGCTAGAATAGCTTTAGATAAAAGTATGGCAAGTAGAATAATAGTATGAGGAGATAGTTAAGATGACAACATTAAAAGAAGTTAAATGTGGACAAACCGTAAAAGTTAAAAAAATAGAAGGTGTAGGTGCTGTTCGTAGAAGAATAATGGATATGGGTATTACTAAAGGGAGCGAGGTTTATGTTAGAAAAGTTGCACCATTAGGAGATCCAATAGAAGTTAATATACGAGGTTATGAATTAACGTTACGTAAACTTGATGCTGAAATGATTATAGTTGAATAAGCAATAGGTTAAAGAATAATTAGGGGGAAAAAGGATGTCAATAAAAATAGGTTTAGCAGGAAATCCAAACAGTGGTAAAACCACTATGTTTAATAATCTTACAGGAGCCAAGCAGTATGTTGGAAATTGGCCAGGTGTAACTGTAGAGAAAAAAGGTGGGAAAATTAGAGGCTACAAAGATGTTGAATTAGTTGATTTACCAGGAGTATACTCTTTATCACCATATACATTAGAAGAAGTTGTAACTAGAAATTTTATGATAGAGGATAGACCAGATGCAGTTATAAATATTATTGATGCATCAAATATTGAGAGAAATCTTTATTTGACTACTCAAATATTAGAATTAGGAATACCAACTGTAATAGCATTAAATATGATGGATATTATAGAGAAAAGGGGAGATAAAATTGATATTGATAAGTTATCTCAAATTCTTGGATGTCCAGTAGTCGAAACAAGTGCATTAAAAGGAAAAGGAACTAAAGATGTTGCTATGAAAGCAATTGAATTAGCTAAAGGTAGTAATAAGATTGATTTTAAAATGAATTTCTCATCTGAAGTGAAGAGTGCACTTGAAGAGATTAGTAGTTTGCTTGCAATTAATAATATTGGACAATATGGAGCAAATGATAACTGGTTAGCAATTAAAATATTTGAACGTGATAGTAATTTAATGGATAAGATAAGTTTATCTAATAATGTTAAAGAAAAGATAGAAGCTATTATATCAAGGTGTGAAGAAGAGTTTGATGATGATGCAGAGGGAATAATTACAGGAGAAAGATATGAATTTATTGGTAAAGTAGTATCAAAGGTAGTTAAGAAAAAAAATAACTCTAAACATACTGTATCAGATGAAATAGATAAAATAGTTACAAATCGTATATTAGCATTACCTATTTTTGCTTTAATTATGTGGGGAGTATATTATATATCAGTTAGTTCCCTAGGTGCAATATTAACAGATTGGACAAATGATACTTTATTTGGTGAGATAATTGGTGAAAATGTTGCAGGATTTTTAGAAAATATAGGTACAGCACCATGGTTACAAGGATTAATTAATGATGGTATAGTTGGTGGTGTAGGTGCAGTTCTAGGATTTGTGCCACAAATAATGTTATTATTCTTTTTATTATCGTTATTAGAAGATTGTGGATATATGGCTAGAATAGCATTTATTATGGATAGACTTTTCAGAAAGTTTGGATTATCAGGAAAAGCATTTATACCTGTACTTATAAGCTCAGGATGTGGAGTACCAGGAATAATGGCAACACGTACTATGGAAAATGATAAAGATAGAAAAATTACTATAATGCTTACTACTTTTATTCCTTGTGGAGCAAAGTTACCTATAATTGCATTATTTGCTGGGGCTATTTTTGGTGGAGCATCATGGGTAGCACCATCAGTTTATTTCTTGGGAATTTTCATGATTATAATTTGTGGTATTATTTTAAGTAAAACTAAAGTATTTAAAGGAGAGTCTGCTCCATTTGTTATGGAACTTCCACAATATCATATTCCAAGTATGAAAAGTGTATTAATTCATATGTGGGATAGAGGAAAAGCTTTTATAATAAAAGCTGGTACTATAATATTTGTTGCTTGTGCTATAATTTGGTTTACTAGTTCATTCAATTGGTCATTACAAATGGTAGATGCTCAAGAAAGTATATTAGCAAGTATAGGAAAAGTTATAGCACCAATATTTGCGCCACTTGGATTTGGAAACTGGCAATCAGCAGTAGCAAGCTTAACTGGATTAGTTGCTAAGGAAAATGTTGTAGGGACATTTGGAGTGTTGTTTGGAATTGCAGATGCAGCAGAGAATACACCAGCATTAACAACTCAAATTGGAACAATGTTTACAGCTGCAAGTGGATTTGCATTTATAGCATTTAATATGTTAAATGCACCTTGTTTTGCAGCAATAGGTGCAATTAGAAGAGAAATGGGATCTTGGAAATGGATGTGGATTACAATTGCATTCCAAACAGGAACTGCTTATATAGTTGCATTAATAATAAATCAAGTAGGAAGTTTATTATTAGGAAGTGGTAATGTAGTTGGTGCTATAGTATCCATATTAATTGCAGTAGGAGCAGTTGGATTAGCAGTTGCATCAGGAAGGGATATTAAAAGTAATAAAGAAGGAAGAAGAATAGGTGCTTAAAATTATTGTATTGAATAAGGAAGTGATATAAATGGCAACATTTATTATTGGAGCAATAGTATTTGGATTGTTATTTTTAGCTGTATTGAGTATGGTTAAGAAACATAAAAATAATAAGGGCGGATGTGGTTGTAATTGTCCAGGATGCTCAAGTAAATCGTCATGCAATAATGGAATAGAATTTAAGAATAAACTAAATTCTTAAATTTAGGTGAAGTTTTAACTTTGTCTTTATGGTTAGAAGAAATTATCTAGGGAGAATCAGCTGTTAGCTTATAACTAAAGAATAAGTGAGAGTGTTGAAACAGCCTAGTCACCAGATAAATAAATCATGGATATTTAAAAGATACTAAATATTAGTTTTAGTATCTTTTTATTTATAAAAGATTTAATCTTTAAATTATAAGTAATTTTATAGAGTATAAAATAATTTCAAAAAATTTGAAGTTATATATTGACACTATATAGATAATACTATATTATAATAAGTAATTGAGAATGAATATCAATATTGTTTAAGGAGGAGAAAATATGAAAATAGTTTATTATTCAGCGTCTGGTAATACTGAAAAAATGGCTAATTTAATTGCAGAGGGGATATCTGAAGAAGGTAAAAGTGTGGAGTTAGTAAATGTATCAAATGCTAATTCTAATATCTTTGATGATGAGAATATAGTTATACTAGGGTGCCCAGCTATGGGGGATGAGGTTTTAGAAGAAAATGAGTTCGAACCTTTCTTAGAGGAAATATCATCTAAGATTTCAGGGAAAAAAGTAGCTTTATTTGGATCATATGGATGGGGAGATGGTCAATGGATGAGAGATTGGCAAGAAAGAATGGAATCATTAGGTTGTACTTTAATTGATGATGGACTAATAATTCAATATGAACCAGAAGATAATTCTTCAGAGTGTATTGAGTTAGGAAAAATTATAGCAAGGATATAAATAAAATTGAAACAAATTGAATTTTATAAAAGTCTTTCTAAAATGGAAGAAAGAGAGTGCATTGAAAAATTCTTAATTTACAATGCCTCTCTGGTTATTTCAGGAGTAAAACCATCAGCAACCATCACAATAAAAAAAGGCAATGAAAATCTATATGATAAATGGATAAAATACGGAATTAGTTTTTTAAAAGAAATTGATATTCAATATATAAATTTGAGAGAATGTAGTAATGCGTTAATTATATTAATATACAGTGAAGAGAAATTATCAAATTACATATTCAAGGAAGAAAATAAAAGATTTTTAAGACAATTAGGATATTCAGAAGAAAATGACATGAGAGAGTACTTAGAAATATTGAAAAGAAGGTATAAAGAATTTAATTGTCCACATGAACTAGGAATATTTTTAGGTTTTCCTTTAAATGATGTTAAAGATTTTATGAATTGTAAAGATAAAAAATGTTTAAGTTGTGGGTATTGGCTTGTATATAATAATTTACAGGAAGCTCAAGAAATATTTAGTAAATATGATAAGGTTAAAGCACATACGGTAAATTATATTTTAAGTGGTGATTCATCACAAGAAGTAGCATATTCTATAAGAAGTTTATTTGAAAATTATAAAAGTGTTACTGCATAGGAAATATATTATTTATAAAAAAACTATATTAATAATTGATAAAAGGAGAGAGCAAATGAGTGTAGTTATAGTAGGCGGACATGATAAAATGAGTAAGGATTATATTAAGGTATGTAAGAAATATAATTGTAAGGCGAAGGTTTTTACTCAAATGGAAACTGGATTAAAGGATAAAATAGGAATGCCAGATGCAGTTATATTATTAACAGATATAGTATCTCACAAACTTGTATTGACAGCTAAAAGAGAGGCAGATAAGAAAAATATTAGAGTTATAAGAAATCATAAAAGTACATTAAATGCAGTTGAATCACTTATTAAAGAAATAGTATTAAATTAAAAGAGTTGGTATATGAAGAAAATATATTTAAAAAAGCGGTTAGTTATAAATTAAGTTTATATCTAACCGCTTTTATTATTAAAGTAAAATGTTTTTTAAATATCGCTTCTTATATTTAAGTTTAGCTATAGTACTTATATCTTGTAAGGTTTTAAAGTTAGTAATACCACCAATTACACCTACAATAGGAAGGCCTTGTATAAATTTTGAAGTTAACATATAAGTAGAAATTTTATCACAAGTTTCTTTTAAGGTGGTATCAATATCGTAATTATTATGCTGATTATTATCTATTTCATTAGCTATAATATCTAATTTGTTAAAATAAAATTTTTTTTCATTACCAGAAGTAACTGAAGCACAAATTATATTTAAGATATATATCCTTTCTTCCGGTAAACTATAATCAAATCCATAACTTAAGCTTATTTCATAGATAGATTTTAAAACTACACCAATATAAATAGGGATATCTGGAAGTCCTATTCCTAATAAACCTAAAGCGCTTCCTTCAATAACACTAACAGATTTATTGAATAAAATTTTTCTGGAAGCGGATTTATCAATTTTTTTAAGATTCTTTTTATTGGGATATTTATTAATAGCATAGGTATTTATATCAAACTCCATATTTATATTTTCTTTGTTATAAGTTTTTTCAATTATACCTATACCTTTATCAAATATTGTTTTAAACCCTTTTTCAAAAGCTATATTTAAGGTAGATTTAAGCTTTTCGGGAATTTTATCTTCAAGTTTTGTTTTCAAAGGATCTAATTTAGTTTTTATAGTCCCTGGTTCCTTTTCTAGTGTTAATTTTTCTTCTTTTTTAGAAAGTTGTTTTAACTGTTTTTCAATTAACTTATTTTTATTTGAAACTTTACTCATTTTATTGCTCCTAAAATATGTACTATAAGTTAATTATAATACAAAAACTGAAAAAATATTAATTAAAGTATTGAAAATAATTATCAACTAGGGTATATTATATTAGGTAATAATTAATATCATTTGAAATAGAGTTTCAAATGATTAAATTAATCAAAGGAGGGTTTTATATTATGATGATAAATAAAAGGTTAATAAACCTATGTAAAGATTCAAAAAAATATATAGCATTAACTATATTGGTTAATTGGATTTCAGTTTTATGTAATATAGTTACTATAATACTAATTGGCCAATTTATTAATAGAATTTATATTGGTGAAAGATTGAACCTTGATGGAAATAATGTAATAGAAGCTATGATGAATTTTAAGGTGTGGGGTAGTGTTTCATTATTATCAGGAATTATAATTATAGCAATTTTACTAGCTACAAGATATTCATGCAATATTTTATATGCTAAGTTTTCAAATTCAGCATCAGCAAATGCAAGAGTAACGTTAAGAGAACTTATTTATAAGAAATTATTAAAATTAGGAACAGGCTATACTAATGTTGAAAGCACATCTGCAGTAGTTCAGGTATCAGTTGAAGGAATAGAACAGTTAGAAATTTATTTTGGTAAATACTTATCTCAATTTTTCTATGCACTTTTAGTTCCAGTAACATTATTTATATTTATGAGCTTTATATCATTTAAAGCAGCTTTAGTATTTATACTATGTGTACCACTTATACCAGTATCAATAATTGCAATAATGAAAATTGCAAAAAGAATATTAAAAGATTATTGGAGTTCTTATGCAGATTTAGGTGGAACATTCCTAGAAAATCTTCAAGGATTAACTACTTTAAAGGTATTTAATATCGATGAAGAAAGACATGAAAAAATGAATGTTGAAGCTGAAAAGTTTAGAAAAATAACAATGAAGGTTTTAAGCATGCAGCTTAACTCTATAACAATAATGGATTTAGTAGCTTTTGGTGGAGCAGCGGCAGGAACAATAGTTGCATTAATTCAATTTAAAAATGGACAGATTCCAGTAGGAAGCTTACTTATAATAATATTACTTTCATCTGAATTCTTTATACCACTAAGACTTTTAGGATCTTACTTCCATATTGCTATGAATGGTATGGCTGCAAGTGATAGAATGTTTAGTATTTTAGATGCAGAAGAAAAGCAAAAAGAGGTTATAACTAAGGAAGAAGTTAAATTTGATGATGTAAGAGTTAAATTAAACAATGTAGATTTTAGTTATGATGGAGAAAGACAAGTATTAAAGAATATAAATATGGATCTTACTCCAGGGGGATTAGTTGCAATAGTAGGGGAAAGTGGTTCAGGTAAGAGTACAGTTGCATCACTTATATTGAATAATCATGAAGTGACTAATGGAGAAATAAAAGTTAATGATGTAAATATAGAAAATATATCATTAGATAATATATATGGAAATATAGCTTTAGTTTCTACTAATAGTTATATATTTAATGGAACAATTTTAGATAATCTATTAATGGCTAAGAAGGATGCTACAGAAGAAGAAATAAATAGTGCCTTAAAGACAGCAAGATTATATGACTTTGTTAAGGGATTAAAAGATGGACTATTAACAGATGTTGGTCAAGCAGGTAGTGCATTATCAGGTGGACAAAAACAAAGGTTAGCATTAGCTAGGGTTATTTTAGCTGATAGACCAATGATAATATTTGATGAAGCTACTTCTAATATAGATGTAGAAAGTGAAGAAAGTATTTGGGAAGCTATTTATGAGCTTTCAAAAGATAAGACTATATTAGTAATATCTCATAGATTAGCTAATGTAAAAGATGCTAAAAATATTTACGTTATGAATAAAGGACTTTTAGTTGAAAGTGGAACTCATGAAGAGTTAATGAATAAAGAAAGTCATTATTACAATATGGTTAATAAACAAAATGAATTAGAAATGATTAGGGAGGTTTGCTAATATGAAAAGAAGATCAGGCTTCCAAATAATGAAGAGATTAATAGTTGAATTGAAACCTTTAGCACCAATTATGGCAATAACTATAAGCATGGGGGTTATAGGATTTTTAGCAGCTATAGCAATAGCAAGTTTTGGTGCAATAGCAATTGGTGCAGCAATAGGTGATATTACATTTATTAGTTTTACTGGGGCTATGATAGTTATGGCAGTTAGTGCACTTTTAAGAGGATTTTTAAGATATGCAGAGCAATTATCAGGTCATTATATTGCATTTAAAATTCTTTATATATTAAGAGATAAGATATTTGGAAAATTAAGAAAGTTAGCACCAGCTAAATTAGAAGGACAAGAAAAAGGGAATCTTATTTCTTTAATAACTTCTGATATTGAGCTTTTAGAAGTATTTTATGCTCATACGATAGCGCCAATATCAATTGCAATAATAACAAATACTATAATTTCAATAATTTTATTTATAATAAATCCATGGTTTGGAATTTTATCAGTAATATTTTTCTTAATAGTTGGATTTGTAATACCTTATGCTTCTTCAGGTTTAGGAAAAGCAGCTGGTGTTGAGTATAGAAATATGTTTGGTGAATGTAATAACTATATACTTGATTCTTTAAGGGGACTAAAGGAAGTATTATTATTTAAATCAGGTAATGAAAGAGTAAATGAAATTAATTCAAAATCACATAGAATAAATAAAAGCCTTGATAAGATTAAAGAACATGAGGGTATAATAAGAGCTATTACAGATTTAACAATTATGATTGCTATATTAACTTTTGTTGGAGTAGGATTCTATCAATATTCAATGGGCGATATTTCATTCACTTGGATGCTTGTTGGAATAGTAGTAATTGCATCATCATTTGGTCCAGTTGTTGCATTAAGTAATCTTTCAAATACATTATTACAAACTTTTGCTTGTGCAGAAAGATTATTTGATTTAATTGACGAAGAACCACATGTTGAAGAAGTACTAGAAGGACATGAGGTAAATGGAGAGTCAATAGCATATGATAATGTAACATTCTCTTATCCAAATAGAAAAGAAAAAATCTTTGATAATACATCAGTTCACATAAAAAGAGGGGATAAGGTTGCTCTTATTGGTGAAAGTGGAATTGGTAAAAGTACATTTGTTAAACTAATGATGAGATTTTGGGATGTTAATGAAGGAAAAATAAACCTTGATAATAAAAATATTAAGGAAGTTAATACTGTTTCACTTAGAGGTAGCCAAACTTTAGTTAGTCAAGAAACATATCTGTTTAATGAAAGTATAATGGATAATATAAGAATAGGTAATTCTAAAGCAAGCAAAAATGAAGTAATAGAAGCTGCTAAAATGGCATCTATTCATGAATTTATAGAAACTTTACCTAAAGGATATGAAACTAAGGTTGGAGAACTTGGAGGGAACCTTTCTTCAGGTGAAAAGCAAAGAATAGGACTTGCTAGAGCATTCTTAAGTAAAGGTGATATTTTAATATTAGATGAGCCAACAAGTAATTTAGATACTTTAAATGAAGGTGAAATATTAAAATCAATTAAGGAAAACTGTGAAGATAAGACAATAGTTTTAATATCTCACAGAAAATCAACTACAGCTGTTTGTAATAAAACTTACAAATTAGAAAGAAGTAAAATAGTAGAAGTATAAAAGAAAGGTAATTAAGAGGATTAATGTAGAAATCCTCTTAATTAATAATAATTATTGATAATGATTATCATTAATAAACTTAAGGTGGGAGTTATTTAGATATGGGAAGAATTGAAAGAGAAAAAAAGACTATTACATTAATGATAGATATTTATTGTCAAAAGAAACATGGAAATAAAAAAGGTGAATTATGTGATGAATGTAAAGAATTATTAGAGTATGCACATAAAAGATTAAGTTTTTGTAAGTTTGGTGAGAATAAATCTACTTGTTCAAGATGTCCAATACATTGTTATAAAAAGGATATGAAAGAAAAGGTAAAGGAAGTAATGAAGTTTTCAGGACCAAGATTAATGATTTATAATCCAATTGAATTAGTTAGACATGCATTAAATAAATAAAATGGCTTTAAAACTTATTAGGGAGATATATTTTAATTAAGGGAGATGTAAGTATGAATAAAATAAAGAAGTGTATATATATAACTATTGGATTAATAGCTTTTGCATTAGGAGCTATAGGAGTAGTATTGCCTATATTACCAACAACACCATTTTTATTATTAGCATCAGTATGTTTTGCTAAAGGATCAGATAGATTTAATAATTGGTTTACAAATACAAAAATTTACAAAGAACATTTGGAGAATTTTGTGCAGGAAAGAGCAATGACATTAAAGCAAAAGGTATGTTTATTAGCATTTGCAGATACTATGTTAGCATTTCCGCTAATATTGGTAGATGTACTTGCTATGAGAATAATAATTATACTATTAATGGTATTTAAGTTCTATTATTTTATTTTTAGAATAAAAACAATTTCTGCAGAAGAAAAAGCTGAACTTAATGCAAAAAGAGCAAGATCTAAAATGAATTTAGCATAAAAATATAAATAGAGTTTTACAAAGGAAAAGGTAAAGTATTATGGAAAGAATATCGTCAACACTTTTTATGGTAGCATTAATTTTATATTATGTTCCAAAAGCTTTTAAAATGAAAAAGAAGAAATATTTAAAGGCACATATTATAATTGGGGGAATATCAATAGTAGCCATGATTTTAGCCCTTATTGAAAGAATTGGACAAGTAGATTTTATTAAATATATAGGGTTCACTATTATAATGATTTTAATAGGATTAAGTGGGTATTTGATTAATAAAAATCCAAAGTTATATAGAAAAGTGCATATAGTTTTCACTATATTATTTTTTGTATATTTATTTACTACTATAATGATTTTTTAACATAACAAAGGAAGCAAGATGGAAGATATAGATGAAAAGAAGTTTACTATCATTAATTATAGCATCTAGTAGTATTATTGGATATATCCCAGTAAATGTTGAGGCAGAAACTATAACAAATATTAATTAGAAGTTTCAACAACTATAAATTTAGGCTTTGTTAAAATGAATGTTTCTTTTAGAGTGAAGTTTGATACTACAGAAATACCAACTATATCAGGAGGAAGTTCTGATAATAATCCAACTCCTCCAGAAGAAACACCAGAAGAAGTTCCGCCAACAACAACTCCAGGAGAGGATAATAATACAGGTAATGAAGAAATAGTTAATGATGGTAAATATACTATAGAAAATGATGCTTTACATATAAATAAATATGAAGAATCATTAGCTAGAAAATACTTAGAATCTATTAGTGATGTAGAGTATAAAGATGAAAAAATTTATTTAACATTAAAGTTTACAGGGAAATCAATGATGGCAAATCATATTATTGAAGTTAATGGAACTGCAACTAACTTTGATGTAGTTGATGAAAGTGGAGAAAATTTTTATATTAGATTTGAAATAGGTTCTTTAAGTGATAACACAATAGTAAATACTAAGGTTTTAGGAACTATGGATGTTGAGTTTAGAGTTAAACTTAAGGCTGATACTTTAAAATTATATACTTAAGGTGAGAACGTTCAAAAGCCAAATAACAATAATGGTGGTAATGGAGGGCAACAAGGGCCAACAGAATCTACTGATAAGGAAGAAACACAAACACCAAGTGTTTCAGAAAATGAAAATTCAACTGTATATAAAGTAAAAAATGAAATTATAACTGATAGTGCTATAGGATATACAGCTGCTAGAGCTGCAGTTAATAGTACATCATATATTGAAGATATAGATGGTGTAAAGTATATTACAGTAGGATTATCACAACTTGATGTAATGAGCAATATTAGAGTAGCTGTAAATGGTTCTAATATTAATTATGAAGTTGTTCGTAAGAGTAGTAGTATCAATACTATGGATATTAGATTTAAAGTTCCTAGTGTAAATTCAAGTATTAAAATTACTGCTTTTATAAAAAAAATAATAAATCATATTTAAATTAGAATATGATTTATATAATATAAAATTGGCAAAACTTATTTAATGAGGTGTTGCCTAGGTGAATGTTAGAAGTGATAAAAGTTTTAATAATCCATTAATATATATTTTTATTATATTTATATTATCTTCTTTTATATATGAACTATATAGCAAAAATAAACTACTGGCAATTTTTTATGTCTGTAGTTTTTTTGCTTTTTTATTATATTTTAAAGGAAAATATATAACCTTAATATTAATGTTATTTTTTATTGTAGCTTTAAATAATAATATATGTTTTTATAGATATATTCCTAATGGATTTGAAGAGTTAAGAATAATTGAAGTGAATAATTATTATGGAAAAGGTGATGTTAAAGGAAGAATAGTTAATTTATCTAATGTAGATTCAAATCTAGAAGTTGGAAATAAGTTAATAGTTAAAGGTAAGTTTAGTGAAAATCATAATAAAACTAAAGGGATAATTGGAGATTATAAAATAGAAGAGTATAGAGTTTTAAAATCAGATTTTATTGATAAACTTTATAAAAGAAGAAGGTACATATATGAAAGGATAGAAAATAAGCTAGGGAAAAGAAAAGCAGCATTAATTACATCAGTATCATTTGGCTATAAAAATGATCTAGATAAGGATCATAGAGAGTTGATGAGTAGTCTAGGGATATCCCATGCTATTTCTATTTCAGGATTACATTTAGTTTTAATATATAGTGTATTAAAATTATTATTAGGAAGTAAATTAAGCTTAATTGTAGCATTAATATATGTTATGTTCTCAGGGGCCTCAGCACCCGCTGTAAGAGCTTATATAATGATAGTTATATTAAACCTAGGGAATGTAGTGAAACGTAATTATAATCCATTAGCGGCCTTGTCATTAGCAGGAATAGTGTTATTGCTAATGAAACCTTATTATATTTATAACCTAGGATTTGTTTTATCCTTTTTAGCTACACTAGGAATAATTTTATTTAATAAAAATTTAAATAAAAAGTTATATAGATTTCCGAATCTTATAAGAAGCACTATAGCAATTTCAATAAGCGCTCAAGTGCTTACTTTACCTATAATAATTTTATATTTTAATGAAATATCCTTAAATTTTATAATTGGAAATATTATAATAATTCCGTTTATAAATATTTTAGTGGTTTTAGGAAATGTATTAATATTTATAGTAGATATGACAGGGGTATTTAATTATATTATGTATTTATGTCATTATATTATTAAGTATATAGATATTATTATGTATAAGATAGAATATATGGCATTTGATTTAATATATTTTCATTATACTGTGGCATATTTTTATATAGCTTTATTAACAACATATTATTTTTATAAAAAGGGATTTAAGCAATTTATATATTATCCATTGATTATTGGGATGTATATAATAATTTTAGTGTATTCACCATTTCCTAAGATAAGATATTATAATGAAGGTGCTCTTTTTATAAGTTATAGAGGAGAGAAGTTTATTATTCAAACGAAAGACGTAATTGATAAAGAAAAGATTATGAATATTACATTATCAAATAACTTAATAGATGAGATTAATGAAATTAATATTGGAGCAGAAGTAAAATTAAAAAAAGAAGGTCAAAATTATATCTTACAAACAGCCAATAATCAGTATTTACTGTTTGTAAATTATGAAAAAATTGATAATGAGTATGATATAATAGATTTCAGAAAAGGTGATATAAAAGAAGTTATCGTATTTAATGATAATATAATAAACTATTAGTTAGGAGTGCAGTATAGATTGATTAACATAGATGTGCTAGAAACGGAAATTAAAAAAAATGATATATCAAATGGATATATATTTTGTGGATTAGATGAGGAGCTTATAAAAATAAGTGTTGAAGCTATTATAAATAAGGTTGTTGAAAAAGATTTTTTAGATTTAAATCTTATAAAGTTAGATGGATTAACAACTACATTTGAAGAAATTGAAAATGCATGTGAAACAATGCCCTTCTTTGGAGAAAAAAAAGTTGTTTTAGTATATAGAGCTAATTTTTTAAAAGAAAAGCCAGATAAAGATGGAGTTAAAACTTATAGCGAGATTTCAAAATATATAAAGGATTTGCCATCACATACAGTTCTTATTATGTATTATTTATTTAATGATAAGAGAGATACACCTAAGAAAAATAAAAAGCTAACTACACTTGATAAGTATGTTAAAGTAGTTCATTGTGATAAGCTTAAAAAAGATAGATATTATAAAAAAGTAGATGATTTATTTAAAGAAAAAGGAAGAACAATTGGAAAGATACAACTTAGATATTTTGCAGATAAGGTTCAAAATAATTTTGATATTATAAAAAGAGAAGTTGATAAATTGGATTGTTATGCACTTGGAAGAGAAATAACTAAGGAAGATATTGATAAATTAATTCAAAATAAGAGTGAAGATGATATATTTGATCTTGTAGAATATATTTCTGTAAGAAAGGTTGAAAAGGCTTTAGATTTATTAGATGAATTGTTATTTAAAGCGGATCAGCATATGCTAATAGTATCATCTATAGAGAATCATTTTAAAAGATTATATGAAATTAAGGTATATTTATTAAAGGGAAAAAAAATAGACTTTTTTATGTCTAAATATAGATTACCTCAATTTGTTTGTGAAAAACTAGCAAATCAAGCATCTAAATTTAATGTAAAGCAGTTAAGTGAGCTTATTAGAATTTGTGTGGATACTGAATTAAAATTAAAATCTTCAGCTTCAGAAAAGCAAATGGAGATGGAGCTTATGTTATTTAAAACCTTTATGGTTAAATAAATTGGTTTTAAAAAAAATTTAATTTAATAAAAAAATACTAATAAAATATAAGAAAGTTCATAATTAAAAAAATGTTAAATAATAGCCGGTGATAAAATCACCGGCTTCTTATTTATTACGCCATAGCGTTTAATTTTGCAGCTAATCTTGACTTCTTTCTAGCAGCCATGTTTTGGTGAACTACACCTTTTTGAGCAGCCATGTCTAAAGACTTAGTAGCTTTAACGAATAAAGCCTTAGCTTCTTCAGCGTTGTTAGCAGCTACAGCAGCTTCAAACTTCTTTATAGCAGTTTTTAAAGCTGATTTAACCATTTTGTTTTGTAAAGTTTTCTTTTCAGTAACTTTAATTCTCTTTTTTGCTGATTTAATATTTGCCATTCAATTCACCCCCTTGATATTTTATAGGGCCTCTGCAGTTTTTTGGGGAAATCTGCGTACGAGTTCATTTTCAACAAATCATATTATAACACCTAAAGTTTTTAAGTTCAAGTATGAAATTAAAACTTATTTGGGAAAATAAATTTGATTAGTAATAAAACTTAGGAGGAATATCATGATAAGCGTTAGAACAGACCTTGCAATAGAAGCAAAACAGGCATATACAGAGGAAAATAAAAGAGAACTTGATGGAGTAAAAGTTGATGAAGAAATGGAAGGAGAGGTTAAAATTACTACCGTAACCATTGAAAGTGATGAGGCTGGGAAGGAATTAGGTAAACCAAAAGGACATTATATTACTATAGATTTTCCAGAATTTACACCGTATGATGGCGAATCAATGGATAATTTATCACTAGTTGTAGGAAAAGTTTTAAAAAAACTTGTAGATATTGACGAAAGTAAACTTGTTTTAGTTGTTGGACTTGGAAACTGGAATGTTACTCCAGATGCACTTGGACCAAAGGTAACAGAAAAAATTATGATAACAAGACATTTAAAACAAGTAATGCCTGATGTAATAGATGATTCAGTAAGGCCAGTATGTGCAATAGCCCCAGGTGTTTTAGGTATTACAGGAATAGAAACAGGAGAAGTTATAAAATCATTAGTAGATAAAATAAAACCAGATTTAGTTATATGTGTTGATGCATTAGGTTCTAGAAGATTAGAAAGAGTAAATAGAACTATTCAAATTGGGGATACAGGAATTTCACCAGGAGCTGGAGTAGGAAATCATAGAATGCAAATAAATGAAAAAAGCTTAGGTGTAAAAGTTTTAGCAGTAGGTGTTCCGACTGTTGTTGATGCAGCAACTATAGCAAATGATACTATGGATTTATTATTAGATGATTTATGTAGCAAGGCACAAAAAGGAAAAGAGTTTTATAACATGTTGAAAAGTGTTGATAGAAATGAAAAGAATATGCTTATTAGAGAAATATTAAATCCAGCCTTTGGAGATTTAATGGTTACTCCAAAAGATGTAGATACAATTATAGAATCATTATCAAAAATAATTGCAAATGGAATAAATATTGCAGTTCAACCTAATATGGACATGGAAGAGATTAATAAGTTTATGAACTAGTGAATAATATTGCGAAGGAAAATAAAAGTTAAGATAATTTATAAAACTATTAATAATTATGTAAAACCTCCCATATATATAGAAAGAGTAGGGAGGGATAAAAATGCAGTGGGTTAATAGAAGTAATAATGTTAAGAAGAAAAGACATGGTATTAGTATTGGATATATAGTTCTATTGGCTATTATGATAATTTTTTTTGTAAGAGCTGGTAGTGTTATTAATAGTTATAGAGAACGTGGTGGATTAGCATATGTGCAATTGCTTAATTATTCCATGCCAGTAGTAGAAACGCAAATATATGATAGTACAGCATATAGAGAAAATAAAGTAAGTATTCAAAGAGTAATAGTTGAAGCTTTAGGCCTTAATAAAATAACTACTTATGGAATAGTAGGCAATGAAGTATCTTTTTTTAGTGGTATAAATAGAGCTAATAATCAAGGAAACATAGATAATTCTGCTAAATCAACATTTGGACTTTTTGAACCATATGTTGTTAAAGAAGAGAGTATAGCTAGAGTTACAGAGGAGGATTTAGCAGAACTTAATAAGACTAGTGCAGCTTATGATCCTTCGCTTAAGAAAACCCTAGATGATTCTAATGTGGAAATATTAATTTATCATACACATACTCATGAGGGATATGCAGAAGCAGGATCAGATACAGATCAAGAAGATTTTAGTGTTGTTGGGGTAGGAGATGTATTAGCTCAAGAGTTAGAAGAAGGATATGGAATATCAGTAGTGCACGATAAAACTATACATGATACTAGTCCATATAATCAATCTTATTATAGATCAGAACCTACTGTGCAAAGTTATTTAAATCAATTTCCAAACTTAAAATTAGTAATAGATTTGCATAGAAATAGTGGTCCAAGTAAAGAACAAACAACTACTGTAATAAATGACCAGAGCTTAGCAAGAGTGATGTTTGTAACATCAAAAGCATCGCCTAATTATTCTGAAATGATGAAGGCTGTAAATGAAATGATTGGGATATCTGAAAGTCTTTTTCCAGGATTAATGGCAGATGCTAAAGATGGAATAGGACTACATGAATTTAATCATGGATCAAATAACTTTAATCAGGATTTGAGCCCAGCATGTATATTAACAGAGTTTGGAACGGAACTTAATACAGCTCAAGAATCTAAGTTAAGTGCAAAATATTTAGCAAGAATAATTGCAGAATATTTGAAGGGTAAAGAGTAAATTGAATAAAAGTTTAAAAAGTGAGCATCCTTATAGCTAATAAGCAGGGAGCTCATTTTTTTATTTATATATTAGATATTAAGTTAAAGAGGAGATGTTATTTTGAAAATTATTAAGAATTTTCTTATACCGATATTGGCAGTAATTTTACTTCTTATAGGATGTATAAAAATAAATATAATAAATACTGAGTCTTTATCACCATTAGGAAATACTGATGATAATTTTAAAATAGTAAGCGAAGAGTTTGGTGAGGACTTCCAGGAGTTCATTAAAGACAATAGTGTAGTTAAAATTTATGTTGGAGAAAAAAATGATGGTTTAGCTACAGTAAAGATATACAATAAGGAAATTAAATTAACTAATGATAATTTATTTATGAATTCTATAAAAAAGGTAGGTGGATATTTTAATAGGATTTTTATAAATGTAAAGGATAAAATAAATAAAACAACAAAAACTAATAGTGAATATTATGAAAATAATAAAGTTATAAATGAAGATAGTAAGAGCGAATTTGATAAAAATGTAGATGATTTTATAGAAAACATTAATAATAAATAAAATACTATTAATGTTAATATTATTTCCACGTTAATATTCTTGACACTTACTCTATACTCTATGTTATAATTTAGCTTGATTTAACAATATGGGGGTGAAGAAGCTACTAATATAATTAGTAGTTAAGATATATGCAAAGTAATAGACAATCAAAGATTAGAAACTTTTCAATCGTAGCACATATAGACCACGGTAAGTCAACCCTAGCGGATAGATTATTAGAAATTACAGGGACTCTTACTAAAAGAGAAATGGAAGAGCAAGTTCTTGATAATATGGAAATAGAAAGAGAAAGAGGGATTACAATAAAATCCCAAGCTGCAAGACTTGTTTACAGACGTGATGATGGTGAAGAATATATATTAAATTTAATTGATACACCAGGACACGTAGACTTTACATATGAAGTTTCAAGAAGTTTAGCTGCTTGTGAAGGAGCACTATTAGTAGTAGATGCAACTCAAGGTATTGAAGCCCAAACTTTAGCTAACTGTTATCTTGCTTTAGACAATGACTTAGAAATAGCACCAGTTATTAATAAGATTGATTTGCCATCTGCAAGAGCTGATGAAGTTAAAGAAGAAATTGAAGATGTTATAGGAATTGAAGCAGAAGATGCTCCAATGATATCAGCAAAAACAGGCTTAAATGTTGAGGATGTGCTTGAAACTATAATAGAAAAGATACCAGCACCAAGTGGAGATGAGGAAGCACCGCTTAAAGCTTTAATATTTGATTCATACTATGACAGTTATAAAGGTGTTGTATGTTATGTAAGAATACTTGATGGTAAAGTTAAAGCTGGAACTAAGATAAAGCTTATGAATACAAATAAGGTTTATGATATTGTAGAGGTAGGGGTGTTTACACCAAAGTTATTACCAATAGGTGAACTTATGGCTGGTGATGTTGGATATATAACAGCATCTATAAAAAATGTTGCTGATGCCAGAGTTGGGGATACTATCACAGAAGCTGATAGACCAACAGCAGAAGCTCTTCCAGGATATAAAAAAGCAGTACCTATGGTTTACTCAGGTATTTATCCAGTTGATGGAGCTAAATATGATGAATTAAGAGAAGCATTAGAAAAATTACAAATAAATGATGCTGCATTAGATTTTGAACCAGAAACATCTATAGCATTAGGATTTGGATTTAGATGTGGATTCCTTGGATTACTTCATATGGAAATAATTCAAGAAAGAATAGAAAGAGAATTTAATTTAGATATTATAACAACTGCTCCTTCTGTTATATATAAGGTTACAAAGACTAATGGTGAAACTTTAGATTTAACAAACCCAACTAATTTACCAGAACCAACAGAAATAGAATCTATGGAAGAACCTATAGTTAAAGCATCTGTAATTGCACCAACAGAGTATGTTGGAGCTATAATGGATTTATGTCAAGAAAGAAGAGGCGTATATATAGATATGCAATACTTAGAAGAAACAAGAGTATGCATAAATTATGATATTCCATTAAATGAAATTGTTTATGACTTCTTTGATACTTTAAAGTCAAGAACAAGAGGTTATGCTTCATTTGACTATGAATTCAAAGGATATACGAAGACAGAACTTGTTAAGCTTGATATATTATTAAATGGAGATATAGTTGATGCTTTATCAATGATAGTTCCAAAAGAAAGAGCTTACCATAAAGGAAGAGGAATTGCAGAAAAGCTTAAGGAAATCATTCCAAGACAAATGTTCGAAGTTCCAATTCAAGCAGCAGTAGGATCTAAGGTTATAGCAAGAGAAACAGTTAAGGCTATGAGAAAAGACGTACTTGCTAAGTGTTACGGTGGAGATATTTCAAGAAAGAAGAAGCTTCTTGAAAAGCAAAAAGAAGGTAAGAAGAGAATGAGACAGGTGGGATCTGTAGAAGTACCACAAGAAGCATTCATGGCTGTTCTTAAAGTAGACTAAGAAGCTTAATAAAAAGACATTGCAGTAGCAATGTCTTTTTTCATAATTAAGCTAAATTATAAATATAAAATTTAGAGGAGAAAAATATGAAAGAGATAAGTTTATATATACATATACCATTTTGTAAGCAAAGATGTTTTTATTGTGATTTTCCTACTTTTTCAGGAAAAGAACAATTTAGAGAAGCATATGTTGATGCTTTAATTAAAGAAATAAAAGAAAAATGTACTAATTATTTGATTAGGACAATATTTATTGGTGGTGGAACACCATCACATCTTGAGAAAAAAGAGCTTGAAAAACTTTTAAAATCAGTATCTAAATTAAATTTATCAGAGGATATAGAATATTCTATGGAATGTAATCCTGGAACTGTAAATGAAGAAAAATTAAAGATAATGAAAAAATATGGAATAAATAGAATAAGTTTTGGACTTCAATCATGTAATGACGAATTATTAAAAAAGATTGGGCGTATACATACATTTGAAGAGTTTTTAGAAAATTATAATTTGGCAAGAAAAGTAGGATTTAATAATATAAATGTTGATTTAATGTATGGGCTTCCTAATTTAACTGTAGAATTATGGAGAGATACATTAGAAAAGATATGTGAGTTAAAGCCAGAACATATTTCTGCATATAGTTTAATCATTGAAGAAGGAACTGCTTTTTATAACTTATATGAAAAAGATAAACTTCAACTTCCAAGTGAAGATGAGGAAAGAGTAATGGATAAGTTAACTAAGGATATTTTAAAGGAAAATGGATATCATCAGTATGAGATTTCTAATTTTGCTCTAAATGGGAAAGAATGTAGACATAACAAGGTTTATTGGTCATTAGACGAGTATATAGGAGTTGGTAGTGCAAGCAGTTCTTATATTGATGGATATAGATTTGTAAATACAAGTAATATAAATAACTATATAAAAAATATAAATGATGAAAAAGAAGTAATAGTAGATAAGTATAAGAATTCTATTGAAGATGAAATGGAAGAGTTTATCTTTATGGGATTAAGAATGATTTGTGGTATAGATTTGTTAAAATTTAAGAGAAAATTTGGCGTAGATATAAATAGTATATATAAGAAAGTCATTGAGAAAAATATAAAAGATGGTTTGCTTGTTATAGATGATAAAAGAATGTTTTTAACCTATAAAGGAATGGAATTATCAAATAGTGTAATGTCAGATTTTATACTAGATAAATAGTGAAAATGAAAAGCGAAGGAAAAAGGAGAAATTAAGAGATGCAAAGAGAAAATGGCGAAAGAATTAAATTATATAAAAAAATAGTTGAAAATTTAAAGAAATATGAAATTGACAAAAAAAACAAATAAGAATATATTGATAATGTAGTCATTAGCACTCGACTTTAATGAGTGCTAACAATAGGGGTGATGAAATGGCTATTGATGAAAGAAAAATAAGAATACTTCAAGCCATTATTAATGACTATATAATAACAGGTGAGCCTGTTGGTTCAAGAACAATAGCTAAGAAGTATGATTTAGGTGTGGGATCTGCAACTATAAGAAATGAAATGGCAGATTTAGAGGAAATGGGATACTTAGAACAGCCTCACACATCAGCAGGCAGAATACCATCTAGTAAGGGATATAGATTATATGTTGATAAGTTAATGGAAACACCAAAGCTAAGTAGAGATGAAGAGCTAAGAATTAAAGAATATTTAATTAATTCAGCTATGCATGAAGTTGATACTATATTAAAAGAAGCTTGTGTTTTATTATCAGAATTAACAAATTTAACTTGTATAGTTCAAACACCTTCTATGAAAAGAAGTTATATAAGATCACTACAATTAATAAAAATAGATGAAACAAATTTAATAGCTGTTATAGTAACAGATAGTGGTGTTATAAAAAATCATAGAATTAAAATTAATACTGTACCAAGTAATGAGGAACTTATTAGAATTAATGAGGTATTAAATTCTAAATTAAAGAATTTAACAATTGAAGCTATTAATTTAGAAGTTATTAATGAGCTTAAGAAGGACTTAGTAGGGTTTGATGATTTATTTAATGCAATGCTTCCAGCTTTATATGAAAGTTTAAATAATAGTTCAAAATCAGACTTAGTTGTTGAAGGAACAACAAATCTTTTCAATTATCCAGAGTATAACGATATTGAAAAGGCTAAAGAAGTACTTCAATTAATAAGTAATAAAGATTGTGTAATAGAACTACTTGAAAATAGTGGGGATATATCAATTAAAATTGGTGATGAAAATTATATTCCAGAAGCTAAGGATTGTTCAGTAATAACTGCAGAATATTCCTTAGGAGGAAGACCCATTGGAAGTGTTGGGCTTATTGGTCCACAAAGAATTAATTATTCAAAAGTTATTTCTATAATGGCACAAGTCATGAAAGAATTAAATAAAAGTCTTAAGGATCAAGAGTATTGATTAAAGAGAGATGAGGTGTAAAGATGGAAGAAAACAAAAATTTAAGAGATGAAGAAATCTTAGAAGAAAATGATACAGTTGAAGAAAATACTGAAGCTACAGAAAATGAAGAAGTAGAAGAGATAATAGAAGAATATTCTGAAACTGATGATTTATCTATGATAAGAAAGTTAAAAGATGAAAATAAAAAACTTTCTAATGAATTAGATGCATTAAAGGAAAGATTACTTAGACTTACTGCTGAGTATGATAATTACAGAAAAAGAACAGCAAAAGAAAAAGAAGGTATATATACAGATGCTTGCACAGATGTATTAAAAGAAATACTTCCTGTAGCAGATAACTTAGAAAGAGCTTTAGCTGTAGATGGAAATGTAGAAGATCTTAAAAAAGGTGTTGAGATGACAATAAAAGGACTTCTAAACTCTTTAGAAAAATTAGGTGTAGAAGAAATTGATACAACTAATGGATTTGATCCAAATGTACATCAAGCAATTTCAGTTGTTGAAGATGCTAATTTAAATAGCAACGATGTTGCTCAAGTATATCAAAAAGGATATAAAAAAGGAGAAAAAGTAATCAGATATTCAATGGTTACAGTAGCAAAATAGTAAATAAGGAAAATATTTAAATAGATATGTAAATTTCGAGGAGGAAAAAATTATGGGAAAAATTATAGGTATTGATTTAGGTACAACAAATTCATGTGTAGCAGTTATGGAAGGTGGAGAACCAGTAGTTATCACTAACTCAGAAGGTGCTAGAACTACTCCTTCAGTAGTTTCATTCCAAGCTAACGGAGAAAGATTAGTAGGACAAATTGCTAAAAGACAAGCAATTACAAATCCAGAACACACAATAATTTCAATAAAAAGAGAAATGGGAACAGACCATAAAACTCATATAGATGATAAAACTTATTCACCACAAGAAATATCAGCAATGATACTTCAAAAGATTAAAGCTGATGCAGAAGCTTACTTAGGTGAACCAGTAACTCAAGCAGTTATAACAGTTCCTGCATACTTTAATGATGCTGAAAGACAAGCAACTAAAGATGCTGGTAGAATAGCAGGATTAGAAGTATTAAGAATAATAAACGAACCAACAGCAGCTTCATTAGCTTATGGTTTAGATAAGACTGAGCACAGTGAAAAAATATTCGTTTATGACTTAGGTGGAGGTACATTCGACGTATCTATCCTTGAATTAGGTGATGGAGTATTCGAAGTATTATCAACAAATGGAGATACTCACTTAGGTGGAGATGACTTTGACCAAAAGATCATTGATTATATAGCAAATGACTTTAAAGCTCAATATGGAATTGACTTAAGAAATGATAAGAGTGCAGTTCAAAGATTAAAAGAAGCTGCAGAAAAAGCTAAGATTGAATTATCATCATCAATGCAAACAAACATTAACTTACCATTCATCACTGCAGATGCAACTGGTCCAAAACACATTGATATGAACTTAACTAGAGCAAAATTCAACGAATTAACTCATGATTTAGTTCAAAGATCAATTGAACCAATGAAGAAGGCATTAAGCGATGCTGGATTATCAATTAGCCAAATTGATAAAGTTATATTAGTTGGTGGATCAACAAGAATACCTGCAGTACAAGAAGCTGTTAAAAACTTTACAGGAAAAGAACCTTCAAAGGGAGTTAACCCAGATGAATGTGTAGCTATGGGTGCTGCAATTCAAGCAGGTGTTTTAACTGGAGAAGTTAAAGACGTATTATTACTAGATGTTACTCCATTAACATTAGGTATTGAAACTTTAGGAGGAGTTGCTACTCCATTAATCGAAAGAAATACAACTATACCAGCTAAGAAGAGCCAAGTGTTCTCAACTGCAGCAGATGGTCAAACATCAGTTGAAATACACGTAGTACAAGGTGAAAGACAAATGGCAGCTGACAACAAGACTTTAGGTAGATTTACTTTATCAGGTATTGCTCCAGCTCCAAGAGGAATTCCACAAATCGAAGTTACTTTTGATATAGATGCTAACGGTATTGTTAAGGTATCTGCTATGGATAAAGGAACTGGTAAGGAAGCAAACATCACAATTACTGCTTCAACTAACCTTTCTGACGAAGAAGTAGATAGAGCAGTAAAAGAAGCAGAAAGATTTGCTGAAGAAGATAAGAAGAGAAAAGAATCTATAGAAGTTAAGAACAATGCAGATCAATTAGCATATCAAACAGAAAAGCAATTAGAAGAGCTTGGAGATAAGATATCTGCTGATGATAAAGCTAAGATAACAGCTAAATTAGATGCATTAAAAGCAGTAAAAGATGGAGAAGACTTAGAAGCAATTAAGAAAGCTACTGAAGAATTAACTCAAGAATTCTATGCAATATCTTCAAAGATGTATGCTGATGCTCAAGGTGCAGCAGGAGCTCAAGGTGCTGGATTTGATCCAAACAATATGGGTGGAAATGCTAATGCAGGAGCAGCTCATGATGACAATGTAGTAGATGCTGATTTTGAAGTAAAAGACGAAAAATAATATAAATATATAAATAGGGAAGACAAAAGTCGTCTTCCCTTTTTGAAAGTTTAGGTATTTACGAATATTTTTATAAGTGTTAATATAAATTAGGCAAAATATAAATAGGTGGTGAGTATATAGATGGCAAATAAAGACTATTATGCTGTGCTTGGACTTGAAAAAGGTGCAAGTGATGATGAGATAAAAAAAGCCTTTAGAAAGCTAGCTATTAAATACCATCCTGATAAGAATCAAGGTAATAAGGAAGCAGAAGAAAAGTTTAAAGATATAAATGAAGCATATCAAGTACTTTCTGACCCAGAGAAGAAAGCTAGATATGATCAATTTGGTACTGCTGACTTTGATGGAAGTGGATTTGGAGCAGGTGGATTTGGTGGCTTTGACTTCTCAGATATGGGAGGCTTTGGTGATATATTTGAAAGCTTTTTTGGAGGCGGTGGTGGTTCTTCAAGAAGAAGAAATGGCCCTGTAAAAGGCGCAGATATAGAATATACTTTAAATTTAACTTTTGAAGAGGCTGTATTTGGCGTAGAAAAAGAAATAACTATAAACAGACATGAAAATTGTGAGAAGTGTAGAGGAACTGGTGCTGAACCAGGAACTTCACCAAAAACATGTCCAACATGTAATGGAAGTGGGCAAGTTAGAGTTCAAAGACAAACACCTCTTGGAAGTTTTGTAAGTACTTCTACTTGTGATAGATGTGGAGGTAAAGGAACAATAGTTGAAACGCCATGTTCAAGCTGTAGTGGTAAAGGAAAAGTGAGAAAGACTAGAAAGATTAAAGTAAATGTACCTGCTGGTGTTGACACAGGTAATGTAATGCCACTTAGAGGACAAGGAGAGCATGGTTCTAATGATGGGCCTCCAGGAGATTTATATATCAGAATAAATGTGGCTAAATCTAAACAATTTGATAGAAGAGGAAATGATATTTATATAGAAACTCATATATCAATGGGAAGAGCTGCTTTGGGTGTTGAAATAACAGTTCCAACAGTAGATGGAGATGTTAAGTATAGTATTCCAGCAGGAACTCAATCTGGAACAATGTTTAGATTAAAGGGTAAGGGTGTGCTTAAGGTTCACTCAAGCGCAAGAGGAGATCAATATGTAAAAGTAATAGTTGATATTCCTAAGAACTTAAACTCTAAACAAAAAGAGGCCTTAGAAGCATTTATGGAAGCTTGTGGAGAAAGTGTTGACGGAGAAGTTACACACAAAAAGGGCTTAAAAGATTTATTTAATAAGAAATAAAAAAAAGATGTTGCAGTTGCAACATCTTTTTTAATTTATAAATTCACTTAATACTTTAATAGTTTCTTCATGTCTAGTTGAACTTATAGCTATACATAAAACAGTATTTTCGTTATTAAATCCAGCATCTTTTAATAAATTCAAGTTGTCCACTTTAATCCCATAGTTTTTATCATTTCCAAATTCATCTTTTGATGTTACTAAGTTATCACTAGAGATATTTAATGTATCAAATCCTTCTAAGGAATTTAAATCAAGTAACATATTGTTAGTAGCAAAATATTCAAAGTTATTTTTTTCTGTTAAAAGGATATCGATTTCACTAGCAGCTAACCTAACGGCGAATGCTTGAGTTGCTGTAGGGTCATCTCCATGATTAGAATTTAAGTTTAATAATAGAGTATCTGTAAAAATAGCAGATTTTTTATTATCTCCTAAAATGTTTTCGTTTAATTTATCTTTAATTTTATTGAAATTATCTAAATTAACAGTTGAACCATAGTATGTAATATTACAATAAGTATCTTGCTTAGTGGCAATTGAATATGATATATATCCTATAATTATTATAGCTAGTAGTGTTGTTATTATAGGAAGTTTGTAATAATCATATATGAATTCAAATTTCTTTTTTACTGATAAAGATCTAAATTTTTCTTTAACAGATATTTCAGAGTCTAAAGGTGGTTTGTTTTTTACTGGGACCATATAATCACTCCTTTATTTATTTGTATATTTATGTCTATTTTATAGAAAAAAATGATAAAAATCAATTGATATAAATTTTAAGAATTGGTAAACATTTAAAAAATTTATGGTTACAATTAAATATTTAAATAACTAGATAATAGAAAAGAAATGAGATTATAGATATAATAGAGGGGTGAATATTTGTTATCATAAGTAGGAATATTAAAAATAGTAGCAATAATATGAGGTGATAAGATGAAAAATTTAAAAGAAGTACTTTTGCCGGAGATAGAAGAGTTTAGAAAAGTTGGACATAAGTTTGTTAATGGAGAAATGTCTGTTATGGACTTTAAACATGCATCAGGAGGAATGGGAGCATATGCTCATCGTGGAGGAAAAGAGTTTATGCTAAGACTTAGAATGCCTTCAGGGATAATAACTATGCCACAATTAAAGTTAATATATGATTGGGCAGAAAAATATAAGTTAGGTGGCTTACATTTTACTACACGTCAAGCAATACAATATCATGGATTATCAATAGACGAAGTATGTGATTTAATGAAAGAAGCTTTAGATAAGGATATATATACAAGAGGAGCAGGTGGGAATTTCCCAAGAAATGTTGCTTTATCTCCATTATCAGGTGTGGACAAAGAAGAAGCTTTTGATGTTACACCATATGCAGTAGCTACTGGTGAGTATTTCATGGAAAGGATAATTACTTATAAGTTACCAAGAAAGTTAAAAGTATCTTTCTCTAATGCTTCAAGTGATACAGCGCACTGTACAATTCAAGATTTAGGATTTTTAGCTGTTAATAAAGATGGAAAAGACTATTTTAGAGTGTACTTAGGTGGTGGTTTAGGAAGAAATCCTAAATTAGCATTAATATATCCAGAACTTATTGAACCTAGTGAAGTATTAAATTATGTTGAAGCTATGGTTAGATTATTTAAGGCAGAGGGAAATTATGGAAATAAGGCCAAAGCTCGTGTAAGATACATGGTAGATAAGTTAGGTGAAGAAGGATTTATAGCTGAATACAAGAAGTATGTTGATGAAGTTAAAAAAGAAGAAAACTATAAATTATCAGTAGAAGCTAAAAAATATGATAAAAAAGGTATAGAAACAAATATAACTAATTCTAGATTAGTAGAACAAAAGCAAGCAGGATTATATAGTGTTTATTTACATCCAGTAGGAGGACAAATAAAGCTAAGTGATTTAAAAGCTATAATAGATACACTAGAAAGATTTGATGATCCAGAAATAAGATTATCAATGACTGAAGGAGTATATTTTAGAAACTTAAATGGAAAAGAAGCAGAGGAACTTCTAGAAGTTACAAATAATATGGGAGGATCAACTTCATTTGACTATAGCGTATCTTGTATAGGGGTACCAACATGTCAAATAGGTATATGTGAAAGTCAAGAAGTTTTAAGAGAAACTTTAGATCACGTTAAGAAAAATGTTTCAAATGTTGATTTATTACCTAGATTATATTTCTCTGGATGTGGTAATTCTTGTGGAGTTCATGAAATAGCTGAAATAGGATTTACAGGAAAGAAAAAGAGAATTAATGATGTAATACAAGAAGCATATGAAGTTCATGTTGATGGAAGCTTTGTAGAAGGAGAAGCAAGATTAGGAAAATGCTTTGGAGACATTGCAAGAAAAGATATTCCTATGTTTATTTGCGAATTAGCTGAAAATTTAAATACTGCTAATAAGCCATTTATAGAATATATAAAGAGTAATGAAAATGAGTTTAAAGCTTTAGTAGAAAAATATAATTGTTAGTAAAGAATAATATTAATTAATGTTATCCACAATATACTATCTTTAAAATTAAAGAAGGTATATTGTGGATTTATTATTATATAAAGTTATTACAAAGCTTCATATATAGTTGAAATAAAAGAAATAATCTGTATAATTAATCTATGAACTTAAAGAAATGATTTGGAGTGAACGAAAGTTATGAGAATGAGAAGAAAGCCTTGGGCAAGACCTGAGTTAGAAAGTTGCAAGTTTTTTGTGCAAAAACCAAGTGAATACAAAGGTAAATGGAAAGAATTTTTTGGTAATGATAAACCGATATATATGGAATTAGGATGTGGAAAAGGAACATTTATGGCTGTTCATGGTTCTGAAAATCCTGAAATAAACTATATAACTGTAGACATAAAAGATGAGGTTTTAGTTTTAGCTAAAAGAAATATTGAAGATGACTATAAAAAAGTAGGGCATGAAATAGATAATGTTGCTCTTATGTCTCAAGAAATATTATTAATAGATGATATGTTAGATGAGAATGATGTTATAGAAAGAATATATATAAATTTCTGTAATCCTTGGCCTAAAGAACGTCATAAAAAAAGAAGATTAACTCATACGAGACAGCTTGAAAAATATAAGAAGTTCTTAAATAAAGGTGCAGAAATATGGTTTAAAACAGATGATGATGAATTATTTGAAGAATCTTTAGAGTATTTTAAGGAAAGTAATTTAGAGATAAAGTATATTACATATGATTTACATAACAGCGGATTTGAAGGCAATGTTACAACTGAGCATGAAGACATGTTTACTGCACAAGGAATAAAAACTAAGTTTTTAATTGCCACATATAATTAAAAGTAAGAAAGGTTGCAAATTGCAATCTTTTTGCTTTATGTGTTGATAATAATCCCTTTAGATGAAAAAATAACCAAACTAATATCAAGTAAAAAGAAAAGTTAGAAATATATATAATTTATAACAACATTATTATTAAATATAGAAATGTAAACGTGCTGTTATTAGAAAAATAAAAATATTTATTGGAGATACTAAGTATATATTAAAATGTTTATGTCAAATTTAATAAAAAGATAGTTAAATTCTTTGAATAAAGTTTTCATTGTGTGTATACTAAGGCAGTTACACCTTAAGGTGTAAATAATAAATGTTGGTGGTAAATTATGATATATTTTATTATTATGATTATTTTTTCGCCTTTTACAGCTATTATTCCAGCTATATATACAGTTGGAATGTTGATTAGAAAAAAAATAAAAGTAGAAAAAAATTATTGGAATATAAGTTTATTTTTATTATTTGCATATTCTGTATTTAGCGGTATTGTAAATAGAAATTTATTATCTTTATTAGCATCTCTAGGGCTGTTTTTATATTTTGCTTTAAGTGTGTTTTGTCAAAATTATTTTGTGAAGATAAGTAGAATAAATTTAGTTATTAAATATATAGTATATTTAAGTGTGATTGCAGCTATTGGGGGAGTAATAGAAAAAATAATATTTATTTTATTAGGAGTGCCTCAGCATAGGGTTTTTAGCTCTTTTGGAAATCCTAATATGGCTGGAGCTTGGTTTGGAAATGTAATATTAATGATTTTTTACTTAAAGTGCACAGATAAAGGAAAAAGGGATGATATAATATATAATCTTTCTATTGTATTAATAATCGTAGCATTATTATTAACTGAATCAACAGGAGCATTTATTGCTTTAGTAGGAGCTATATTTGTATATTATATATTAAAAGAAAAAAAGGATATAAAAGGTCTAATAGCTATTTGTATAACGGTAGCAGTAATAACTTTATTATTTATTAGTGTTCAGAATAAAGTGGCTAATACAACGCCTATTGGAGAATTCGTAACATCATTTAATTCAAGATATTGCATCTGGATAGGGGCTATGAATATGATATTTAAGAAGCCTATAACTGGATGGGGAATGTTAGGGATGATGCAAAGTGGATCTAATTTCGTTTATAGTAATGATCCAAGTTTACATAATAAAATCATTACGTTTTTAATTCATCCTCATAATTTATGGTTAACTTTTTTAGTGAGTTTAGGAATTGTAGGGTTTTTAATATACTTATATCTTAAATTTAATATTTATAAAGATATGATAAAGTTATACAAGGGACATAATAAAATATTGCCTTTAATTGCAGCTATAAATGCCATGGTAATTATTCAAGGGATTGTGGATTGTACTTTATATGCACCACAATTAGGGATAATATTTATTTTTTCAGGAGCTATTACTTATAATATAGCTAATAATAAGATAATTAAAAAAGTTAAACTGAAAAAAGAAAATAAAAAAAATAAAGATATAGCAATTTAAAATGTTATTTAAGGATAATTATATGTAAAAATATAGTTATCCTTTTTGTATATAAATTATTCTAGACTTTATGTAAACATACGTGTAAAATATAGTATTAGTCAAAGAGAAAAAGAAGTGAAAGGATGATTCAGTAATGGATGGAACATGGATAGAGGTAAGAGTAATAACTAAGAGTGAGGCTTTAGAACCAATATCAGGAATTTTTTATAGCTTAGATTGCAAGGGTGTTGCAATAGAAGATCCTGAGGATATTTTAGGAAGAGAACAAGGTCCATTAACATGGGATTTTGCAGATATAAATGTTTTAGAACATAAAGGTAAAGTTGCAGTTGTAAAGGCTTATTTTGCAGAAGAAGATAATATTGAAGATGTATTAGCATATGTCAATGAAAGATTAGTAGAGCTTAAAGAAATGGGACTTGATTTAGGTGAAGCTAAAGTTGAGCATGAAAAAATGCATGAAGAAGATTGGGCTAATACATGGAAACAATATTATAAACCATCAAAAGTTGGGGAGAAGATTGTTGTTAAGCCAATATGGGAAGAATATGAAGCTAAAGATAATGAGTTAGTTGTTGATTTAGATCCAGGTATGGCTTTTGGTACAGGTACTCATGAAACTACAAGAATGTGTATTCAAGCCTTAGAAAGATATGTTAAAGAAGAAAGTACAGTGTTTGATGTTGGATGTGGTTCCGGTATTTTAGCTATAGCTGCAGCAAAATTAGGAGCAAAACTAGCTGTAGGTGTAGATTTAGATCCAGTTGCTGTTGAATCTTCAATTGAGAATGTAGGATATAATAATCTAGATAATATAGAAATACTACATGGTAACTTAGTTGAAGTTATAAATGGAAAGGCTGATATAGTTGTTGCTAATATATTAGCAGAGATTATTTGTATACTTGCAGATGATGTTAAGAGAGTCTTAAAAGAAGGTGGAACTTTCATAACATCAGGAATAATACATGATAGAGTTGATATGGTTTGTGAAAAACTTGAAGCTACTGGTTTTGAAGTAGTTGAAAAAAATAGAGATGGTGAATGGAACTGTATAGTTGCAAAATTAAAATAATTTTTAGGAGAGAATAAAGGAATGCATAAGTTTTTTACTCCAAAAGAATTGATTAATGGAGATGTAGCTAAGATAATTGGTGATGATGTAAAGCACATATATAAAGTGCTTAGAATTTCAGAAGGCGAAAAAGTTACATTAAATAATTGTGAAGGTATTGAATATTTAGGAAAAGTTATATCAGTTTCAAAGCAAGAAGTTTTAATTGAAATATTAGAAAAACTTGAGGATAATAATGAAAGTGATATAAAAATATATTTATTTCAAGGATTGCCAAAGTCACAAAAAATGGATTTAATAGTTCAAAAAGGAACAGAACTTGGGATTACTGAGTTTATTCCAACAATAACTCATAGAGTTGATGTTAAATTAAAAGGTGAATTTAAAAAGCTAGATAGATTAAATAGAATAGCTTTAGAAGCTGCAAAGCAGAGTAAAAGAAGTATAATTCCAAAGGTCTCAGAACCAATTGAGTTCAATGCAGTTTTAGAAAGAATAAATTCTTTAGATTTATTAATAGTTCCATATGAAAATGCAAATAATTTTGGTATAAAGACATTAATTAATGAATTAAGAAAAGATAATACTACTAATACGATTAAAAATGTTGGTATATTTGTAGGACCTGAAGGTGGAATTGAAGAAGAAGAAATTGAAAGACTTAAAGATAAAGGTGCTCGTATAGTAACTCTTGGAAAGAGAATATTAAGGACTGAAACAGCAGGATTTGTTGCTACGTCTTTAATACAATATGAGCTTAGTGATTTAGGAGGAAATGATTAATGAAAGTTGCATTTGCTACATTAGGATGTAGAGTTAATGTGTATGAATCAGAAGCGATGGCTGAAAAATTCATTAGAGAAGGCTATGAAGTTGTTGATTTTAATGAGTTTTCTGATGTATATGTAATAAATACTTGCACAGTAACAAATATGGGAGATAAAAAATCTAGACAAATAATAAGTAGAGCAAGAAGAACTAATCCAGATGCTATAATTGCAGCAGTTGGATGTTATTCACAAATGGCACCTAAAGAAGTTTCTGAAATACCAGGAGTAGATGTTGTTTTAGGTACAAGAAATAAAGGTGATGTAGTTTACTATGTTAATAAAGCGAAGGATGAGGGACAGCCACAAGTTCATGTTCAACCAGTTCTTCAAAATAAAAAGTTTGAAGATTTAAAAATAGAGGATTATCAAGATAAAACTAGAGCATTTTTAAAAATTCAAGATGGATGTAATAGATTTTGTACATATTGCACAATACCTTATGCTAGAGGGTCAGTTTGTTCAAAGGATCCAAATAAAGTTTTAGAAGAAGTTAAAGAATTAGCAGCCCATGGATTTAAGGAAGTTATACTTTCAGGTATACATACTGCTTCATATGGATTAGATTTAGAGGGTAATATAAATTTAATAAATATAATAGAAGAAATAGAAAAGATAGACGGAATAGAAAGAATTAGAATAGGATCTATTGAACCAGCATTCTTTACTGAAGAAGTTGTTGAAAAGATTAAAGGCTTTAAAAAGCTATGTCCACACTTCCATTTATCACTTCAAAGTGGTTGTGATGCAACATTAAAGAGAATGAACAGAAGATATACAGCTGAAGAGTATGAAGCATCTGTTAACATGTTAAGAGAAACATTGCCAGATGTATCAATTTCTACAGATGTAATTGTTGGGTTCCCAGGTGAAACGGAAGAAGAGTTTAACGAAACATATGAATACTTAAAAAGAATTCATTTAACAAAGACTCACGTATTTAAATATAGTCCTAGAAAGGGGACTAAGGCTGCAGATATGCCAAATCAGCTTGATGGAACTGTAAAAGATATAAGAAGTAAGGCTTTAATAGAATTAAATGATAAAAATGAGCATGCATTTACTGAAAAGTTCATTGGAAGAGTAATGGATGTTTTAATAGAAAAAGAAATTAAAGATAAGCCTGATTTCTATGAAGGATATACAAGAAATTATATAAAAGTAATAGTACATTGCATGTCAGCAGATATTACTGGTAAAATAGTAGATGTGAAAATTGAAGAAGCAGTAGAAGATTATGCTATAGCAAGCATGGTTTAGAAGTGAATTAAGGCACTTTAGTGAATATTTGAAATAAATTGAGAACTAAAGATTAAGTCTACAATTTAAGCAGAATCCCCCTAAAGTTAACGACTTGTAATACAAATTTGTAGCAGGAGTCGTTAACTATAAGTCGGGAAACTAAGAAAAACAGTGAAGAGAAAAAATGAAATATTAATTTGGAGAGAAGCATTGAAATTAAGCTGTAGAATTTAATAATTGATGTAGTAAAATTTGCGTGAAGAAGTTTTTACTGTTTGACGCGTTAGCTAGTTTAAAAACTTTAGCAAATTTTATGGAATCAATTATATAAATTCAAAGTGAAAATTTCACCGCTTCCCGGAAAAGTAATATTCCATTTTTCGTTCTCACTGTAGTTCGCACTTTATTCATAATGTTCGTGGATGACTTAGTTTTAAGCAATAAAAGGAGGTGAGTTTATGGGAGATTGTATTTTTTGTAAAATAGTAGCTGGGGAAATTCCATCTAAAAAAATATATGAAGATGATAAAGTGCTTGCATTTTATGATATAAGTCCAGAAGCACCAGTTCATTTTTTAGTGGTACCTAAGGAGCATATTGGAAGTGCTAATGAATTAACTGAAGAAAAATGTGAAATAGTTTCACATATATTCATGGTAATAAATAAAATAGTAAGGGAACTTGGTATTGCTGATTCTGGTTACAGGATAGTAAATAACTGCGGTGCTGATGGAGGTCAAACAGTAAATCATATACATTTTCATATATTAGGTGCAAGAGAATTAAAGTGGCCACCAGGTTAATAGAAAAATAGTATAAATAATATTGACATTTTTGTGGCTCGTATTGTATAATACAATATGTGTTATTAAGCCCGTAGCTGATTTAAAGATACTAATTTGAGCTAGCGGAGGGAGGGATAATAGATGTCAGAAATCAAAGTTGGAGAAAACGAAACACTAGAAAGTGCATTAAGAAGATTTAAGAGAAAATGCGCAAGAGCTGGGGTTCTTTCAGAAGTTAGAAAGAGAGAACACTACGAAAAGCCAAGCGTAAAGAGAAAGAAAAAATCAGAAGCTGCAAGAAAGAGAAAATTCAAGTAGTTTTTAATTTTTGAAAGAAGGTATTTAAGTATGCCAACAATAAAAGAAAGACTACAAGAGGACTGGAAGAGTGCATTAAAGTCTAAAGATAAATTTAGAGCTAATGTATTAAGCAGTGCTAAGTCTGCTGTATTGCTAGTAGAAAAAACCGATGGTGTTACGCTTGAGGACGATAAGGTTATAGAAATATTAGCAAAAGAAGTCAAGCAACGTAAAGAAGCGATGCTTGAATTTGAAAAGGGAAATAGACAGGATTTGGTTGAACAGAATAAATCTGAGATTGAAATCTTGCTAGGTTACCTTCCTCAGCAATTAAGTGAAAAAGAAATTTTACAAATTGTAAAAGAAACAGCTACACAAATAGGTGCTGATAACATGAAAGACATGGGTAAGCTTATGTCAGCAGTTAGACCAAAGGTTGTAGGTAAAGCAGACGGAAAACTTGTTAGTCAGGTTGTTAAAGAGTATTTAAATAGTAAATAATTAAAAGAACTCAATTTAGATTGAGTTCTTTTTTTATTTTTGTGATTTTCTTTAAATTAAAATCATAAAGTACATTGAGAGAGTATTATTTAAAGGAGAGAAACTATGGAAAATAAAATTAATAGAGGTAAAGAAATTTTGGTTGAAAAGCTTGATCTCCCTAAAGATGTATTGTTAGATGTACCAAAGATTATTGTTATAGGAAGAAATGAGGTAACTATAGAAAATCATAAAGGGATAATGATATTTGAAAGAGATAAAATAAAAATAAATACCAATATGTCACCTGTAGAAATTAAAGGACATGATTTTGAAATATTATATATAGCGGCATCAACTATAACTATTAAAGGTTATTTTGATTCAATCGAATATGTGAGGTGAATAAAAAATGGCTTTTGATAAGATTAAAAAAGGGAAAATATTGGTTGAAATAAAAATATTAAATACTGAAAGATTATTAAATTTATTTTGGGCGAAAAACATAAGAGTGTATAAAGTAAAGAAAAAAGATGTAGCAACATTAGTACTGGAAATTGATTATTTAGATTATGCAGTAGTAAGAGAACATGTGGAAAAACTAGGTGGCAGAATAAAAATTATAAAAAGTAATGGGTTAGTATTCTTTTTAGGAAATATGAAGAAGAAATTATCTTTAGTTGTTGGTGGAGTCATGTTTCTATGTATTATATATTATTTATCTACTTACATATGGGCAGTAGAAGTAGATGTTCAACAAAATATACCACCATTTGAAATAAGAAAGCAATTAAATAGTATAGGAGTTAGACCAGGAATTTCAAAACAATCTATTGATGTAAAAGAGATAGAAAAGCAATTAGAAAATATAAGCTCAGAAATATTATGGTTAAGGGTAAGGATTGAAGGATCTACATTGAAAGTTGTAGTGGAAGAAAAAATAAATCCACCACAAGAACAAGAATATGAGTATGGAAATTTGGTTGCTACTATGGAAGGGGAAATAAAGAGAGTTTACACATTTGCGGGAAGAGCTAAAGTGAAGAGTGGTCAGCTTATTAAAGCTGGAGATGTTGTAATAGAAGGTATAGATGGAATTGAAGGTGGAGAGTATATTTTGCCACCTAGAGGAATAGTTATAGCAAATACTTTTTATGAAAAATCTATGAATGTAAAAGTTAAAGGTACTACACTTGAGAGAAGTGGAGAAAAGGATAGTGATATTTATATAAGTATCTTTGGTAAAAAAATTTATCTGAAAAAAGCTATAAAAGATTTTGAACATTATGATAAAATAGAATTGAGTGGTAAAATATTTAATAAAGTGTTATATTATGAAAGAGTAGAAAAAGATATAAATCTATCAGAAGATGATGCAATAGAAAATGCTATTGATAGTTTAGAAAAATCTTTGTTAAATGACCTAAGTAGAGATGCAAAGGTAGTAGATAAATTAGTGGATAAAGAAATGAAAGATGAAGAAAACTTATTAGTAAAAGTTGTTTTTGTTGTAGAGCAAAATATAGTAAGTGAGGATACAGTAAGCTATTAGATATTAGGGTAAGATGAGAAGGTGAACAAGATGAAAGATAAAAATGGTGTAAATAAAAAGATACATAAAGATAAGTGGAAAAGAATATTTTTATTTACTGTTACAGCAATATTAATATATTTTATAATAATGACAGTTGTGACACCTAAGAGATATAACTTCATTGAAGGTGATATTGCTAGTGTTGATATAAAGGCACCTAGAGATATTATTGATGAAGAAGCTACTAATGCAAAAGAGCAAGAAGTATCAGCTAAAGTAGAAAAAAAATTTACTCTTAAAAATGAGGTTAAGATCGAAGCGAGTCAGAATATAAAAACATTTTTTGATAAGTTAATTAATCTGAAAAGTAGTGAAATAGAAGAAAAAGATAAAATTAGTGAATTAAAAAAGATAGATACATTTAAACTTGCCGATGCTCAATATAAGACATTATTAGATTTAACTGTTGATAAAGATACGGAATTACAATGGATAGCATTAGCTGCAATTGATAGGGCGTATGAGAATCAAATAGAAGATGGGAATAGTGAGGAAATAGAGTCGGCTAAGGCAACTGTAGAAGATTATTTAAATAGTCAGAATTTGGACTCTAATTTAGAAGAAATTTTAAAGGGAATGTGTGATAGCCAAGTAAAGCCAAATTACTTTTTTGATCAGACAAAGACAGATGAAGCTGTTAAAGAGGCATTAAAAAGTGTTTCTAAGGTTATGATAAAGAAAAATCAAACTATAGTAAAAGAAGGAGAGCCAATTACACAAAGACAAATAACAATCCTTACAGAATTAGGATTAGTAGGTGAGGGTATAAGTAAGGACTATATATATACTTATATAATAATAGCATTTTATGTTTTATTTGTATTAGTTGTACAATACCTATATTTGAAGAAAGAGAAAAAAGAAGTAATTATTAACACTAAGCTTGTGTTTTTAATATTACTATTAAATCTGTTATCATTAGTAACAACTAGAGTTTTTGCTTTTGTATCATTATTTTTAGTTCCAATAGCTTGTTCTCCAATACTTATGACTGTATTTTTAGATTATAAGGTTTCCGTTATAATTAATTCTTTAAATCTGATGCTTATAGCAGTTATAGCTGGATTTGATCCTCAAATTATTTTGGTGGGATTGGTTGGAACTATTGTAGCATCTACATCTTTAAAAAAGGTAAGTCAAAGAAATGATATATTATATTCAACAGCTTATGTTGCAATTTCTGTTTCTATGGTTGTTTTATCAAGTGGAATACTTTTATCAAATAATATAAAAAAAATATTAATCGATATGTCATTAGCAGCATTAGGAGCATTTATTTCAGGTATATTAGCTATAGGGTTATTACCGTTTTTAGAATCAAGTTTTAGTTTGGTTACTAATATGAAATTATTGGAGCTTTCAAATCCAAATAGTCCACTATTAAAGAGATTATTAATGGAGGCACCTGGAACATATCATCATAGTGTTATGGTTGCAAACTTAGCAGAAGTTGCTGCTGAGGAAGTAGGAGCAAATCCAATGTTAGTTAGGGTTGGAGCTTATTATCATGACGCAGGGAAAATAAAGAGACCTTTTTTCTTTGGAGAAAATCAGTTAGGAGGAGTTAATCCTCATGATAAAATTGCACCAAGTTTAAGTGCATCTATAATAATTTCACATGTTAAAGATGGCTTAGAATTGGCTAAAGAATACGATATTCCAAGTGTAGTAAGTGATATGATGATACAACACCATGGAACAACATTGGTAAAGTACTTTTATTATACTTTAAAGAATAGTAGCAATGATCCAGATAGTATAAAAGAAGAAGATTTTAAATATCCAGGACCTAAACCTCAAAGTAAAGAAGCAGCTATAATTATGATGGCAGATAGTGTTGAAGCAGCTGTAAGATCAATTCAAGAACCTACATTAGAAAAGATTGAAAATATGGTTAATAATATCGTAAAGGATAAACTGAATTCAGATCAATTAAACGAATGTGATTTAACCTTTAGAGATCTAGAAATAATAAAAGGTTGTTTCTTAAAGGTATTAAAAGGCATTTATCATCATAGAATAGAGTATCCAAAAGAAAAGGGTAAAGAATAAAAGGGAGGGTTACCTCCCTTTTCAAATAAACTGCGAACTAAAGCTTAAGTCTGCAATTTAAGCCGAATTTTCCTAAAGTTAACGACTTCTGCTATAAATTTGTAGCAGGAGTCGTTAACTATAAGCCGGGGAAATAAGAAAAACAGTGAAGAGAAAAAATGAAATATTAATTTGGAGGGAAGCATTGAAATTAAGCTGTAGAATTTAATAATTGATGTAGTAAAATTTGTGTTAAGAAGTTTTTATTGTTTGAAGCTTTAGCAAGTTTAAAAACTTTAGCAAATTTTACGGAATCAATTATATAAATTCAAAGCGAAAATTTCACCGCTTACCGGAAAAGTAATATTCCATTTTTCATTCTCACTGTAGTTCGCAATTTATTTCGATTGTTAAATTATTAAAAAGGTATTATAATTATAAAACAATAATTTAAAATATACATAATTTAAATTAAGAAAAATGAAAGGAGAACTTATGTTATATACTGATAATAGGCAAAATAAAATGGAAGTAACTGATGAGCTTATTAATATTATAAATGAAGTTTGTGAACAATCGCTAAAGGCAGAAGAAATGAATGTTCCTTATCAGATTTCACTGTTATTTGTGGATAATGAAGAAATAAGAGAGATAAATAGAGATACAAGAGGAATAGATAAAGCAACTGATGTACTATCATTTCCAATGTTAGATTATCCTCAAAATAAAGTTTTTAAAGAGGTTTATAAGGATACTAAGTTTAATGAAATATATTTAGATGGTGATGAACTAGTATTAGGAGATATGGTTTTATCTTTAGAAAGAGCAAAAGAACAGAGTATAGAGTATAATCATTCTTTTAATAGGGAGGTATGTTACTTAGTTGTACATTCCATTCTTCATTTGTTAGGTTATGATCATATGGAAGATGAAGAAAAGAAAGTAATGAGAAAAAGAGAAGAAGAAATATTAGGTAAGTTAAATATAACTAGATAAATTGGGGATAGGGTGAGTAATTTATGGAGATGAAAAAATTATTAGAAAGTTTTAACCATGCAATTAATGGTGTGGTTGATGCTGCTAGAACTCAGAGAAATATGAAGATTCATATAATAGCATCTATTGGGGTTTTGATAGCTTGTTTTTTCTTTGATGTGTCAAAAGCAGAATTTTTAGCATTAGCAATCACAATTACAATGGTTATTAGTGCGGAATTAGTTAATACAGCGGTAGAAGCAGCAGTAGATTTAAATACAAATTATTATCATCCTTTAGCAAAGGTAGCAAAAAATACGGCAGCTGGAGCGGTGCTTGTGACAGCAATAAATGCAATATTAGTAGGATACATTGTATTTTGGGATAAACTTTCTAACTTTTCTTTTGAAGTAGTTTATAAGATTAAGCATTCAGAACCATATATGATATTAATAGCATTAGTTATAGTTGTTTTATCTGTTGTTATAATAAAGGCTATTTTTGGTGAAGGAACACCTTTAAAGGGAGGAATGCCTAGTGGACATAGTGCATTAGCATTCTCAATTTCAACAGCTATAGCGTTAATAACTGAAAAACCTATTTGTATAATATTAGCTTATTTAATGGCTTTTATTACCGCTCAAAGTAGAGTTGATTCAGAAGTTCATACTGTATTTGAAGTTATAGTGGGGGGAATACTAGGAATATTATTGACTTTATTAATTTTTACTATATTTAAATTATAGATTAAGGTTAATAAATAACTTAGATTTGGAATTTTATTTATATGTGATATACTATTTAAATGGAGGAATGAAGAATGAAATATAATGAATTAATAGATAGCGCTTTAGAAGCGAGAGAAAGAGCATATTGTCCATATTCAAACTTTAAGGTTGGAGCAGCTGTATTATTTGAGGATGGAAAAATATATACTGGATCTAATATCGAAAATGCATCTTTCGGAGGAACTAATTGTGCTGAAAGAACAGCAATTTTTAAAGGCGTACATGAAGGAAATAGAGAAATAAAAGCAGTAGCCTTAGTAGGAGATACTAATGCATATACTTATCCATGTGGAATATGCAGACAAGTAATTGCAGAATTTGTAATTGATGAAAAGATTCCAGTAATAATAATAAAAAATAAAAATGACTATATAGTAAAAACTTTTGAAGAAATATTACCAGGTGTTTTTTCAAAGAAGGACTTAAAAGGCTAGGAGGCTAATATGTATAAATCAGGATTTGTAACAATAGTAGGAAGACCAAACGTAGGGAAATCAACATTAACTAATCAAATAATGGGTGAAAAGTTATCAATAGTTTCAAATAAACCACAAACTACAAGAAATAATATACAAACAATATTAACTGGAGATGACTATCAATTAGTATTTGTTGATACACCAGGAATACATAAACCAAAAAATAAACTAGGAGATTATATGGTGAATGCTGCAACTAGTTCTATAAAAGAAGTAGATTTAGTTGTATTTATTATCAATCCTTGTGATGAGATTGGAAGAGGAGATAAGTTTATATTAGAAGCTTTAAAGAAACAAAAAGCACCTGTATTCTTAGTTGTTAACAAGGTAGATGAAAATAGTCATGAAAAAGTAGCTAAGACATTAGATATGTATTCAAAGGAATATGACTTTGCTGAAATAGTACCAATATCAGCATTAAAGGGGAAAAATGTAGATACTCTTGTGAAATTAATGGTAGAAAAAATGCCAGAAGGACCACAGTATTATCCAGAAGACATGATTACAGATGTTAATGAAAGATTTATAGTTGCTGAAATAGTAAGAGAAAAAACATTAAAGAATTTAAGAGATGAGATTCCACATGGAATAGCAGTTGATATTATTCAAATGAAACAAAAAGAGAATGGAACATATCACATTGAAGTAGATTTAATATGTGAAAAGGATTCTCATAAAGGAATAATAATTGGGAAGAATGGAGTATCATTAAAGAAAATTGGTGAAACTGCAAGATATGAAATTGAAAGATTCTTAAAAGCAAAAGTTAATCTAAAAATATGGGTAAAAGTAAGAAAAGAGTGGAGAGATAACGGACTTCTACTTAAAGAATTAGGATATAAAAAGACTAAATAGATAGGAGTTGAGTATTCTGTCTATCGAGAAAACTAAAGCCATAATAATTAAGGCCATAGATTATAAGGAAAATGATAAACTTATATGGGCATACTGTGAAGAGTTAGGTAAGATAACCTTTATAGCTAGAGGGGCAAAGAAAAGTAAAAGTAAAAATTTGAGCTTAACTTTACCCCTATGTTTTGGGGATTATATATTTTTTAAGGGAAGAAATTTGTATAACCTTCAAGAAGGAAGAATTATAAACTCCTTTCAGGGATTGTTAAACAATCTAGATAAGCTTACTTATTCATCATATGTTTGTGAATTAATAGATATATGTGTACAAGATGGAGAAGTAAATAAAGAATTATTTAGAGACTTTATAACTTGTTTATATTTATTAAATACTGATGCAATGGATTATGAATTGTTAATAAGAGCATTTGAGTTAAGATTATTAAATGCAACAGGATATAGATTACAGTTTGATAAATGTTGTATTTGTAAAAAATCAATAGGAACAAGTGATTATATTTCGTTGTCACATTTTGGTGGTGTGTGTGTAGAGTGTAATAAAGAACATGGGCTTTATATATCTAGAGCAGGATATAATGCTTTAAGATTTTTAAATAATACAGCTATGGATAAAATTTATAGATTAAATATAAATAAAGATGTGAAAAAGCAAATAGAAAAAGTAACAACATTCATAATAAATTCAAATTATTCAAGAAAGCCAAAAAGTTTAGAAATGTTAAATTATATAAAGGAGTAGAGAGAAAGATGGATATTACATTGGAAAAGGTTGATCAAGTAAGAGAAAGAACTGGAGCATCTTACAAAAATGCGAAAAAAGCATTAGAAGAATGTAATGGTGATGTATTAGAAGCAATAATTTATTTAGAAGATAAAAGTATTGAAGCGGATTGTTCATCAGATGGAGAGTTTAATGACAATGCTCAGAAAATAGAAACTATAGAAGAGTTAAAAGTTTGGTTAAAGGACTTAATTAACAAAGGAAATGTAACTAGAATTAAAGTTAGTAAAGATGGTAAAAAGTTAGTTGATGTTCCTGTTAATGCTGGAATAGCAGCAGGTGTTATAGCGATTGTAATACCACCAATACTAGCTTTTGTAGTAGTAGCAGCAGTAGTTACTCAAGTTACAATTGAAATAACTAAAGCTGATGGAACAGTAGAGATTGTTAATAAGTATATCTCAGAGGCTGTTAGTGAAGCAAAAGATAAGGCAAGTGACTTTGCAGATAAAGTTAAAGAAAAGGTTCAAGATGTAAATTTAGATGGAATCAAAGTACCGAACAAATTTAAGGAAAAAGAAGATGATGAAAGCAATACTTTTACTTATACTGTGAATTTTGATGATGAAGATGGTAAAAATTAGAAAAACAGAGAAAAACAAGGATATAGTCTAGAAAATTTAAAAATATTTGGAATATTCAGCTAAAATGAGTGATTTTTCAGAAAATTAAGCATAGTCAAAAAATGAGAAAATGTTATAATTATACTGTAAATAAAAAACATTCTTAATTGTCTGAATATTCCTTAAATAGTCGAAAAGAGGGGTAGCATTGAAGTTTACAAAAAGACAAGAGGCAATAATTGAGATAGTTAAAGAGGGGCAGCCTGTTACAAGTGAAGCTATAGCTGAAAAGCTAGGAGTTACAAGAGCTGCTTTACGAGCAGACTTAGCAATACTTACAATGACTGGTACTTTAGATGCTAGACCTAAAGTAGGTTATGTGTATTTAGGGAAAAAGATTGACGGTGAAATATTAGAAAATTTATCTAAAATAAAGGTTGGAGATATAATGTCAAAGCCTGTAACCGTTAACGATGCTACTACTGTATATGATGCAATTGTTCATTTATTCTTACATGATGTAGGAACATTGTTTATTGAAAATAATGGAACTTTAGTTGGAGCAGCTTCAAGAAAGGATTTTCTTAAGATAGCAATCGGTGGAACAGATATACATAAGGTTCCAGTAGGGATTATCATGACAAGAATGCCTAATATAATTTATGGATATCCTGAAGAGAGTGCTTATTCATTAGCTAAAAAAATAATTGAACATGAAATTGATAGTATACCAATAGTAGAAAAATCCTGCGAATCAGACAATGGAAAAGTTAATTTAAAAATAGTTGGTAAAATTTCTAAGACTAACATAACAAAATTATTTGTTAATCTTGGAGAAGCAAATTAAGGGTAATTTTAAGGGTAACTAGGGTAACTACAAGGTAAGACCTTGTTAGTATATATTTATTGTATGAACGGAGGAGTATTGAGATGGAGAAGAAAAAGTATGTTTACCTTTTTAGTGAAGGTGATGGTTCAATGAGAAACCTTCTTGGAGGTAAAGGGGCAAATTTAGCAGAAATGACTAGAATAGGGATCCCAGTTCCGCAAGGATTTATTGTTACAACTGAGGCTTGTAATAAATATTACGAGGACGGAAGAAAAATAACTAGCGAAGTTGTAGAAGAAATCCATGCGAATATCAAAGAATTAGAAAGAATAACAGGAAAAGAATTTGGAAGCAACACAAATCCATTATTAGTTTCAGTAAGATCTGGTGCAAGAGTATCAATGCCAGGTATGATGGATACAATATTAAATCTTGGTTTAAATGATGTTGCAGTAGAAGCTGTTGCATCAGCAACAGGTAATCCAAGATTTGCTTATGATTCATATAGAAGATTTATTCAAATGTTCTCTGATGTTGTTATGGGAATCGAAAAGAGATTATTTGAAAATTTAATAGATGAAGCAAAAGAAGCAAAAGGGGTTAAATTTGACACAGACTTAGATGAAAATGACTTAAAAAATCTAGTTGTAAAGTATAAGGAATTATACAAGAAAGAAAAAGGTGAAGAATTCCCACAAAATCCAACAGTACAATTAACTGAATCTATTACAGCGGTATTTAGATCATGGGATAATCCAAGAGCTATAGTTTATAGAAGATTAAATGATATTCCAGGTGAATGGGGAACTGCTGTTAATGTTCAACAAATGGTATTTGGTAATAAGGGAGAAACTTCAGGAACAGGTGTTGCATTCTCAAGAAATGCTGCAACTGGAGAAAAGGAAATTTACGGAGAATACTTAATGAATGCTCAAGGGGAAGATGTTGTTGCAGGTATTAGAACACCACTTCCAATATCTAAGTTAGAAGAACAAAATCCAGCTATATATAAGCAATTTATGGACATTGTTCATACACTTGAAAATCATTATAGAGATATGCAAGATATGGAGTTTACTATTGAAGAAGGTAAGCTATACTTCTTACAAACTAGAAATGGTAAGAGAACAGCTCAAGCAGCATTGAAAATAGCTGTTGATTTAGTTGAAGAAGGAATGTTAACTAAGGAAGAAGCGATTCTTAAGGTTGAACCTAAACAATTAGATTCTTTATTACACCCAACATTTGATGTTAGTGAAATGAAGAGTGCAAATGTTATTGCAAAGGGACTTCCAGCATCTCCAGGAGCCGCATGTGGTAAAGTAGCATTTACTGCAGAGGAAGCTAAAGAAAGAGCAGAAAAGGGCGAAAAAGTTGTATTAGTTAGACTTGAAACTTCACCAGAAGATATTGAAGGTATGATAGCTGCTGAAGGTATCCTAACAGTTAGAGGAGGTATGACTTCACATGCTGCAGTTGTAGCAAGAGGTATGGGTACTTGTTGTGTAGCTGGGTGTGGAGATTTAAAAGTTAATGAAGAAGATAAGACTTTAGAAGCTAATGGAAAAGTTTATACTGCTGAAGATTATATTTCAATAGATGGTTCTACAGGTAATGTATATGGAGAAGCTATTAAGACAGTTACTCCAGAAATTTCTGGACATTTTGCAACATTTATGGGATGGGCAGATGAAATTAGAAAGCTTAATGTTAGAACTAATGCTGATAATCCAAGGGATACAAAGCAAGCAGTTGAGTTTGGAGCAGAAGGTATAGGACTTTGTAGAACAGAGCATATGTTCTTTGAAGAAGATAGAATAATGGCTGTTAGAGAAATGATAGTAGCTAAAAATGAAGAGGAAAGAAGAGCTGCACTTGAAAAATTACTTCCAATGCAAAGAAAAGATTTTATTGGAATTTATGAAGCACTTCAAGGAATGCCAGCTACAATAAGATTCTTAGATCCACCACTACATGAGTTCTTACCTCATACTGATGATGAGATAGCAGAACTTGCTAATACAATGGGATTAACTTTTGAGGAGCTTAAATCTACAGTTGAAAGCTTACATGAATTTAACCCAATGATGGGTCATAGAGGATGTAGATTAGCGGTTTCTTATCCAGAAATTGCTGAAATGCAAACTAGAGCAGTAATTGAAGCTGCAATAGAAGTTAAAACTGCTAAGGGATATGATATTATTCCAGAAATTATGATTCCATTAGTTGGTGAAATTAAGGAATTAAAATTTGTTAAAGATATAGTTGTTAGAACAGCTGAAGAAGTTATGAATGAAAAAGGAGTTAAATTAAACTACCATGTTGGTACAATGATTGAAATTCCTAGAGCAGCAATAACAGCTGATGAAATAGCTAAAGAAGCAGAATTCTTCTCATTTGGAACTAATGATTTAACTCAAATGACATTTGGATTCTCAAGAGATGATGCTGCTAAGTTCTTGTCAGATTATTATGAAAGAAAGATATATGAACAAGATCCATTTGCTAAATTAGACCAAAAAGGTGTAGGTCAATTAGTTAAGATTGCAGCAGAAAAGGGTAGAGCTACAAGGCCAAATATTAAGCTTGGTATATGTGGAGAACATGGAGGAGATCCATCATCAGTTGAATTCTGTCATAATGTTGGATTAAACTATGTATCTTGTTCACCATTTAGAGTACCAGTTGCAAGACTTGCAGCAGCTCAAGCACAAGTAAAAAATCCAAGATAGTATAAATAAATAAAAAAAGGAACGCGAAAGCGTTCTTTTTTTATTTAAAACTTAACATTATAGTAATGTTCAAAGATTTCAATCATATTATTAATATAATCAAGTTGATCAGCAGACCTATCAAGACCTTTAGTAAATAAGGAGATAAATGCGTTTTTATTGCATTTATTTATATTTTTATAGTAATCTCTAGATATTTTCCAAAATTTTTGTGGAAATGCTAAATAGGCTAAAATATATTTTAAATCAGATTGAGTTAAATTATTAAATTTGTTATAAGTATTAATTATATCAATAGTTAGTGCAGGATTCCAATTGGTAGTTGATCTTTTTAATAATCTTCTTAAAAAATAAGCTAAGTCATGAGCACAATAGTCTATTTTGCATTTATCGAAATCAATTATCCAAACATCGTCATTGTTTATGAGTATATTTTTATTTACGTAGTCGCCATGACATAAAGATACATTTAAGTTAGTATTGTCTATTGAAGAAGCTATTTCTAGAGAAAGTTTAGCTAGGGATAAATTATTATCTAAGTTATCTAAATATAGCCTTGAAAATTTATCTTTATAAGTTGAAGCTAAATTTGCAGTTTCAAGAATATCGTTAAAATGTTTATTTATAGATAAATAATAATCATCTAATCCAGTTCTATTTGTACTTCCTAAGATTGGTTTAAAGTTTTTAGAACATTTATGTAATTTAGCTAGAGTTTTTATTGACAGTCGTATGTCAATAAGTGAATCAAAATTGCATTTTTCACCTTCAACCCAAGGTGTTAATATAAATAACATATCGTCATAGTATATAAATCTATTGTTATCTATAGAAGGTAATAATTTAGGGAGAAGTATATTATTTCTATATAGCCACTCCATTGCAGAGTAAACGAAAAGTAGATTTCCTTCATCATAATAAACTTTTTTTAAACAGTAATTTTTATTATCTGAAGTTACTTTAAAAACAGCCCTTTGTTTTTCGGTATCTTTAAACTTTACCATAGTAATATCAGCATTCTGTAAAAAAAACTTAGGTAATATATTAGTTTTTATATTATCAATATCTATAACCTTATTATCGTTACTCATTGTAAAACTCCTTGTATAAATTTCTTATTATAATAATATTATGAAAAATATATAAATATACATATCATAGAAAGGAATTGGTATATAATAATTTATTTATAGGCTATAAAATAGAGGTTTTTTGAGAAAAATATAGAATAAATTATTTGGAGGTGAGATAAGTGAATATAAGGGAGAGAATAGAAAAAAATGAAGACTTGACATTAATTCCACAGGCTATTCATAGTAATAAAAGTAGTGGAAGATTAATAAATGAGAAAGATGATGATATTAGAACTTGTTTTATGGTTGATAGAGATAGAATAATTCATTGTAAATCTTTCAGAAGACTTAAACATAAAACTCAAGTATACATACGCACTTTCGGAGATCATTATAGAACTAGACTAACTCACACTCTAGAAGTAGCGCAAATAGCAAGGACTATTGGTGCAGGGATAGGATTAAATGATATGCTAATAGAAGCAATAGCTTTAGGACATGATTTAGGACATGTAGCATTTGCACATAATGGAGAAGAAGTACTTGATAGTTTTTTAGATAATGGATTTAGGCATAATGAACAAAGTGTGAGAATTGTTGAGAGATTAGAGAAAAATGGAAAAGGATTAAATTTAACTAAAGAAGTAATTGATGGAATATTGAATCATAGCGGATTAGGAAACAAAGATAATATTGCAAAAACATTAGAAGGTAGAATAGTTAAATATAGTGATAAGATAGCATATTTAAATCATGATATTGATGATTCGATTAGAGCAGGACTTTTAAGGGAAGAAGATTTACCTAAAGAGGCTATTAAAGTTTTAGGAAATAATCATTCTCAAAGAATTCAAGTTTTGGTTACAGATATGGTAAATGAAACACAAAAAAATTTAGCAAATGGTATTTATGATATAAAACAAAGTGATGAAGTTAAAGAAGCTATGATAGAGTTAAGAAGATATATGTTTTCTAATATATATTTAGGTAATGTACTAAAAGAGGAAAGAGATAAGGCTAAATTTATTTTAACTCATGTAATAGAGTATTATTATAAAAATAGTGAACAACTACCAGAGCTATATCAGATAATAGTTAAGGAAGAGGGATTAAAAAGAGGAGTTGCAGATTATATAGCTGGAATGACAGATGATTATTGTATTTCAACATTTAATAAAATTTATGTGCCAAAGTTTGTAATTTATTAGTAAAAAAGTTGTATAATACAAAAAATTTGGGAACAATAAATTTTGTAGAATAAAAAGGATTTTAAGAATAGAAATAGAATAAGTAATATTAGGGTAGAATTAAAATAGAAATCTAATAAGAATGACATACTAAAATAAATTTAATTTAAAAATCAAGAAGGAATTTATAATAATATGTCGAATTGTATAGAATGAATAAATATTATTATAGTAAGGAGGGATCTCCTTGCAGATTTCTGAAGAAATTTTAGAAAAAATAAAATCGCAAAATGATATTGTTGATGTAATTTCAGAAAGGGTTAGGCTAAGGAAGGCAGGAAGAAACTTCACAGGACTATGCCCTTTTCATAATGAAAAGACACCATCTTTTTCAGTTTCACAGGAGAAGCAGATTTATAAATGTTTTGGTTGTGGAGAAGCTGGAAATGTTATTTCATTTGTGATGAAGGAAAAAAATTTACCTTTTATTGAGGCTGTAAAGTATTTAGCAAATAGGGCAAATATTCCTTTAGAAATTGGAAATGGAGAAAAAAGTAAAGTAACAAAGAGAAAAGAGTTGTTGTATAGAGTTAACGTTGAGGCAGCAAAATTTTTCTTTTCAAATCTTATGAATAATCAAAATGCAAAAGAATATTTTTTGAATAGGGGCATTAAAGAAGAAACAATTAAAAAGTTTGGATTAGGCTTTGCTAATGATAGTTGGAATAGTTTAATGTTTTATTTAAGGAAAAAGGGTATTAATGATGTTTTATTAGAAGAAGCTGGACTTATTTCTGTAAATAAAGAAAAAGGAAGAAAATATGATAGGTTTAGAAATAGAGTTATGTTTCCAGTATTTGATTATCAAGGAAAGGTAATTGGATTTGGTGGAAGAGTACTAGATGATTCAAAACCTAAATATTTAAACTCACCTGAAACTTTAGTATTCCAAAAGGGAACTAATTTATATGGATTAAATTTTGCTTTAAAGCACAATATGAATGAAAGGTATTTTGTCATTGTTGAAGGATATATGGATTTAATATCTTTACATCAATATGGGATTACTAATGTAGTAGCATCATTAGGAACAGCACTTACTATCAACCAGGCGAGACTGCTAAAAAGGTATGCTGATAAAGTTATAATTTCATATGATGCAGATATGGCAGGGCAAATGGCTACATTAAGAGGACTGGAAATATTAAGAACAGCTGGGTTTGATGTTAGAGTGTTAAGTATTCCACAAGGAAAAGATCCAGACGAATATGTACGTAGTAATGGAAGAGATGCATTTTTAAAATTAGTTAATTCTGCAGAACCTTTAATTGATTATAGAATAAAAAAGGCAGAAGAGGGAATTAATTTTAAAAATAGTCAATCTTTAATATTATATGCAAAAAGAATTATGGAAATAATTTCGGATTTAGATCCTGTGGAAAAAGATGTTTATATAAAAAAGGCATCGGAAAATACTGGTATAAAAGAACAAACTTTATATGATATTCTCAAAAGTAAGATGAAAGATAATAGAGAAAATAATTTTAGGAATAATAAGGAAGAAGATGGGTCAAAATTATATGTAGAGCCTGGATTTTTAAAGGCAGAAAGAGCAATTTTGAAAATTATGCTAGAAAATAGTGAGTATCTACAGTATATAGAGGAAAGAATATCAGAAAACGACTTTATTTTGCTAGAACATAAAGAAATTTTCACTGTTATTATGTTAGCTAAAGGGGAAAATATAAATAATATAGATTCATTTATAGAGTCAAAGCTAAGTAGTGCAAAAACTATTGGAGAATTGGTTAAAATTAGAGATGAGAATATATTTTTTGCTGATGATGTGAAAGTACAAATTAATGATTTTATTAATGAAATACAATCATATAAATTAAAGCAAAGAATAGATCAACTAAGAAAAGAGCAAAAAGAGCTTGAAAACCAAGGTAAAATTGAAGAATCTATAAAATTAGCCATAGAGTTAGCGAGTGTTACTAAGAAGTTGAAAGAAAGTAAGAGAGTATTATAGTTGGTCAGATAACGAAAGGAGGTAGTCAGCTAGTGGAAGAAAAAACAAAAGTAAATAAGAATAAGCCTAAGGATAGCAATGATAGAAATAATAGAATGAATATCGTTAAGAACCTACTAGACAAAGGTAAAAAGAATGGGGTATTAACATATCAAGAAATATTAGATGAGGTAGAAAACATAGACTTAAGCCCAGAGCAAATAGAAAAGATTTATGAAGTTCTAGAGTCAATGGGTATTGAAGTTCAAGGAGCTGCTAATGATATTGACGTCGTTGAAGAGGAAATAGATTTATCAGTACCAGAGGGGATTGCAATTGATGACCCTGTAAGAATGTACTTAAAAGAAATAGGTAAGGTGCCACTATTATCTTCAGAAGAAGAAATGGAGCTTGCAAAGAAAATTGAAGAAGGTAGTCAGTATGCTAAGAAGAAGCTTGCTGAAGCAAACCTTAGACTTGTTGTAAGTATAGCTAAAAGATATGTTGGTAGAGGAATGTTATTCTTAGACTTAATTCAAGAAGGAAATCTTGGATTAATAAAAGCCGTAGAAAAGTTTGATTTTAGAAAAGGGTTTAAATTCTCGACTTATGCTACATGGTGGATAAGACAAGCGATTACAAGAGCCATAGCTGATCAGGCTAGAACTATTAGAATACCTGTTCATATGGTAGAAACAATAAATAAATTAATAAGAGTACAAAGACAATTATTACAAGAGTTAGGAAGAGATCCATTCCCAGAAGAAATTTCTAAGGTTATGGATTTACCAGTAGAAAAGGTTAGAGAAATTCAAAAAATAGCTCAAGAGCCTGTTTCTTTAGAGACACCTATAGGAGAAGAAGAAGATTCACACTTAGGAGATTTCATTCCTGATGATGATGCACCTGCACCAGCAGAAGCAGCTGCATTTACAATGCTAAAAGAACAATTAATTAATGTCTTAGATACTCTAACTCCAAGAGAAGAAAAAGTACTAAGATTAAGATTTGGTTTAGATGATGGAAGAGCTAGAACTCTTGAAGAAGTTGGTAAAGAATTTAATGTAACAAGAGAAAGAATTAGACAAATTGAAGCTAAAGCATTAAGAAAGCTTAGACACCCATCTAGAAGCAAGAAACTAAAAGATTACTTAGATTAGTGAATTAGCACCAATATTGGTGCTAATTTTTGCATTAGATAGGATATATTAATTAAATAAATTTTATAAAATAACATAAGTTAATAAAGTAAGTATAAATAGAAAAATAATAATTGTTATTAAAATTATAGCGAAGGATTAAATAATTATAATATTAGAGGTAGTTAAAATGGATGTTAGTAAAAGAATTGAGTTTATAATCGAAAATTTAGAAAAGGTTGATACCCTTGCAGATATAGGTACTGATCATGGATATGTTCCTTTAATAGCATTAGAAAGAGAAATTTGTGAAAAAGCAATTGCATGTGATATTAATAAGGACCCATTAGATAAAGCAAGACTTAATGCTATTTTAGAAGGGTTTGGAGATGAGCTTCAATTTAGATTAGGCGGAGGATTTGAACCTCTTAATATAAATGAAGCAAATGAAGTTGTTATAGCTGGAATGGGTGGAAATTTAATAAGAGATATTTTAGAAGCTGATAGAGAAAAAGTAAAATCTATTGATTATTTAATTTTAGTACCAGCTCAAAATCCAGAAGTTTTAAGAGAGTATTTGTATACTAATAATTATGAGATTATAAAAGAAGATTTATGTTTTGATGAAGGAATATATTATGAATTATTTAAAGTAAGAAGTGCTGAAGGAAATGCCACTGAATTAGATAGTATATACTATGAAATAAGTCCTATATTATTAAGAAGTAGAAATCCTTTAATGAAAGATTATCTACAATTTAAATTAGATGAATATAACAGAATATTAGGATTTATTACAGAGGCAACAGTAAGTGCTAATAAAAGAAGAGAAGAAGTAAAAGAAAAAATAAATGTTATTAGTTCTATGTTAAACTATGTATAAGGTGATTTTATGATAATAGTAAATGATATAATTAATAAAATGGAATCTTTAGCACCAACTTATTTAAAGGAAGACTTTGATAATGTTGGATTAATGGTAGGTGACAGAAATAAGATTGTTAATAAAGTTTTATTAGCCTTAGATTGCACATTAAAAGTAATAGAAGAGGCTAAAAAAGAAGAGGTAGATTTAATAATAACACATCATCCTTTAATTTTTAGAAAGCCAAGTAATATAACAACTGATACATTACAAGGGAAAAAGATTATAGAACTTATAAAGAATGATATATCTTTATATTCAAGTCATACTAATTTAGATTCTGTTGAAAATGGATTAAATCACACTATAGTTTCAGTACTAGGTTTTGGTGAATCAACTTTATTAGAAAAGAATAAAAATATAACTAGTGCAGGACTTGGTAGAATTGTAGAATTAGATGAAGAAATTAAATTAGAAGATTTAATAGAACAAGTTAAAAGTAAACTAAATATAAACAACTTAAGAGTGGTTAAAGGAACTGATACAGTTTCTAAAATTGCTATAATAAATGGAAGTGGTCAAGATTTCATAGCTAAGGCTATGAGATTAGGAGTAGACACTGTGATAACTGGAGATACTACATATCATTTTGCATCTGACTATAAGGAAATGGGAATGAATATACTGGATGTTGGTCATTTTGCATCAGAACAAATAATATTCTTTAATGTTATGAAACAAATAGAGAGTAAGTTTAACAATGTAATTTTTATAAAATCAAGTGTTGAAGAAGATCCATTTGAATTTATTTAAGTAAATATAAATATATTATTAAAAAAATAATAGATATTTCTTGAAGAAATATCTATTATTTTTTTATTTTTTTAGAGTTTTTCGATATTTTAAAGAAGATATAGAAATATATTTAATTTTTCCCTATAAAATATCAACTTTTACCTTGTTTATATTTAGGGGAAACATTATAACATGTTTTGGCGTTATAATTCTATATAATAGTAAAAATATTTACATTATAACAAGTTTATATTAAAAAAGCGTTTTTTTAAATAAAAAAAATGTGTTTATGCTTCCTTAGAATAATAAATATATATTAAAAAAGGGTGAGGGAGTTATTTAAAAATTAATCATAGTACTAAATAATTTTGCGCGTAAAAAGGTTATCAAGGGTATGAGAGAAGTTTCTATTATTATTTATAAGGTTAGAGACTCCATATGTAAAAAAGAAAGTATAATTACTAATAAAAATAAGGAGGAATTTAAATGACACGACTAGGAATATCTATATATCCTGAACATTCAACAAAGGAAAGAGATATTGAATATATTCGTTTGGCTGGTAAATATGGATTTAAAAGAGTATTTACATGTTTATTAAGTATAGGAAAAAAAACAAGATCAGAATTAGTGGATGAGTTTAAAGAACTAATTGATGTTGCGCATGAGGAAGGGATGGAAGTAATACTTGATGTTAATCCAGGAGTATTTAAAGAACTTAATGTATCTTATGATGATTTAGCTTTATTTAATGAAATACATGCGGATGGAATAAGATTAGATGAGGGTTTTGATGGATTAAAAGAAAGTCTTATGACATATAACGAATATGGATTAAAAATAGAGATAAATGCAAGTTCAGGAAATGGTTATTTAGATAATGTAATGACTAACTTTCCTAACAGAGATAAAATTATAACTTGTCATAATTTTTATCCACAAAGATATACAGGTTTGAGTTTAGAGCATTTTAATAATTGTAATAAGGCTATGAAAGAATATGCCTTACATACAGCAGCCTTTGTGTCTAGTAATAATAAAAATACTTTTGGACCTTGGCCAGTAAAGGAAGGTTTATGTACTTTAGAAATTCATCGTGATTTACCAATTGATTTACAAGTAAGGCATTTATTCGCTACTAGAATGATTGATGATGTTATTATAGGTAATGCCTATGCCTCAGAAGAGGAATTAAAATCATGTTCTAAAATTACGCCGGGACTTTTAACATTTGGAATTGAATTATATAAAGAGTTAACCCCAGTAGAGCATGATATTTTATATTATAAGCAAAATCATGCAAATCGTGGAGATGCTAGTGAGTATATGGCTCGCTCTAGTGCTCCAAGGGCAAAATATATTGAGGAATCTATTCCAAAATCAAATGCCATTGATATGAAAAGAGGAGATGTCGTTATATTAAATGATGAATATTCAAGGTATAAAGGTGAACTTCATATTGTATTAAAGGATATGCCTAATGATGGAAGAAAAAATGTAATTGGACATATACCTAAGGAAGAGTTATTCTTACTTGATTATATGGAGCCAAGAATGATATTTACTTTTAAAAAATTTTAAAAAATATATTAATTAGTTAAAGATATTATTATAAAGAGAAATTGGAGGAAGTGAAATGAAAAAAATATATTTATTTTGTAGTGCAGGTATGTCAACAAGCATGTTAGCAAATATTATGCAAAAGGTTGCCGATTCCTATAATCTTCCTGTTGAAGTCAAGGCTTTTCCAGATGGAAAAATAGATGAAATTGTTGAGGAAAAGCAGCCAGATGTAATTTTACTTGGACCACAAGTGAAGTATAGATATAAAGAGGTTGCAAGTCGTTATGCTGATAAAAAAATGCCAGTTGAAGTAATTGATTCTGATGATTATGGAATGATGAACGGAGAAAAGGTATTAAAGCATGCAATTAAACTTATAAAGAATAATAAATAGAAGGTAGGTTAATCATTGATGTTGAATAAATTAGAAGCTATTTTTATGCTGCTTGCTGAAAAAATAGGGAAAAATAAGTATTTAATTTCTATTAGAGATGGTTTTTTACTTACAACACCATTATTAATTATTGGATCATTTTTCTTACTTATTGCTAACTTTCCGATTAATAATTGGACGGAATTTTGGGCAAGGTTTTTTGGGGAAAATTGGACTGCTTATATGGCTAAGCCGACAAATGCAACATTTGATATTATGGCTATTTTAGCTGTAGTTGGAATTGCATATTCTTTTGCAAGAGAGCTAAAAGTAGATAAGCTATCAGGAGCTGCAGTTGCATTAGTATCATGGTTTATATTAATGCCATATAAAGTTTCAGATGGTAGTATAACTTTAGCAGGAATTCCATTAAATTGGATTGGTTCTAAGGGGATATTTATAGGTATAATAACTGCATTTGTATCAGTACACATATATGCATGGGTAATAAAAAAGGGCTGGGTAATAAAAATGCCGAATGGAGTTCCACCTGCAGTTACTCAATCATTTGCAGCTTTAGTGCCATCGACAGTAGTAATAGGTATATTCTTTTTAGTTAATAGTTTATTAGCGCTTACACCATATAATAATGCATTTGAGTTAGTATTTAGATTTTTACAAGAGCCATTATTAATACTTGGAAATACGTTAGGTGCAGTGTTAGTAGCTATGGGATTTCAACATTTATTTTGGTTCTTTGGTATAAATGGTGGATCTATTGTTGGAAGTATAATGCAACCCATATTAACACCTTTATCTATGGAAAATTTAGAGGCTTTTAAGTTAGGAGGAGTACTTCCAAATGTAATAAATCAACAGTTCTATGATTTATTTACTACATTTGGTGGAGCAGGTTCAACAATATCTATGCTTATAGCTATGGTAATAATATGTAAATCAAAGCGTATTAAAAATCTAAGTAAGATTTCATTTATACCAGCAATATTTGGAATAAATGAGCCAATTATATTTGGATTACCTATAGTATTAAATCCGATGATTCTGATTCCATTTTTAGTAACTCCACTTATGAATATATTAGTATCATATTTTGCAATGATTAGCGGATTAGTTCCATTTACTAGTGGAATAAGTATACCGTGGACAACCCCTGTTATTATATCTGGATTCTTAACTACAGGATGGAAAGGAGCACTCCTTCAGTTGATTCTTGTAATTATAGGTGTATTTATTTACATGCCATTTGTAAAGATGATGGATAAACAATATCAAAGAGATGAATTAAAAGAAAATGATAATTCAGATGATGATATCTCACTTGATGATTTATCATTTGATGATTTATAGGAGGTATAAGATATATGGAAAATATAGAGATGCTTTGTGTACAGATTATTTCTAATGTAGGATTAGCAAGATCTAGCTATATTGAAGCAATTAACAAGGCAAAATCTGATGATTTTAAAGGTGCAGAGGAATGCATTATAAGCGGAAAGGAAAGATTCTTAAAGGGGCATGAACTTCATTTAGAACTCTTTAAAAGAGAAGGAGATATTACATCTATAGGTAGTTCGGTTTTATTAATGCATGCAGAGGATCAGCTTATGAGTGCAGAAGGTTTTAAAATTATAGCTGAGGAGTTAATAGAAAGTTATAAAAGAATAATTAATTTAGAAAAGAAATTGAAGGTGTAAATTAATATGAAAGTTATAATGATATTAGACCAAGTACAGTCTGGACATGGTACAAAAACTGATGAGATGGTTCCACTTACAGGTGTTAAGGAAGTAATTGGGCCAGGAGTTATGATGAAACCTTATTTAAATGAAATAGATGCTAATATAGTTGCAACACTTTATTGTGGAACAGGGACATATCTTGAAAATCCAAGTGAGGTTAGTCGTAAGTTTTGTGCAATGGTTAAGAAGTTAAAGCCAGATGTTGTTATATGTGGGCCAGCATTAAATTATGCTGAGTACGCATCTATGTGTGCGAAAGTAGCTTATGATATTGTAACAACAACAGATATAAAGGCTTTAGCGGCAATGTCAATAGACAATAATGAAACAATTGAAAAGTATAAAGATAAGATTGCTATTGTTAGAACACCAAGAAAAGGAGAAGGTGGATTAAGGGAATCACTTAAGAATATATGCATTGTTGCTAAAAGTTTAGTAGATTGTATAGAAATAGAAGATATAAAAGATAAAGTTTGTTTTTAAAGGTATAAACATTACAAGTATTGTTAGATATATAGATAATAAAAAAGTATAAAGAAAAACACTAGGTGTTAACCTAGTGTTTTTCATGTTGCGAGATGATCCGTAAGCGGAGTTCTGTATTAAGCAATCATCTATCTAGGCTTACTGTTGCCAGTAAGCTCAAGCGACACACCACATGGCGGGACGGGCAATCCCATAATGCCATTACTCGGTCTTGCTCCAGGTGGGGTTTACATAGCCATGATGTCACCACCATGCTGGTGAGCTCTTACCTCGCCTTTCCACCCTTACCAGTCACAAAAGTGAACTCAGTTAAAATAACTTCTGGCGGTATATCTCTGTTGCACTATCCTTCAAGTCGCCTTGACTGGCCGTTAACCAGCACCCTGCCCTATGGAGCTCCGACTTTCCTCTCCTAGCTAAAAAGCTAGCAGCGATTGCATGTATCACTCGCAGAATTTATAATAACATATATTATTAAATATTACAAATAGTTTTTTTATACAAAAGTTAAAATTAAAAACAACATTATAATTATTATCCAACTATATATACCTATTCCAGAAAATAATAATGTTATTCCAATAAGTATTAATATACAAAGACGAGCTCGAGGATTTGGACAGTTTGGTTGTTTTGGTTTTGCAGAAGGAGATTTAATAGCACAGATTATATCATTAACAGTTTCCCTAAATACTTTTCCCCAATCAGTTTTTTTTGACATTATTTCAACTCCAGAAATTGTTTGTTATTATACTATATGCATTAGTATTAAAATACAGTAATAAAATTTTGGATTATGTAGATATTAAATATATATAGATGAAATTAGCATTAAAATATATAATGAAATATGAACATAATATAGAAAAAAATGGTTAAATCATAAATTTTCTAAAAGTGATTTAGTATATAATAAATGATGTTTAAGAATTAATAAATTATTAATATTATAATATATACAATAAATTGAATTTTAGTTTATAATTTATTAATAAAGAAATTTAGGAATATAGTGTAGGAGTGATATAACTAATGCAATTTAAGAAGTTAATTTATATATTTAGTGCTTGTGTCCTGGCTGTCTTATTAGTTTTAGGAATATCTATGATTGGAAAAGAAGTAAATATAGATTTTAGTTTAGAATCATTAAGAGGTTGGATTGAAGGAAATCCATTATCAGAAGTATTTTTTATAGGCCTATGGAGTATTAGACTTATAGCATTTATTCCAGGTGTAACTTTAATGCTTTTAGGAGGATTAATTTTTGAGCCCAACAAGGCATTTGTATTATCTTTACTAGGAATTGTTATTAGTGATGCTATTGTATTTGCTATAGCAAAAGTAAAAATATTAAGTGGATTGAGAAAAAGAATAGAAAATAAATATCCAGAAGTTATAAGTCTTTTAGAGGCATATAATTATAAGATTCTAGGCATAGGGGTTTTATGTCCAGTTGCACCAACTGATGCAATAGTATTCTTATCATCTTATATGGGAATTAGTTTTTCAAAATTTCTTTTAGTGTTTATTGGAGCTAATTTACCAGCATTATTTTTATATAGCTATTTAGGGCAAAGTTTTGATGGCTCAATATTTAATACAATAATGATAGTTGTAACATTAACAATAACAGGAATATTTTCAGTTAAACTATGGAATGAATTGAAATTCAAATTAGTTCATGAAAATTAAGGGATAAAAAGTGGCAAATTAATTATCTAAAAATTAATTTGCCATTTAATATTTATTCAATAGTAGTTAATGAGTCCATTAATTCTCTAACTTTCCATTCGTCCTTTAGATCAGTCATTGTTAGAAGTGTATCTCCGCCTCTAACAATAGTATTACCTTTTGGTACTATAGAATCTTCACCACGTTTGATGGAAACAATAAGTGTGTTTTCAGGTAAATTAAGAGAACTTATAGTAGTCTTTTCTATTTTTGAACCAAAATGAACTACATTTGTAATAATTAATTTTTTGTTGCTATGACTATGATATTCATTAATATTATTTTTAAGTAAAAGTCCTTCAAGTAATGAATCATATATAGGAACACTCTTTAATAAATCTGCAACTATATATGCAATTATAGAGACTATTGTTAATGATAGTAAATGAGTAAATGAACCAGTCATTTCTGTAATAAGTATTATACCAGTAATAGGTGCTCTAACTATTGCTGTAAAGTATCCTGCCATAGATAGTATTATAAAATTATTAAAAAGGGCAGGGCTAATTCCAAGATAGTTTATAGCTATGTATCCAAATACAGCTCCAAAGGTTCCTCCTATAATAAGAAGTGGGAAGAATATTCCACCAGGTGCACCAGAACCAAAGCTTATTATTGAAAATAAGAACTTAGCAACTAATATTAATAATAAAAGTCCTAATGTAGACGTTAAATTAAGTTCTTCAATAACAGCATGCCCACCACATAAAACTACAGGAAATAATAAACCTAATATACCAGCAAGTAAAAACGGAATCATTAGTTTAATTGAAGTAGAACATTTTATTTTACCATAGATGTCTTGTGTTTTTAATGTAAACCAATTATAAAAAGCACCAAAGGCTCCAAGTAAAATACCTAATAGTAATAATAGCCAATAATCACGTAGTGGGATAGGTATAGTATCAGCAAAATTAAATACAGGGTTCAGACCAAAAAATTGCTTAGAAATAAAATCAGCAGCTACAGCAGAGGTTATAGTTGCTAATAGAACTAATGGAGAAAAATATTTATATATTTCTTCAAGTGAAAATAATACTCCAGATAATGGAGCATTAAAGGCAGCAGCAAGACCTGCAGTAGCACCACTACTTATAAGTAATCTTCTTTCTAATCTAGTACTATTAAATTTTTTGCTTACTATGTCACCTGTACATGCGCCAAGTTGAACAGATGGACCTTCTCTTCCTAATGATAGACCGGATATGATAGATAGTGTACCACCTATAAATTTATTAATAATTATAGAGGTTGGTCTATTTTTTAAATATCCACCCATAATACCTTTAACATGTGGTATACCACTACCACCAATATAAGGTTCTCTATCAATAAGTTTACCAACTATAAAGGCTAAAACTATTAATACGATGAACCATAGAGGTATAAGATATTTATGAGCTTTTATAAAGTTATAAATAAGGAATGCAAAATCTTCAGCATAGGATAAGGCAAAGCGGTATAGAACAACTATAAATGATGTTATTATACCAACTAAAAGTCCCTTCAAAACTAATTTTACATTTCTTTCTTCTGCATGCGTAATTACATCGAAGTTTTTCATTTTATTATCACCTCAAAATATAGTATATAAATAGTATAACTTTTTTATAATATATAGGAAAGTATATGAATAGGAGAAAAAAATGGGAAAAATATTTATAATTATATCAACAGTACTATTATTAATCATTATAGGAACAAGAAATGCTAAAAATAATAGAAGACTTTTTACTTCACTTAAAAGATTAATAAGTGAAATAAATAATGTTTATAAAGATTTATTTAAAGATATGTCCATGGTTAAAAGAATAACTCAAGGTGGCTTAATAATAGGAGCCGAAATATTTATAGCGGTGGCAGTTTCCACAGCTGTTATAAAGCACATAGATACATATGCAAATTTTATTATAGATTTAATAATAAAATTAATTATAATTTTTACAAGTCTAGTAATTATACACTTTTGTATGGGATATATACTTCTTGCAACTGTTAAAATTCATAAATTTATATATGGAGTAGAAAATAAAAATGTAAAGGTAGATTTACTTTTAAGTTATTTTATTATAAGTACATATTTCACTGTGCTATTAGTTTTTCCACAGCAATTTAAAGAATCGTATAAAATTGGACTTTTAGGAGTTGCTATATGTTATTTACTAAATATTAGAGTATTAGTAATGCTAATGACTAATCCACATAATATAAAGAGTAAAAATCAAGAAGGAGCTAGCTTTAGTAGAATTATAATAGCAGCTATACTTATTGTAGTTTTAATAGTACTTAATTTATATTTAGCAGTTTGTTTTGTTAGTGGAAGTGATAAAGAGGCATTTACTAACGCTCCTAATTATTTTGATTTATTTTATTATACTATAATAACATTTACTACTGTTGGATATGGAGATATAGTTCCAACAACTATAGAAGCAAAGTTTGTAAGTGTTTTAATATCACTTACAAATATAATATGTATAACTGTATTTTTAAGTACGATTTTATCATATAGAGATAAAGTTGAAGATGATATATAATTTAATCACTATAAAAATAGAATCTGTTAAGCTGATATGAAAAAATAGCTTGATTTTTCATAGAATTGCTCGCTCTTTGAAAATTATATAAGTTTANTAAGTTTAAAAGTTTTATTGCATGGCTAATAAGCCTGCAATAAAATTGATTTTTTGCAGGTTAAATAAAGGTATTAAATTTAATTAAGCTGCTGAAAACCAAGAGTTTTTAGCTAAGCTATCGCTAGCGAAGCCAGCAACTTCTGCTGGAGTACAGTTATTTAATGAGCCATGTGGTCTAATAAAATTATAGTGAAAGATAAATAAATATATTAAGTTATTCGCCTTTTCAAAAGAGTTAAAACCTTTTTTAGCTTTATACCAAGCCTTAAAAGTCTTATTGAATGACTCAATTAAGTTGTTATTTATATCACTAGACATAGGTGCTACAGGAACGTGTTTGGTATTAGGTAATACCGTAGCGGAAGCTTCGTTATACGAAGGTAGTCTATCGGTTATGAAGTAAGTTGGTTCACCATAATTTTTAGCTTCATTTATTAAGGTATAAGCAGAATCAGAACTTCTAGACTTAGTTAGATGAAATGCTAGAATAAATCTAGTTTCAGAATCAATAGCTAACCATAGATAGTATCTTTCACCATTGATAAATACTACTGTTTCATCAGCGTGCCAATCGTCAGATTGTAAGTTTAAACTAGCTTTGAATTTATTAGCTTTCTGTTTAAAGAAAGGTGCAAATTTATTAGTCCAACTTGCTATAGTAACATGGGATACCTTAATACCAGAGTTAATCATCAAGAATTGAGAAATAGCTCTTGTTGATGAATTATTTAAAAAGTATAGTGTTAATGCAGTTAGTATTACATGTAGCGGAAAACGCATTCCTTTCATTGAAAGGGAACCACTAACTAATTCACTAGAAGCTGTATCAATATTGGTGGTGTGATGTTTTACTATTATGTGATTACACTTCTTGTTATTGCACTTATAGCGATTGTAATGTTTATATGAATGATGTAAGTAAGTTCCCTTACCGCATCTAGGACATTTAGGATTATTTAGTTTAGGACGTCCGTCACCGTCGCCTATGGCGAATTGGCGCTTACACTGCTTACATTGATACTTTTGTTTAGCCTGCTTATTCATACCAAACTTGTATAGTTTATCAGAATTACAGCGTGGGCATTTTATATTAGTTTTGCTCATTGTTCTTCTCTCCTTTTCGAAGGGGGTATTATTTAGTATCGCAAACCTATTGTATTTCCTTGGGCTGAGAAGAGCAATGTTCATATAACTTAACAGATCG
>NZ_JAASHM010000015.1 GCF_019734195.1 Clostridium sp. K13 | reverse complement strand
TGTATAAAATTTTGAACAATTAAAAAGGAGTTGTATTCAGACTGAATTTATTAATTCAATCTGATACAGCTCCTTTTTTATTTAAACTATCTAGTTCTCATTTTAGTAGCTTGTTGTCTAGCTTTTTTTATTTGACTATGGTCAAATGGGTGAAGGTCTTTTCTTGTAGTTAAGTTTGCAATATTTGAAGCGACAACAACTTCAGAATTAGCTTTACCTTTTTCACCTTTAATTCCCATAACAATTATTTTGTGACCTTGAGATATATCAATAAATTCTGGTTTTTTGAACCATCTATTTCTTTTGTATTCACATTTAGCTATTTGTTTACCTGCATCAGACTTAACAACTAGCCAAACATGTAATCTATTGAAAATTCCTAGAAAACTTTTAGTTTCAGTTTTAACTGATAAAACTGTACCAGAAACACTCGTCATTCTATCTCCGTATTTATTCATGTATGCATCAGAGTAATATTTAGTCATTTTATCTTTGAAACCCATTGCAAAAACTCCTTTTATTATAAATTATACTATGTTAACACTAATTATATAGACATTATAGCATAAAAGTTATAGAGATAAAACAAAAAATACTATTAATAAAAATAGAATAAATATAGAAGTTTATTAATTTTAAAAAAAATCCAATATTTATATTATAATAAGCTTTAAACTTATGTATAATAAAGAGTGTGATAATGTAAAATAAATACATAAATAATAAAAATTTCCTTAAAATTAAAAAGGGGGCAGTATTATGGGTAATATTAGTGTAGTGGAAATACAAAAGAAAGAGATTTTATCAAAAGTACAAGAAGTTAGGGATAAAGGGGGAAGATTAGTAGCTATAAATGGTTATGTAGATAATGAGAAAAACAATGTAGTAGTTTATACCTTAGAATATGATGATTTTAGAAAGCATTATAAGGTGAAAGGGGAGTCAATATTACCTACAGTAACTAATATATATAAGGGTGCACAATGGTTTGAAGAAGAAATAAAAGAAATGATGCCATTAAAATTTGAAGGGTTAATATTTAGTGGAAGATTATTTTTGCCAGAAGAATTTAAAGATGGTGAAGGGCAAATACTTATAATGCCTTTAAGTGAATTAAAAAAAATCAAGGATAATTAAAAGGGGGGAAAAGCTTGAGTTACGTTTTACCATTAGGACCTTATCATCCTGCACTAGAAGAACCCGTCCATGTTAAGCTTCTTACTGAAGGTGAGCTTATTAAGGATTCGGAAGTTTTTATAGGATATAACCATAGGGGAATAGAGAAATTAACTGAAACTAGAAATTATATTCAAACAATCACTTTAGTTGAAAGAGTGTGTGGTATTTGTTCTCACTCACATGCTATGACTTATTGTTTAGCAATAGAAAATATTGCTGGAATGGAAGTTCCAAAGAGAGGTAGTTATATAAGAGTAATATTAAGTGAGTTAGAAAGATTACATTCTCACTATTTATGGTTAGGACTAGCAGCCCATATAGTAGCATTTGATTCTTTATTTATGATGTGTTTTGCATCAAGAGAAAAAATAATGGATATGTTAGAGGTTATATCAGGAAATAGAGTTAATTATGCTATGAATATAGTTGGTGGAGCAAGAAGAGATATTAGTAATGAACAAAAAGAAACATTAATAAAAATGATAGCAGAGTTAAGAAATGAATATAAGAATATTTATAATGTTTATGCTAAAGATTCAAGTATAGCTGCAAGAACTAAAGGTGTTGGAATATTAACAAAGGATGATGCATTAAATTATGGTGCTTGTGGCCCTCATGGAAGAGCTTCAGGAGTTAATTTCGATGTTAGAAAAACTATGCCATATAATTGCTATGAAGAATTTGATTTTAATGTAGCTATAGCAAATGATGGAGATGTATTTTCAAGAGCAGTTGTAAGGTTAATAGAAATTGAAGAAAGTTGCAAGATAATTGAACAAGCTCTTAAAAATATGCCTGATGGACCTATTAATTTAGGAAATAAGATTCCAAAGGTTCCTACAGGAGAGTATATAGCGGTAACGGAAGCTCCAAGGGGTGAGGTAACTTACTATGTAGTTTCAAATGGAGGACAAACCAATGGGAGAGTTAATATTCATGTACCAACCTTTAAAAATGCAATGACTGTTCCGGTAATGTTAAAAAATAATACTGTTGCAGATGCTGGTCTGATAGTTGCTAGTATAGATCCGTGCTTCTCATGTTTAGATAGGTAATTTATGCATGAATTAGCAGTAACTCAAGGATTACTTAAGATATGCTTAGAGGAAGGGAAAAAGCATAATGTTAAGAGTATAAAAGAAATAAATATAAAGGTTGGAGAATTAACAGATTTAGTGCCAAGTTGTATATCATATTATTTTAATATAGTTGCTAAAGATACTATTGCCGAAAATACAAAGATAAATATAGAGAAAATACCCGTATCAATTAGGTGTAATAAATGTAATTATAAGGGTGAAATTGGGAGAAATAATTATGTTTGTCCAAAATGCAAAGGAAATATATACGAAATTACAAAAGGGAGAGAGTTTTATTTAGATACTATGGAGGTTGATTAAATGAAAATAAAAGTTGTAAGGCAAATTTTAGAATGGAATGAGGATTGTCATAAAGAAGTACAAGAAGAGCTTAGGGAAAAGAATGTAAAAATGATTAATATAATGGGATCTCCAGGTGCTGGGAAAACAACATTTATACTGAATTTAATAGAAGAGCTTAAGGAGAAACAGCTGAGAGTTGGTGTAATAGAAGGAGATATAGAGGGAACAATAGATGCAAAAGCAATTCAGGAAGTAGGAATACCTGTTGTTCAGCTTAATACACAAGGTGCATGTCATATAGAGGCTATGTCTATAAAAAATATAATAAAAGAATTTAATTTAGATGAACTAGATATTATTATAGTTGAAAACATAGGAAACTTAGTATGTCCAGCAGAATTTGATATTGGAGAGGTATTAAAGATTGCATTATTAAGTATACCAGAGGGTGATGATAAAGTGGTTAAATATCCATTAATGTTTTCAAAAGCAGATGCTTTGATACTTACAAAGTATGACATGGCACAGTATTTTAAATTTAATGAAGAAGAGGTAAAAGAACAAACCCTTATTAGAAATCCAAATTCAAAGATTTTTAAAGTTAACTCATTAGAAGAAGGTGGAACTTACGAGTTTGCAGAGTGGTTAATAAAAAAAATATAAGATAGAAGGTGATTATGAATGAAAAAATGGACAGCATTTGTTGGAACTTTTATTTTATCATATTTATTTTGGATTTTATTTTTAATGCAAGATTTTAATATTTTAAAATTGGGAGCTCAAGAGCTTATAGTAGGAGCAATTGTAGCAGTAATTGTTTCTTGTTTTTCAAGTACATTTTTCGCTAGAGAAGATGGATTTTGGTTATTTAAAAAATTAAGATTTATAAATTTAATAATTTTTATTCCCGTTTATATATGGGAATTAATAAAAGCTAATTTTACTGTGGCTATAAAAGCCTTATCACCAAATTTAAATATAAGTCCTGGAATAGTAAAAATTACTACGGATTTAAATTCAGATTATGGACTAGCAATGTTATCAAATTGTATAACATTAACACCAGGAACTATAACAATGGATATATATGAAGATGGAGATAAAAATGCTTTATATATTCATTGGATAGATGCAAAAACAGAGGATACTGATAAAGCGTCAGAAATTATAAAGGGAAGATTTGAGTATTTTGTAAGGAGGCTTTTTAAATAATGAATATGAATTCTATATTTACTGTAGTTTCAATACTTTTAGCCATCATGGCATTAGTTTTATTATATAGGGTATTTAAAGGGCCTAATGTAATAGATAGGGTTTTAGCTGCTGACTCCATAGATATAATTTTAGGAATAATTATGATTTTATTTGGAGCAATAGAAGGTAGAGCTATGTATTTAGATCTTGGACTTATAGTAACTCTTCTGGGGTTTATTGGAACTGTATTGATTTCTAAATATTTAGAGGGGGAATTGTAATGGCTATATTAGAAATAATAGTTTGTATATTGCTTGTAATAGGTATTTTCTTTCTTCTAGCAGGAGTTATTGGTGTAATTAGAATGCCAGATACTTTTTGTAGGCTTCAAAGTGCAACTAATATAGCGACAATGGGGGCAATGCCAATAGCATTAGCATGTAGCATATATGGATTTGGAAGTGGAAATACTTCTTTAGGAATAAAATCTCTAATAATGGTAGTGTTTTTACTTATAAGTAATCCTGTAGGTGGCCATGCAATGGCAAGAGCTGCATATAAAATTAAAGCAGGACTTTCAGAAAAAACAAAGTTTGATCATTATGGGAGGGATATAAATGAGTAGCTTTGATGTATTAAATACTTTAATAATAGTTGGATTAATTGCATCAGCAATTTGTGTATTTTTCCTAGATGATATTCTTCAATGTATTATTGCCATGGCTGTTTTAGGTGGTTTTTTAGCTTTAGAGTTTTTACTACTTAAAGCACCAGATGTTGCTATAGCCGAAGCTGCAGTTGGAGCAATATTAACTCCTGTAATTTTTATAATAACTTTAAACAAAGTTAAAACAAAAAAGATTAAGGAGGAAGAAAAATGCGAAAAAAGATGACTTACTTAAATCTTTTCTTGTTACTTGTTATTTTTGTTTTTGTAGGTTTTAAAATGGGATTAAAGCCAAAAGAGTTTGGAGAGGCATCTCAAATAATAGTAGATGAAACTATAAATGAAACAGGGGCTATAAATTCAGTTACTGCAACAGTATTTGATTTTAGAGGATATGATACTTTAGGAGAGGCCATAGTATTATTTACTGCAATTTGTGGAGTTGCAGCTGTTTTAAGACCAGAAAAAAAAGCAAAGGAGGAAAAATAATATGAGGAAGAGAAGAGATTCTATATTAATATCTTGTACTAATTTAGTATTACCAATTTTGCTTACATTAGGGTTATATATTATAATCCATGGTCATTTATCACCAGGAGGTGGATTCCAGGGAGGAGTTCTAATTGCAGGGGCAATAGCTATTATCTATATTGGCTATGGAATTAAAGGAGTAAATAAAGGTATTGCAGCAAATACATTTAAAGTTGCTGAAGATATTGGGGCTTTAGGTTTTATAATATTGGCCTTTATAGGATTAATAGGTTCAGGGGTTTTCTTTGGGAATATTCTTGAAAAGGGTAATCCGGGAGATTTATTTTCATCAGGAAGTATATTTTTGATGAATTTTGCTGTAGGGTTTAAAGTTTTTGCAGGTATTTCATTTTTAATATTAATTATGATAACTAATTTAAAGAATAAGGAGGAGGAGTAGATGACAATTAATTATATTGGAGCTTTTCTTTTAATTGTAATTGGACTTGCAATAACTCTTTTGAAGAAAAACTTAATCAAGATAGTAATTGGGATGGGAATTTTAGATTCAGGAATTAATTTATTGTTAATTTCAATTGGATTTAGGATTAATGGTACTGCCCCAATATTTAGTGATAACAGTACTTATTTTGTAGATCCAATTCCTCAAGCCTTAACTCTTACATCTATAGTAATTGGTGCGTGTGTTACAGCACTTGCATTATCTATCGTAATTAAAATTAAGAAGCATTATAACAGTATAGACAGTGATGATATAAGGAGGATTAGAGGATGAGTATAGAGTTTATTAATAATCTTCCGATAATAGCCATAATGACTCCTTTTGTTTTAGCTTTTGTACTTGGATTATTTAAGGATAAATATATTAAAGTTAAAAGAACACTTGCAGTTATTGCAACGGCAGTATCATTTGTTTGTGTAATATTATTAGTTAAACCTATTTTAATTAACGGTGAAGTAATAGTAAATTGGATGGGAAATTGGATTCCTATGAGTGGAAATGCTTATGGTATTGGACTAGAAATAGACTCATTAGGAGTATTTTTAGCATTAATAATTACAGGGGCATCACTTTTGTCAGTAGTATATTCATTAAAATATATGAGTCATGATAATGGACTAGAAAAATACTATGTGTTATTTTTGTTGCTGACTTCAAGTATGATAGGTTTTGTATTTACTGGTGATTTATTTAATATGTATGTAATGCTTGAAATAATGACATTTGCAGCTATTGCATTAACTGCATTTAGAAATTATAAAGATAAATCAGTAGAGGCAGCATTTAAATATATAGTAACGGGTTCTTTAGGTTCATCATTAATTTTATTAGGAACTTGCTTAGTATATAGTGAAACAAAAACATTAAATTTGGCAGAAATAGCAGCAATAATAAATAGTGTAGATGTAATGAATCCTACAATAATAGTAGCATTTTCACTTATGATGGTTGGGTATGCAGTTAAAGCATTTATGGTTCCATGTCATACATGGCCAACAGATGCACATATGGCAGCTCCTTCATCAATTTCAATGATACTTTCAGGAGTAATGAGTAAAACAGGAGTATACGCAATTATAAGATTAGTATTTATGATTTTTGGACTAGCATCAAATAAGCCAGTAGGATATTTAATATTAGTTTGGGGAGTTATAACAATGGTAATAGGTGTATCCATGGCATTGTTACAACATGATTTTAAGAGACTTTTAGCATTTCACTCAGTTTCACAAATTGGATATATTATAACAGCATTAGGTATTGCTATAGTAGAAACAGGGGAATTAAGCGTTTTAGCAATGACTGGTGGAACCTATCATATGATTAATCATGCTATATTTAAAGGATTATTGTTTTTAACTGCCGGAGCTATTTTATATACTACTGGAACTACAGATCTAGAATCAGTTTCGGGACTAGGAAAAAGGATGCCATTTACTTTAGCAATGTTCTTATTTGGAGCAGCTGGAATTAGTGGAATTCCTCCCTTTAATGGATTTGCTTCAAAATGGATGATATATGAGGCTGGATTTAGTGGATCATTAGGAATAGTATCCATTATAGCAGTGGTGGTTTCAGCACTTACTTTAGCTTCTTTTATAAAAGTTGGACATTCTGCATTTTTTGGACCAGTGAAATCAGAGTATGCAAATATAGAAGAGATTCCAATATCAATGAAGATTCCAATGGGAATATTAGCATTAGGTACAGTCATATTTGGATTATTTCCTAAAACTGTAGTTAATAATTTATTACTTCCTGTAGTTAGGAGTGTATATAATTTAACAGGATATATATTTGAAGCATTAGGTAATAATTATAATTTAGGATTAAATGCTAATAAGATAGTAGATGTAGAATTTTTAACAAAGGGTATATATAATCCTACTAATTTTTTAATACTTTTTGTAGTATTATTGATTGCTATTTTAGTGTTTGTTATTTTCAAAGGTGATTCATCAGGAGAAGAAATACATGAGAAATCAGATAGTGAGTTTGATATGAGGATATTTAAAAAATATGAAAATCATAGTTCAAATGGTGTAAATTATTCACAGGTACATTTAGATTCTGCATGTAAATATGATATTTATGTTGGAGGAGAAGAGGGAGAAAATGTAAAGATTGGTGCTAATGATTTATTCTGGGGAATGAAATATCAATTAAAGGGATATTTTAATAGGATACAAAAAGCACATAGTGGTAGTGTTAATGATTATTCTTTATGGATAATAGCAACTTTAATAGTGGTATCTGTAATTACAATTATAATTTTATAGGAGGTGGGAATATGGAATATTTGAGTAAGTTAATATATTTAATTGTATTCCCAGGGTTCATTTTTACAATGCTTGTGGGATTATTTTTGTCTGGCTTAGATAGAAAAGTAGTAGCTAGAATGCAACGTAGAAGAGGACCTAAAATTACACAGCCATTTTATGATTTTGTAAAACTTTTAGGAAAAGATACTATAGTGCCTAGGAATGCAAATGAACGACTATTTATTTTATCACCAATAATAGCCTTGGTTAGTATTTGTATAATACCAACATTGTTTCCTATTTATGATTGGTCATTTTTTGGTGGAACAGCTGATATAGTAGCAATAATTTATTTATTAATTATACCAGCAGTAGCAATGATAGTTGGAGGAATGGCTTCTGGATCACCATTTGCATCAATTGGAGTATCAAGAGAAGTAGTAGCAATGGTTGCATATGAATTACCATTAATAACATCATTACTTGCTGTTTGTAAAAAAGCAGGTTTAATATTGGGGGAAGGAACCACATATTCTTTATCAGCTATAGCTAGTGCACAACAAAGTAGCGGAAGCTTTATTTTTACTTTATCTCTAATTCCAGCTGCAATTGCATTTTTAATGATATTACCAGCAAAGATTGGAGTAGCTCCTTTTGATGTAGCAGAGGCTGAAACAGAGCTTTGTGAAGGTCCTTTAGCAGAATATAGTGGATTACACTTAGGGCTATTTAAACTTACACATAATATAAAGATTTATGTTATGACTGCATTATTTGTAGTACTATTTTTAGGTGGAATAGGTATAACTACAGGTAATAGAGGGATTGATTTATTAGTTAATACTATAATATTAATAATTTTAGTGATAGTTATTTCTATAATGTTTTTATCAATAGTTAGAGGCCTTATGGGAAGATATAAAACTAATCAAATGTTTAAATTTTATTGGACAGTTCCAACAATATTATCTTTATTAAGCTATGTATTAGTAAGCTTTAATCTTTAAGGAGGTATAAAAATGTCAATAATTGAAAAGGGAAGAAAAAGATCTCCTTGGGTATATCATTTAAATACAGGATCTTGTAATGGGTGTGATATTGAACTTGTAGCATTACTTGGACCTAGGTATGACATTGAAAGGTTTGGTGTAAAGCTTGCTGGTTCGCCAAGACATGCTGATATAGTTGTTGTAACAGGTCCTGTGACAGTTCAATCAAGAGATAGAATGTTAAGAGTTTTATCTCAAGTTCCAGAACCTAAGGTTGTTGTATCTATAGGATCATGTCCAGCATCATGTAATGTGTTTAAGGGCAGTTATTCTGTAGATGGCCCTCTAGATAAATGGACAAAAGTTGATGTAACAGTAGCAGGATGTGCACCAAAGCCAGAAGCTATTGCAAAAGGAATATTAGAAGCTGTTGAAATATTAAATAAAAAGAGGGAGGATGAAAGTTATGTTTAAACTTCCTTACTTTTTAGAAGGAATATCTAATATATTTAAGCCTGTATTAACTAATGAAGAGCCCATTGAGGAAGTAAAAGGAGCAGATAATTATAGAGGAAAGCTTTCTTTTGATTCAAACAAGTGTATTGGATGTGGAATATGTATTAGAGTATGTGCAGGAGAAGCAATAACTAAGGAAATGAAACTAGTAGAAGATGGTCAAGAAATAAAAATGACTTTTGATTTAACATCATGCACATTTTGTGGATTATGTAAAGATTTTTGTCCTAAAAAAGCTATAACATTAACAGAAGAAATTTTTATGATTTCAGAAAATAAAGAAGAGTTAAGTATAGAGGGAAGCTTTATAAAAAAAGCACCTCCAAAACCACAACCTAAGACTAAAGAACAGATAATACCGAAAGAAACAGTTGTAAAAAAAGTTTAGGTTGAAAAGAAATAATTAAGAATATAAAAATAAGGCGCACTTAATGTGCGCCTTTACTATACTTTTAAGAATAAAAACTTTCAATTTTTGATGTATTTTTCGTTATAAGATTATTTGAAAGATCACCTTGAAGTCTAGTGAATTTAGCAGATTGCCAAAGGCCAAAGCATTTATCAAACTTATATAAAACACCATTTATTTCAACTATTGCTATGTTATTTATATCAAAACCTTTAAATGAAACATTTTTTCCTTTATCCTTCAAATATTTTAAAGCCTTACCTAATAATTCATCAGGATCAGGAATATTTCTTTCAGCTAAAAAAATTTGAAATGAATCTTTTGTATTATTATAATTACTTTCCATAGAAAAAACCTCCTAAAAATTCCCTTTCGTATTAATATTATATGCCTTATGTAAAATATTTACAATGACAAAATGATAATTTATCAAAAAAATATTGGAATCAATTCCAAAATGATAAATTTATTAAGAAAAAACAAATTTATAATGATATTATAAGAAGAAAATTTTTTGTATAAGAAAAAATAAAGGAAATAAATATATAATAATAAAAAAATACAAAATGGCATATGTAACTATATATTTTTATTTGAATAGGATGTAATGAAAAGTAATTTTAAATTTAGATTTATGAAGAATTGTAAAAATAATAAAAATAAGATAAGTACCAATTCAAATACTAATACAAACTCAAATACTAATACTAGTTCAAATACTAATTCAAGCCTTACAGATGAAGAAAGAAATCAACTGATTAAGCAAATAGGAATTAGCAATTTATCGGAATTTGGAATTTGTTTAATTATATATGCAGCTATACTTAATATACAATATCTTGAATGGAGCAAGATGAAAATATTAGATCAGTTAAATTCAACTAATTATGCAGATACATTACAGGACTTAACCGAAGTGCCTAGGGGAGCAAATATAATATATTTATTTGTAATATCGATCTTTACAGGTATTTTATATGATAATTATCAAACAGCATTATCACAAACTGGAGAAAATAGAAGTGAGAAAGAAATTAGAGATAGCTACAAAAGATTTATTGCTATATTATTAATGCTTTTAGGAACTACAATAAACTTTGAGGTATTAAATTGTTAACTTAGTTTAGTACACAAGAATTAAGATTATTTATATGAAAAAGGTTAAAAATGTTTACTTAACAGATGAAAATGGTATAAAATATATATTATTCAAATAAATGATAAAAATTTAACTATTTGTATAAAAGTATTTATTTTTAAATATATATTTTACATAGGTATTAGGGGGAGAAGTATTATGAGAATAATTGTAGGAGCAGGAAAAACAAAATATAATGGGTGGATTTCAACTCAAGAGCAGGAGTTGAATTTATTATCAATAGACCAATGGAATAATTTAATAAAAAGTGGTGAGATAGAAGCAATTTTAGCAGAACATGTATGGGAACATTTATCATATGAAGATGGAGAAATAGCGGCAAAAAATTGCTATAGATTTCTAAAACCAGGTGGTTATATAAGATGTGCAGTTCCTGATAAAAATTTTAAAAATGAATGGTATCAGAATATGGTTAAAATAGGAGGACCGGGACACGAAGCACATCCAGCATATGAACATAAAGTGGTATATGATTATAAAACATTGGTAAAAGTATTCGAAAGTGCTGGTTTTGAAGTAACACTTTTAGAGTATTGTGATGAACAAGGTGATTTTCATTATAGAGAATGGGATGAATCAAAGGGGAAAATAGGTAGAAGCTATAGATTTGATAGTAGAAACTCTAATGGTAACTTAGGAATGGTTTCAATTATAATAGATGCAGTGAAACCAATAGATAAATAAATTTCTTGTAAATGAAATTTATTATTACTATAATTAATTTATATGAAATTACAAAAGAGGTGCAGTTATGAGTTCATTTAAATCAATTAATAGTGCGCAAGCTGAAAATTTAATTAAGGATTGTGAAGATTTAATTATTATAGATGTTAGAAGATATAGTGAATATAAAGAAAGTAAAATACCTAATGCAATAAATATACCAGTTGAAGAATTAGAATGGGAAATTGAAGATTTAAAAGAAAATATAGATAAGCCTATATTAGTTTATTGTAAAGCCGGACATAAAAGTGCATTAGCATGTCAAATGCTAGAAGAAGAAGGGTTTAGTAATTTATATAATCTAGGACAAGGAGTCCTTGGTTATAAAGGAACTATTGAATAAAATTGCGAAGGAAAATAAAAGTTAAGGAGGAAATTACTTCGCAATTTATTAAAAATGATAACGTTATAAATAAAAAAATATATATAAATTAAGTTTGATTAGGAGAGAGGAAAATGTTATATACATTAGAAAATGAAAAAGTTAAAATTACTGTAAGTAATAAAGGAGCTGAACTTCATAATATTACATCAAAAGTTGATGGAACTGAATATTTATGGAATGGAAATAATAAATATTGGAGTTATCATGCACCAGTACTTTTCCCGATAGTTGGAAAAGTTAAAGATTCAACTTATAGAGTTGAAGGAAAAGAGTATAATTTACCACAACATGGATTAGCTAGATTAAAAGAATTTGAGATGATTGAAAAAACTGATAATAAGATTAGTTTTGAATTAGTTTATTCTGAAGAAACATTAAAGGTATATCCATATAAGTTTTCATTAAAAATTACTTATACGTTAGTAGAAAATGGAGTTATAACAGCATATACAGTAGAAAATAAGGATGATAAAGAGATTTATTTTTCAATAGGAGCTCATCCAGCATTTATGTGTCCGATGATGTCAGGAGAAATAATAGAAGATTATTACTTTGAATTTAATGAAAAAGAAAACTGTGATATTATGCTTATAACTAAAGATGGGTATGTAAGTAGAGAAAGAAAAGAATATTTTAATGATAGCAATATAATTCCATTAAGCTTTAATACATTTAAAGATGATGCTTTAGTTTTTGATAGTTTAAAATCTACAAAAATAAGCTTAAAATCAGTTAATCACAATAAAGAATTAACTATGGACTTCACAGGCTTCCCTTATATGGGGCTATGGACAAAAGCTACAGGAGCACCTTTTGTATGTATAGAGCCTTGGTATGGACATGCTGATTTTGAAGATTTTAACGGAGAGTTAAAGGATAAGGCTGGTATTGAAAAATTAGAAGTTGGAGAAGTATTTAATTCTTCATATACAGTTACAATATAATAATCAATAAAGAGTTAAGAGTTATAAAAGAAATTTTTTTCAAGGATTTCTATTTAATAATTTTTAACTCTTTATTTTTTTCTCTAATAAAATTACTATAATCTAATGATTTTACTTATATTGATAAAAGGTAAAGATGATAATATGGTATTGATTATGAAAACGATAACTATAAAAGGGGGATATGATATTTTGATTAAAAAATTAATGAAAAAGGTATTAGGTATAATGGTAGTAGTAATATATACAACAACTTTAATATCAATACCGGTAAAAGCAGAAGAGTCAAAAATAGTAAATAGTAGTTTTAGTGATTGGCTAGATGGATGGGTGGTAAAAGGAAATATTGAAGCAGCTGCTGGAAAGGGGAACTGGGGATATGATGATTCTTATAGTTTAGGGTATTGGAGTGAAAGTGATTATGAGGTATGGACAGAACAAACTATAACAGGTATAGAGAATGGATATTATAGAGTTGAAGCTTATGCGGCAAGTAGTGGAAATCAAAAATCACATTATATTTATGCAAATGATTTTGGAGGGACTGGAGCAAGAACTAGTATACCTATAACAAATGATTTTACAAAGGTTGTATTAAATTTTGAGGTTACTAATAATCAAGTGACATTAGGATTTTATTCAAATGGGAAAGGTGGTACTTGGTCAAATTATGATTCTGTTTCATTAATCAAAACTGATGAGGAATATAAATTTCTAAAAGGTGGAGATTTAACTATGGTTAATTATATAGAAGATGTTGGTGGGAGTTTTTATGATAGTGAAGGAGAAGAAAGAGATGTATTTCATATATTAGCTGAAAATGGATTCAATTTTGCTAGATTGAGAACTCATAATGACACTGGAAGACAACATGGATCTATAACTAATCCAGATTATTATTTACCAGATGGGTATCAAAATACAGAAGATTTATTAAAAAGTGCAAAAAGAGCAAAAGAAGTAGGAATGGAGATAGAAGTAACTCTAAATTATAGTGATTGGTGGCCAAATGGAGCTACTCAGGAAATACCTTCATCTTGGAGGAATGAAATAGAGGGATTAGATAATGAAAAAACTGTTGATAAACTAGAACAGCTTGTTTATGAATATACTAAAGATGTAATGAGAGCTCTTGTGAATCAAGGAACTACTCCAGAATATATTTCTTTAGGTAATGAAATGCAATATGGAATTTTATATCCTTACGGAAAAATTGCAAATTTTGAACAGTTAGCTAGATTTTTAAATGCGGGATATAGAGCTGTAAAGGAAATATCAACTAATACTAAGGTAGTATTACATCTAGATGAAGCAGGAGAAGATAATAGATATACTACATTTTTGGATGGATGTATCAAACATAATGTAAATTATGATATTATTGGGGCATCGTACTATCCATTTTGGACAAGAAAAAATGTTGAAGATATAATTCCATGGTTTAATGAACTATCAAAAAAATATGGTAAAAAAATATTGATAATGGAAACAGGGTATAATTGGAATCCTACTAAGCCAGATGGATGGCCAGGACAGTTGGCAGATAACGGAAATGAAAGTCATGAATCATCTCCTCAAGGACAAAAAGAATTTTTAGATGAGTTATTTAATGGAATAAGAAATGCTGAAGATAATTGCATAATAGGTGATTTATATTGGGATCCTGTTATGATAGACCAAGAAGGCGTAGGATGGGCAATACAAAGAGGTGAGGCTGAAGATGGAAGTGAAGATAAAGTAGGAGATAATGTAGTATCTAATACAACATTGTTCGACTTTGATGGAAAAGCGTTACCGGCATTAAATTCATTTAGGGATAGTACTGAAGGGACTACTAAAGGAATTATTTCTGGAATTGTAGTTGGTGAAGGCGGAAATAAAATAATTGGAGCTGAGGTAATAGTAGATATTGATGGTGAAAAATATGTAAAAACGACAGATAAATATGGAAGATTTTTTATTAATGAGTTAGAAGCTGAAAAAAATGTTAATATTATCGTTAATAAAGAGGGATATTATAGCTCAGGTAAAGTTATAGAGATAACTAAAGGAGAAGTTACGAAGATTGAGATTGTATTAGGAAGTGGAAGTATACAAGGAAATATAAGAGATGACAACGATAATCCAATAGAAGATGTTGAAATTTATGCAATTGTTGATGGAAATAAGTTTAGTACTAATTCTAAGGCTGATGGTTCTTATTTATTATCAGATTTACCAGGGGGAAATAGTTATACTATTAATGCAGAAAAACAAGGATATGAGTCTGATTCAATTAAAGATGTTAATGTAGTAATTGGAGAATGTACTTCCAATATAGATTTTAGACTGAATATTAATTCTGGGACAATAGAAGGATGCATAACAGATGATAATGGTAATGCAATAAGCGAAGCAGAAGTAAGTGCTATATCAAGTGCTGGAACTAAGTATAAGTCGGTAACTAATTCTCAAGGAGAGTATAAGATACCATATGTAATAAGTGGGAAAAGTTATACTATTACTGCAAGGAAAGAGGGATATTTTGAAAGTAGTATAAATAATATTATTGTTGAGGGTGGAAAAGCTACAGAAGGAATTAATTTAAGCTTAGAGAAAGCCTTAGGTAGTATATATGGAGTTGTTGTTGATTCCAATAATAATAAATTAAGCGATGTTAATGTTACAGTTACTTTAAAGGGAGAAGAAAAATTTACAATAATAAGTGATGAAAATGGAATTTTTGAAATTAAAGATGTACTTGATAGCACAAAATATATTATTGAAGGTAAAAAAGCTGGATATGGAAATGCTAAATTAAGTAATGTAGAAGTAGAAGCTTGTTCAATGACTGAAGTAGTTTTAAGAATGGGAACACCTTTAGAAATAAATAATTGGGATTTTGAACTTGGAACTCTTGATGGATGGTATGTAGATGGGGATTTAGATTCTGTAAATGCACAAGATAGAACTTATTTTGGAGATGATGCTCCATCAGGAAAATATGCACTTTCAATATGGAATGATAAAGCTTTTAAAACTAATATTTATCAAGAGGTTAATGATTTAAATAGTGGTAAATATGAATTAAGTGCATGGGTATATAGTGGAGGAGACTATAATTCAGATACTATGTATATTGATAATAATGGGAAAATAGATGGAATTAATATTGGGTATACAAATGGATGGCAAAAGATTTCATTACCAGTCTGGATTGATAGTGATAGTGTAAAGATTGGGTTTGATTTTGATGCTAATGCAGGATGTTGGACAGTAATAGATAGTATAGAGTTAAATTATATTACTAGCATTAATTATGATGAGCTAGAAAATTTAATAGCAGAAGTTAGAGGATTACAAGAAAAAGATTATACTCCAAAAAGTTGGAGCAATTTAAATGAAAGCTTAAAAATAGCTAAAAAGGTACTAATTGATAATGAAGTAACAGAAGAAAAAATAGAAAATACTATGAAGATATTAAAAAATGCAATTAATGAACTAGTTAAAAAAGGTGATAAAAGAGAACTATTATTATTGATTGAAGAATATAAGAGTATAGATGAAAGTAAGTACACAGAAGAAAGTATTGATAATTATAAGAAGGCTTTAGAGATGGCATTTGAGGTATATAATAATGAAGATGCGACTGAAAATGAAATTGAGAATATAGTAAGATTATTAAAAGAAAGTTATAATGGTTTAGAGGAAATTGTTAAAGAGGAAGATGTGGATAAGCCAGGAGAAGATGAGGGGGATGGAGAGATAATAACTCCAGGTGATGAGGTTAGCAAAGAAGACAACAATATAATTGTAACACCAGATTATAATAGTAAGTTAGATAATTCTAATAATAGTGATATAGAATACTTACCTAAAACAGGTAATATGGTGAGTTCACAATTTATAGTATTAATAGGTACAATAAGTTTAGTTTTAGGATTTATGTTTTATAAAAAAGAAAAGAAATTAAGTTAGAATAGAACATAATAAAAACAAAAGAATATATTGGTATAAGAAGGAGGGAGATTGGTATGAAAATTGATTGGTCTCGTTTTAAGAATTATGGGCTATGGGTATCCATTTTTGCATTAATACCTCTTATACTAAATGCTTTTGGTGTAAAAATTGTACCGGAAGAATATACAGAAATAACTAATGCTATATTAGCAGTTTTAGTTGCTGCAGGAATTATAAGCAATCCAACAACAACAGCAAAATGGTATTTAGATGATAAAGAAAATACTACTGTAGATGAAACGAAAAAAGAATAATAAAAATTATGTAAATAACTAAGCCACTATGTATAAATAAAAAAGATTTATATATTGTGGCTTAAATTATGTTAATTATTATCATCTCTATATTCAACTATTGCTTCAAAAAGTGCATTAGCACATTTTGTTTGTCCAGCATCAGAAGAAAGAAATTTTTCGTCAGAAGAGTTTGTTAGGAAACCTAATTCTACTAAGGCTGAAGTTGTAGTGTTTAATTCTAAAACGGCAAGCTCCTCGCCAGGAACATATGATTTTACACCTCGGTTAGTAGTATAATCTAAATCAATTAGAGCTTGTTGTAAGTATTTAGATAAGGTTAGACTACTATCATCAGAAGGATTATACCAAGTTTCAACTCCTAATATTTCATTTGAGTCAGAGCTATAGTTACAATGAATAGACACAAAGATATCTGCGTTACATATTTTAGATATTTTTATTCTTTCTTTTAAGCTATCGTTAGCAGTTTCTATCCAATCCATGTTATCTGTAGTACGAGTGTAAATAACTTTGAAGTTTCCCTCTTTTTCTAACATATTACCTAATTTTAATGAAACAGCTAGTGTAATATCTTTTTCAGCAGTACCATTTGGACTTATAGCTCCATAATCCCAATCACCATGACCAGGATCTATGCATACAGTATAAAGTTTTTTTTCTTCAGTTTTTGGTATAGCTAGATTAAAGGTTGCAACGGTATTGTTTCTATTTGACATAATATTAATTATGGTTATTAATATTATTGTTAATGGAATTGATAAAATTACAAGCTTAAATATTTTTTGCCTTTTTCTTTTTCGTTCATGAAGTAATTTTCGTCTTGCGTTTAAGTCGAAATTATTATTGTCTATACAAATCACCTCATTTCAAATTCGGCCTTAAAGGAAAAGATACTTCCTAAATATAAGTATAATTAAAAAAGCAGCGATTGTAAATAAATGGAAATAAAATATGGGAAAATTTTTTTGAATCTTGGGAACAATTTTAATAGTAGTATAGTCTAATGAAGTGATAAAACAATTAAGATAAAAAATTAATAAAGTGAGGTTATAAAAGTGAAAAAGATATTAGTAAGTATGTTAATAGCAGTTATGGTTGGAGCAACTTTAACTGGATGTGGAAATAAAAATGGAGGAAATACTCCAGCAACAGAACAAGGTGAGCAACAAAGCTCTTCAGTTTCTGCAAAAGAAGTTGTGGAAAAATTAAATGAAGAAGGTTATGTAAGAATGCCTGGGGAAATAGATGATGATATGGCAAAAGAGATATATCACTTAAATTTAGATGATATAGAAGATTACGGTGTATTAGAAACACAAATTTCACCAGGACCAGGATTAATTATAGTAGTTAAGGCTAAGGATGGAAAGGTTGATGCTGTTAAAGCTTCAGTTGAGGAAGTATTACAAGATAAAATAGGAAATGCTTTTTATCCTGATGAAAAAGAAATTGCTAAAAATGCAGAAGTAAGAGTTGATGGAAATTTAGTTTCATTATTTATACTTAATAGTGAAGTTGCATCAGATGCAGAAGCTAAATATGCAGAATTAATTAAATAGTTTAATACAAAAGAGGCTAATTATTTATATAGCCTCTTTTGTATTACCAATAAAGGTTTTTAATTTTACCACACTTTTTACAAGTTAACTTTTCGTAATAACCACCTTTGAAACAGATATTTTTTATTATTTCAGAATTGTATTTATGTATACAAAAAATGAATTTAGGTATTAGCAAAATTAACCCTCCTAAATTAAAGTATAAAAAACATTACTTTAATTAGTATGAACAGTAGCTAATAAATTATTACTAAATATTTTTACCATTCACCTGGATAAGCAAGGACATATAACGTGACATTTTGTCTTCCCCAGTTTTCGCATTCATTTTCCGAATTTAAAAATAAATCTATTCTATGGCCTTTTATAGCACCACCGGTATCAGCAGCAATAGCCTCACCATATCCAGGGATATAAACTTTTGAACCTAAAGGAATTATTGATGGATCTACAGCAATAGTACTAACTCCATTTGGGTTACGTACAGGGGTAACGCCAGTGGCAGTAGTAGTATCTCCAGTATAAGCAGTAGCTTCCATGTTAAAAGTAGCTTTATATGAAGTGTTAGCTTCTTTAGCTTCATTTTCTTGAGGCTCTTGAGCTTTAGCGTCTGCCTTAGCAGTAGCTTCAGCATCTGCTTTAGCCTTAGCTTCAGCGGCCTCTTTAACTTTTTCATTTTCAACTTTTTTATTATAGATAGACATATCATTCATCATATTATCAACTGTAGAAGTAAATTCAATATTTGAATTAGTATCTGAAGCAATATACTTGATAATTGAATCATTATCAGAAGTAACTATTGCTGTATTAGCTTCATTAGTTGAAATAGTATTTGAATTTAAATCATTATTATCATTACGGTTTTCTAAATAACTAATATTAACAACTTTTTTATTTGTATTATTTAAAACACTTGCACTAGCATAAAATTCATTCATACCAAACATTGATAGAGCAAGTGAAGTTGTTAAAACAAAAATTTTCTTAAACAGAAAATACACCTCCAAGATTGTGAATTTAATTCCTTCGTCCTGCACCTAGTTTATACTACATATCAAAAATGCTGTCAAACTCACGTGGAACAATATAACAAGGTTCAAAATTCCAAAAACCAAAAGAAAAATAATGGAAAAATACTCGTAATAGTTTGAATTAAAGAGGTTAAAGCATATTGACAAATAAAAGTCAAGAAAAATAAAAAGTATAAATATGGACTATTTACCTTGAATATTATAAGAGAGTAAATTGAAATTTTAATAAAAATATATAGACAAATTTTAAATAGATGTTCTAATAAATTAGAGTTATTTTATTTCAAGTATATAAATAAAATAGATAGTATTATTTTGAATAAAGTGTAAATTTATATGGTATAATTTTATAGATGAAAAATATTACTTTAGGGGGAAGGGATGTCAGTTACTTCATATAAATGTCCTAATTGTGGGGCAGAGATTAAATTTGATCCAGAATTACAAAAAGGTAAATGTGATTTTTGTCTAAGTGAATTTACAATAGATGAAATAGAAAAATTGAATAATTCAAAAAATGATCATATAAAAGCAGAGAATTTAGAACAAGACTATAATGAAGAGTGGGATAACATAGGAGAAAGGACTAGAATGTATTTATGTCCAAGATGTGGTGCAGAGATAGTAGCTGATATAAATACTACAGCTACATTTTGTTGTTATTGTCATGGACCTGTAGTTTTAAGTGATAAATTTAATGGAGAATTTAAGCCTTCAAAAGTTATTCCGTTTAAAATAGATAAGGATAAGGCTATTGAAAATTTTATAGAGTGGAGTAAGAAGAAATGGTTTTTACCCAAAGAATTTTCTTCACATAAGCAATTAGAAAAAATAACAGGAATTTATATTCCATTTTGGTTAGTAGACTCTAATGTTACTGGGCAGATGAGTGCTAGGGGTAAAAAGATTAAAACTTGGGTTAGTGGAGATTATAAATATACTAAAACAGATATATATAATATTTATAGAGAAGCAAGTTTAACTTTTAATAATGTACCTGGAAATGCATCAAGTAAAATGGATAATAATGTTATGGAAAGTATAGAACCATATGATTCTAAAGGATTTAAAGAGTTTTCTACTGCATATTTACCAGGATTCTTTTCAGAGAAATATGATAAAACAAAAGAAGAAGTTTTACCTTTAATAGAAAATAAAATAAAGATAGGAACTAATGATATATTAAGGAATTCAATAAATGGATATTCAATAGTTGATGTTGTAGGAACACATGAAAATTTTAATAAAACTTCTTGTAATTATGCATTAATGCCTATATGGATGATGACATACAGCTTAGGAGGGAAAAATTATATTTTTGCTATGAATGGTCAGACAGGAAAAGTATTTGGTGCTTTACCTGTATCTAAAGGAAAAATGTTTATACTATTTTTAGTAATTTTTATAATTGTATTTTTATTAGTATTTATAGGAGGTAGTATTATATGAAAAATGTAAGAAAAAAGCTAATACCTTTTATTAGTATACTAATTTTAATTTTATCCTCTAGCTTTTTAGTTATGGCTAATGTAAATCCAGTTGTAGATGAGGCTAAGCTTTTATCACAAGATGAAAGAAATCAATTGATGGAATCAATTGAAGTGTTTAGAAAAGAATATAATATGGATTTAGTAATAGTTACATCAAATGATTTAGAAGGAAAAAAGCCTAGGGATTATGCTGATGATTACTATGATTATAATGGATATGGATTAGGTGATAATAAAAGTGGATTACTATTATTAATAGATATGGATGATAGAAATATATGGATTTCAACTAGTGGAGATGCAATTGAATATTTTACTGATGATAGAATAGAATCTATTATTGCTGATATAAGCAAATATTTAAGTAATGGAGAGTATTTTGATGCATGTAATATATTCTTAACAGATATAAAACATTACATTAATGATGGAATACCAGAAGGTCAGTATACTTATAGTGAAGAAGATAATACAGTTAAAATAGTGTTGATTGCTTTAGTATCAGCAGCTATAGTAGCAGGAGTTACATGTATTTTTGTAGTAAATTCTTATAAAAACTCAAAGTCAGTCTCTAGTACAAATTATGTTGATAATAATTCTATAGTATTTACTAAAAGAAGAGATGTTTTTGTTAGTACATTTACTACTAAAACTAAAATTGAAAAGAATAATAATCGTGGTGGAGGCGGAAGCTCAACCCATACATCAAGTAGTGGAAATACACATGGTGGTGGAGGCGGAAGCTTTTAATTAAAGAAATAGTTCCTTAAGAAAATATTTTAAGGAGCTATTTTTATTTATTATTAAAGTTAATAATATACCAACTAAATATACTGGTATAAATTGATTAATATTTGTAAATAAATTATACTGAATTTATAAAATAATACATATTAAAGGAGTGATTATTTGTTTGGGTATGTGACTCCACTTAAGCCTGAGTTGAAAATAAGGGAATATGAAATGTTTAGAGGATATTATTGCGGTGTATGTATGCATATTAAGAAGAAGTTTGGAAATATTCCGAGATTTGCTTTAAATTATGATATGGCATTTTTGGGATTGCTTTTAGATGCATTACATAGTGAAGAGCCTAATATTGAATTTAAAAAGTGTATGGCTCATCCATTAAAAAATAAACCTATGATTATAAATAATAAAGCTTTAGAATATACAGCTGCTATGAATGTTTCACTTGTATATTATAAATTAATTGATGATGTAAATGATGATAAAAGTCTAAAAAGCAAAGTTGAAAGTGTTGCTTTATCACCATATAAACGAAAATTTAACAGAAATGTTACTATGATTAATGATATAATAGAAGAAAATTTAAATATGCTATCTAATTTAGAAAAAAATAAGGAATTTTCATCAATTGATGAGATTTCACATCCTTTTAGTTTGATAGTAGCTAAAATTTTAGAGTTATACCCTGAAGAAATAGATGATGATAGTGATGAATTAAGATATGAACTTTATGATTTAGGCTATGCCCTTGGAAAATGGATTTATTTAATAGATGCTTTGGATGATTTAAAAGAAGATATAGAAAAAGATAAATTTAATCCAATAAATTATTTATATAATAAGAATAATAAAAGCTACGAAGAGTTATTAGAAGAAATTAAGCCAAGAATGGAATTTACTATTTTGAATTGTGGATATAATTGCAAAGAAGCTTTAAATAAGTTACCACTAAAGAGAAATAAAGCAATATTAGAAAATATAATTACTCTTGGAATGATGGATAAGTATGAGAAGATAATTAATAATTGTAACTGTAAGGATAAAAAGAATAAACATTAATATTTTGTTTCAAATATGTAATAGATAATGATAGCAGAGGATAAAAGGAGTGTTTTATAATGAATCCGTATGAGGTATTAGGAGTGAAGCCAGGAGCTTCTCAGGAAGAAATAAAATCAGCTTATAGAAAATTAGTAAAGCAATATCATCCAGATCAATATGTAGATAATCCACTTAAGGATTTAGCACAGGAAAAATTATCTGAAATAAATCAGGCTTATGAAATGCTCAAAAATTCTGGAGGAGACTCAAATTATAGTTCTTCATCAACAAGAGCTAATTCAGGTTATAATACAGGATCTAATTCATATAGTAGTAATACACCTATATATGCAGAGGTAAGAAGTCTTATTCAAATGAGAAATATATCTGTTGCAGAATCAAAGCTTAATGCTATAAAGCAAAGAGATGCAGAATGGTATTATTTATATGGAAATGTGATGATGGCAAAGGGTTGGTTTGAATCAGCTTATAACAATATACAAAGGGCATGTTCTATGGATCCGAATAATTTTGAGTATAGGCAAGCACTTCAACAATTACAAGCAAGAAGCAGAGGATATAGTCAAACTTATAGAACTTCAAATGGTAATATGAATAATTGTGATTGTTGTATCAATTTATGGTGCTTAGATTCAGTATGTGAATGCTTTGGTGGAGACCTTATTGGATGTTGTTAAAAATAATAAGTAAGAATAGAAATATATTGCGAAGCAATATATTTAGTTAAGGGCCTTCGGCCAAAGGTAAAATAATTAATATAGCTTACGCTAATCAATTATGGATAAATGTTTGCTGAAGCAAACGGTAAAAAGTTAAGGATGTAATTATTTCATAATTTCTTGAATATATATTTTGAAACTTCGTAAGAAGTTTTTCCCTTCACTAGCCGTAAGGCTCTTACCGTTGATGAAGTCAACATTTACCTTTTTGAACTAGCGAAGCGATGTTCAAAAAACTTACCTGGCCGTTAGGACCTTAACTATAAATTGCTTCGTAATTTATATAAAGGGGTGGTTTTATGAAGGCTAAGGATATAGCTCTTGGTGGAATTTTAGTAGCACTAACAACTATAGTATTATATGCAACTTCAATATTGCCGATAAGTACATTAGCTATATTAACAGTTGCTTCAGCTTTAATACCAGTATGTATTATAAGAAGTAATGTTCAAACATCTATATTTGTATATATAGCATCTAGTTTAATTGCTTTTTTCTTAGTTCCAATTAATATATCATTTTTATACTTTATTTTCTTTGGAGCATATGGAATAGTAAAATATTTTGTGGAAAGAATCAGAAAAGAAAAATTAGAAATAGTATTTAAATTAGTTTTCTTTAATATAGTATTTATAGTTGCTTTTATAATAATGCAGAATATTTTAGGAATAAATATAATGGATGGATTAGAAGCATTAATAGGAAAGTTTTTTGATACTTCAGCAAGAACTGTTGCATTTATAATATTATGGATAGTAGCACAGCCAATTTTTTTAATCTACGATTATGCTATGACTCTGATTATTACATTTTATATGGAAAGAATACATAAAAATATATAAAGTAATAATAAAAAATGAACTGTTAAAAATAGCAGTTCATTTTTTTATATTTAAATATCTAATAAATTTTTCTTGTAAGAAGAGTACATATTTCTTAATAAGCTCATTTTATCTTCTAATTCTAAATAAAGATCAGATGCAACTGCTAAGTTATCTTCATTAATTGCATCTTTAAGTCTTGTAAATAGACTCTTAGTAGAATTAGTATCCTTCATTATATAAAGTCTTAATTCATGAATTTTCATCCAATTAGTTAAATCTAAATCTAAAGCTTTATTTGCATCATGAAGGCATTTGCAAGCTCTTATTTCAGCAGTAAATTTATTTACTATTCTATGAGCTATTTCCATTTTCCATCTTTTAATAGTTGCCATTTTAAAGCTATTAATAAGTTGATCAGTTAATACGCCATTTCTTTTTAAGACTTCTACTTTTTCAGGGTATCTATCTAAAGCGCTGATATTTTCATATATTGTAGCTGGAGCCTTGCTAAAGTATTTGTTTCTTTCTTCTTCAGTAAAATCTTCAAATACATCTTCTTCAGCTCTATATTTTCTATTTTTTTCTAAATAATCTGCATCAGCACCATATTCTTTAGAAAGTTCAGCTAATAATTCATCATCAGTTTTATTATTATTTACTGCATAAAGAATACCATCAAGCATAGCCATGTAACATACAGCTATAGTTATATATGCGTTTGAATGTGGATTTGGAGAACGTAATTCAAATCTTGTAGCTAAAGGATTAGCTAGATCTCTAATAAGTCCAACAAGTATAGATCTATTTCTAGATGGATTACTTGGAGATAATCCAAGAGAAGTAACTATACAAACTGGAGCTTCAAATCCAGGTTTTAATCTTTTTAAAGAATTATTAGTTGAAGAAATAAATGGATTCATAACTTCATAGTTTTTAAGAAGACCCATTAATGAACCATATCCAAGAACACTTAGGAAATGATCCTTAGTAGTATGGAATAGGTTTATTCTTTTACCATTTTTAAGTTTTAAGCTAATTCCTACATGAACATGCATACCAGAACCAGCAACACCATCAATTGGTTTTGCCATAAATGTAACATCTAAACCATATCTTCTATAAGTTTCTTGAACTAATATTTTTATAAATAATTCATTATCAGCAGCTTGAACTGCATCTGAATATTTCCAGTCTACTTCTATTTGTTCCATTACATGATTAAAGTTACCAGAAGCATCTAATTTAGCTCTAACTCCACCAACTTCTTTATGCCCCATTTCAGGTTCGAATCCATAGGCTTCCATTAATAATAAGCTTTCTTCTAAAGCTGTACGAACTTTACCTTTAGTTCTTGTCCAATATTGTTCATGAAGTACTTGAGAAGTTGATAACTCTTCAAGTTCAGCATCAGTATTTGGAGTTCTAACCCAAAATTCTAACTCAGTAGCTGATGTTATTACAATTTCATCTATATCATCTTTTTTTATGTTATAAATATCTAAAACTTCAGGATGTGTTTCAAATATATTCCATAAATTATCTTTAAAAGTTTTAACTGCATTATTTAAAATATTTCTTGAATCAACAGGTTTATTATCGTGATATAAGAAACAAGGGATTCTTAAAGTACCTACAGGTTTATTTGTTGATTTATCAATAAAATCATAGTTATAATCAACAAACCATTTACAATTTAAGTCTGCAATCATATCTACTTTTGCATTGTTTAATGTTGCTATCCCTGGTAAAACAACTGATGATCCATCCGTTTGAACTGCAACTCCATGTAAGAATGAATCTAAGTCATCTAAAAATAAATTAACTGGAATTTTTTCATCTGTATCATTTCCAGAAAGATCGATACCAACAAATGATACGAACTTTATTTCAGGATGATTAGATAAAATTTCTTTTACTTGTTCTTTTGTATGATTTTCTTTTGGTATAGTGTAAAGTAAATTGTCAATCATAGGCTTGATTTCGCAATATTGATAAAATATTTACGAAATAAATTCACATCCTTCCTAATGTAAGTCGAATAATATTAATTAAAAATATTAAAACATTCGTAATTTCCTTATAGTGATTTTATTACAAATTTATCAATTATGTCAATATATTTATTAATATATTATAAATAAAATATTATATTTTTTTATAAATTGAATTTTTAGATTTAGATGTAGTGTTGACTCTATTTAAAGGTTAGGAGTAATTTTATCCCCTATTTACAAATTATAACACAGTTTTACAATTATTTAATAAAAAATATTGGATTTCTAATGCAAATATTTCAAAAATTAAGTATTATAAATGCATAATAATATTTATATTATTAATAATAGAAATATATAAGTATAGTTTAACAATAAGGAGAGTTATTATGGATGATGTTTTATGTCCAAAGTGTGGAGAAATAATTTTTGAGGAACCAAGCTGTGAAGCTAATGGAATTATAACTTGTGATAGATGTAAAAATCAGATTAAATGGAAATGTGATGGAAAAAACACAATAACGAAAGTATGTGAATAACTTAAATTAAAAATCTAATTCTACATAAATATAAAAGTCTCACTAAGGTGAGGCTTTTTATATTTATTTAGAATAATTTATATACCAAAATATGGAATAATATGGTAAAATTATGGTGGGGTATATATTTTATTAGTAAATTATATAAAATTAATCATAAATAGGGGATAAATAATAAAGGAGATGGGAGTAAAGGTGAATAAATGTAAAGAAAGGGTTAGAGAAGAGTGGTATGGGGTAGCAGTTACATTAGGAGTAATGCTAATAAGCTTTCTTATTTCTAAAAGTAATTTAAATGAATATTTTGATGTAATATTATATGCAGGCGTATTTCTAGTTATGGGTGGATTTTTATATGCTATTATGAAGCTTGATAATATAAAAATAGGACAAACAGTAATAATAGGAGGCATAGCAACAATGCTATTGAGCTGTGTAGTATAATGTTAATTATTTATAAACATATTTATAAAGTAAAAAAAGTCTGGAATCAGACTTTTTTTATTTTATAGTAAAATTTACTCTTCTGCTATATTTGAATTTGTATATTCTTCATACCACTTATTAAATAAAACTCTAATAGAAGCTGCAATTGGAACTGCAAGTAACATTCCAAGTAGACCTCCTATGTTACCTCCTACTAAAATTGCCATCATAGTAAATACAGCATGAAGTCCAACACTATTTCCAACTATTTTAGGTGCTAATAAATTATTATCAACTTGTTGTACAACAAGCATTGCTATAATAGCATAAATAACTTTTATAGGTCTTCCACTTAATAATCCCATGATTGCTGCTAAAATAGTACCAACTAAAGGCCCAACATAAGGTATCATATTACAAATTCCAGCAATAAGTCCGATTACAACTGCATAATCTATGCCAACTATAGATAAAGCTATTGCTGATAATATCCCAACACAAAATGCTTCTAATAATTGACCACGAATAAACTTTGAAAATACACCATTTATTAGAGCAAATGTTTCTGAAATTTTTTTCCCAGTATGACTACTCCTAAAAATTAAATAATACAGTTTTTTCCATAAACTAATAAAGTATTCAGAATCTTTAAGAATATAAATACTTATAATAATTGCAATAAAGAATGAAGCAATACTACTACCTATAGACATAATATTAGAAGTCATATTTCCAAGGTTAGTCATAATATATTTTTGTACTGTATCTACTATTTGAATTATATATGGTTGTAAGTTATCAATAAAAGGTATATTTAAGTTTTTTAGAGTATCTTCTATTGATGAAGTAGAGAATGAATTAGTATTTAAATATGATGATATATCTGACATTATATTTGTTAGTGTAGTATTTTTAGAAAGTTGTCCGCCAATCATAAAATAAATACCCCAAATCAAAGCTAATACAATTCCAATTATTAAAAGATAAGAAGATACAATAGCAATTACTCTTCTAGTAGATTGATTTTTTATTTTATATAAAGTATTTGTTCTTAGAAAGTTTTCTATAATTTTTGTTAATGGATATAGTAAATAAGCTATAACTATAGCAATAATTAAAGGTTTAATTAGACTAAGTATAGTTCCAATAATACTAAATGTAGTAGTAAAAATTGCACCTACATTAGACATTATAGTTAAGGCTAAATAAATAGCAATAGCTGTTAAAGTAACATATACTGAATATTTTAACAGTTTCTTATCAAAATGTATTTTCAATTATTTCACCGTCCTGATATTAGTGTATTTTTATGGTATAAGGTATATTATATCATAAAATAAAAATGGTAAAGGAGAATTTTAGTGAAAAAAGAGTCTGTTAACCTTTTTGTGAAAATATATAAAATAGAAAAAATATATATTTCTTAGAAGGATAATGAGAAATAATATAGAATAATCATAATTATCAGAATTTTTATAAAATAATATTTTGAAAGGGGGAAGGATAAGGTAGGAATATTTTAATTAATTGGAATATATAATAAATATAAATTACTTAATTATATATGATGTAATTTTAGAAGTCGTTAAATTAAAAAGATTAGGGAGGAATGTAGCATGGAAAATGTTTATTCACAAATTGATGTTAACGCTTACGTAGCAAAATATATGGATGAGACTGGATGTAGTTTTAGGGAGGCTTGTGAGGAGTTAGAAATTGATCCTACAAAAGTATTTGTAGCATATTCAGAAGATAGTGAATTACAATAATTTATAAAAATATAAATTAAATTAAATTAATCTGATCAAAACATAGGTACTGTATGAAAATAGAGTTTTCATATATTACCTAGTTTTGAATCAGTATTTTTGTAGTAAAATATATGAGACTTTACTATAATAAGACAAGCTGATATACTATAAAACATTAGTAAAAGATTTCAACAAAGAGGAAATAGGGAGGAAAAATTTGAAGAAAAGAACAAAGGAAACAATTTTAATAGGTGCTGGACTTATATTATTATCTGTAATTTTACATTATGTACATGTTCTAATTTTTAAGGATGTACATCATACAATGATATTCTTAGTTGCAGATATAGCATTTATTCCATTAGAGGTATTTTTCACTACAATAGTAATTGATAAAATGCTTGAAAGAAGAGAAAAAGAGCATTTATTAGAAAAGTTGAATATGCTTATAGGATTATTTTATACTGAACTTGGAACAAAGCTATTATCGGATATAGTAAAGGGTGACGCTCATGGAGTTATGGCTAATCATAGAACTATAACAGCTGATACGTGGTGTGATAAGTCTTTTTCAAAGTTGCATGAGGATATTCTTCAATATGATTATGAAATTAATATAGAAAAGATTGATTTGAAAAATATAAGAAATAGATTAGATAATAATAAGGATTTATTGATTAACTTAATTTCAAATGGAAATTTATTAGAGCATGAGACTTTTACAGAAATGTTAATGACTATAATGCATTTAAAGGAAGAGTTGGATACAAGATACTGTGAAGATATTGAAGAATATGAAATAAAGCATATAGAAACTGATTTGATGGCTGTATATAAGTATCTTACAATAGAGTGGGCAGAGTATATGAAATATTTAAGTAAAAATTATCCAAGTCTTTATTGTAAGGCTCTTATAAATAATCCTTTTGATAATAGAGATAAAAAGATTAAGGATAAATGTTTTTTAGGAAATATAAAATAGAAAAAATATTAGTTATAAAATAGCAATCTTAATTCATAAAAGATTGTTATTTTTTTATATAATATTTGGAAAATATTTTAAAAAAGGTAATAATATGATAAAATTTATATAGACTTATAGGAGGAATTATGGATACAAAAAGTGATAAAATATTATATTTAAATATTTTTACTAGAATATTAATGAGTATATTTACAGCTGTAGCAATTATAGCGATTGCTACAATAATAGCATTAAATCTTAGATTTATATATATATTTATTATAGATAAGTATAAGTTAGTTAACATTACAGGAGTTTCTAAAGCAAATTTAATTATTGATTACAATGAATTAATAAATTATCTTCAAAATCCATTTATAGAATCATTAAAGTTTGAAAATTTTACTATGAGTTCATATGGAGAAATACATTTTTTGGAAGTTAAAAGAATTTTTATTTCATTGATAGTTATAGCTTTAGTCTTTATAATAGCTAATTTGTTTTATATCTTTTTATGTAAACTTAAAATGAGAAGTTCTTATAAAAATATTATAAAAAATCTTAATTCAGGATCAAATATCTTAATAATATTTTTTATAATACTATTAGCAGCGTATGTTATAGATTTTTCAAAGGCATTTATAATATTTCATAAAATATTTTTTAAAAATGATTATTGGATATTTGATGCAACCATAGATCCTATAATAAATGCATTACCAGAGGATTTATTTATGATATATGGAGCTATAATATTAGGAATAGTTATATTATCCTCTATAATAATTAAATTAATAAATAAAAAGATGCCTCGATGAGGAAGCATCTATGTATCAGAGTTTACTGATGGAAAGATGGTTTCTGAGGCATCTTTTATTGCTGTAAATAAGGCTTCTGCACATAGGGTTTGTCCACTATTGGAGTTTAAAAACTTTTCATCTGAAGGGTTACTTAAGAAGCCAAGTTCAACTAAAACAGAGGGTGTATCATTTTTAGATAAAACTACTAATTCTGAATCAGACTTTATTTCTCTATCTTGAGTATAATTTAAGTTAGATAATTCAGTTTGTACAAGTTTGGCAAAGACTTCATTATTACCGTTTTTAGGATTGTACCATGTTTCTATTCCCTTATAGCTAGATGACTCATCGGTAGTATTACAATGAATAGAAATAAATAAATCTGCATTGTTTTCTTTTGAAATATTTACTCTTTCACAAAGGTTTTCCATTTCATCATCAGATAAAGAGAGATTATCTGAATCTCTTGTATAAACCACATTAAAGCCTGCATCTTGAAGTAGTTTCCCAAGTTTTAGTGAGACATTTAGGTTTATATTTTTTTCTAATGCACCATCTACTCCTGTAGCTCCATCATCCCAATCACCGTGACCAGGGTCAATACAGATTGTTAGAGCATTTTCATTAAAGTTATTATTAGAGTTAGATAATGTCAAATTTTTATCTTTAAAATTAGTATAGCTTTTAATAAGTAAAGTTACTAAGAGTAAAAATAATATTAGTAAGGTTATAAGTTTTAATGGCTGTTTTTTGTTTTTTTTATCTTTAGTATTAATAATAATCAACACCTTATTATATATTTAAGAAATATCTTATAATTTAATTATACAAAGAAAGAATGAAAATAATCTGAATTTTAAGTGATATTATTTATAAAGTTTTTAAATTTTAATATAAAGTAGAAAATAATATTTACGTATATTATTAGTTGCTTTTGAAAATAATAAAAATATTTGAGTTAAGACAATAAAAATAAATATGATTAATAAAATAAATGTATATTAAATTCAGCATCTTATGTAGCTTCTTTTAATAGTAAAGATATTTGTTATAAAGAAGGAGATATAATTGCTAATGAGTTAAAGTTAATTGGATATAATATGGACTATGCTCCAGTACTTGATATATTAAGTAATCTCCAAAATACTGTTATAGGGAATAGGGCTTTTGGAGAAAATGCAGAGGAAGTTAGCAATTTAGCTATTGAAGTTATGAAGGGAATACAAGATAATGGAGTTATATCTGTAGTAAAGCATTTCCCAGGGCACGGTGATACAAGTGTGGATTCTCATTATGGATTACCTTTAGTAGAAAAAAGTTTAGAAGAACTTAGGCAATTAGAGTTTATACTATTTGAAAATGCTATAAAAAATGGTGCAGATGCTATTATGGTTTCACATATTTTATTAAAAAATGTAGATTCAGAAAATCCAGCTACTATGTCAAAGATAATTATTTCTAATATTCTTAGGGAAAGTATGGGCTTTAAAGGAGTAGTTATTACTGATGATATGACTATGGGGGCTATTACACAAAATTATGATATAGGAGAAGCTGCTGTTAAATCAATTAAGGCAGGGGTTGATATAGTGCTTGTATGTCATGGATATGATAATGAGATAAAGGTTATAACTTCAATAGAAGAATCTATATCAAATGGGACTATTTCTGAAGATAGAATTAACGAAAGTGTTTATAGAATATTGTATCTTAAGGATAAGTATAATTTAAATAATGATAATGGTTCAGAAGTATATAATGTTGAAAGTATAAATACTAAAATAGAGGAATTGTTTGACTAAGGTTAAATAGTTGTATAGTAATGCACATGTTGTAATAATATTTCTTATTATAATATGTGCATTAATTTTTATTTTAATAAAGGGGATAGATGAAGAAAAAAGTTTCTATAAGTTTATGTATGATTGTTAAGGATGAAGCGAAGACTCTTTGTAGGTGTTTAAATTCAGTAAAATCATTTATAGATGAAATTATAATAGTAGATACAGGATCGAAAGATGAAACAAAGGAAATTGCATCAAAGTTTAATTCTAAAATATATGATTTTAAATGGATAAACAATTTTGCAGCTGCTAGGAATTTTGCATTTAGTAAGGCGACTAGTGATTATATAATGTGGTTAGATGGTGATGACTATATTAATGATGAAAATGTAAAAAAAATAAAATTATTGTTAGAGAATATGGATAAGAGTTATGACTATGTAAGTGCAGAATATATATTAGCAAGAAATGATCAGGGTGATGTAACTACATCATTAAGGAGAAATAGAATAGTTAAAAGAAGTTGTAGATTTATTTGGATAGGAAATGTTCATGAATATTTAGATGTTTATGGTAAGGGGCTTGAAGGGGATTTTGCTATTGAGCATGGAAAAATTAAAGAGTATACAGATAGAAATCTTCAAATATTTAGAACTATGGAGAAGGAAAATAAAAAGTTTACTCCAAGAGATATGTACTATTATGCTAATGAACTTTTTGACAATAGATATTATAAGGAAGCTATAAAACAATATAGAAGATTTATAAATACTAATGAAGGATGGATAGAAGATGTAAAGGGGGCCTATTTAAAGATTATAAGAGCATTAAATATAATTGATAGGAAGGATAAAATAGTTGATATTGCATTTGAGTCTTTTAAGCTAGATAATCCAACAGCTGAAATTGCATGTAGTTTAGGAAATTATTATCTTGAAAAAAATAATTTTAAACAAGCAGCTTTCTGGTATAGAGTTGCATTAGATTCAAGGCCAGATAATTATAATATGGCTATTTCTAATAGTGATTATTATACATGGATACCAAGTTTACAGTTATGTGTTTGTTACTATAATTTAGGAAATAAAAAATGTTCCTATTTTTTTAATGAATTAGCAGCAAGTTTTAATGGCGATTCAGAAAAGATTTTATATAATAGGGAGTTGTTTAAAAAGGAGTTTAAAGATTTAAATACGGAGGTTCCTAAATTAGATTATCCATTAAGATTAAGTGATTATACTAATTATCTGTAGAGGAATATAGCTAAATTATTGATTTGTTTATATTCAAAATTATAAAAAGTAATTACATTTACTTAAATATATAAGTATAAAGTAAATGTAATTACTTTTTTTAGAAAGTTATAGTTGAGTAAAGTTTTTTAAAGAGATATCAAATGCTTTTACTGAATGAGTTAGTTCGCCAGAGGAAATAAAATCTACACCTGATAATGCATAATCTACTACTGTATCTAAAGTAATATTTCCAGAGCATTCTATAAGTGCACGTCCATCTATTAATTTAACCATATCACTAGCTTCAGAAGGGGACATATTATCAAGCATAATAATGTCAGCACCAGCTTCAAGGGCTTCAAGTACATCAGCTTTAGATTCAGTTTCTACCTCTATTTTTCTAACAAATGAAGAATTAGCTTTAGCTAATCTAATAGCTTCTTTTATACTGCCAGCATATCCAATATGATTATCCTTGATTAAAATTCCATCAGATAAGGAGAATCGATGATTATTTCCACCACCTATTTTAACAGCATATTTTTCTAAAATTCTAAGATTAGCTGTAGTTTTTCTTGTATCTAAGATTTGTGTGTTCAATCCTTGAAGTTTAAGTACATATTTATTAGTTAAAGTTGCAATTCCGCTCATTTTTTGAAGTAAATTTAAAGCAACCCTTTCACCCATTAAAATATTAAGAGCATTACCTTCAACTTCACCAATTATATCGCCATTAGTAACCTTAGAACCTTCTGAGACTGATGATGTAAAAGTGACTTCACCTAATATAGCGAATACTCTTTCAAATATAGGTAATCCACAAATTATACCATCTTCTTTAGCTATAAGAGAAGCTTTGGCTTTAGAGCCTTTAGTTACTATTGAAGAAGCTGTAATATCACCATATGGAATATCTTCTTCTAATGCATTTTTTATTATTTTATCAACAATTAAATAGTTTAGCATATCTATTATCAACCTTTCCTTTTAAGTAGTTTATTAATTCATCGTAAGAATCTAATGCATATGAAGTTAGATTATTAATAATTTCTTTAAAATCTATTTCAGATATTTTAGAATTAATATTTTCAGCAGCTTGCTTGCTAAAAACTAATGCTTCTAATAGAGAATTACTAGCAAGTCTATTACTTCCATGTACTCCAGTACAACTAGCTTCACCAACAGCATAAAGATTATTCATAGAAGTTCTAGAAAATAAATCTACTTTAATTCCTCCCATACAGTAATGATGAGCAGGAGCTATTGGAAGTAAATCCTTATCCATTTCAAATCCCCTTTTTAAACATTCATTATATAAGAAAGGAAATCTACCCATTAAAAATTCTTTTGATTTTTTAGTCATATCTAGGTAAACATAAGGCTTATTAGGTGTATTTTCTATCTCTTTTAATATTGCAGAAGAAACTATATCTCTAGGAAGTAAAGAATCAATAAACTCATCTTTATTTTGATTTAGTATTATTCCACCCTCACCACGTAAAGATTCAGATAAAAGCAATTTTTTGCCTTTAGATTTTGGCTCATATAAAACAGTAGGGTGAAGTTGTAAATATTCCATATCCTTAATTTCAATATTATTTTTTAAACTAATATTAAGACCATCTCCAGTTAAATATTCAATATTAGTAGTTGAATTAAATATTCCACCAATACCTCCGGTAGCTAAAATAGTAAATTTACTATTTACTGTGGAAACTACAGAGTTATGTTCTATAACTCCACCGTAGCAGTTATTATTTTTACATATTAAATCTACTAATTTTGTATTTTCTAACATGGTAATATTATTTTTCTTAGATACAATATTTAATAAAGTTTCAGTAACGTATTTTCCAGTTTCATCTTTAACATGAACTATTCTAAATTTGCTATGGCCACCTTCTCGTGTATATTTTAAATTATCATTATCTTTATCAAATGGTACTCCGATTTCAACTAGATTATTAATATTTTCAATAGAGTTTTTTATTAATAATTTAACAGCTTCAGTATCATTATGATAATTTCCAGCTTTCATTGTATCATTAAAATAATTTTCTTCATCAAAAATACCGAGAGAAGTGGAAATTCCACCTTGAGCAAGATAGCTATTACAATCTTTAAAAGTATTTTTAGTTATCATTAATATCCTAATATCATCTCTTAAATTAAGAGCAGTATAAAGGCCTGCAATACCTGTTCCAACTATTAAAACATCATAATTCATATTTCTTATACAGATAAAAGATGCATATTTTCTAAAGCTTTATGAGCTTTTACTCTAAGCTCTTCGTCAATACGAACCTCAAATTCTTCATTTTTTAAACAATTATATAAATCATTAAGAGATATTTTTTTCATATTAGGACAAATCATTCCTGTTTTAGTAGGAATAAAAGTTTTATTAGGACTTTTTAATTTCATTTCATAGAAGACACCTTCTTCAGTTATAACTATAAAACCAGCTGCAGTAGAATTAGCGCTATAGTTAATAAGTTCAGAGGTACTTCCTATATAATCAGCTAAATCACGAACTTCTTTATTACATTCAGGATGAACTAAAACTGGATAATTTGGATATTGTTCTTTTAATGATATAATCTCATCTTTTTCAATTCTTTCATGAGTTGGACAAAATCCAGGATATAAAGTGAATTTTTTGTCTGGTAATTGTTCTGCTAAATAACCACCTAAATTTCTATCAGGTAAAAATATTATTTCATCGGAGTTCAAGTTGTTTAATATATCAATAGCTGATGATGAAGTAACACAGACATCAGATAAAGCTTTTATATCTAAATTTGAATTAATATAACTTACAACTTTAGCATTTGGATGCTTGTCCTTTAAATCTTCTAGGCGATTAACCAAGGCCATATCAGCCATAGGGCAAGTTGTGCTATTTGATGGAATAAGTACTTTTTTATGTGGAGAAAGTATCTTTGCACTTTCAGCCATAAATTTTACGCCACAAAATATTATTAAGTCTTTTGAGCTTTCCATGGCTTGTTTACTTAAAAAATAAGAATCACCAACTATATCGGCTATTTCTTGAATTTCGTCACATTGATAAAGATGAGCAACTATTAATGCATTTTTTTCTTCCTTTAATTTTAGTATTTCTTCTTTTAAGTTCATTTTCACACTTCCTTTTATTTGATTTACAGGTGTATATACACAAGATTAACATAAAAATATACATAATTCAATAATTAGTAATAATGCCTGGTATGTAAATATAAATAGTTATTTATATGGCTAATATGTTAAGATTAGAGTTTATAAATGTCCCTAATGGGGAAAAAATAAAGTCTGTATAAGGAACAAATTTGCATATAATAGAGTCTAATTAAGATGAGAAAAGTATTTAATAACTCTTTTTGAGGAAGTTATAATATTTTTTAATTATTATGTATACGAAAGAGAGAAAAGTATGGTTTTTAGTAGTATTTTATTTATATTTAGGTTTCTACCTATAGCAATGGTTTTATATTTTTTAACTCCTAATAAATTTAAAAATTTAACTTTGTTAGGTGTTAGTTTAGCTTTTTATTCATGGGGAGAGCCTAAGTACTTTTTAATAATGTTAGCATCAATATTTGTAGACTACTTGGTCAGCAGAGGAATAGAAAAATATAGAAAAAATAAAAAGATAAGTATTATGTTTTTACTTATATCCATATTATTTAATTTGGGAATGTTATTTTTCTTTAAATATTTTAATTTCTTCTTAGAAAATATAAATAATATTTTAGGTATATCATTAAAGTATGTAAAAATAACATTACCTTTAGGAATTAGTTTTTATACATTTCAAACTATGTCTTATACCATAGATGTATTTTTAGGAAAAGTTAAAGCAGAAAAAAATATTATAAATTTTGGAGCATTTGTATGTTTATTTCCGCAACTTATAGCAGGTCCTATAGTTAAGTATACTGATATAAATCTTGCATTAAAAAACAGAAAAGTAGATATATATCAAATTCAAGAAGGTATAAAATTATTTATACTTGGATTAGGAAGTAAGGTGATTATAGCAAATAATATAGGAGCACTTTGGTCAGAAGTTGAAGCAAAAGGATTTTCGGAAATTGGAACAATAATGGCATGGATATCTATTTTAGCTTTTGCATTTCAAATATATTTTGATTTTAATGGTTATTCATTGATGGCAATAGGACTTGGAAAAATACTAGGCTTTGATTTCCCAAGAAATTTTAATTATCCTTATATATCAAGGAGTATAACTGAATTTTGGAGAAGATGGCATATTACACTTGGTTCTTGGTTTAAAGAATATGTTTATATACCTTTAGGTGGTAATAGAGTAGGAAGATTAAGACTTTACATAAATCTTTTTATAGTATGGTTTTTAACAGGATTTTGGCATGGAGCTAGCTATAACTTTATATTATGGGGAATATATTTCTTTATATTAATAAGTATAGAAAAAGCAGGATTACTAAGATTTTTAGAAAAAAACAAAATAATATCACATATATATTCAATATTCTTTATAATCATTGGCTGGGCGATATTTGCAGTAGTAGATCTAGAACAATTAAAAATATTATTACAAAGAATGTTTACTATAAATATAGATAATGAATGGATATATTATATAAGAAATTATGGAATTACGTTTATAATTGCTACATTGTTTTCAACACCTATAATAAAAAATATATATAATAAATTTGTAAAAAGTGATATTTTAAATACAATAATTTTAATAACAATATTTTTATTATGTATAGCTTATTTAGTTGATGCAACTTATAATCCTTTCCTATATTTTAGGTTTTAGGAGGTAATATTAAATGAAGAAAAATTACTTACTATATAGTTTTATTTCAATAACTTTAGTAATAACAATAGTTAGTTTGGTTAGTAATGATAAGGAGTTTTCAGAATTAGAAAACAGAAATTTAAAAACAAATGTAACATTTTCTTTTAAAGATTTCTTAAATGGAAGCTTTCAAGAGAACTACGAAAAATATATAAATGATCAATTTCCTATAAGAGATAAATGGATAAGCTTAAAATCTATAAGTGAATATGCATTAGGTAAGATAGAAAATAACGGAATAATATATGGAGAAAATGGCAAGCTTTTTGAAAAGTTTGATTTATTAAATGAAGAAAGATTAATTAATAATATTGAAACTATAAAGAATTTTGGAGAAAGATATAAGGGGAAAGTTTCATTAATGGTAATTCCAAATTCTTATGAGATATATAAAGAAAGTTTACCACTAGGATCTCCTCAAATTATGCAGGAAAAAATAATTGATGAAATATATAAATACTCGTCATATACTAATAATGTAGATTTAATGAAAGAGTTAATTAATAATAAAGAGAAATATATTTATTATAATACAGATCATCATTGGACAACATATGGAGCATATTTAGGATATTGTGGTTTTATAAGTTCTATTGGGGGTAATGCAATAAGTTTGGATGAATTTGAAAAGGTTGAACTATCAGGTTTTTATGGAACATACTATTCAAAGTCAAAACCTTTTAATATAAATTCAGATATTCTTACCTATTATAAATTTAATGATTTGACGCTAGAACTAGTAGGAGATAAAATATATGATTCTATATATGATTACTCTAAAGAAAATTTAAGAGATAAATATGCATTATTCTTATACGGTAACAATCCTTTAACTATAATAAAAAATAATGCTATTAAAAATGACAAAAAAATATTAGTTATAAAAGATTCTTTTGCAAATTCATTAATTCCATTTTTAACTCAAAACTATGAGGAAATTCATGTAGTTGATTTAAGAAGTTTTAGTAGTAAATTAAGTGAGTATTTAGATGAAAATACTTTTGATAATATTTTAATACTATATAATTTTATAAATTTATCTACAGAAAATACTATTTTAAAGCTTAAATACTAAAATTATTAAGTGAAGAAGTAAGAGTGAAAAGTTAAGAAAATAATTCAGATTAGATGAATTAAAAAACTATATTTCAAGAAGCTATCATAGCAGTTTCAACCTTCACTTTTCGCTCTTATATTAAATAAAATGATATTTTACTTTACTCTATTTATAGAAATATTATAAAAATGATAAAATACTTATAGTTTTGGTATCTATAATATCGCCATTTCTAATCATATCTTTAATTTCATCTAAGGTAAAAATTTTAATATCTGTAAATTCATCTTCATCACATGATTTTGTTCCTTTATATAAATTAGTAGCTTTATATAAATGTATTATTTCATCACAAAATCCAGGTGCTGTAGCAATACTTCCAAGATAGATCATTTCTTTAGCTTTATAGCCAGTTTCTTCTTCTAATTCTCTATGAGCACAATTTATAATTTCTTCATTTTTATCAAGCTTTCCAGCAGGAATTTCAAGTATAGTTTTTTCTAGAGGTTTTCTAAATTGTTCTATTAGTATTACTTGATTATCAGTTAGAAATGGGATTATAGCACAAGCTCCAGGATGTTTAATTATATCCCTATTAGATAGATTTCCATCAGGTAATTTAACATCTACATTTATTAGATCTAAATAGTTACCATTATATATTACAGTTTCTTTAACAGTAGTTTCATAAAACTTCATAAATATATCTCCTTGTATATAATAGTTTTAAATATTTTATTTTAAGAATATTATATCATAAAGGTAAATGTAATATAATGGAGTATTTTGTCTAAATGCTATGTAACAATAACATTTTAAAAACATAATATGAAAGTATGGATAAACCAAATGATAAATTAGAATGTATGATTGGGAGGATAAAATGCGATACTATAGTAATTCAATGAATAATCCTAATAATAGGAATAGATTAAATAGAAGGAATAGAACAACTAGAAATAAAATGAATCAGTATAATATCTGGGATGAAAATGAAGATTTGTATTCAGATAATATCGATGAAAGTATGGGGTATTCTTGTAAGGAATATTGCGATGATGAATGTAAAGGTTGTTGTGTTGGGCCAACAGGACCAAGGGGACCAAAGGGTGAACCAGGATGTAGGGGACCTCAAGGTTGTCCAGGACCAACTGGTCCAACAGGAGCAACCGGAGCAAGAGGAGCAACTGGTGCAACAGGACCACAAGGAGCAACTGGGGCAAGGGGACCACAAGGAGCAACAGGAGCAACTGGAGCAAGAGGAGCAACTGGTGCAACAGGACCACAAGGAGCAACAGGAGCAACTGGAGCAACTGGAGCAACTGGAGCAACTGGAGCAAGAGGAGCAACTGGAGCAAGAGGAGCAACTGGTGCAACCGGAGCAAGAGGAGCAACAGGAGCAACAGGATCACAAGGTGAAACAGGATCAATAGGAGCAACAGGAGCAACAGGAGCAACAGGAGCAACTGGTGCAACAGGAGCAACTGGAGCAACTGGAGCAACTGGAGCAAGAGGAGCAACTGGTGCAACCGGAGCAAGAGGAGCAACTGGAGCAACTGGTGCAACAGGACCACAAGGTGCAAGAGGACCACAAGGAGCAACAGGAGCAACTGGAGCAAGAGGACCACAAGGAGCAACAGGAGCAACTGGAGCAAGAGGAGCAACTGGTGCAACAGGACCACAAGGTGCAACAGGACCACAAGGAGCAACAGGAGCAACTGGAGCAACTGGAGCAAGAGGAGCAACTGGTGCAACCGGAGCAAGAGGAGCAACAGGAGCAACAGGAGCAACAGGATCACAAGGTGAAACAGGAGCAAGAGGAGCAACAGGAGCAACCGGAGCAAGAGGAGCAACAGGAGCAACAGGAGCAACAGGACCACAAGGAGTAACTGGGCAACAAGGACCAATAGGGCCAACAGGGGCACAAGGACCAATAGGACCAACAGGAGCACAAGGACCAACAGGATCAAGAGGACCACAAGGAGCAACCGGAGCAACAGGAGCAACAGGAGCAACTGGAGTACAAGGAGTAACCGGACCACAAGGGCCAATAGGACCAACAGGACCACAAGGAGCAACTGGATCAAGAGGTGCAACAGGACCACAAGGACCAACAGGAGTAACCGGCCCACAAGGAGTAACTGGACCACAAGGAGTGACAGGGGCACAAGGGCCAATAGGACCAACAGGACCACAAGGGGTCGCTGGAGCAACCGGAGCAACAGGAGCAACAGGCCCACAAGGAGTAACTGGACCACAAGGAGTAACTGGGGCACAAGGACCAATAGGACCAACAGGACCACAAGGAGTAACTGGAGCAAGAGGAGCAACAGGAGCAACAGGCCCACAAGGAGCAACAGGATCAATAGGAGCAACAGGAGCAACAGGACCACAAGGAGCAACAGGGCCAACAGGAGCACAAGGAGCAACTGGAGCACAAGGACCAACAGGGCCAACAGGAGCAAGAGGAGCAACAGGAGCAAGAGGAGCAACAGGACCACAAGGTGCAACAGGAGTAACAGGACCACAAGGAGTAACAGGGCCACAAGGAGTACAAGGACCACAAGGACCAACAGGAGCAACAGGACCACAAGGTATCCAAGGAGAACAAGGTATTCAAGGAGAACAAGGACCACAAGGTATCCAAGGAGAGCAAGGTATCCAAGGAGAACAAGGACCACAAGGTATCCAAGGAGAACAAGGTATCCAAGGAGAACAAGGACCACAAGGTATTCAAGGAGAACAAGGTATCCAAGGAGAGCAAGGTATCCAAGGAGAGCAAGGTATCCAAGGAGAACAAGGACCACAAGGTATCCAAGGAGAACAAGGACCACAAGGTATTCAAGGAGAACAAGGTATCCAAGGAGAACAAGGAGCAACAGGAGCAACAGGTCCAAGAGGAGCAACAGGAGAAAGAGGACCAGTAGGAGCAACTGGAGCAACAGGACCAAGAGGAGCAACAGGAGCAACTGGTGCAACAGGAGCAACTGGAGCAACAGGAGCAACTGGGCCATCAGGAACTATAAGTGATTATGGAGTAATATTTAGAGAATTTGGAAATGAGCAAGTTGTACCATATAGATATAACGTAAGTTTCCCAGAAAATGATATTACAGGAGAAAATATAAGGCATATTGAAAATAGTACTGATATAGAATTATCAGCCAATAAATCATATTTTGCTAAGTATACAATATCTTATTCAATTAATTCTCGTGTTGAAGGAGATAGTAAAGAGATTATTTTTGCATTAACAGATAATGATGGAAATATTATTCCAAGTAGTGAGCACGTAGCATCAATTTCACGAAATGTAAACTCTAATAGTATTTCATTAGGCGTAATAATAACTCCTGAAGAAGATTATGTTATAAGGCTAACTAATTTAACTCAAGATGTTAAGAATGTTAGAATTAATGCAGCTACAGTAACAATATTTAGATTAGCATAAATATATTGCTTAGATAATTAGTATAAGTTTTATTTTAGGATCACTAATTTAGAGTTTAGTGATCCTTTTATTTTAATAAATTTTATAAATAGTATTTATGAAATGAAAATAACTTTCAAATAATCTTTATAATTATAACTAGCAAAAATGAAAATATATTTCTTTATATTAAATAAAAAATATAAAAAAACAACTCTAGTATAAAAATATAACAATAAAATGAAAAAAAATTCCGAAAAGGGTTGCGAGGTAAATGATTACATGATATTATTAAGTTAATGAATGAAAAATATTTTCTTAAATATTAAGGGGTGAATTTATATGTTTAATGAAATAAGAGGAAAGCTTATAGTTTCTTGTCAAGCTTTAGAAGATGAACCATTACATAGTTCTTTTATAATGGGAAGAATGGCTAAAGCGGCTAAAGAAGGTGGAGCAGTTGCTATAAGAGCTCAAGGCGTAGAAGATATATTAGAAATAAAAAAAGTTACATCGCTACCGGTTATTGGAATAATAAAAAAAGTCTATAGTGATTCAGAAATATATATAACTCCAACAAAAGAAGAAGTGGACAAGTTACTTACTACTAAGTGTGAAATGATTGCTTTAGATGCTACTAATAGAACTAGACCAAATGGAGAGTCATTAAAAGATTTGATAGACTATATAAAAGATAATGGAGTATTAGTTATGGCTGATATATCTACTTATGAAGAGGCAGTAAAAGCAGAAAAATTAGGAGTTGATTGTGTATCTACAACGTTATCAGGATATACTGATTATTCAACTCAAGGAGATGGACCTGATTTAGATCTTATTAGCAAGTTAGCTAAAGACTTAAAAATACCTGTAATTGGGGAAGGAAAGATAAATACGCCTAAGGAATTAAGAGAAGCATTAAAATGTGGAGCTCATTCATGTGTAGTTGGAGGAGCAATTACAAGACCACAGTTAATAACAAAGAAATTTGTTAATGCAATAAATAAGTAAATAAATAATTTTTTTAAAAATAATAATTAAAAGTTTATAAAATGGAGGGTTTAACAATGAAGGGAATTTATTCAGCATTATTAGTATCTTTTGATAAGGAAGGAAATATCAACGAAAAGGGCTTAAGACAAATTATAAGACATAATATTGATAAAAATAAAGTTGATGGTTTATATGTAGGTGGTAGTACAGGTGAAAACTTTATGCTATCAACAGAAGAAAAGAAAGAAATATTTAGAATTGCAAAAGATGAAGCAAAAGATGCAGTTAAATTAATAGCACAAGTAGGATCTATTAATGTTAAGGAATCAGTAGAGCTTGCAAAATATGCAACAGAACTTGGATATGATTCTTTATCTGCAGTAACACCTTTTTATTATAAATTTGATTTCCAAGAAATTAAGGATTACTATAATACAATAATTAATTCAGTAGATAATACTATGATAATTTACTCAATTCCATTTTTAACAGGAGTAAATATGAGTTTAGATCAATTTGCAGAGCTATTTGAAAATGAAAAAATAATAGGTGTTAAGTTTACAGCAGCAGATTTTTATTTATTAGAAAGAATGAGAAAGAGATTCCCTGATAAATTAATCTATGCTGGATTTGATGAAATGATGTTACCAGCAACTGTTTTAGGAGTTGATGGAGCAATTGGTTCAACATTTAATGTAAACGGTAAGAGAGCAAGAGAGATATTTGAATTAACTAGAGATGGAAGAATAGCCGAAGCTTTAGAAGTTCAACATGTAACAAATGATTTAATAACAGATATTTTAGCTAACGGATTATATGGAACATTAAAACTATTATTAGAAGAAGAAGGAGTTGAAGCTGGATATTGTAGAAAACCTATGAAAGAAGCTACTCCAGAAATGATTGAACAAGCTAAAGTTATTTATAACAAATACTTCTAAAATTTAAAGGTATAAGGGAGTGAGTGAAATGAAGGGTTTTACATGGGTTGATATGGTTGTGCTAGTAGTATATTTAGGGGCAGTTTTATTAGCAGGGCTAGCATTCTCAAAGAAAGAAATGAAGGGTAAAGAATTCTTTAAAGGGGATGGAACTATTCCTTGGTGGGTTACATCAGTTTCTATATTTGCTACATTACTAAGTCCAATATCATTCTTATCATTAGCAGGAAATTCTTACGGCGGAAGTTGGATTTTATGGTTTGCACAATTAGGTATGCTTATTGCAATTCCATTAACAATAAGATTTTTCTTACCTTTATATAGCAGATTAAAAATAGACACAGCATATGAATATTTAGAAGTAAGATATAAAAATAAGGGACTTAGAATACTTGGGGCTGTAATGTTTATAGTTTACCAAATTGGACGTATGTCAATAATTATGTATTTACCTTCCATGGTATTAGCACAACTTACAGGTATAAACGTTAATTTATTAATAATTGTTATGGGTGTTATTGCAATAATATACTCATATACAGGAGGATTAAAATCAGTATTATGGACTGACTTTATTCAAGGGATGGTATTAATAGTTGGTGTAACATTTGCTTTAGGGTTCTTATTATTTAATATTGATGGTGGAATAGGAGCAGTATTGGGTGAATTAGCTGGAGGAAAGTTCTTAGCACCAACAGATGTTGTTTTTGATATAAACATATTAAAGAGCAGTGCATTTATAATCTTAGTAGGTGCAGGGTTTAACACATTCTCATCTTATATATCAAGTCAAGATATAGTACAAAGATTTACTACTACAACAGATATTAAACAATTGAAGAAAATGACTTATGGTAATGGTGTATTATCAATATTCTTAGCTACTGTATTTTACTTAATAGGAACAGCATTATTTGTTTTCTATAATCAAAATCCAGCACTATTACAAACTGCACAACAAGACCAAATATTTGCATCATATATAGCTTTCCAATTACCAGTAGGTATTACAGGTATATTATTAGCAGCTATTTATGCAGCATCACAATCAACGTTATCAACTGGATTAAACTCAGTTGCAACAAGCTGGACATTAGATATTCAATCTAAAATATCTTCTAAAGAGTTAAGTTTTGAAAAACAAACTAAGATAGCTCAATATGTATCATTAGGAGTTGGTATTGTATCAATTTTAGTATCTATGATACTTGCTAATGGAGAAATTAAATCAGCTTATGAATGGTTTAATAGCTTTATGGGATTAGTTCTTGGAGTATTAGCTGGAATTTTCGTTTTAGGAGCATTTACAAAGAAAGCAACAAGCTTAGGTGCTTATGTAGCCTTTGGAGTATCAGCACTATTAGTTGTGTTCTTAAAATATAATGTTCCAAGTGTAACTTCATGGGCATATGCAATTATATCTATTTCAACATCAGTAGTTGTTGGATATATAACAAGTTCTATAGAATTAGCTGTAACAGGAAAGAAAGCAGATACGCTAGAAGCTGCAACAGTTTATTGTGATAGACAAACTGATGAGGTTTTAAGAGGCGAGTTAGAAGGAGTATAAAATATGATTTTTGGAAATATAAAAGACAAAGAAAGATATAGTTTTATAGATGAAAGAATTTTAGCATGCTTTAAATATTCTCTTGAAAATGATTTAAAAACATTTAATACAGGAAGTCATGAAATTAATGGTGATGATGTATTTGTTAATATTGTATCTTATAATACAGTTGATAAAGATGAGAGATTTTGGGAAGCTCATAGAAAGTATATTGATGTTCACTTAATATTAGATGGAACAGAGAAAATTTCACTTAATCATATTGATAATTTAGAGCAAAAGGAATATGAAGAAGATAGTGATTTCTTACCTCTAAATGGGAATGAATCAGCAAGTGTGATATTAGCAAAAGGTGATTTTCTAATATGCTATCCAGAAGATGCTCATATGACAGCTATAAGAGTAAATGAAAGTGAAAATATAAAGAAAGCAATATTTAAAGTAAAGATAGTTTAAAATAAATAAGGGGAGTATTTCTATACTCCCTTTTAAGAACTTGGATTAGTAGTAAGTTAAAATAAGCAGTAAGGGTGATATTATGAAAAAATATATTTGTATAGATATTGGTGGAACAGCAATAAAACATTCAGTTACAAGAGAAGATGGCGAAATAATTAAAATGGCCCAAATGGATACAGAAGCAAGCAAAGGCGGCTTATCAATTTTAGAAAAAGTAAAAGACATAGTAAGAAATTATATTATTGAACATAAAGTAGATGGTATATGTGTATCAACTGCAGGGATGGTAGATCCTAAGGAAGGAAAGATAATATATGCATCTAGTTTAATACCTAATTATATAGGTGTTGAAATTAAAAAAGAATTAGAAAAAGAGTTTAAAATTAGATGCGAAGTAGAGAATGATGTTAATTGTGCTGGATTAGGTGAGTTTTGGCTTGGAGCAGCTAAAAATTCACACTCTTGTGTATGTCTTACTATTGGTACAGGAATAGGTGGATGCGTTATAATTAATGGAAAGGTACTTCCTGGATTCAGCAATAGTGCTGGAGAAGTTGGATATATGAAAATAAATGGAGAGGATCTTCAAGATGTTGCGGCAACTAGTAAGTTAGTAGAAAAAGTTGCAGCAAGAAAAAATATTGATAAATCTGATATTAATGGTAAAATAATCTTTGATTTAGCTAAGAAGGGTGATATTGATTGTATTGAAGAAATAGATAAATTAGTAGATAATTTAACATTAGGAATTTCTTATATTGTTTATGTTATTAATCCAGAGGTAGTAGTACTTGGTGGAGGAATAATGGCACAAAAAGAATATTTAGAGGAAAAAATAAAAACATCATTAAAAGAAAAACTTATAGAAAGTGTATATAATAATGTTAGAATAGAATTTGCAGAAAATCAAAACAATGCAGGAATGCTAGGCGCTTTATATAATTTTAAAAATAGATAGTTAGAACATATAAAGAGAAAAATTTAAAAGAGGCCGTATCAAAACTATTAATTCACATAATGAATAAATTGCAAGGCAATTTATTTAGTGAGGAGTGAAGAAGTAAGAGTGAAAAGTTAAGGAAATAATTCAGCTAAGCTGAATTAAAAAATATATATTTTAAGAAACTGCCATGGCAGTTTCAACCTTAAATATTCACTCTTACCTTAAATAAAAGTGTGTAGAATAAAGTTTTGATCCGATCTCGTGTTATTGTTAATTATTAGTATTTTCAGTATTATTTTCATCCTGAGAAGTATCTACATTTGAGTTATCTGTATTGTCAGTAGTAGAATTTGTATCATTTTCTTCAGTAGTATCTTCTTGAGGAGAAGTTTCTTCACCAGTATTTTCTTCAGGTGTAGTTACAGTATCGCCTGTAGTATTAGAGTCATTATCTTCAGGACCGCCTATAATAGGAGCATCAACCTGTTCTGTAGAATTTTCATTGTTTTCAGATTCATTTGTATCAGTGTTATTATCAAATAAACCAGTAAACCAATCCCAAATTTTTTGGAAGAAACCTTTAGTTTCCTCAGTAGTTGGTAATTTTATAGCATCTTTATCAGTTGCATCAACTACAACATTATCACCTAAAAGATTATCATTAGTTGTTTCTAATATTCCTAAATCTTTATCGTTATTATTAAATAAACCAGTGAACCAATCACCAATTCCAGTAAACCATTCTTTTATAGAATCAATTACACCAGTTGATACTTTTTCACCCATTTCATCTAGCTTTTGATTAACTACGTCTTTAACGCTATTTAAAGCATCTTTCATCTCTTTATAATCATAATCTTGTGCTGCAACCTTAGCCATTAAACTTTCTAATTGTTGTTGTTGTTCTGGTGTTAAAGTTATATTGTAATTATTAGTCACATTATTTATTGTATCTGCAATTTGGATAGTATCTTGAGTATTATTTTTTATGATTTCGGTCTTTATATCATTAATTACTCCAGTAGCTTTATCTTGTCCAATATCTTCACCTAAGTCACCAGTTATAACTAATTCTTCAGATGCGATTTCTTTCTTTTCTTCATCAAGAGGTTCGCCAGTAGCGTCTTCGAAAGCTTTCATTATTCCAGTTAAGGCACCAGTACCACTAACCCCTCCTGACAATGGAGTCATAGCTATTACATTTGCATCAGTAATTCCGCAAGTTGTAAGAGTACTTGCAATCATAGAAGAAGTAACATATGTTAAGTTTACAGTTTTAACATTAATAGCACTTCCTTTTTTAGTAGGTTGTACATATGCACAAGAATAAGTTCTTGTACCTATTTGAGCTTCAGGGGCTATTCCTTCTAAATATTTTCTTTCTTCTTGATTATTAACTTCTAATACAACTACTTCATTTTCTTTTACTCCAAAGTAGTCTAGAACTATTTGCTTTTGCTCATCAGTTAGGTTTGCACCTAATGTTACTACATTAGCAACATCAGCAAAAACTGGTGTTACATTTCCTAAAATAATTGCACCACATATAAGTAATGCTGAAATTCTCTTCTTTAATCCCATAAGTATCTCCTTTTTAAATAAATTATTTCAATGATAAGGTAATAAAATTACCTAAATGGAATTAGATAGTTAAAGCAGTATGTATTACCTATTTTAATAAATTATATATGATTAATTTATTAAAATCAAACGAACAATTTCTTAAAAAAGATTAAAATAATATTATTATAAGAAAAATTAATTAATATATTAAAAAAATTAATAAAATAGATAAAAAAATAAAAAAAATTAATATCAGAATTAAAAATATTAAATAGATGATTTACAGATAATAAAAATAATGGTAATATATAGACAAGAGGTGAGTTGCGTGTATAAGGTTTTAAGTAAATGTCCTGTATGTAATCAAAATCTTAAAGTTATAAGATTAAAATGTGCAAGGTGTAGTACAACTATAGAAAATGAATTTAGTTTATCAAAATTTGATTATTTAACTTCTCAACAACTTTATTTTATAGAAACTTTTGTGAAATGCAGAGGGAGTATAAAAGATGTAGAAAAAGAGTTAGGTATATCTTATCCAACAGTTAGAGCAAAGCTTGATGAAGTAATACTAGCTTTAGGATATGATGTTATAAAGGAAACGCAAAGTAAAAAGGAAAAGACAGATATTTTAGAAGCTTTAGAAAAAGGAGAAATATCTGCAGATGAGGCTTTAAAAAAATTAAAAGAATAATTGGAGGTATAAGAGAATGAATGAAGAGGTTATGAGAATTTTAAAGATGGTTGAGGAAGGAAAGTTAAATGCTGATAAAGCAAAGGAGCTTATAGATGCATTAGAACAACCAAGTCAAGAAATAATCACAGTTAAGGATTATGATAATAAGATGTTAAGGGTTAATATCGAAAGTCATGAAGGAGATGAGGTAAAACTTAAATTACCTGTTAAAGTAATAAAAACAATAATAAAAGCTACTGGTAAGTTACCTATGATGTCAACAAATGTAGATGGAGTAAATATGGATGAATTAATTGATATTATAAGTAGTTCATTAGATTCTTCTGTTATGGGAGAAATATTAAATATAAATTCAGCAGATGGAGATATAGTTAAAATTTTAGTTGAGTAGGTGATGGTTATGAAAATTAAGATAAATTCAAAAGATACTAATTTATCAATTCCAGTTCCATTATCACTTGCTAGCACATGTATAAGATTAATTCCAAGCAAAGAAATTAGTAAAGAAGATAAAAAAACTATTTTAGCTATGATTAAATATTGTAAGAAAGAGTTGAAAAATTATAAGGGGCTTGAAGTTGTTAATATAACTTCAGAAGATGGGGATAAAGTTAAAATAATAGTTTAATTTATTAAATAACTATAAGTGCATTTATGAAGAGATTATTTTGTCAGTAGATATTGAGAGAAAAGATGAAGAAATAGATTTAAATAATTAAACTTATTGATAAAGGGTAATGCATAAAATTTATGTATTACCTTTTGTTATTATATATAGATTTTATGGAGAAAATTATAATATATTAAATACACTAATAGTTTTAATTTTTATATTTATACTACAGTGTACATATAAGAAAATCTAAATTCTAAGTTTGATTTAATTTAGATTAACAAAATTAAAAATTTGAATATTATTTATGATATAATGGGTAATTGAACAAAGGAAATTTAGTGAGGTGACAAGTTTGGCTAAAGTTATAGTTGTTGGGGGAGGACCTGCTGGAATTATGGCAGCTCTTAGTGCAGCAAAAAATAATGAAGTTACATTAATAGAAAGAAATAAAGAAATTGGAATGAAGCTAAGACTTACTGGTGGTGGTCGTTGTAATATAACTAATAATAGAGATATTGAAGAATTTTTTGATAAGATAGTAAATAATAAGAAATTCTTATATAGTGCTTTATATACATTTTCAAATTATTCACTTTTAGAATACTTTAGTAATAATGGGCTTGAATATAAAGTTGAGCTTGATGAGAAAGTATATACAAAAAGTGATAAAGCTGATGAAGTTATAGAGCTTTTAAGAAGCGATTTAGAAAATAATAAAGTTAAAGTTAGATATAATACATTAATAAATGACTTAATAGTAGAAGAGGGAGTTATTAAAGGTGTTATAACTTCTTATGGTGAAAAAATATTAGGTGATAAGGTTATAATAACTACAGGAGGAAAAAGTTTTCCACATACAGGTTCAGATGGAGCTATGTATGAAGTGTTAGAAAAACATGGGCATACAATAACACCAATTTATGCAGCATTAATCCCTCTTGTTATAAAAGAAGAGTTTGTGAAAAAATTACAAGGTGTTGCAATGAAAGATGTTGTAGTTTCAGCTAAATTGAAAAAGAAAAAGGTTGAAAAGTTTGGGGATATGTTATTTACTCACTTTGGAATATCCGGACCAGCAGTTTTAAAGCTATCTTCATATTTAAGTAAGGCTTTAGGAGAGGGAGAGGTAGAAGTAAACTTAGACTTTTTAAAAGATAAAACCAAAGAGGAATTATCACAATTAATAAGAAGTAACCCCAATAAAACAGTACTTAATAATTTAAAGGGAATTCTTCCACAAAACTTCTTAAAGGTAGTATTTGAAGTTCTAGATTTAAGTGAAGTTAAGGCTAGTGATTTAAGAAAAGAAGATGAGAATAAAATCATAGAGTATATTAAAGAAATGAAGCTTACAGCAAGAGAAACTTTAACTATTAAAGCAGCACAAGTTACTTCAGGAGGAGTTAAAGTAAAGGAAATTAATGCTTCAACAATGGAATCTAAGATAATTAACAATCTTTATTTTGCAGGAGAAGTTATAGATATTGATGCTGAAACAGGTGGTTATAATTTACAAATGGCTTTTTCAACTGGATATTTAGCAGGATCAGACTTTTAAATAAATATTAAGCAAAGAAAAGCTTGGTTAAATATATAATTGAAAGAATAAAAGGAAAGTAGATAAGTTATAACTTATCTACTTAATTTTATAATGTTAGATTAAAATCAAAGCTTCAAAATTAATATTTAATATAATCTTGTACATCCATTAAAGCTTCACCAAATCTTTGAAAATGAACAACTTCTCTTTGTCTTAGGAATTTAAGAATGTCTTTAATATCATGATCATCTGTTAAATTTATAAGCCATTCATAAGTTGCTCTAGCTTTTTGTTCAGCAGCCATATCTTCATGAAGGTCTGCGATAACATCACCTTTAGCTTGAATATAAGTTGCTGTCCAAGGATTACCTTGTGAATCAGTATAATATAAAGCTCTGCCGTGATCTGTATAATGAGCAGCTAAATCAGCTTTTTTTAAATCATCTAATGAAGCATTTGACATTAGTTGATAAATCATAGTTGCAATCATTTCCACATGAGCCATTTCTTCAGTGCCTATATCAGTTAATAATGCTTTTGATTTTCCAGTAGGCATAGTATATCTTTGGTTTAAATATCTTAAAGCAGCACTTAATTCACCATCAGGTCCTCCATATTGAGACATAAGGAATTTAGCCATTTTTAAATCGTTAGATTTTAAATTAATTGGATATTCTAAAGTTTTAACATAGTACCACATAAATTAAACCTCCTTAATAATTTTCCCAAGGCCAGGGTGATTCTACCCAAGCGGTTGGATTTTCAAAATAAGCAGAACCAAAGTTTCTTAATGGACCAAAAGTATTTTCATAATCCATTATTAGATTATCAAGTTTTTTAGAAATTACTTTATAATCATTTTGCGCCTTTGGATTATTTGGAAAATTATCGAGATAAAGATTTAATTCTACAGCATAAAATTGATATTTTTTTATTTCATTTAACAAATCATTTTTACACATAAATAATACCTCCTAATATCTGCTATCATTTTTAGTGTAAGGTCTATATAAATCTTTAAATATAGTACCTAGTTTTAATGCAGTTGTAGGATTTAGAAGGTTTTCGTATTTTTGAGGAACAATAATAGTTTTGGCATAATCATTTTTTTCTCTTTTGTTCATATAAACATCATCCTTTAATAAAGTGTATTCATAATATAATATGAGAGAATTTAATATTATGTTACTATGTTGTTAATAAAATAATTTAAAAATGAAGTATCATTAGTAAGTTCAGGATGAAATGAGGTTGCAAGAATATTATCTTGTCTTACTGCAACTATATTATTATCTAGCGTTGCAATAATAGATATATTAGGATTAACATCAGTTATATAAGGAGCTCTTACAAATACTAACTCTATGGGAGATTTACTAATTTCTTTAATTATAGTATTTGTAGTAAAACTATCTAATTGAGTGCCATAAGCATTTCTTTTAACTGTAATGTCCATAACACCTAAGTGAGTAGTTTCTTCATTTTCTATATTTTTTGCAAGTAAAATCATACCAGCACATGTTCCCCATACAGGTAATCCATTTTGAATCATTTTTCGTAGTGGATTTAAAAGTTCGGTAATTTTTAAAAGTTTACCTATAGTTGTACTTTCACCACCTGGAAGTATTAATGCATCTATATTTTTAAGGTTTTCTAATGTTTTAACTTCTATAGCTTCATGACCTAATGATAAAATAGCATTAATATGTTCTATTACACCGCCTTGAAGTGATAACACACCTATTTTCATTTTACCATCCTCTTTCTTCGTATCTAGAAGTAATTTCATTGCAGTTAATTCCACTCATTGCATCACCTAAATCCTCAGATATTTCAGCTAATTTAATAGGATCATTGTAATAAGTTGTAGCTAAAACAATTGCTCTAGCCCTTTTTTCAGGGTTACCAGATTTAAATATTCCAGAACCAACAAATACTCCATCACAGCCTAATTGCATCATTAATGCGGCATCAGCAGGGGTTGCAATTCCACCAGCAGAAAAGTTTACAACAGGTAACTTTCCGTTTTCCCATACATATTGTATTAAATCATAAGGAGCATTAAACTCTTTGGCTAAGGTCATAAGTTCTTCTTTAGGTGAATTTTTTACTCTTCTCATATCATCACAAATAGTTCTCATATGAGTAACTGCTTGTACAACATCTCCAGTGCCAGCTTCTCCTTTTGTTCTTATCATTGAAGCACCTTCACCAATTCTTCTAAGAGCTTCACCTAAATTTCTTGCACCACATACAAATGGAGCTTTAAAATCATGCTTATTTATATGATAGCTATTATCTGCAGGAGTTAATACTTCACTTTCATCAATATAATCAATACCTAATGCTTCTAGTATTTGAGCTTCAACAAAATGACCAATTCTAACTTTTGCCATAACAGGAATGGAAACAGCAGCTTGAATTTCTTTAATCATTTTAGGATCTGACATTCTAGCAACTCCACCTTCTTTTCTTATATCAGAAGGAACTCTTTCAAGTGCCATTACAGCACAAGCACCAGCTTTTTCGGCAATAATTGCTTCCTCTGGAGTTGTAACATCCATTATAACTCCACCTTTTAACATTTGAGCTAAGTTTTTGTTTAATTCTAATCTACTCATGATAATACCTCTATAAAATTACATAAAATAAAAATATAGGTATAATAATAACTGTATTTATTTATAACAACAAATGTATGCATACAATATATGGTATTTGACCTTTTGAAATATAAAATTTATTCAGATTTAATTGTGAAAATATAAGGTTTTTACTTTTAAATTTAGTATAGGAATTAAATAGCTAAATTCTGATATTGTATCAAATAAAAATTTAAAGAGTATCATAATAGTGATTAGTTTTTATGGTGAGAATTATGGATCAAAATGGCTTTAATGGTTTTGATGAGTTTATAAAAAGTTTTAATGATTATATAAGCTCCTTTACTTCAGAAAAGGGGAATGAAAATACTGATAATAGTGAAGAAACTTGTGAGGAGTGTAGATTTGGTAGTTCTAATGCAGATTCTACTAAAAGTCAAAGAGAAGCATGTAGTGATATTCCAGGAGGGTTTCAAGATATACCACCACAACTTTTACTTGTTATTGGAGAATTGCTTGGAAATATTATAGCTGGAAATCTTCCATTTAACATTCAAAATGTAGTTGGTAACTGGTTGCAATTAGTAGGGCAAGCCATTGAAGTTTTTAATGCACAACAACAATATTACCAAGGTGGACCAGGAAGGTATTATAATTATATTTATAGGAATGCAGATAATCCCTTTTGTTCAAGTGCAAATGATGAAAGCCAAGCTAATGTAGCATCTAATAAAAAGAAAAAAACTACTAGTAGCAATTCATCAAAAGAAAAGGAATCAAATAATGAGATATATGAATTAAAACAATCTATAGAATTATTAAATAAGCAGATTGAAGAATTGCAAAAGCAAATTAATAATTTAAAAGAAAAATAAAATGTAAAGGAGAAATAATAAGTATCCTTTACATTTTTTTATTTTTAAATTTGTGTAATAGAATAGTTAAGTATTTATAAGGAAAAAGTAATAAAGAATATTTTATTGCGTTTAATAAAGGAGGTGACAAAATGTTTAATTACATTATTAGAAAATACAATATGAATGTGACATCTATGATTAGAAATGGAACTGTTGTAGTAATTACTATGAGTGGTGTTGCAATTTTATTTGGTATGAAAAATATAATGATAGCATTTCCAATAGCTTTAACTTCAACTGTAATAGGAAGACAAAATTTTTATGTTAAACCAATTAATAGAGTTATAAGAATATTATTATTAGATTTATTAATAGTTTTAATTGCCTTTTTATCATCTTTAAATATATGGACAGGAGTTATAATTGACTTTTTTGCAATATTTTTGCTTATATATATTGTAACATCACCATATGATGCAACTTTGTATAAGCCATTTATAATGCTTTATGTTTTTACACAGTATACAAGTATTCCTATTTATGAGCTACCTAATAGATTATTAGCTGTAGTTTTTGGTGCAGTAGTTATTGTAGCAGGAACATATATAAAAAGAACCACTGGAAAAGAAATAATGGGAAATAGCGTTAAAGCTGCTTTTTTTAATATAGAAAATCAAATTCAAAATATTATAGAAAATAAATTTGATGAAAAATTAACGGAGAATTGTTCTAAAATAATGATGGATTTAGTGTATAAGGTATATATAACACGTTATAAAAGGTATCTTACTACTAACTTAGGAACTATACAGTTTAAATTATATCTAAATATAGAGTATTTAAATATATATCTAAAAAGAGTATATGAACATTATAATAAAAGTAAGATATCTAAAGAAGAGATGTTAGATTTTTTATCATTGGTTGAGTTAATAATAAAATATTCAAAAAAAACTTGTAAATTAAATGATGTTATTTATAAAAATAAATTTATAAATGAAAAGTACAAGAAAGGTTCTATTATATTTAATGAAGTATTGCTTATAGTAACATCAATAATAGATCAGATTAAAGAATCAGAAGAATTAAGTGATAAAGAAGCAAATATGATTTATAAAGAATGGGAAAGAAGTTATTTAGATAAACCACAGGTAGTTTTTAAAGAATATTTTGTACCGTCATCAATAAGATTTAAATTTGCAATGAGAATGTCGATAACATTAACATTTTCTATATTTATAGCAGAATTATTAGGATTTTATAAAGTTATATGGGCTATTGTAACTATAATGTCAATTATGCAACCGTATTATGAGGATACTATTGTAAAAAGTAGAGAAAGATTAAAAGGAAATGTAATAGCAATTTTATTTACAGGTATAATTATACATATATTTAATACTGAATGGGTAACTATTTTGATATTAGTTATATCATTATATTTACTTTATGGATTTAAAGAATATTATAAAATTTCATTGTTTGCAGCTATGGCGTCTATTAGCATATCTTCCTTGTCAGTAAGTTTAAATAAATTATTAATATATAGAATTTTTTACGTAATAATAGGTGTAATAATTGTTTTAGTAGCAAATAAATTTATTTTTCCGTACAAATTGAAGGATGGAATAATGCAGTTAATAAAGAAAATATTAAGATATGATCAATATTTAGTAGATGTTAGTAGGGATTATTTAAATAAAAGTAAAGAAGATAATTATATAAGAGATTTAATAATACATACAACGCTTTTAACTCAAAAATTATACCTTAGAAATTTACAATATGGTGATGATGAAATAAGTAATTTTATCGATAAAAATAATGAATTTGTAGTTAGGATTGGATATAAGGTTTTAATGGTTTATAAGAAAAAATATAATGAGAATATTTTTAAGTACATAAGTAAATTATATAGTGAATTTAATAATAATATAAAAGAATTAATAAAAAGGGTATAGATTAGAAATAGGGGAAACTAATCTATACCCTTCTGTGAAGGGAATGATATTAAACTAATTACAACACTGCTTGGTTGGTAGGTGTTGTACTTTATGAATATAAGTATAGTTAATTAATATGTCAATTTTATGTCAGCTATATGAAAATAATGTGAGAATAAAATAACATAATTTTAAAAATGTTATTTTGTTTTTTTATGTATAACTTATATATGTTAAAGAGTATAATAATATAAAGAAATATTTAGTAATTAAGAAGTGATATAAATGAAGACTACTTTAATAAAAAAGGCTAAGATTAGAGCAATTATAGTTATTTTTATAATGATTTGTAGTATTATAAGCTTTTTAAAAATAAAAAATGATAGTAAAAGATGGGTAGATGCAGATGTTACTGTGAAATTACCTTTTGAAATAGATATTTTAAGTACTGGAAAATCAGATTTTATTTTAATAGAAGCAGAAGGAAAGTTTATTATTATAGATTGTGGATTTTATGAAAATAGTACAAAAATAAAAGAATTTTTAAATTATAAAGATGTTGAAGAGATAGAATATTTAATCTTAAGTCATAATGATAAAGATCATATTGGAGGAGCTCCTATTATTTTAGATAACTTTAAGATAAATAATTTAGTTCAGGCTGACTATGAAAAAAATACTGTTCAATATAAAAATTATATTGAGGCAGTTGAAAGAAATGAGCTAAATCCAATATTATTACACAGTAATATAATAACTAATATAAATGGAGCTAAAATAACAATATATCCAGCAATTAAAGATACTTATGATAAATCAAATGATTATTCCATTATTGTTGGAGTTGATTATGGAAAATATAGATTTTTATTTACTGGAGATGCTGAAGATGAGAGAATGAAAGAGTTTATAGAAGAGGATACTGGAAATTATACTTTTTTAAAAATGGCTCATCATGGAATATATAATGATGAGGTGGGGAAATTTTTAGAGTCAGTTTCACCAAGTTATGCAGCAATTACATGTTCATATTTTATGTATCCAGATAGAAAGCTTATTTCTTTATTAAATGAGCAAAAAATAAAAACATTTTATACAAGTAGTGGGGATATAAGTATTAAGAGTGATGGAGAAAATATATATTTTATTCAAAAATAGTTTAATATTTTAATGAAAGCTGATAATATTTTTAAAGTATATTAGTAGCTTTCTTTTTTTATAAAAATATTATTATAAGGTGTTGACATAAGATTTAATATATATTATATTAATAAAGCAAGTTGCAAAAATATTATTTAAATAATATTTTTATTAAGGCCCCTTGGTCAAGCGGTCAAGACACCACCCTTTCACGGTGGTAACAGGGGTTCGATTCCCCTAGGGGTCACCATTAAATTTGGAAGCATAGCTCAGCTGGGAGAGCATCTGCCTTACAAGCAGAGGGTCACAGGTTCGATCCCTGTTGTTTCCACCAAAAGACGAGTATTTATACTCGTCTTTTTTTTATCATTAAATAAAGAAAGTATTAGAGGATTTTGGATATTTTTTAATTAGATTTAAAATTAAAAAATTTTTTTAATATACAATTATAAAAAAAGTAAATATTGATTTTCAATGAAATGAATTTTTAATGATAAGTTTAAAATTATAAAAAAATAAATTAAAACAATGTAAATTAAGTATTAAGTTCAATAAAATATAAAATAAAAATATAAAAAGTAGCAATTAATATAATTAATTAATTATAATTTGATGAAATAATGCGAATAAAATAGTTTGACGTTAAAAAAAAGGGTAAATATAATAAAAATATAGAGAAAAAAGTAAAATAATTTTTACTTTAAGATAAACTATAAAAGTTTATTATTTAAATTATATTAATATTAAAGCAATAAGAAAATGTAGAGGGCTAATTATGAAATTTGAAAGACACTTTGTAAGAATAGGAAGTTTTTTATGTTTATTTTTATTTGTAATATTATCTATAGGTTTAGTTGGTAACTTATCCAGTAAATTTGATAATATTTATAATTTAATAAAGTTTAAAAGTTATGTAATTATAACTAATGGTATGAAACCAACAATAGATGAGGGTGATGTTATTTTTATTAAAAAAATTAATGTTAATCATTTAGAGGTTGGAGATATAGTAACTTTTCAAAAGGATGGATTTATAGCTACCCATAGAATTACTGAAATTCATGGTGATAAGTTAATCACTAAAGGCGATAATAATAGCTTAGATGAGGAGCATTTAAATAAATCAAATATTATTGGTGAATATATGTTTAGAATACCTAAGGTTGGATATTTTTATCATTTTGTAGGTTCACCAATTGGAATTATATTATTATCTACAATTATTGCAATTCTTATAATTTATGAATTTTGTTTTGCAGATAATAAAAAGAATGTTGTAAGGAAACATTATAAAAAAGCTATTTAGATTAAATTTATATCTTAGAATAATAAGACAATAAAATAGATGAAAGCTGTACAATCATGTACAGCTTTTTGTAATATCTTATAAAAAAATTATTTGTAAGATATTACAAAAAATATAAAAAAGAGATATTTGTAATAAATTACAAAAAACAATTATATTCTTGTAAAGAAAAATTAAGTGAGCTATATTTTAAATATGTAGCTAATATATAGTTATTCATTAAAAAATAGGGAGGGAGAAGATTGAAGTCAAAAAAAATTAATCGAATAGTAGTTGGAGCATTAGTTTTTACTATTATGGCAAGTACTTCTTTAACAGGTGCTACAATGAGGACAAGTAGTTTTAATACTACTTACCTAAAACGTTTCCAAGAAAATGGAAACGTTTTAAAAGTAGATATGGATGAAAATGGTCAAGTAACATATTCTACAACAAGCAGTCCAGAAAAAGATTTAACTACTCAAGAGGAAAGAAAGTTTTCATGGGATAATGCTACAGTTTATTTTGTTCTAACAGATCGTTTTCAAAATGGTGATACAAGTAATGACCATTCATATGGAAGAGGCTTAGATCAAAATGGAAATGAGCAAGCCGGATATGATAATAATCCAGGGGCATTTCATGGAGGGGATTTAAAAGGGTTAACACAAAAATTAAATGAAGGATATTTTACTGATTTAGGTGTTAATGCAATATGGTTAACAGCTCCATATGAACAAATCCATGGTTATACTTCAGGAAATGCAGCAGGCGGAAATGGAGAGAACAATGGAGAAGGTTTTCCATACTATTCTTATCATGGATATTGGGCTTTAGATTATACTAATATCGATGAAAATATGGGAAATGAACAAGATTTTAAGAACTTTGTTGATACAGCTCACTCACAAGGAATTAGAGTTGTTATGGATATAGTTTTAAATCATGTTGGTTACACAACTATGAAGGATGCTGATGAGTTTAATTTCGGTGGAATGATTGATGGTTGGGAAGATTATTATTATGGGGATTTAAAAGACTTAAGTGGCGGAACAGTAGAGTCACAAACTTGGTATGATAAAAAAGATCCAACATGGGAAACTAATTGGTGGGGACCAGATTTTGTAAGAGTTTCAGCAGGATATGCAGGATATCCAAAGGTTAATGAAGGTGCTGGATATCAAGATTCGCTTTGTGGATTACCTGATATAAAAACTGAAAGTACACAAGAGGTTGGATTACCAGCAATTTTAGAAACTAAGTGGAAAAGAGAAGGTAGAGATGAGCAAGAAATGAAAGAATTAGATGAATTCTTTGCTAATAGAAATTTACCTAGAACTCCAAGAAATTACGTAATAAAGTGGTTAACAGATTATATTAGAGATTTTGGTATCGATGGATTTAGATGTGATACAGCAAATCAGGTAGATATGGAATCTTGGGCAGCTCTAAACGAAGAGGCAGACATAGCATTCGAAGAATACAAATCAAAAAATCCAGATAAAGTATTAGACCAAGATACAGACTTCTGGACAACAGCAGAATCCTGGGGACATGGAGTTGGAAAATCAGCATTCTTCACATCAGGAGGATTTAGTTCTATTATAAATTTCACATTTAAGGGAGCATCAGTTTCAAATTTAAAAGCAAAATACAATGAATTATCAAAAGTAAATAAAGATGATGATTTCAATGTTTTAAGTTATATTTCATCCCATGATGATTCTTTATATAACAGAGATAACTTAATAGAAGGAGGAACATCCTTACTATTAGCACCAGGAGCAGTACAAATTTTCTATGGTGATGAAACAGCAAGACCAGTAGGGTGGACAGATTTCTTTACAAAAGGAGAATATAAAGATCAAATGTTCCGTACATCTATGAACTGGAGTGATTTAACAAGTTCAAATAGTCAAGCTTCAAAAACATTATCTCATTGGCAAAAGCTTGGACAATTCAGAAATAATCACTTAGCAGTAGGAGCTGGTGAAAACATAGATATTTCAAATTCTCCATATACATTTGGTAGAGTTTATAACAAAGATGGACATAGTGATAGAGTAGTTTGTGTTGTTGGAGCATCTGGCACAGTAGATGTAGATGTTTCAAAAGTATTTAGTAATGGAAGTAAAGTAAAAGATGCTTATACAGGAGCTATAGCTACAGTTAAAAATGGTAAGGCAACATTTACTGCAGATACAAATGGGGTAATCTTAATAGAAAAAGGTGATAAGTCACCAGATGTTAGTATTAGTGAACAATCAAAGAAATATTATACAGATACTTTAGATTTAAAGCTTTATGTAAGTAATTCAGAAGTAGGAAGATATAGTATTGATGGGGTAGAACAAGGGACTTATACTAATGGTCAAGTAATTACTATTGGTGAAAATGTAGATTTTGATGAATCAACTGTGGTAACGGTTTCTGCACAGAATTTAGATGGAGCATCAGAGGCAACTTATACTTATACTAAAGTTGATCCTAGTAAGATAAAGGTTAAAGTGAATTACGATAATCCAAATAACTGGGCAAATCCATATGCATATATATACAGAGAAGTTGATGGTGTAACAGAGGAAGTAGCACCATGGCCAGGAGTGAAATTAGAAAAGGATAGTGAAGGATGGTATAGCTATACTAAGCCTCTTTGGGAAGAAGCAAAAGTAATATTTAGTAATGCTGGTGGAAGTCAAAATCCAGGACAAGGGCAAACAGGATTCGATGTTACAGATGAAATGTGGTATTACCAAGGTAAATGGTATAGTCAAAATCCAACAGGTCCAACTATAAGTAGCATTACTACTGATAAAAAGTCACCACAACTTGTAAATGAAAGTATTAAAGTTTCAGCAGAAGCAAATGGTACAGGAAATCTTAAATACAAGTTTGAAATTGAAAAAGATAACGTTACTAATGTAATAAGTAATTTTTCTAATAATAGTAGTATTACTTGGAATCCAACGGAAATAGGAATTTACACAATAAAAGTTACTGTTAAAGATTCTAATGAAAAAACAAGTGAAAAGACAATTAAATTTGAAATTGAAAAAGGAAAGCTTGTTATTAATGATATTACTACAAATAAAGAAAGTGTAAAGGTTGGAGAGACAGTTGAAATAAGTGCTAAAGCTACAGGAGTAGGAAATCTTCAATATAAAGTTTCAACTCATGAAATAAAAGATGGATGGAATAACTTAACATTAAAATATTCTTCTGAAGATACAGTAAAATGGACACCAGATAAAGCTGGAAGCTATAACATTTGGGTTGATGTTAAAGATGAAGATGGAAATAAAGAGTCCAAATATATAACAATAAAAGTTACTAATTAGCTTAAGTAGGAGGTAAACATGAAATCTATTTATAAAAGATATTCAGCAATAGCAGTTGCTACAGTTATTGGAGCTAGTGCAATTAGTGGACCAATTACTACTTTTGCACAAGAAAATAAAACTTTAAATGAATTTATAACAAGGTTAAATTTAAGAAATATTAATGAGGAAAAGTACTCAACAAATGCTACGGGAGTAGGACAATATAAAACAATTAATAGTTTTAGTGATTGGACTGAAGAAATGATAATTGCTCAGGGAGTAGCAAATGATGATCCACGTATATTTAGAGGATCTCATGAAGGACCTGTATATGACACATATGCATTATATGGGGCATGGGATAATGATAATTTATATCTAATGTGGCAATTTGTAAATGTTACAGATGTTGTAGATCCAGCACAAAACTATCCAATTAGTGACAATGGAAAACCGTACAATGGAGATATACCACAAATATTAGCATTTAGTATAGATCCAAATAAAAGTGGTGATGGAGCTATAAAGAAAACTGATCCTAAAACTGGAGTAGTAAGCTATGATGATAACGTTTGGGGAGTTAGAGTCAATTATGAAACAAATGTAGATACATTAATGTATTTTTCAAGTAAACCAGGGGTAGGGGAGCCAGCTATATTTAAAGTAGATGATGATTCTTATTTTAGCTATGATACTGCTGTTGGATTTAAAGATGCCGGAGTATCCTTTAAATATCAAGATGGATTTTTAGGAAATACAATTACGGGAATTAAGGATAATGGATGGGCAGGATATAAACCAGAAGATTTATATAGTAACTCATCTAACTGGGTTAATATGTTGAATGAAGGTCATGATACAAAACAAGATACAATGTACTCTATGACAATTCCATTAGAATCATTAGGTATTGATAAAAATTATATTGAGAATAATGGTATCGGAGTTATGCATATATCAACATTTGGACAATCAGGTATAGGATCTTTACCACATGATAAATCAATGTTAGATGTTGCGACAGAAGAGTACGGACCTGATTCATCAACTTCTGCGGAAAAGGAAGATTATGATGTTATTACTACAGCATTAGCTCGTATAGGTAAAAAAGAGATTATTGAAAATCAGAAACTAGAGATAAAAAGTATAAAAACTGATAAAGAAATTGGGAATATTGGAACTGAAGTTAAGATAACTGCAGATACTACTGGAGGAAAAGATATTATATATTCATTCTCTGTTCATGAAATAAAGGATGGATGGAAAAACATAAGTGATTTTTCAGCCAGTGATACAACAACATGGATACCAACTAAAAAAGGAAAATATAAAATATGGGTTGATGTTAAAGATTCTTCTAATAATAAAACATCAAAATATATAGACTATACAGTAAATTAATTAATTTACTGTAGAAAGATAATGTGGAGGGAAAATAATGAGAAATAAAAATAAGATTACTAGCTTTTTAATTGCATTAGTATTTGCTTTAAGCTTAGTGTTTAATAATATTACTGGATTAATAACAGTTAACGCAACTTCACTTACAAAAGGGGCAGTTAATACAATTGATGACGGTTCAATTTTACATGCTTGGAACTGGTCATTTGATACAATAAAATCAAAGTTGCCTGAAATAAAGGAGGCTGGTTATACAGCAGTTCAAACATCTCCGATTCAAGGAAATAAAGAAGATTTAATGGCAAATTCAAAATGGTGGATATTATATCAACCAACTAATTTTAAAATTGGTAATGCTCAATTAGGAAATAGAGAGCAATTTAAGAGCATGTGTGAAGAAGCAGATAAGTATGGTATTGATATAATAGTTGATGTTGTTGCAAATCATACTGGTAATAGAGGTGGAGGAAATGACTCTTATTATCCAGCTACTAATGTTGATTCTGCTATAAAGGATGATGAAAGCCTTTGGCACGAACATAAGGGAGTTAGTGATTGGAATAATAGATGGCAAGTAACTCACTTAGGAATAGGTCTTCCAGATTTAAATACTTCAAGTTGGAAATTACAAGATATGGTTATAAACTTCTTAAATGATGCAATTGCTTGTGGTGCAGATGGATTTAGATTTGATGCAGCTAAGCATATTGAATTACCTGATGATGATGGTGGAAGTGATTTCTGGACAAGAGTTTTAGGATCATTAAATAACAAGGAAAACTTATTTATATATGGAGAAGTATTACAAGGTGGGGCAGATAGAATTAATGCATACCATAATTATATGAGAACTACATGTGACTGGTATGGTGGCTCTGTAAGAAGTGCAGTAGGATATAATAGCATTGCTAATGCAAATAGTGCTAAAAGTTATACTGTAAGTGGAGCAGCATCTAATTTAGTAACATGGGTAGAATCACATGATACTTATGCAAATGATCATAAGGAAACAGTTGCTTTAACTAATGAGCAAATTAAATTAGGATGGGCTATAATTGCAGGTCGTGCAGATTCAACTCCATTATTCTTTAATAGAACATCAGGTGGATATTTAGCAGGTAACATGGGTGCAGCTGGAGATGATATGTGGAAAGATCCTATAGTAGTTGCTGCTAATAACTTTAGAAATGCAATGGCTGGAGAAGGTGAATATATCAGAACTCAAGGTAATGATTTATTTATTACTGAAAGAGGACAAAGTGGCGTAATGATAGTAAATGTTTCAGGTTCAACTAGCGTTAACTGTGAAACTAAGTTGCCAAATGGTGAATATACAGATTCAGTAAGTGGAAATAAATTTGTAGTTTCAAATGGTAAGTTAACTGGTAATATTGGAAGTCGTACAATAGCAACAATTTATGCTAGGCCAGTAATAAAGACTCCTGAAGTTAGCAGTTCTGTAGCATCAGGAACTAAGTTTAAAAATTCATTAAATATAACATTAGGTGCAATAAATACTAAAAGCTCAACTTACTCTGTAAATGGAGGAAATGAAGTAACTTATACTAATGGTGAAACTATAACATTAGGTGCAGATGCAAAAGTAGGTGATATAATTACTTTAGCTTTAACTGGAATAGGTGAAGATGGAACAAATGTTTCTAAAGAATATAAATATGAAAAGGTTGATATAATTGAAAATGCAACTGCAAAGATTAAATTACCAAGTGGTTGGTCAAGTGCAAATATTTATGTATATGATGAAAGTGTAACTCCAACTAAGGTAATAGAAAAATGGCCAGGAGTGGCAATGACCAATGAAGGTAATGGGGTGTATAGTTATACATTACCAGAGGGTTGGGGAGATAAAACACAAGTAATATTTAATAATGGAAGTAATCAAATACCAGCAGCACAACAACCAGGTTTTGTATTACCAACAAATAGTAATAAGATTTATAAAGATGGTTCTTGGATAGATAATGAAATTCCAGCTCCAGAGGTTTCAAGTTCAATAGCAGATGGAACAGAATTCAGTAATTCATTAAATGTAACTTTAAATGCAAAAAATACAATAGAAGCAACTTATTCAATTAATGGAGAAAGTGCAAAAACTTATACTAATGGAAAAGTAATTACTTTAGGTGAAGATGTAGCTGTAGGAGAGACAGTTAAGTTAACATTAACAGGTAAAAATTCAGAGGGTAAAACTATAACAGTAACTTATAGTTATAAAAGGGTAGAAGCACCTGTTGTAACTACATCAATTGCAAAGATTAAGTTACCAAGTGGATGGTCAAGTGCAAATATATATGTATATGATGAAAGTGTAGCTCCAACAAAGGAAATAGCAAAATGGCCAGGAGTAGCAATGACTAATGAAGGTAATGGAATATATAGTTATACATTACCAGAAGGATGGGGAGATAAAACACAAGTAATATTTAATAATGGAAGTGCTCAAATACCAGCAGCACAACAACCAGGTTTTGTATTACCAACAAATAGTAATAAGATTTATAAAGATGGTTCTTGGATAGATAATGAAATTCCAGCTCCAGAGGTTTCAAGTTCAATAGCAGATGGAACAGAATTCAGTAATTCATTAAATGTAACTTTAAATGCAAAAAATACAATAGAAGCAACTTATTCAATTAATGGAGAAAGTGCAAAAACTTATACTAATGGAAAAGTAATTACTTTAGGTGAAGATGTAGCTGTAGGAGAGACAGTTAAGTTAACATTAACAGGTAAAAATTCAGAGGGTAAAACTATAACAGTAACTTATAGTTATAAAAGGGTAGAAGCACCTGTTGTAACTACATCAATTGCAAAGATTAAGTTACCAAGTGGATGGTCAAGTGCAAATATATATGTATATGATGAAAGTGTATCTCCAACTAAAGAAATTACAAAATGGCCAGGAGTAGCAATGACTAATGAAGGTAATGGAATATATAGTTATACATTACCAGAAGGTTGGGGAGAAAATACACAAGTAATATTTAATAATGGAAATGCTCAAGTACCAGGGGCACAACAACCAGGATTTAATTTACCAGAAAATAAAATTGGAACTTATGAAAATGGAAATTGGACTTTAACAGATATAGTTAGACCTATACAAATAACTTCATTTGCAGCAGATAAATTATCACCACAAGTTGAAGAAACTACTATAGGTTTATCAGTAAAAGCAACTGGCGGAAATGGAACATTACAATATAAATTTACTTGTAAAAATACTGTAACTAACACAGAGAAGCTTATAAGAGATTACTCAAATGATAGTAATGCTGAATGGACACCATTAACAGCTGGAACTTATAAAGTAATAGTAACAGTAAAGGATTCAAAAGGTAATACAAAAGAAGATTCTTTTGAATTTAAGATAGATCCAAAGTATATAGATATAGTTTTAAATTCTCTTAACTTAGATAAAACAGAAGTAAGTGCAGGTGAAGAAATTTCAATTTCAGCAGATGCAAAGGGTGGAATAGGAAGCTTAACTTATAAATTCTATTATAAGAAAGGAGTAGAATATACTTTAATAAAAGATCATTCAAGCGAAGCTTCAATAAAATGGATTCCAGAAGAAAGTGGAGAATATTATGTTTATGTAGATGTTATGGATTCTGCTGGTAATATAAAGTGTACATCTAAGAAAGTAACAGTAAGTAAAAAAGCTGTGGAGATTACAGATGTATCTGTGGATAAAACTACTATAAGGGTTGGAGATAGTGTAAATATTATAACTACAGCAATTGGTGGTTCTAACCTTCAATATAGGGTTGCTGTTCATGACTTTGAGAATACATGGACAACACTACATGATTTTAAAGATTCTAATATTACAGCTTGGAAACCAGAAATTGCAGATAAGTATGTAATTTGGGTAGATGTTATTGATGAAGATGGAGATTATGCATCAAAATCAATAGAAGTTACTGTAATAGAATAATAAAGTATAGATTAGGGCTACTGTGAATAAATTCACAGTAGTCTTAAATTTATTATTATCATAGTATAAAGTATTGATTATTTTAAAGGTGAGGTATAAATGAAGCATACTCAATGGTATTTAATTAAATTAAGAGGTGATATCCAAAAAATATCTTTTACATCAGAAGAGGCAAAAGATATTGCAAGAAAAATAGGAATTGATTTTACAAAGGAAAAGTTTGATTTGAATGAATTTACCATGGGAATTAATGTTGAATTAGAACATGGAACTAAATTTCTAAAATCCAATATAACAAATAATGATCCTATTTTAACAGGTAAAATTGCTTATGCACATCTATTAGAGTTTCCAGACTATTATACAAGGATTAAAAAGCTTGAAACAGAAGCAAATGATTATTGGAAAACAAAATTATAAAGATGCACTAATTTATAAAAAAAATTTTGTACTAGTCTTATTTGTAATTATAAAAAATTACTATTGCTTTGTGATATAATTAACGTAGATATAATTAAGAGGTAGTAATATATGAAAATAAAGATAGTTTGCTTAGATAAAAGTATTAAGTTTGAAAGTGAAAATAGTTTAGTTATAAATATAAATAGCAATAATGAAAGCTCTGAAAGACAAGTTTATAAAATAGGTAAAAATATATTAGAAAGTATTTATATAGATTATAAAGATTATAAAAAAATAATGTTTAAATCAGATATTATAATTATATTAGTAAATGATATTAATGATAAAAATATAGATAAAATAAATGACTTAAAAGGAGAAGCAAACTGTATAATTGCAATTGGACGAAATAATATACAAGATGAAGTAAGAAAAGATGAGTTTGAAAAAGCAAATAATGTAATAAAAATAAATCAGTTAATTATGGGGGAAAGAATAAACTTAAATTTATTAATGTTTATAGTTGAAAATAAAGATATTTTAAAGTATATAAAGTTAAATAAAAATAGTGTTAATGTAATATTTGAGAAAAGAAATAGTATAGGTGAAATAACAATAGAATTATTAAAACAGTTTGGAGAGATACAATATGATAAGGAATATAAGTTTTATTTATATTCTAGGGAAGAGATTAGTTTGCTAGAATTAACTTATTTAGAAGATCCAATAAGGGAATATATAAGTAATGATTCAAAATTGTTAATTAATAATCTAGTAAGTGAAATAATTGACGATAAAAGTTTATATTTTATATCAATAAGTAAATAAATTAAGTAAATAAAAATAATATATAGGTATGTTTTATTATCAAAAGCTCCATTAAATCAGTGATTGCCATTGATTTAATGGAGCTTTTGATAATTTATAAGAAAAAATAATTTGTTAAAAATATAACTTAAATAACTTAAATAATTATTTATAAATTTAAACAAATTGTAGAAAAATGTCGAGGCTTGTACAATAAATTTGTGCTTAAGAGAAAAACATTTATATGAATGTTAAAAAATATACAAGAGGAGAAATGATATGTTAGAAATTATAAAAAATACTTTAACAGACAATGCTATTTTAGGAGCAATATTTTCATCAGTAGCAATAATTCTTTTAGGGTTTTATTTAAGAAAAAGAGAAATATTAAATTCAAATACATCTAAGATGTTAACTAAATTAGTTCTTACAATTTCTTTACCAGCATTAGCGTTTACATCATTTATGAAAGATATAAATGGAGAACAGTTAAAACAAGGTATGAGTATCTTAGTTTGGGGATTTGCAATTTATATTGTATTAATTCCAATAACAAAAATAATGTATGCAAAAGTTAAAGGGGACAAGCAAGACGTATACAGAGTACTTACTATATTTGGTTCAACTACATTTTTCGGAACACCAATAGTTTCAGCAGTATATGGGGCAGTAGGTACTATGTACTCAAATATATTTAATATTGCTTATAGAGTTTTCTTATATTCATATGCATTTATAAAGATGTCTGGAACAAAGATGGATAAAGAAAACTTTAAAAAGAACCTAAAAGAGATATTCTTAAATCCAATTATTTTAGCTACATTCTTTGGATTATTTATTTGGTTATGCCAAGATATGCTTCCACAAGTTGCAGTTAATGTTAATGGAGAAGTTTCAAATTATGCATTTTTAAGAATAGATCAAACTTTACCATGGCTTTACAAACCTCTTACTTATTTAAGTAATTTAGCATCACCACTTGCATGGATTTCAATCGGAGCTACTTTAGCTGAAGTTCCATTCAAAAAAGCAGTATCTCAAAAAGATGCTTGGGGGTATAGTTTAATAAAAGTATTATGTGTTCCAGCTATAAACTTTGCTTTATTATTAGCAGTTAGTAAGTTAGGAATATTACCAGTTTCATTTGAGGGAATGGCAACAACAGTAATAATGATGGCAGCACCAACAGCAACAGTTGCAGCAGCATATGCAATTAGTTATGATAGAGAATCTTTATTTACATCAAATTGTTCATTATTATCAACAGTAGTAGCAGTAGCAGCCATGCCAGTATTAATAGTTATATTAGAAATTATAAGAAATATAGGATTATTTGCATAAATAAAATTTTATATTAAATAATAAGAAAACAATAAGGACAAGCCATTCTATAAAATATAGAGTGGCCATTGTTCTAAAAAAAGAAGATTGGAAGTTAATAACAAAGGAGAGAGTTAGTATGATAAAATTAGTTTGTTATGGTGTTAGAGAAACTGAAGTTAAATACTTTGAAGAAATAAATAAAAAATTTGGATATGATATTAAATTAGTTACTTTAGGTTTAAACCATGAAAATGTTAAAGAGGCAATTGGAGCTGAAGCTGTTATGGTAAGAGGTAACTGTAAAGCGGATAGACAAAATTTAGAATTATTAAAAGCTAATGGATTACAATACCTTTTAACAAGAACAGTTGGATTTGACCATGTAGATTTAGAAGCAGTTAAAGACTTAGAATTAAAGTGTGCTAGAGTTCCAGGATATTCACCAAATGCAATAGCTGAATTAGCAGTATCTTTAGCAATGATGTTACTTAGACATACAGCTTATACTGTAAATAGAACAAGAGAAAAGAATTTTGTTGTAGATCCATTTATGTTTAGTAAGGAAATAAGAAATTGTACAGTTGCAGTTTTAGGAGCTGGTAAAATAGGATTAACTACAGCAAAGTTATTCAAAGGATTAGGAGCAAGAGTTATAGCATATGATGTATTCCAAAGTGATGCGGCTAAAGAAGTAGTTGAATTTATGGAATTAGATGAAGTATTAGCACAAGCAGATGTTATTTCAGTTCATATGCCATTTATTAAAGGGGTAAATTATCATATGATTAATGATGAATTTATATCAAAAATGAAAGATGGTGCTATATTAATAAATACTGCTAGAGGTGAAGTACAAGATATAGATGCTATAATAAGAGGAATTGAAGGCGGAAAGTTAGGCGGATTCGGAACAGACGTATTAGAAGGTGAATCTGCAACATTCTTTAAGAATTTAAATGGACAAAAATTAGAAAATAAATCACATGAAAAGCTTATTGATCTTTATCCAAGAGTGTTAGTAACTCCTCACATAGGATCATATACAGATGAAGCTTTAACAAATATGATAGAATATTCTTATGAAAATTTAAGAGATTTCTTAAATGGAGAAGAGTGTAAAAATAGTATAGCATAATATAGTAATATATATGAGTAGAAAAAAGGGGTGTTTTTTTACACCCCTTTTTATGTATTAAAAATATTTATAAGTATAAAACTAAAATGGTGATATTAATGAAGAAAAAAATGAGTTTTAAAAATAAAATACTTTTTTTAGCTATAATTATTACATTTGTGCCATTACTTTTATCTTATTTAATTTTTATTTCATCAAAATTAACTGATATAAATGAAAATATAAAAAATTCATTAAGAGAAGTTGGATATAGTATAAGTAATAGTGAGTTAATTAAAGAAAAACTTAATACAAAAACAAATGATGGTAGTGTTCAAGAATATACTAAGGGATATATAGAAAACATTAACAATATTGACATTATTGTAGTTGGAGATATGACGGGAGAAAAGTATTCACATTTAGATGAAAGTCAGATAGGTAAAATATATGTCAATGAGGATAATAAAAGAGTTATAAGGAATGCAGACAGCTATTATTCTGTTATGGAAGGTTCTATGGGAATTACATTAAGATGGTTCGAACCAATATTTTTTGAGGGTAAGCAAGTTGGTTTTGTTATGGTGGGAAAATATTATAATGATATTACAGTAATTAACTTGCAAGCTAAAGTTAAATATTTATTATTGTTTATTTTCTCAATGTTTATTTCGATGATAGGGGCTAAAATATTATCTAATAAGGTTAAGAAATCAATATTAAATATGGAACCCTTTGAAATAGCAGCACTGTATAGGGAAAAAAATATAATACTTAATAGCGTTAAGGATGGTATTATTTCTTTAAATAAATATAAGAAGGTTATTGAGCTAAATAAAAATTGTTATAGATTATTTGAAAACTTTGATGTTAAATATATTTTAGAAAAATTAGATTACTATATAGATAAAAAAGAAGAGTTTGAAATGAAGGAATTTATTATTTTAGATAAGAAAATTTTTGTTACTATGAAGCATATTTATTTAGATGATAATTGCCTTAGAACTATAATAACATTAATTGATAAACATCCTATTAATAAAATTGCTAAAGAAATAACTGGGGTAGATGAAGTTGTTAAAAATTTAAGAGCAAACGTTCATGAATTTAAAAATAGTCTTCATGTTATTTTAGGATTACTTCAAATAAAGGCTTATGAAGAAGCCAAGAATTATATACTCAGATTACAAAAAGTTCAAGAAAATAGTACAAAAAAGTTTTATAATATAAAGGATAAATATGTTCGTGGTCTGCTAATTAGTAGAGAGTTAGTAGCTAGAGAGAGAAAGCTAGAATTAAATTTAACAGATGAATCTTTTTTAGAAGAGGATCATGGAATAATTGATTCAAATGATATAGTAACAATATTAGGTAATTTAATTGAAAATGCATTTGAGGCTTGTTCATTAAAAGGAGATAATAATAAAAGGGTTGAAATATCACTATATGAGGATGAATCGGTTATAGAAATGCAAGTGCGAGATAATGGGATAGATATTGATTTAAACTTGAGAAATAGAATTTTTAAAGAAGGAATATCTTCAAAGGGTAAAGGTAGAGGGACAGGACTATATTTAGTAAAAAATAGAGTTGAATTATATAATGAAAATATTGATATAGAAGAGTTTGATGGTGAAAAAATATTTGTTATTACAATTTTAAAAGGGGAAGAAAAATGATGAAGGTATTAATTGTTGAAGATGATCCAATGGTTGCATTAATAAATAAAAGTTATTTAGAACAAATTGGTGATATTGAAGTTTTAGGGCCTGTAATGTATGAAAAGGATATTATTAATATATTAGAAAAAGAAGATATAAATATAATACTTCTAGATGTGTTTTTACCAGAAAAAAGTGGGATTGAGATATTACAGTCACTTAGAAGTAAGAGTTTTTTCAATGATGTAATAATGATTACTGCAGCAAATAATATAGAGGAAATAAAAAAGGCTTTTGCATATGGAAGTATAGATTATTTAGTTAAACCTTTTGAATTTGAAAGATTTAAAGAAGCTATAAATAAGTATAAAATAAAAAGAAAATTATTAAATAATGATAAAGTATTAACTCAAAGTGATATAGATACTTTAATTATAAATAAATCTGAAGAAGTAGGGTTAAAACTTCCAAAAGGATTAAATAAAAAAACATTAGATAAAGTAATAGAATTTTTAAATGAAAATTCAAAAAAAATATGGACACTTAGAGAAATTGCATATGAAATGAAAATAAGTAATGTAACTATAAAAAAAGTATATGGATTATTTAGAAAAGAATGGGAAAGTAAGTTCGGAAATATCATTTGGAAATATTGGAAGACCAGAATATAAGTATTCTGTTATAAAAAGTAAATTATTATAAAATCATGTGGATTTGTAAATAAATATTATGGTATAATTTCGGTAAAGAATAATGATATTTAAGGGGGCATATTTATGGAATATAACAAATATAAATATATTGGATTTTTAGGACTATTATCATTAGTAGGGCTTAAAGGAGTTGTTACACATAATTACTTATGGTTTTTATTATTTATAAATTATTTGTGGTTTACCTTTTTTTATGAGAATAGCATTGTTTATAAATTAAGTTTAAATAGAAAATAAAAGTTTGAAAAAGATTTTTGTATATATTACAAAAATCTTTTTTTATAGGAATTTATATATTAATCATAATTATATATGTAAAATTAAATATATATAATATGTGGTATAAATAAGGAGAATAATTAAAATATGGATAATAATTATGAGATGTTAATTAAAATTTTAAAAGAAAAGAAAAAAATATGTATAGCATTTTCGGGTGGTGTTGATAGTACTTTTTTGCTAAAGGCAGCGAAAGAAGCTTTAGATAAAAATATACTTGCAATTACGATAGTTTCATCTATGAATCCCAAAAGAGAAATTAAAGAAAGCGTAGAATTTTGTAAAGAAATAGGGGTAAAACATATTTTAATAGATGCGGATGAGTATAGTATTCCAGAATTTGTTGCTAATGATAAGGAACGATGTTATTTTTGTAAGAAAGAAATATTCACAAAAATAAAAGAAAAAGCTAAAAATGAAGGTTTTGATATAGTTGCAGATGGAAGCAATATTGATGATGATTCAGATTATAGGCCAGGTATGAAAGCATTAAAAGAGTTAGGAATAGTTAGTCCATTAAAAGAAGCTAACCTTAGTAAAAATGAAATAAGAAAAATATGCAAAGAAATAAATTTAAGTGTTTGGAATAAGCCATCAATGGCATGTTTAGCATCAAGAATACCATATGGTACAGCTATTAGTAGAGATAAATTAGAAAAAGTTGAATTAGCGGAAGAGATCTTATTAAATAAGGGTTTTAAACAATTTAGAGTAAGATATTATGATAATCTTGCTAAAATAGAAGTTCTAAAAAAGGATATTAATAAAATAATAGCTATTTCAGATGAAATTATAGGTAGTTTTAAAAAAATAGGATTTAATTATATAGCTTTAGATTTAGAAGGGTTCAGAAGTGGTAGCATGAATGAGGTTTTAAAATTATAGTAAAAAATAGATGCCAAGAGGTTTGGGCATCTATTTTTTTGATTAATAAATAAAATTTAGGAGTTTTTTATTTTATTCTTAAATTCTAAATATTGTTTTAAAACATTAGGATTTTTTTTTAAAAACTCATTAAAAATTCTTAAGTCTTCAACAGTATCCGCCTTAATTACATGTTCTATTAATTCAGTTTCTATTAGTACATCATTTTTTTGACTTAAGTTCTTTAAAAATTTTTCAATTATATTATGTCTTTTATATAAGAAAGCACCAATTTCAAGACCTTTATCAGTTAATGATATTAATCCATATTTTTGATATTTTATTAATGATAAGTTTCCAAGTTTTTGCATCATTTTAGATGCGGAAGAATCTCTAACATTTAACATTTGTGCAACTTGATTTAATCTTATGTATGTATTTTCTAAACTACATCTATAAATCATTTCTAAGTAATCCTCCATAGAAGGGGTTAGTAATTTATTAGCGGCATTTATCATTTCATAGCCTTTAACTGTATGAAAATCTTTGTTTATAAAAATCACCTCAACAATAATAATACAAATTTTTACAAAAATCGTGTCTAATTAATATTTATGCGCATATGTTAGACTAGGGAAAGATTTTTTCACTAGAATTAAAAAACAAAAAAACAAAAAAACAAAAAGGGGATTGTTAAAATGGAAAAACAATTAAATGATATTATGCCATTAAGTAACTTACTGTTAGGAGATAAATGTAAGGTTAATTCACTTATTGCTCATGGACCTATAAGAAGAAGACTTTTAGATCTTGGGTTAATAGCAGGTACTGAAGTAATGGCACTTGAGCAAAGTCCTTCAGGTGATCCAATAGCTTACTTTATACGTGGTGCTGTAATTGCATTAAGATCAGAAGATGCGTCACAAATTTTAGTTGAAAAAATATAGCTTTATTTTATGGATATTTATAAAAAGTAAATTAAATTACTATTTTAATAAATTTTTATTGGAGGAATAAATATGGGTTTAACAAAGCAATCAACAGGAACTCATGCAATGGATGAAAGTTTAAAAATAATGAAAGACTCTGAAGATGAAAAAATAATTGCACTTGGGGGAAATCCTAATGTTGGTAAAAGTACTGTGTTTAATAATTTAACAGGATTAAAACAGCATACAGGAAACTGGCCAGGAAAAACAGTAAGCAATGCTACAGGTAAATATCAGCATAATAATAAGGATTTTATATTAGTTGATATTCCAGGTACCTATTCACTAATGGCGAATTCTGAGGAGGAAGAAGTTGCAAGAGATTTCATATGCTTTGGAAATCCTGATGCAACTGTAATTGTTGTAGATGCTACTTGTTTAGAGAGAAATTTAAATTTAGTACTTCAAACTATAGAAATAACTAATAAGGTTATTGTTTGTGTTAATCTTATGGATGAAGCTAAAAGAAAGGGAATTACAGTTGATTTAATAAAATTATCATTATTATTAGGTGTACCAACCGTTGGAACTAGTGCTAGTTTAGGAGAAGGTTTAAATGAATTAATGGATTCAGTATATAACGTTACTTTTAATAAAACTATGCCGAATCCAATTAAAATTAAATATGACGAAAAAATTGAAAATGCTATTAAAATAATAGAACCTACTATTACTAAAATACTTAAAGATAAAATAAATTCAAGATGGCTTGCATTAAAATTATTAGAAAATGATACTTCATTATTAAACTCTATAAATAAATATTTAGGATTTGATATAACTAATAATAAAGAGGTAATTCAAGTTATTGAAGAGGGAAAAAAATACTTAAATACTAATGGAATAAATCATGAAACCCTTAGAGATGAAATAGTTTCAGTTATAGTTAAGAAATCAGAGAAGATAAGTAAAAGTGTAACTTCATTTAGAAAAGAAGAGTATAATTCTACTGACAGAAAGATAGATAAAATATTAACATCAAAGAGATTTGGGATACCAATAATGATATTGCTTTTAGGTATTGTTTTTTGGTTAACAATAACTGGAGCAAATTATCCTTCACAACTTTTATCTGATGGGTTATTTTGGATACAAGATAGATTAACGGAATTCTTTATTTGGATTGGAGCACCATGGTGGGTTGAAGGTATTTTGGTTCAAGGTATGTATAAAACCTTAGCCTGGGTAGTAGCTGTTATGTTACCTCCAATGGCAATATTCTTCCCGTTATTTACGTTACTTGAGGATTTAGGATATTTGCCAAGAATAGCATTCAATCTAGATAATTTCTTTAAAAAATCATGTGCATGTGGAAAGCAAGCTCTTACTATGTGTATGGGATTCGGATGTAATGCAGCTGGTATAATTGGATGTAGGATAATAGACTCACCAAGGGAAAGATTAATAGCAATTATTACAAATAACTTTGTACCTTGTAATGGTAGGTTTCCTACTTTAATAGCAATAATAACAATGTTTTTTGCAGGGATGTTTATAGGTCCTTTTAAAGCTGTATTATCAACAGCTTTGTTAGTAGGAGTAATTATTTTAGGCGTTTTAATGACTCTATTTATATCAAAAGTTCTTTCAAAAACTATTCTTAAAGGTGTTCCATCATCATTTACCTTAGAGTTACCACCTTATAGAAAACCACAAATAGGAAAAGTGATAGTTAGATCTATTTTTGATAGAACATTATTTGTTCTTGGAAGAGCTATAAGTGTTGCAGCTCCAGCAGGTATAGTTATTTGGATTATGGCTAATGTAACTGTAGGAGATTTGAGTTTATTAACTCATTGTGCTAACTTCTTAAATCCATTTGCTCAAGCAATAGGATTAGATGGATATATATTAATGGCATTTATACTAGGTTTTCCAGCTAATGAGATTGTAGTTCCAATAATAATTATGAGTTATATGGCAACAGGAAGTATGTTAGAGTTAGAAAGTTTTATAGAGTTAAGAAATTTACTTGTAGCAAATGGATGGACATGGCTTACTGCAGTATGTGTAATGCTATTTTCACTTATGCATTGGCCTTGTAGTACAACATGTTTAACAATAAAAAAGGAAACACAGAGTTGGAAATGGACAGCAGTATCATTTTTAGTTCCAACAGTAATGGGAATAGTAATTTGTTTTATTTTCACTAGTGTTATAAGGCTTTTAGGTTTGGCATAAAAATTAAATTTAATATGAAAGAACTAGGATGTGCATAGTCCTAGTTCTTTTATATAATATTGTTTTACTACTTAAGCTTTGTGATTCATCATAATACTTTTTACTTGTTTAATATTTTCTGGCTTGATTAAGGCTAACATTCTTGGAATAAAAGTCATCATATACTCTACTTATAATATATAATTTTAAATAATGAAATATTATTTTAGTACCCTATTGGATTTACTATTGTTATAATTAAGATATAAATTATTTAAAAAGGAGAGGAAAAAATGATTAAACATATAATTTTATGGAATTTTCAAGAGGGTAAAGGTAGTGAAGAAGATAAATTACAAATAAAAAATGGTCTTGAAGGATTAAAAAATAAAATACCAGGAATAGTTGAAATAGAAGTTATAACTAAACCAGTAGCAGGAAGTAATGCAGATATAATGTTAAATAGCACTTTTGAAAATGTTGAAGCATTAAATAATTATCAAGTTCATGAAGAGCACGTTAAAGTTGCAACATTTGTAAGAAGTGTAACTTGTAATAGAATGTGTATGGATTACGAAATATAGAGGGGTGCATTAGTGGAGCAGTTGTATGTCGATAATATAGTAAAACAATATTTTAATAGTAAAAATTATTATATTAAAGAAGGATCTAGTGGTATGAATAATACCACTAAATTTTTAGTAGTAGATAAGAAAGAGTATATTTTAAGAATATATGAAAGCCATAATGAAATAGAAAAAGTTAATTATGAGCATTGTATTTTAAAAGCTTTGAAGAAGAGAAATTTATCTTTTAATATTCCAGAGCCTAAGGTTAATTTAAATGGAAAAACTATAGGGGCAAGTAGTGATGGAAAGTTAATTTCTATATCTGATATGATTAATGGAAAAAATCCAAAGTTAGAAAGTATTAATCAGTTTTATAGTTTGGGTAAGGTAGTAGGAGAAATAACAAATGAATTAGCTAAAATTGATATAGAAATAGAACCAATATACGCATCATGTTATGAATTAGAAAAATCATACCCGAAATGTCCATTGAATAAAGTTATAGAATTTTGCATTAATCCTCCAGAGGAATTTAAAAATGAAGAAAAAGAGCTTATAGAGTTAAAAAAATATTTTGAAGGGTTTCAGAATGTTATTCCAATATTAAGAAACTTACCACATCAGCTTATTCATGGAGATATTAATGCATCTAATGTATTAGAGGATGAAAATAATAATATATCTGCTGTTTTAGATTTTGAGTTTGTTGCTAAAGATTTAAGGGCAATGGATTTAGCTATATGTTTATCTGAAGCTATTGCGAACGATTATAATGATGAATTTAAATTTAAAAATATGAATAGTTTTATTATAGGATATAAGGAATATATAAATCTTACAATTGATGAAATAAAAATACTTCCATATCTAATAATGCTTAGAAGATTAGATGTAATTGTACATTTTCTTGTTAGATATAATGATGGTATTAGTAATAGTTTTATTTCTGCTAGTGATATACTTAAAGAGCAAATAATAAAAGCAGTAAAACTTTGTGATTGGGTATATAAAAATGAAGGAGAAATAATAAGATTATTTATGTAAAGAAAACTATTATTAATTAAATAAATTATGAATAATACTAAGTTATATAGATATATAAATTTAGTATAAAATAAAAGTTAGAATAGGAGGGGTTTTGAATGAATGAGGTTATAAATAATATTAAATCTAGAAGAAGTTGTAGGGCTTATAAGGAAAAGCAAGTATCTAATGAAGAATTAAATGAAATTTTAGAGTGTGCTTTATCTGGACCAAGTGGTATGAATAGTCAAGGTTGTTATTATACAGCTATTCAAAATAGAGAGGTATTACAAGAATTAAATGAAGCAGTAAAAAGTGTGTTTAGACAAAGAGAAGATGAAAGAGGATTTAATGAAAATTATAATTTTTATTACAATGCACCAACTCTTATAATAGTAACTGCTAAGAAAGATTACAAATATTTTTATACTGATGGTTCAGCCGGTCTTGAAAATATATTTTTAGCAGCAACATCCTTAGGTTTGGGGTCATGCTGGATAAATCAATTAGGTGATACTTGTAATTCTTATGAAGTAAGAAAAATACTTTATAGATGTCATATACCATCAGGATTTGAAGTTATAGGATGTGCATCGATTGGATATATAGAGAAGGAAAGTGTAGTACCGAAAAGAATTCAAGGAAGAAGTTTAATTATAAGATAAGATCAATTTAAGATTTCTTAGGAAAGATGACAAGTATAAGCTTGTCATTTTTTTTGTATAATTTATTAAAAATAGTGAGAGTATAAAAGGGAATTGAGAAATAATAGAATAATTAAGGAGTAGAATATGGGAAGTATAACATTATTATTAGATAAGTATGGATATATAATCCTTTTTATATCATTATTTTTTGAATTATTAGCACTGCCACTGCCAGGAGAAATTTTAATGAGTTATTGTGGGTTTGTTGTTTTTCAAGGAAAATTAAATTTAACTTTATGTATTATTGTATCAAGTTTAGGAGTAATATCTGGAGTGACTTTATCTTATTTAATTGGAAAAAAGGTAGGAGTTAAATTTTTTAATAAATATGGACAATATATTCATTTAGGACCAGAAAAGTTAGAAAAAGTTGATAAATGGTTTGATAAATATGGAAATAAATTTTTAATAGTTACATACTTTATACCGGGTATTAGACATATTACAGGTTATACTGCAGGTATTACAAATTTATCATATAAAAAATTTGCTATTAATGCATATTTAGGAGCTTTTATTTGGATAACTATATTTATAGTTTTAGGTAAAAGTTTAGGTGCTAATTGGAATAGTGTTGGTAAGTATATAGGAAGATATTTAATTTTAGGATTTTTAATATTAATAATTGCTATAGGTATTATATATTTATTAAAAAAAATAGTTAGATGTTTTTTAAATATATAATTAAAACAAACAACATTAAACTTGTATTATACATAGTTTAATATTGTTTGTTTTTTTTATTATGCAACATTTAGACATGTATTAATAACAAATAGTCATAGTTTTTAAAATTGGATAAGGTATAATAAATGTATACTGTGAAAACGTTATTTAAAATTAAAAGTATATTCATTGGGAGGATAGTATGGAGATAATATTTAACAAAGAAAATATGTTATTTCATATAAAATCAAATAGAACAAGTTATGTAATGAGAGTTTTAGAAACTGGTCATTTAATTAATTTATATTGGGGAAGAAAAATTAAGTCAAATAAAATAGATTATATAGTAAAGAAAAGACCTTGTGGAAGTTTTTTAGCAGACTTAGATAATATTGATGCACTACATTTAGAGGTAATTTCACAGGAGTATCCAAGTTACGGGAACCCTGATTTAAGATCACCTGCTATTCAAATAAAGTTGGAAAATGGAACAACGGTAACAGATTTTAGATATTATAGTCATGAAATATATAAAGGTAAAAAAGGACTTCAAGGATTACCGGCAACTTATGTTGAAAAGGAAGATGAAGCTGAAACTTTAGAAATAACTTTAAAAGATGAATTAGCAGGAATAAGAGTAGTATTATCATATACTGTTTTTGAAAATTATGATGCAATAACAAGAAGCTGTAGAATTATAAATGATAGTAAAAAAGACGTTGATGTATTAAGAGCTTTAAGTGCAAACGTTGATTTTAAAAATAGTGATTTTGATTTAATTCAATTATCAGGTTCTTGGGCAAGAGAAAGACATATAATAAGAACTCCATTAAGAAATGGTGGACAATGTGTTGAAAGTAGAAGAGGAGCAAGTAGCCATGCTCAAAATCCATTTATAGCATTAGTAAGTAAAGATGCAAATGAGGATAATGGAGAAGTTTATGGATTTAACTTAGTTTATAGTGGAAACTTTTTAGCAAATGTAGAAGTTGATATGCATAGTAATGCAAGAACTCAAATTGGTATAAATCCATTTGATTTTACTTGGAATTTAGAATCAGGAGAAGAATTCCAAACTCCAGAAGCTGTTATGGTATATTCACCTAACGGATTAACAGGAATGTCTCATATATATCATGATTTATATAGAGAAAGATTATGTAGAGGAACTCATAGAGATAAAGAAAGACCTATTCTTATAAATAACTGGGAAGCAACATATTTTGATTTTAATAATGAGAAAATTAAAGATATAGCTAAAGAGTCTAGTGAGCTTGGAATTGAATTATTTGTATTAGATGATGGTTGGTTTGGAGAAAGAAATAATGATGATTCTTCTCTTGGGGATTGGTTTGTAAATGAAGAAAAGCTACAAGGTGGATTAAATGCATTAGCAACTGATATTAATGAAATGGGAATGCAGTTTGGTTTATGGTTTGAACCAGAAATGATATCACCAAAGAGTAAACTATATGAAGAACATCCTGATTGGTGTATTCATATTGATGGAAGATTAAGGTCAGAAGCAAGAAAGCAGCTTATATTAGATTTATCTAGAGATGAGGTTTGTGATGCTGTAATTAAGATGCTTACAGATGTATTAAAATCAGCACCTATATCATATGTAAAATGGGATATGAATAGAAATATGACTGAAATAGGTTCACCAGCATGGCCAGCTAAAAAGCAAAAGGAAGTTGCTCATAGATATATGTTAGGTTTATATAAGATATTAGAAAATCTAACTTCTAATTTCCCTAATATTTTATTTGAAAGCTGCTCTGGAGGCGGTGGAAGATTTGATGGTGGAATGTTATATTATATGCCTCAAACTTGGACAAGTGATGACACTGATGCAATTGAAAGATTAAAAATTCAAGAAGGAACTTCATTGGTATATCCAACAAGTGCAATGGGAAGTCACGTTTCAGCAGTGCCAAATCACCAAGTTCATAGAATGACTCCACTAAATACAAGAGGGGTAGTTGCTATGGCAGGTAGCTTTGGATATGAACTAGATATAACTAAGATGACAGATGAAGAAAAGGAAGAAGTGAAGTCACAAGTTGAATTATATAAAAATATTAGAAGTACTGTACAATTTGGAGATTTATATAGATTAAAGAGTGCTTTTAACAGCAATGAAGTAGCATGGATGAATTTATCTAAGGATGGGAAAAAGGCAGTAGTTAGTTATGTTAAAAAGTATGCTGAACCTAATGTAATACCAGGAAGATTGAAGGTAAAAGCATTAAATGAGGAAGCTTTATATGAAGTTATTGAAACAGGAGAGGTATTTGGTGGAGATGAGCTTATGTATATAGGACTTGAAATAGGAGAACTTACAGGAGATTATCAAGCTAAAAGTTGGACTTTAAGAAAAATTGACTAAAATGATTAAGTAAAGCTATTATTTTTATTAGTGAAATAAAATTTTAAAAAGCAACATAGTACCATATGAACTGCCCCCCGTCAAGTAGACAGGGTAAATAATAAAAAATTATGATGCTAAGGTATGACTCCTATATTCAAG
>NZ_JAASHM010000014.1 GCF_019734195.1 Clostridium sp. K13 | reverse complement strand
TGGACACATCCTTTCTTAACTAAATATTATTTTAACTTAGTTCGTCTTAATGTGTCCACTACTTTATACTAACACCAATCTTTTGTCATTTTATATCCGTACTTTTCAAATACTTCTGACCATACACTTAAATATACCATTTCAGTATCAAATATTACTCCATCCATATCAAATATCACTGCTTTTATTTTACTAATCTCTAAATTCATATTATTTACTACCATCCCTTATTTATTAATAACTAAAACTCATAATAATTAATTTACAATAATTATATCATATTTAAAATTAATACATTTTTATCTTCATAACATATTAAAAACCTGAATATTATCTCTATATTTTATAAAAACTAAGGTTGGAGGTGTTTTTATGTTAAATTTAAATGCAAAAGAAAGAATGCTATTACAAGATGAAAAAAGTCATGAAGAATTATGTATTGAAAAATATAACGAATATTCCGAGAAGGCTTGTGATCCTGAATTAAAAACATTATTCACTCAACTTTCTCAAAAAGAACAACAACACTTAGATACAATTAATCAAATGTTATCTGGGACTGTTCCAAATGTAAATGCAGCTCAAGGATCACAACAACAACAACAACAACAACAACAACAACAACAACAATCAAATATTCAATCTCAAACTCAACAACAAGCGTCTCAATCTCAACAACAGCAAAATGCTGTTGGTATAACAACAAGCCAAGCACAAGCTAGCTTTAATCATGATAAAATGTTATGCCAAGACTCATTATCTGGAGAAAAGTTTGTTTCTTCTACATATAACACAACAATTTTTGAGTTTAGAGATACTAATGCAAGACAAGTACTAAACCATATACAAAAAGAAGAACAAGAACATGGCGAAAAGATTTATAACTATATGCATCAACATGGAATGTATTAATTGATACTTGAGTAAAATTTATAAAAACTTCACTAGAATTCCTAGTGAAGTTTTTCTTAAACATATATATCTGATAATTCTGTTTTAGTTCTATAATTTATATTTCTTATTTCATCGCTAATATTTTCTTTACACTCTTTATCCTCTTCAATTCTAATACACTTATTATTTTTATTTATATTCATTTCCTTAGGTAACTTAACAATAAATCTTGTACCCTTATTAAGTTCAGATTGTACTGTAATTTCTCCACCATGAAGCTCAACTAATGATTTAACTATTGATAGACCTATTCCACTACCTTCATTTTTTCTAGTTAAACTATTATCAACTTGCCTAAATCTTTCAAATATATTAGTTAATTCTTCTTTGGCTATTCCTAATCCATTATCCTCAACAACAATACTTACATATTTATCTAGAGAGCTTATTTTTACTCCAATATATCCATTTTCCTTTGAAAATTTGATTGAATTAGATAATAAGTTTAAAATAACTCTTTCAATTTTAATTGCATCAATATCTATCATTACTTCTTCTTCATCTGTATCAAAAATTAAATTTAAATTTTTCTTTTCAGCATATGGAATTACAGACATAACTATATCTTCTGTTAAAGTAACTATATTATTATTCTCTAAATTTAATTTTAAATCATTTAACTCTGCCTTTTCTATATCAATTATATTACTTATCAGCCTTATTAATCTATAACAATTATCTTTTACTATACTAATATTTTTCTTTTCATTATCATGATTATTTTTTAAGTTCTTAAGTTCTATAAGTTGAATAGCACACAATATAACATTTATTGGTGTTTTAAGCTCATGACTTATATTTGAAATAAAATGTGCTTTAAGATTACTAGCTTCTTCCGCTTTATTTTTAGCATTTAATATTTCCTTTTCATATCTTTTTTTATAGTTTATATATTGTATTAAATATACTATTAAAAGTAATAATACTAAAAATACAACACAAAGGGCTATAAATAAAATTTTATACTCTTTAATTACTTCTATTGGACTATTAATTATTTTAGAGTTATCAGGTAAATCCTTGGTTTTTATATTAAATTTTCTTAGTATTTTATAATCAAAAATATATTCATTAGCTTTATCATTATCAAAATATAATTTTCTTTCATCTATCCCTTCTAATAATCCTAATACTACTTCTCCAGCTTTTTTACCTTGCCTAAAATGATTAATTACTTTCCCCCCAACACTTCCGGTACCGATTCCATAATCTAATACATTATATATTGGTAAATCTGATCTTATATTAGAGATCAATTCATTTACATTTAAAGGCTTCATCCATTCACCATTTTTGAAGTCATCAGGATATAGTGATATTATAACACTATTATTTTCAATACTTTTTATAGTTTCCTTAAATTCATTTATAGTTAAATTACTAGTAATTATATTATTAAAATTAAAATTAAAATTTTTATCTACTATATCTAAATAAAAATTATCTCCATAGTCATTTAGAAAAATTATGTTTTCTGTATTAGGATGAAACTTTTTAATAAGCTCTAAATTTGACTCTATAGACTCCATTTCTCTTACTCCAGAAACTTTTTCATATTTAAACGCCTCTTCTAATAGTGTTTCTTTTTGAACCCCTAAAAATGATATTGGTATATCCTTAAATAAATCATCTCTATACTTTAAACAAAACTCTAAAGCTTCATCATCTCCAGCTATTATAGCATCATATTCTTCATAATTTTCAAAGCTAAGTTTTAATAAATTATAAAATCTCTCCTCATTTTCCTCATATCCCAGAACCTTAAAATCCATATATTCTATTCTTAAATGAACCTTATCATGTAATCCTGCTTTTATTCCCTCTACTTGATCTTCAAAGGATATAAAATTTGAATTATAAGAACTAATAAATAGAACATTTAGATTTTTGTTATCAGTCTCTTCTGCATAAGCAATATTTTCATGCAATATAATAAAAATAATTAATATAGAGACCATTAAAATGCTTATTCTCCATTGTTTTTTTTCATATTTATCTCCTGCATACTTAATAACTTAAATAATATTATACTACCTTTCATTACATTTTAATACATTTTTGGGTTTATTTTTTATATTTTTCTCAACAAATTTTTAACTTTTTGATCTGTTCAACAAATTTCCCTATATTTTATATTTCACATTCTCTGTATATCTCATATGGCCTGCTTGAATAAACTCTATAAATTATATTTCCATTAAAATTAAGCATATCACTTGCTCTTTTCTTTAGCCAAGGTTCATTTATTATATCTATAACCATATCTTTTTTAAACCATCCAACCTCTATACTTTCTTCACTTGTTTTTAAGCTTCCACCTATTTTAACTGCTAAGAAATCAAATATAACTTTAGTTGGAATTATAGTTTTATTATCCCACCCTATATATGATTTAGTATTAGAATATACACCTGCTAGTTTCAAAACTTTTATTTCTATTCCTGACTCTTCTAAAACCTCCCTAGTAACACCTTCTATTAAATCCTCACCATTTTCAATTTGTCCTCCTGGAAACTCCCATCCCCTATGTGGGTTTTTTACAAGTAAAACTTCATCCTTATCATTAACAACAAGTGCTCCTGCAGCGACTATATGTGTTGGAAAATTCATAAATATCACTCCTAGAAAATATTTTTTATATACTATAACTTTATAATATCATATAAAAAAAATTCAACTAACCCCTTAATTGCGTTTTTTACATATCTATTTCTACTTTTTAAATACAATAAATATTATTTTTTCTCTATTTTCTACCTGTTTTATCAAGTAACACCACCTGTTTCTATTATATTTAATCTTTTTATTATTTTCCTCTATTATTTACATTTATTACTTTTTATTTTGAAAATAATGTAATAATATTTGTGTTTAAATGTTTTTACATTATTTTCTATTTAATATAAAATATGTATATACAATACTTTTTATATTTCTTGTATTTTTTTATAAGAAGACAATTATTAAATAAAATTTTGATGAATAGGAGGGTAATTTAACATTATGAGTTGCTGGACTGTTTTAGGAATAACACCAACTAGAAATATTGATAAAATTAAGGAGGCTTATGTTGAATTAAGTAATTCTATAGATAAAAATAATCTAAATGCTAATGATTTAAATTTAGCATATAATAAAGCTATATCTTTAGCTACTGCTTCCATAGGAGACTTGAATATAACATTATTGCATAACTCTAGTTTTGATATTTTATCAGCACTAATAAATTCTTCAATAGATGATAAAGCTATAGATTCTATTGATAAGTTTATGAATAAAGTAAATGATATATATAATAATCCTACACTTAGATTTTCTAAAGATTCTTGGATAAGCTTATTAACATTACCTATTTTAAATAACCCTACTATAAACCAAGACTTAGAATTAGAGATTATTAAATATATATATAAACATAAATATATTTCTGTAAGCATATATACTTTATTAGATTCTAGATTTAATTGGTCAAATAGAGAGTCAGAATTAAAGTCTTCTCTTTCAACAGAAGTAGTAGATTTTTTAATAAATCAAATAAATGATCCATTACCTTTAACTTATAATTATTTATCTAATATAAATCCAGAACAATTAGATGAATATCTTTCACTTAGAGAAAAAGCATATTTATCTTTTAATTCTAACGAAGAAAAAACTGAAAAAAGTTATTTATTTGACGCATATTCCATATATAATAAAGATTTAGATTTATTAAAATTATTAGGGAGCTATTATCTTAATAAAAATGATAATCTTATGGCTTTAAATTATTTTAGAGAAGCAATTAATATAGATCCTAATGATATGTTTTGCCTTTCGAACTTTGGACACTTATTGGCAGAAACTAATCAATATTCAAATGCAATATATTACTTAGAAAAATATATTAAAAAGCTTAAAAATACACTTGATATTGAACGTATTATTGATTTAGCTCACTGCTATCATTATTCATATGATTTACAAAAAGCTAAAGACTTATATACTTTATTGATTAAATTAAGACCTTGGGATCTTTCTATAAAGGTTGAATTAGATAATATTAAAAGTAAACTTTCTAAAGATTCAGTATCATTACCTTTAACAATTCCTATTTATAAAAAATATTTAAATCCTTATACTGAACCTTTTATGAATAAATTAAAGGAAATCTATAATAACTTTTCATTAAGAATAAATGAAAATAGCTGGTCTGAATTATTTTGTTTACCTATAGCTTCAAATGAAACATTATTTTACTTAGTAGAGCAAAATATTATAGAATTTATAACTAACAATAAAAACATTCCAAAAAATATTTTTACATTCTTAAATAGTAAATTTAATTGGACCTCTAGACATGACGAATTATTTAATATTTATCCTACATTAAAAATTGATTATTTATTTAACAAATTATATTTTAATGAAGTATTAAGTTACGATTCCTTGAAAAACATTTCTTCTGGTGTTTTAGAAGAATATATAGAACTTCGTTCATTAGCTTATGATTTAATTAATAAAAATTCAGATGATGTAGAAGAATACTTAAATAAGGCTTTAAATTTATATGATAGTGATTTTGAATTATATAAACTATTCGGACAATACTACTTAAATAAAAACTTATATTGTGATGCAATTAAAAACTTTAAAATTGCTATTTCTCTTAAAGATGATGATTATTATTCTATTTGTAGTCTTGCCTTACTACTAACTAAGATAGAAAAATATGAAGAAGCCTTATATTATCTAAATAAAAGTGTAAATACACCTGCAGGATCTATGCTACTTGATAACGAAGACTTCCTAACAAAATATGCTATCAGTTTTTACTATACAAATGATTTAATAAACGCAAAAAAATTCTTTAAAAAATTATATAAAATGAATCCAGATCTTAAATTTATAAATATTTATTTAAAAAATATAAATGATAGATTATCAGGTAAAAAAAGAAAAGCAATTCCTGTAATTGCTATTACTGATTCTAATTACTCAACTTTAAACTTTAAAAATAAAACTAAGACTACACTTTCTAATATTATAACTAAATTTAAACATAATATTGCCAATTAATTAAAAGAAAGGTATGTATCAAAACTACAATTCACATAATTAATAAACTGCGAACTAAAGCTTATTATATGATACTTTTTTCCGGTAATATCATTAATTTTTCTCTATCACTGGCTTTAAAGATTAAGTCTGCAATTTAAGCAGATTCTCCCTAAAGAATATTTAAAATTTGTAATAGCAAATATTTAATATTGTAATCTTATAAAAAATAAAGCATTGATACTTTTGTATCAATGCTTTTCTATTATAATTTAATTACACTCTGTAATGTAATAATGAACGGGATGGATAAAAATTTATTAATTAAAGCTTTATATCTCTGCTTTTAAAACATAAATTTTTGACCAATAATCAGCACATCTTTCTCCTTCTTCAACTACTTGTCCTGATGATGAATCTGTAGTTATTAATCCTAAGTTCATTAATTCACTTCCGTAGTGAACATTATTAGTTCCTTTTATAGAATATACTAAGTTTTCATCTAATCCATGTAACTTCATTCTTCTAAGTGGACAGTTAACATCATTTAATACTTTAAAATAAGCGACAATTGCTTCCTTCTTATCTTCTGATACAATCATCCATGCAGAAATATTATTTTCAAAAGGACTTTGAAGCCTAAAGAAAGTTCCCTTTTGTATAAGTTCTCTATATTCCTTTACAAATTCAACTTGCTTCTTTATTATTTCATGCTCTTCTTCAGATAATTTAGTTAAATCCAATTCATATCCAAAAGCACCAAAATAAGCAACATTACCTCTTGTTTCTAATGGAGTATTACGGAAAAGCTGATGATTTGGAGTTATTGATACATGAGCTCCCATACTACTTATTGGATAGGCATAAGAAGTTCCATATTGAATCTTAATACGTTCAACAGCATCAGAATCATCACTAGTCCAGCATTGAGGTGCATAATACATCATTCCAGCATCAAACCTTCCACCACCACTAGCACATGATTCAAATAAAATATAAGGATGCTTATTAATTAATCTTTCATATAAATCATAAACTCCTAAAATATATCTATGGAATACTTCTCCTTGCCTATGAGCAGGTAAAAATGCTGAATAGCATTCAGTAATAGATCTATTCATATCCCACTTAATATAAGAAATATTAGATTCAGTTAAAATCTTATCCACCATTTGATAAATGTAATCAACAACTTCAGGATTTGAAAAGTCTAATACATATTGATTTCTTCCATGAGATACACTTCTATTTGGAGTTTTAATTACCCATTCAGGATGATTTCTATATAAATCACTATCCTTATTAACCATTTCAAGTTCAAACCATAATCCAAACTTCATTCCTAAACCTTCTATTTTCTTAGAAAGGCCTGAAATTCCATTTGGTAACCTATTAGTATTTGCATACCAATCTCCAAGTCCACTAGTATCACTACATCTAGTTCCAAACCATCCATCATCTAAAACAAATAACTCAATTCCATCTTCCTTTGCAGTTTTAGCAATATCAACAAGTATGTCTTCTGTAAAATCAAAGTAAGTGGCTTCCCAGTTATTAATTAAAATTGGCCTAACCTTATCTCTCCATTCACCTCTAGCTAATCTTGTTCTATAAAGCTTGTGATATGTTTGGCTAACACCATTCATTCCCTTATCAGAATAAACCATTACTGCTTCTGGAGTTTGGAATTCTTCACCTTCACCTAAGTGCCATGTAAATCCAAAAGGATTTATTCCCATTAACACTCTAGAAACATCATAAGTATCTACTTCTACCTGTGCTAAGAAGTTTCCACTATAAACTAATGAAAAACCTAAAGCTTCCCCTTGGAATTCATCAGCATTTGGTCTCTTTAATGCTATAAATGGATTATGATTATGACTTGAATTTCCTCTTGCACTACTTACAGCTTGTATACCTTGTTCTAATTTTCTATGCTTTACTTCTCTTTCTCTTGCCCAAGCACCTGATAATTGAATCCATTCGTAATTGCAGTCAGGTAAATCTAAACACATACTCATAGCATTAGTAAGTTCTAAATTTTCCTTGCCCTTATTGATAAATCTACAGCTTCTTGCTATTACTGATTCATTATTAAATATTGTATAAATTAAAACTAATTCTGCATTAATAACTGAATCAAATAATGTAATCTCAAGAGTATCAGCTTCTGAAGAATCTTCTATATAAGTAGCTGGAAGTCCTTTTAGCTTAGGCTTACCACTGTATATTTTATGAGACACATATTCAAAATTAGTTATTCTACTACCATTCTTTTGTAAAATTTCATATGCAGGATATTTAAAATCTGTTGTTCCATATGAAGGATATTCCTGTTTTATATGTTCTAATGAAAATCCATATTCCCTTTCATATACGTATGCAGACATTGGTCTATATGCATTTTCAAGTAAATAATCATAACTATCTCTTTGATGAATTTTCTTTCCAAAGTATAATTGTCCTAATTGATTATTTCTTAAAATTTTTATAATGTAACTTATATTATTATTAAATAAGTGAAATTCCTTGCTTTCTTCATTAAAAATAATACTCATTAATTCCCCTCCTAATTCCTTTACAAGCTAATTATCATTTATAGCTCTTTTTCAATTTTATTATAGGAGAATTAAATATATATAGTAGGCTGTTTTGTTGAATAAATCATAGCAAATGTTTACTATTTTCTAAAATTAATATACTATTTCTTATTATTTGATATAATTAAAAACAACTTATTCAAAATATATAATGTAGGTTTTATATATTTTATATAACATATAGAAAGGAAATATTATGGAAGATTGTTTTGTACTACAATTATCAAATAGAACTTTTAAAGATTTTTATCTTTGCTTTTGCGGTCATGCTAAATGTGGAAAATTACATAGCTTTGGACCTGCTGTAAGAGCAAACTATATAATTCATTACGTTTTATCAGGAAAAGGATATTATCATGTTGGTGATAAAAAATATAATCTTGAAAAAAATTATGGATTTTTAATTGAACCTAATATTAAAACATTTTATCAAGCAGATGCTAATGATCCTTGGACATATGTATGGATAGGTTTTTCAGGCCCAATGGCTCCTGAATACCTTTATGAAATTGGGTTAAATCATAACGACTTAATCTTTCAAAATGATAATTCTGATGAAATAAAAGACCTAGTATTTAAAATGTTAAATCATAATAAATCAAACCTTAAAGAGGAATTTTATCTTCAAGGACTGTTATATCAGTTCTTTTCATTATTAATTAAAGATAGTAATGTTTCAAATAAGTGCATAAGTAAAGAATTAACTACCAAAAATATATATGTAAGACAAGCAATCAACTTTATAAAAAATAACTACTCTAATGGAATTATGGTCAATGATATTGCTAAACATTTATCTGTAAGTAGAAGTTATTTATATATTTTGTTTAATAATATATTAGGGATTTCCCCTAAAGAATATTTATCTAATTTTAAAATAACTAAAGCAGTTGAATTACTCACATTAACGGATTATTCAATTGAAGATATAGCAAATTCTTGTGGATATAAAAATCCTGAAGTATTTTCATCTGTATTTAAAAGTAAGTTTGAATTAACACCCACTAAGTACAGAGCTGCTAATAGAAAAGAACATAAAGAAAAACTTAAAAAAGAACTTAAATCATTAGACTTTAACTAAAAAATAAAACTAAGATTAGACTTTCTAATCTTATCACTAAATTAAAATATAATATTGCCAATTAATCAAAAGAAGAAGTAGCTATAATTACTACTTCTTCTCTTAATATAGCACCTTCACTAGCTGGTGTTATATAATTATCTCCATATTAATCCACTTATTAATTCAAATAGCTCTAATATATTTTTGGGGTTCTTTCCAGTTAATTGTTTAATTCTCTCTAGTCTATAATTTAAAGTATTTCTATGTATTTTTAATTTATTTGCAATCTTAGTAATATCACCATTTTCCTCTATATATGTTTGCATAGTTTCAATAAGTTCTAAACTATGTCCGGCCTTATCAAGATTTAAAATTAATGAAATAAATTTATCTTTATTTTCATGAGATAAATTTATAAATAATTCAAATTCATCATATGAATATATTTGAGTAGACGGCTTTATCTTAACACCAAATTGCAATGCCAATTCTGCTTTTTCTACTGAATTAGCTATAATATCCTCTTTAGAACCAATACTTATTTTATTTATTATAGAGCTTTCTTTTAACTCCATTAACTCCTGGTTTCATTTTTTCATTATCTTCATAAACTTCAATTATATGCTTACTATCAATTGCCTTTTTGGCACCTTCATGGATATTTCCAATTCTTTCATTATCTCCGCTGCCTATTATTATTCCATTTTCATCCACAACATTTATATTATATGGTATTACATTCATCATTTCTAAAACAATTTTTGGGGCTATAGCTTTTGATAGTTTCATATTATCTACATCCTTTAAAATTAAATTAATTTATTAAGCACTAATAACCTCTTCTGCTTTCTTAACTATTCTTCTCATAATAGAAACAGCTTCTACTGGATATTTTCCACTAGCTGTTTCTCCACTAAGCATTACTGCATTTGTACCATCAATAACTGCATTTGCTACATCCGAAACTTCCGCTCTAGTTGGTCTTGGATTACTCCCCATAGATTCTAACATTTGAGTTGCAGTAATTACTGGTTTCTGTACCTTATTACATTTATAAATTCAAATAATTAGGCTATGTCAAAATTTTATTATTTAAAATTAATTTTGATATAGCCCATTTGTTTATTATATTAATTTCATAAGTCTTATTACATTTTCAGATGTTTTTTCTATATTTTCTTTCCCTTTTTCTAAAGCTTCTTCAATAGAAGTAACACCTTTCATAATTCCGAATATAGAATCTATACCTTTTTCATATAAAACATCTATATTATCTCCAACTCTTCCTGCAAATGCTATAACTGGTTTATCATACTTTTTAGCAATAGTCGCAACTCCTAATGGTGTTTTACCATATTGAGTTTGGAAATCTATACTTCCTTCACCTGTCCAAACCATATCTGCCTCTTTAACCTTCTCTTCTAATCCAGAATATTCTATTACTATTTCAATACCTTTTTTTAAAGTTCCGTTTAAAAACGCCATTAGCCCTGCACCTAATCCTCCAGCTGCACCTGCTCCTGGTACTTCTAGAACATCCATTCCAATTTGCTCTTTAATTATATTTGCATAATGTTTTAAATTATTATCTAATAAAGAAACCATATCTGGTGTTGCTCCCTTTTGTGGACCAAATACATTTGACGCACCCTTTTCTCCACAAAGTGGATTGTTAACATCACATGCTACCTCTACAACAACATCCTTTAATCTAGGGTCAAAATTAGTTAAATCTATATTATGTAGTTTTCCTAATTCTCCTCCGCCAAATCCTAATTCATTTCCGTCTTTATCTAATAATTTTCCTCCAAGAGCCTGTATAACTCCTGCTCCACCATCATTAGTTGCACTTCCACCAATACCTATTAATAACTTCTTTACACCCTTATCTAAACAAGCCTTAATAAGTTCACCAGTCCCATAAGTAGTAGTTATTAAAGGATTTCTTTTATCTAATGAAACTAGGTGTATCCCACTTGCACTAGCCATCTCTAAAATACCTACTTCTCTATCTCCTAAAATTCCATATTCTGCTTGAACCTTATTCCCTAATGGTCCTACAACTTCTAAAGAATAAATCTTTCCATTTGTAGCATCTACTAATGATTGCATAGTTCCTTCTCCACCATCTGCCATAGGAACATGTACACATTTAATATCTTGATTTACCTTTTTTATTCCTCTCTCCATAGCTATACAAGCTTCTTTCGCGCTCATACTTTCCTTAAAAGAGTCTGGTGCTAATACTATAACAAAATCCTTCTTCATTTTACTCTCTCCATCCACTTCATATTTTTAACATTACTTAACACTTTAATTTTATATTTACATCCAAGCTATTTTTACTTATTACACTATAGTTTCTTAATAATACATTACTTAATTATAAATCCATATATTATAGTTACTACAATTGCCATTGATCCCCCTACTATTGATTCATATGGAATTAACTTCATACGATCCTTTATATTCATCTGAACTGAATCAGCTGTTACTAAGAAGAAGTTTCCATGTGGTAAATGATCAATTACTACAGCTCCTGCATGAACCATTACTGCTGCACTTAATGGTGATGTTCCCATAGATAATATTACATCTCCAAAGCTTCCTGCAGCAACTATTGCTCTTCCAAATGTAGGCTTATTATCATCCTCCTAATCTCTTAAAATCCAATTAAAACTTAGTATTTATTTTTCTTCAGTTAACGTTTACTTGATGATTTAATGATAATATATTAATTATTAAATTTATATTGTTGTTTTAACGCTTTTTATTGTTCATTCGCACAATAAACTCTATATTTTTAAACCCAAAAAACATCTATTGGAATTAAATCCAAGTAGATGTTTTTTTTACTACATATTTTCTTATCTTAACACTCAAACTCTTTACTATAAAAGAAATTTTCCCCTTATTATTTTATAATTACTTTAATAAATTTTTTCTTTCCTATCTGAATTACTATTTCATCTGTTATTATTAACTGTTCAATATTATTCAATTTTTCTGCATTGGCCTTAACACCGCCTTGCTCCACTAACCTTCTGAACTCGTTTTTACTTTTTACTAACCCATTCTTAACTATTATTTCTGATAAGTTAAATTCCTCTTTCTTTACTTCAACAGTTTTTATATCATTTGGTATTTCATTCTTTTGAAATACTAATCTAAATCTTTCTTCCGCACCCTTTACTGCATCTTTACCATGATATAATTCAACAACCTCTCTTGCTAACTGTATTTTTATATCTCTAGGATTAACCCCTTCTTTTAAAGACTTTTTAATTTCTTCTACATCATCTGGATGAACATCCGTAACTAATTCAAAGTATTTAATTATTAAATTATCAAGAATAGTCATTATTTTTTCAAACATTACATTTGCTTCTTCATCTATTCCTACGTAGTTTCCTAAACTTTTGCTCATCTTATTAATACCATCTAATCCCTCTAATAAAGGCATCATTATTGTACATTGAGGTTCCTGTCCAAACTCTTTCTGAAGCATTCTTCCCATAAGTAAATTAAATCTTTGATCAGTGCCTCCAAGTTCAATATCAGCTTTTAACTCTACAGAATCAAAGCCTTGCATTAATGGATAGAAAAATTCATGAATACTTATTGGCATTTGATTTTCATATCTTTTTTTAAAGTCTTCTCTTTCAAGCATTCTTGCTACTGTCATTTTAGATCCTAATCTAATTACATCCTCAAAATTCATTTTAGAAAGCCATTCACTATTAAATTTAACATCTGTTTTTTCTTTATCTAAAACCTTGAAAATCTGCTCTTCGTAAGTCTTGGAATTTTCTAAAACCTGCTCTGTTGTTAATGCTTTCCTAGCTTGAGACTTTCCAGTTGGATCACCTATTTTTCCGGTAAAATCACCTATTATTATTACAATATTATGTCCTAAATCTTGAAGCTGTCTTAACTTCCTTAAAACTACAGTATGCCCTAAATGAATATCTGGAGCACTTGGGTCTAATCCTAACTTTACAGTTAGTGGTTTTTTCTTAGCTAACTTTTCCTTTAATTCATCTAACCCTATTATTTCATCTACACCCTTTGAAATTATTTTTATTTGTTCATCTATATTTATCATTTTTAATTTCTCCTCACTCATTTTAATAATCTTTTGATAATTAACGTGCACCTTAATTATCAAAAAATTTAATATATATAAACTGCGCAACTTTACTTTTAATTTATTTTTAAATACAAAAAAGCCCTCATCCTATATTAATAGGACGAAAGCTATATACTCACGTGTTACCACCTAAATTTATCATTATTTCACAATAACAACCTCTTCAGGTACGCCAAAAAAATTTCTTGGTTATACCCTAGCACTATAACGTGTGCGATACGACATCTGCCTACTAGTTGTTATCTTTCGGAGTGCTGCTCAGAGACGTATTCAAATTAACTTGTTTTGCCCCTTTCACCAACCGGGACCTCTCTGTAAAACTCTATTAATTCTACTCTTTCTCTTCAAAGCTTTAATTATTATATTTATATTTTATTATATGCTTCTTTTTTTCTTTGTCAATAGAATTTAACTCATTTTATTTTTGTTTTTCTTTATATTCAATTATACAGTTTTTACAAATACAAGCTTTTCCTCTTAAATTTTCTGGTATCTGTTCTCTTAACTCTTTAGGAACCTCAATCTTTTCACACCAGCATCCTTCATGTGATAAACCATTCTCATATCCACAATTATTAGGTTTTCCACAAATAGGACAAATACCTTTATTAACTTCCATTAATCTCACCTTCTTTTTCTTTATACTACTATTAAGAACTTAGTTTATTTCTATACTCATTCGCAGAACACCCCTCAAATTTTTTAAATACTCTTGAAAATGTCCTATATCAATAAATCCTACCTCTTCTGCAATATTACCAATTCTCATTGATGGATTCTTTAATAAATCCTTTGCAACATTAATTCTTATTTGATTAAGAATATCAGAGAAGCTTTTTCCTGTATGCTTATTTAAAAGCTTGCTTAAATACCATTGACTAACATAGGTTTTCTCTGCAACTTCAGATAATGTTATCTTTCTTGTATAATTTTCTTGTATATATTTTAATGCATTTTTTACAATAAAACTATTTGCACTATTTAACTCTGTTTCTTCTGATTCAGTACGTATATTTTTATTTTTTAAATTTAAAACCATTGTTTTAACTGCTTCTTCAATTTCTGTTAATGTTGATGGCTTTAATATTAATCTTGTTACTCCTAACTTAATTGCCTTTTGAGCATATTCAAACTCACGAAATCCTGTTAAAATTGAAATCTCCATATCCGGAAACTCAGCTTTCAATCCAGCAATCATAGCTAATCCATTCATACCTGGCATAGAAATATCTGTTATTATTAAATTTGGTCTAACATTTCTTATAAGCTTTTGACCTTCAACACCATCATAAGCTACTCCAGCTACAAGGCATTTCCAGTTATCCCAAGGCATAGTTCTGGCTAATCCTTCAACAATAATTGGTTCATCATCAATTATTACTATTTTATACATACCTTTTCATCCCCTTATAATTCCCATAAGTACCCTTAAAAAAATTTTATCCCTTTACCGCTCCAGCTGTCAATCCTTTGATAATATTCTTTTGAAGCAATAGATAAATAATAAATACAGGCACTAAAATAATTGCTACTGAGGCTGCCATTAATCCATAATCAGTTCCATATTTAGAACTAATTTCGTTTAACAAAGCACAAACTGGATAATTTACTCTTCGTCCTATCATAGTAGTTTGAACAAACAAATCATTATATGACCATAAAAAACTAAAAATCGCTACAGTTGATATTGCAGGTTTGCTTATTGGTACAATAATTCTAGTAAATACAGTAAATACATTTGCTCCTTCAATATATGCTGATTCCTCAATCTCTAATGGTATTGCCCTCATAAATCCCATCATTACAATAGTTGCAAAGCTTAAATTACTTGCAATTTGAGGTAAAATAACAGCTATTGGTGTATTTAGCAACTCCCATTTAATCATCATTTGATATACAGGAATTATTGTTGAAAATACTGGAAACATTAAACTAGCTATAAGTATAGCATCCAAAACCCATTTTCCCTTAAAATTATACCTTGTTAATGCAAATGACATCATTGATGCTAATATTATTACTCCTATAGTCACACTCCCCGATATAAAAAAACTCATTCCATAAGCTCTTAATATATTTAAGTTATCAAATGCATTTTTATAATTATCTAATGTAAATTCCTTAGGCAAGCTAAAAGATGAAGTTAATAATTCTGATGATGGCTTAAATGAATTTATTATTACCCATACAAAAGGAAAGATAGTAGTAATAGCCCAAACAACTAAAATAGTATATATTATATATCTACTAATATTAATTTTCTTTTTAGATTTCATAATACTCTTCTTTTTTAATATCGTATTTTCACTCATATTAGTCTACCTCCTATCTATCTTTATCAGGTTGAACAATAGTATTTACAACTCTTGAAACTACTATACCTAATATTACAATCAGTACAGCTAAAGCTGATCCATAATCATAATTGTTCATACCAAATGTACTTTGATACATGTATGTTCCTAAGAAATGTGTCAATCCTTGCGGTGCACCATTAGGTACCAATACCCATGGTAAATCAAATACCTTTAAGGCTCCAGTCACTGCTAATACTACACAAGTACAAATTACACCCCTAAACATTGGTATTGTAATATAGAATACTTGTTTAAATTTACTACATCCATCAATTGATGCAACTTCATAGATTTCATCTGGTATATCACTTAATCCAGTTAATATTATTACAAAATAAAACCCTACATAACTCCAAAGTGTTGGTATAGCTACCATTATAAAAGCTAATGTAGGCTTTAACCAATTTACCGGTTCTTGCCCAAAAGTCTCCAATATTTGATTTAACATTCCTCCGTTATAGTTATAGAATAATTTAAATATTAAACCTATGGCTGTTGCTGAAATAACTACTGGAAAGAAATATACTGTTCTAAAAAATTGTTGCATCTTTCTTATATTACTAACCAAAACTGCCAATATAAAAGCAATTCCTACTTGAAATATAATTGTTAAAAACATCATCTTTAATGAATTCCAAATAGCAATTCTCAAATCTGGGTCTGTTAACATTCTCCTATAATTATCTATACCAATAAATTTCCATCCTTGTCCATCTAGTAATACCGGTGTAGTCATATCAAATAAACTATTTTTTATATTATTAAAAAACGGAATATATAAGAACACAATCAAGAATATAAGACTTGGTAATAAGAAGATTATAAGTGGCCATTTCTTCTTATATATCATTTTTTATTCCACCTTTCTAAATATTTTAGATAAAAAATAGAGAGGTAGCTTTATGTACCCCTCTACCATTGTTTTAACTATTAGTTTGCTCTTTCAGAATTTAACTTTAATGCTTCATTAAGAACCTCTTCAGCACTTACTGAACCAGTTGAAATCTTAACTATATTTGCAATTATATATTTATATGCTTCTGGATCAATTCTTGAGTCAGTTGGAGATGATATAGATTTAGCTGAACTACTGTATTCTAAAGCTGAAACTGCTAATGGTGTCATATTACCTACTGGTTCTACTGCAACTGCCGCTTGACCAACAGCTCCACCTGCTATCCAATACTTAGTAACTCCCTCTTTATTAGTATGAGCTTCAACAAACTTAACTGCTAATTCTCTTTTATCAGTATCCTCCCAAGCTTTTTTTGTAATATAAAATCCTGAAGATATACCACCAACTATAGCTCCATCTGTAGCCTTCTGATTTTCAACACCTGGAAATGCTACAACAACAACATTTTCTTGATCTGTTATACCACCAATTCTCCAATTTCCATCAAGTTGCATAGCTGCTTTTTTATCATTAAATAATTGCCCAACATAAGCATCATCAACAGTATCTGTATCTTCAGGAAAAGCTCCCATTTCCCTTAATTCTTTAAAAAGTTCTAAACCTTTAACCCAATCTTTAGGTGCTTTTTCTGGTATAGATGTGTATGAATCCTCACCTGAAGCATATAACATTAAAAACTCAACCCAATAATGAGGAACATTATTCAATGAACACGCTATTGGAATTATTCCATTTTCTTTAAAAATTTCAATTGCTTTAACTAATGAGTCCCAATCAGTAGGAATTTCTACGTTATACTCCTCAAATAAATCTTTATTACAGAAAAGCCCTTCCCAATACCCTGTCGTAGGAACTGCTCTTTGAATACCATCAGTATTAGTTACTGCTTCTAACGCAACATCTAATGTATCCTTAGCATAATCAGGATATTCTTTTTTTATATCCTCTAAAGACATTAACTTATCCGTTGCAATAATTGAATTTGCTGTTGCGTCCGTAAAAAATTGAATAACATCTGGCTCATTGCCTGAAGCAAAATCAGTTGCAACTTTAGCTTTCCACTCTTCATCTGAAGCTTGAGAATTATCTTCAATTGTTATATTTGGATTATCATTCATTAACTGTTGATTAATTTCCTGATAAACTTTCGCATTTGGATCAGTTCCTCCAAACATTGATACTGTATTTAATGTAACATTATCCTTTCCGGTTTCCCCCACAACCTCTTCTTCTGTTGTCTTTGAACATCCAGTAATAATTGTAGCTAAAATAGTTGATGAAATTACTAATGCTAATACCTTTTTACTTTTAAGCATTTTCTCTCCCCCTAAAACATCTTTAATACTAAACAAAAGATTTATTCTATAGTTTTATTATATCTAGTATTACGTTTACATTCATTGAATACTATTGATATTATTTGCCTAATATTGTTATCTTTAACTTTATATAATTTGCTCCTTATTTACTCTCCTTATCATATGGTATACATATTAATGACCTAGTTTTTCCTTCTTCTATAGGTTTAATTGTTAAACCATAGTTTTCACCATAAATTAACTTAATTCTCTCATTAACATTTCTAATTCCTAGTGATGCATGTTTCCCTGGTACTGGCTTTATTACCTCTGGGTCACCAGATAATATCTTTTCAATTCTATCTTTATCTTCTTTCGTCATTGGCTTTCCAGTATTAATAACTTCTATAAAAATTTTCTTATTATCATGATAAATTTTCAATTTAATTACACCAGTTCTTACAGTTTCTATTCCATGAACAACTGCATTTTCTAAAATAGGCTGTAAAATTAATTGAGGTACCATAGCTTGCAATAGCTCATTATCTATTTCACGTTCAACTATTAATCGTTGCCCAAAACGCATTGAAATTATATAAAAATAAGCATCTACACATCTTAATTCTTCAGATAAATAAATTAATCTCTTATCTTCTCTATCCATATGATAATCTAATACAGTTCCAAGTGATTCTATCATCTTACAAAGAGTAATATCGCCTGACATTCTGGCCTGCCAGTTCATAATTTCTAATGTATTATTTAAAAAATGTGGATTAATCTGTGCTTGAAGTGCTAATATCTTTGCATCCTTCTTTGCTAGCTTTTCATCATAAGCATAATTAAATAAATACTCAACTCTCTTTGACATATTATTAAAAGAATGCTGTAAATATTTAAACTCCTTATTAGGCATTTCCTCGCCATCAATAGTAACTCCCAATTTACCATTTTCCATTTCTTGAGATGCTTGTACTAACTTTTTGATTGGTGCTGTAATTTGCTTATTTAAGAAATATGCAATTATTATAAGTACAGGTATTGTAATTATAAGTAATATAAAAATCATTCCATATAAATGATTCATTTCTGCATTTACAATAGCCTTATCAATAGCCAATAAAATTCCTAAATGATAATCATCATGCTTTACTTGTAAAAGATACCCATAGTAATTTTTGTTTTGACTAATTATTAACTTATTATTATCAGAAACTGAATAGTTTATTAAACTATCTTTTAATATGTTAATCTTTCTTTCATCCTCAAAAAAATTACTTTTAGCTATTAAATTATCTTTATCATTAATACAGAATGCCAAAGCTTGGCCCTTATCTAAAACTATATCTGCAAACATATTCTTTCTATTAAGCTCTAAAACTAAAGTTCCAAACTTCTTGTAATCAGTAGTTGTATAAACATTTCTAACAATAAAAATACGTTCATCCTCTACTATAACTTGTGCATATGATGAATTCATTTCCCTTATTTCTTGAATACGATTGTGAATTTTACTCATATATTCTTGCATAGAATAATTGCTACTAGATAAATAAGTAAAAGGATGATTTTCACCTTCTATATAAAAGCTACAAATTTTTATTTTCATACTTTTCTTAACTTTACATTTTTTTATTAAGACGATTACTTTGTAGCTTGTAGATATGCTCCATCAAATAATAGGAATTCACTTACCTTCTTTTCTATATTTAAATAATTAACAACAAAATTAAGGGGATTTTATATTATTTACTCTTACAATTAATATAAAATCTTCTTATAAACTCTCTAAGTATTGTATCGTTACATTTCCTACAAAATTGCTTTTCCCAAATTCTTCTTTTATAATTAATACTTAAAGGATGTGAAAATAATAATGGGATTTAGTCAAAAAAAAATAGCTCTTATAAATGATATTACCGGCTTCGGTAGATGCTCAATAGCTGTTTCATTACCTATTATATCAGCACTAAAAGTCCAATGTTGTTTTATCCCAACAGCAATACTTTCCAATCATACTGGGTTTAATAATTTCTTCTTTGAAGATTATACTCCTAAAATGAAAGAATATATAAATAATTGGGAAATACTTGATTTAAGTTTTGATGGAATATGTACTGGCTTTTTAGGTTCAAAAGAGCAAATTAAAATAGTTATAGATTTTTTAAAAAAATTCAAAACAAAAAACAATATAGTTTTAATAGACCCAGTAATGGGGGATTACGGTAAGCTTTATTCTACTTATACAGATGAAATGTGCAAAGAAATGCAAAATTTAATTAAATATGCAGATGTAATAACACCGAACCTTACTGAACTTTGTAGATTATTAGATATACCTTATCCTGATGAAACTCCTACACATGAAGAATTAAATTTATTATGTGAAAAGTTATCTCTTCAGGGACCTAGTAAAATCGTAATTACAGGTCTACAAAGACAAGGCGCAATAGAAAACTTTATATTTGAAATTAATAAGTCTTATAAGGTTATACAAGTTGAAAAAATAGGAGATGATCGTTCTGGTACCGGTGATGTTTTTTCCTCTATTGTATCTGCAAGTATTGTTAAAGGTGAAGATTTTGCATATGCCATAGAAAAAGCAACAAGCTTTATTAGTAAATCATTAAAATTTACTACTGAGCTAAATTTACCTGGAAGCTACGGAGTTTGTTTTGAAGAGTTTTTAACAGAATTAAAATAATATAAAAGGATGGGGTTATATGGTTATTCTATATACTATTAATAATAGTAATTTTATAAACTTAAAAAATATAACAATCGAAGAAATGGAAGCTAAAGGCATTAAAAAGAATATATATGTAAATTTAACTAATCGTTGTCCTTGTGCTTGTACATTTTGTTTGAGAAGAACAAAAAAGATGACTGAAAGCAATAGTTTATGGTTAGAAACTGAACCTACTGTTGAAGAAGTAATTAACGAATTTGAATCTATTAGTATTAATCTTTATGATGAAATTATCTTCTGTGGCTTTGGAGAACCAACTGAAAGATTAGATGCAATAATTGAAATTTCTAAATATATAAAGAAAAGAAATCCTAATATGCCAGTAAGAATAAATACTAATGGTCTTGGAGATTTAATTAATAATAAGGAAGTTGCCCCTTTATTAAAAGGCTTAATTGATACAGTTTCAATAAGTCTTAATGCTCCAAATGCAGAAGAATTTTATGAAATAACTAAAAATAAGTTTGGAATAAAATCTTATGAAGCAATGAAGAAATTTGCTTTATCTTGTAAACATTATATACCAAATGTTGTTTTTACTGTAGTTGATTGTATTGGTACTGATAATATTAAATCAAGTCAAAAAATATGTGATGAATTAGGTATAAAATTAAGAGTTAGGCCTTTAGAATAGCAGGTTTATATATAATAAATATAACCAACCACAAAAGTGATTGGTTATATTAAGTACATTATTTTAAAGATTAAATTTATATATAATTTTATTAGGAGTTATGTTTTTAATATATTATTTTTTTCTTTACGTTTTCTTGTAACTAAAATCGTTGCCCCAGATGCCATAAGCATCGCAGCAGTAGCACCTAAAGAACTTATATCTCCTGTTTGAACCAACCCATTATTACCCTTATCTGGTTTTGATTCTTCTGGTTTTGATGTTTCTGGCTTTGAACCTTCAGGCTTTTCTGGTGTTTCTGGTGTTTCCTCACCTTTAACTAAAGCATTAATTGATACTTTTTCAGTTTTTTCAAATCCATTTTTGCTGAATAGTACAGTTATTTCTTCCATATCTTCAGTAATGATAGTCTCAGGATTTTCCCAAGTCCATCCTTCTGGTAATACTATTGTTTCTATTTTTTCATTTATATATCCATCTAAAGATAAACCACTATTTTCTAAATCTGTTTCTAAACTACGTTCTTTAATAGTAAGATTAACACCTTTTCTATCAAATCTTTTTGTCTAACTGATAACGTTGGTAAAATTATAAAAGAAAAAACTATTCAATTAGAAAATAATAATTTAAATATTACCTTAACAGAAGATTTTTATATGAATCAATTAAATGAATTCATAGAATTATGTAAAGACTATTCACCAAAAGCAATTGGTATTGCTCTTCCTGGGCATTTTGATAAAACTAACAACTAAATCATTACTAATAATCCTTTTTGGAAAACTTTTAACATTAAAATCTTGTTAGATAATATCAATATGCCTATTTATTTTGAGAATAATGTTAAAAAACGGAAACAATCTTAAATGCTTATAAATTAGGTGATGAGGGTATAATAAACATCCTTCATTCCGCAATTAAATATCTTTCAATTACTATAAATAATTTATCTATGATGATCGATTCCAATAAAATCATAATTCATGGCGAATTATTTAGGATATAAGAGAAAAGACATCTTTATTACATAGTGCTGCAGAGAATACAGGCTATATAAAAAAATTAGTTGATGGAACTGCATCAGTTGAAGGATATGCTTAATATATTTATAACTTAGAGAAAATGTATAAAGCTATTGAAGATGCACTAGATAAAAACGAGAGTAATTCCGTTGTTAAACCTTTTGTAACAATATAACAAAACAATAAAAAATATGATTCTCTAATTTTTAGAAAATCATATTTTTATCATATTATTTAAGTTCTATTCTTTCTAAATCATATGGAACAAATACTTGTCCATCATAAACTGAATTTGCTTCTTCACTATAAAGTCTTTTACGTTCTAAAAGCTTCTTATCTTCTGTGTGATACAATACTAAATTTTCAACATTAAGTTCTTTTGCAAGTTTTCCCGCCTCAATAGGTGTACTATGACTCTTTTCATAAGGCTTAAATATTTCTCTATCTGCATATAAACAAAAAGCTTCTGACAGTAACCAATTGCAATTTTCAACATACTCTCTATTTACTTCATTATAGGGTTCATCCCCAAGACAAACTAATTTCTTCTCATTTGGAAGAATTGCTTTAAATCCAAATTGTTTATCTTTAGTAGATTCAATATCAAAGAACTCTATATTTATTCCTATAATATTTACTCTATCCCCATGGCATACTTCACAAATATTAATTCCATTACCTATAAATTTTAATAACTTTTTAGTTAACATCATATTACTTAAAGATTTTAAAATATTAACAACTTCATTATGTCCATAAATAATAAATTCACCCTCAAATTTTCCTTCATGCATTAATGCTGCATACTTTCTTATTATCCATATTGCACCTAATATATGATCTGTATGTCCATGAGTAACAAACATCCCCTTAATATTTTTATAATCAATTTCAGCCTTTTCCAATTGTGATAATATTCCGTTTCCACCACCAGCATCTACTAAGAAATATTTTTGTCCATTTCTTAAAGCAAAACAAGTATTATAACATTTTGTAACCATAGCTGATCCTGTTCCTAGAATAATTAATTCCATACTCATATTATGTACTCCTTTTTATTATAATTTTCTTATATATATCTTACATAAATATCAAATAAACCTAAAGTACATTTTTAATTTCTACTTTTTATAATATTAATTAATCTATGTAAATTCTCTAACTTATATTTAAATAATTTTTATTATCTAATAATATATTTTGATTTACAAAATATTTGGCTTATGATATTATATCCCCAACGCAATCATATTTAATTGTATATACCAAGGGGATAAAAAATGAATTTACAGAAGAAAACAAAGTATATGATTATAGTATTTGTTATGTTATTATAATGCTTTATAGGATTTAAGTCATTGAATCCATCTAAGCCTAATTATACTGATAACACAAAAACTAATGTTAATAATCAAATGGAACATATAAAAAATATTGCTCAAGAACCACACTCAATTTTCGATATTGACGCAAAAGAAAAGGTAAGAGACTACTTAGTATCTGAACTTTCTGAATTAGGAATAGAATCTAAACTATATAAATATGATGACTTATATGAAAAAAGAAGCGATAGTCTTGTATCAGTTGAAAATATTTATGCTGAAATCAAAGGTAAATCAGATTCTTATATTTTACTAGCTACACATTACGATAGTTCTCATGCCAAAACAGAACGTTATGCTGAAATAGACGGATCTTTAGGTGCTGCCGATGCTGGTTATGCCCTTGCTACTATTTTAGAAACATTAAGAGTAATAAAAGAACAAAATATCGAGCTGGAGAATGGAATTAAAATTTTATTTACTGATGGTGAAGAATATGGTCTTTTAGGTGCAAAAGAGGCTGTTAAAGAAAGTGAAATTTTAGATGGTGTTAATTATGTAATAAACATAGAAGCAAGAGGAACTGAAGGTCCTGCTGTAATGTTCGAGACAAGCCCTAATAATGATGCTGTATTAGACTTATATAAATCTAGCACTAGTCCATTTTCATATTCTATAACTCCTGAAATCTATAGATTATTACCTAACTAGACTGACTTTACAGTGTTTTTAGAAAATAATTTAACTGGAATTAATATAGCTGTTTTAGACGGCTTAGAAAATTATCATACACCTTATGATAATCATGAAAATCTAAGTGATTAATACCTCTAGCTTTAATAATCATTTTATATGTTCCTATGGTTTATTTATTTAACTGCGCATTAACCTTTGGTGCATTAGCAGCTAATATTTTCTTTGTTATGATAGCATATATATCAATCTTAACAGGTATAAAATCTATTAATTAACTTTAAATAAAATCAAAGACCATTAAAAACATTCTTACAGCTTTTAATGGTCTTATTTTGTTACTTAATAAAGTTAAAGCATTTTCTCAAATATTTTATAAAAATTTATTATTCCGTATCCCCACTGTGGATTAGGATAAATATCTTTTCCTCTCTTAATAACACCTCTTCTTAGAAAGGTTTTTATGCTTTGAGAATACATGTATGGATAATTTCCTTGAACAATTCCCCATTGAAAAAGCAAAGCACAAGCCCCAGCTCCAATAGCTGCAGCTAAACTAGTTCCACTAATAACTTGTGTAGAATTATTTAATCCAACTGTTAAAGTATTAACTCCTCCTGCCGCAAAGTCTATTTTATCCATATATTCATCTCTAAATGCTACCCCTGAATAGCTTAATAAATTATTATTATTTTGATTATAAGCAGCAACTGTAACAACAAAGTCTGAATCTCCTGGGACTGTTAAAGTTCCATATGGATTGCTTGGTGTAAGCCTTGTTCCTGGAAGGGCTAATCCCGATTGCCATAACCAAGCATTATACCTTGCCATTTCTCCTTCTCTAATTCTTAGTTTTAATTGCCATATTCCAGGTACTAAATTAGCAAAGTATATATTTACCTTTTCTTCTCCAGTATATGCTTCTGGTATAAAATAGCTTATTTTTGCTATAGTTTTTTCAAAAACGAAATTACTTAACTTATCTATCTGTGTCCCCGCCTGTATAAAACCAGTTTCCTCTCCAGATGGTGATATTAAATTGACTTCAACAATATCTGGTAAATCAACCCACATTTCTAAACCCATATACTTTTGATTCTCTGCAATTAACATTTCAATAACTTCTATAGTATTTTTATCCTTAATACTTCCCGACACATGTCCATCTACATTCCCTTGGTTTCCAGATCCAGTAACTAATACAACTCCAACATTACTAGATATACTTTCTAGAAAATTATCAAATATATTATTTCCCTTATGATTACCATTATTAGTACCTAAGGGTAGTAAAATAACTACTGGTTTCTTTTCATTAAATAAAACTTTTCTTAAATATTCTATTGCTGAAAAAATAGTTACTAATGAAAATATAGGCATATCAACGCCTAAACTTTCCTGTGTATATTTTGCTTCACTTAATTTTACTATAACAAACTTACATTCTGGTGCTATACCCTTAATCTCCTTATTTTTACCTGTAGCCCCTACAATCCCCGCCATTCCAGTACCATGCCCATAATTATCCTTACTTGGAACTACATCATATGGATTCCCGCCTGAATTATATATTTCTATGGCTTTATTAATTTGTTCATTTGTATATAACGTTCCAAATGGCACCTCATAATTATTATTACTATCAGAATTAATTGTTTGATCCCAAATATAAAGCACTCTACTTTTTCCATCACTATCCATAAACTCCTCATTTAAATAATCTATTCCTGTATCAATTATTCCAATTATTACGCCATCCCCATTTAAATTCAATTGTGGGTTATCTTCTAAAAGATTTACTTGAGCCGCTTCAATAGCTGATATTTCTTGTAATGTATATAGTTGTGATGGAAGTACATATATTACTTTAAACTCACTAGAATCAATATATGATGTTATTATTCCTCTTATGTAATTAATATCTTGATTACTCTCATCAAGTTTATTATTTGCTCTTAAAATATCAAGTTTAATAGATGCAATAGCATATTCATTATTTATAAATGTTATAAATACGCCTTCTTCATTTTTTTTATCGCCAGTAACTTTCCCTAAATATTCAATCATTATATGAACGTAATTAGGGCTATTAAAAATATATTCATTATTTTTATCTATCTTACTCTCCATTAAATCCCCTCTTATTCTCAAGATATTTAATTAATTGGATATCTTACAAATAACTTTCCAACAAAATACTCAATATATTCTTCCTTTCCTCTATAACGCCCTCCCAATATAGTAAATACATCTAATAAATTTAATTTTCCATATCCTAAATCCTCATTTGGATAAACATAATTTCGCTCCCTTGTAGCACTATAAATTAATAAACTTCTTATTTTAGTTGAATAAAGTCCAGAGTATTTAATATCCGCAAATTGCCATTGAGCTAAAAGACAAACCGCTCCTGTTACTATTGCTGTTGCTGGTGAACTTCCACTAACTGCAACTATCTTATTATCTGTTCCTGATGTTGTTAAAATATTTATTCCACCTACAGCTAAATCTGGATTAATTAAATAATTTGAATTGTATCCCCTTCCAGAAGATGCAACAATAGAATTATTGTTACTATTATAATAAGCTACCGTTACAACACTTCTTGCTGTAGATGGTATTGTTAATGTTGTATATGGATCTACCTTTAAAAATTTAGTTCCTTCAGGTAATAATTTTTTATCTGGTAACCATATATCATATCTTCCTCTAGTAATATAATCTCCTCTTAATCTAATTTTCCATACTCCATTTTTAATATTATTAAAATTTAAAATAAAGATTTGATGCCCAGTAAAATTTTCAGGATTATAACCTCTTATCTCAAGCTGAGTATTTAATAAATAAAAATCCTTTCTTTCTATAGAGTATATTTTAGGATTATAAAACCCTGTATCTTCTCCAGCTGGATCTATTACACTTATTGACATCTCATCTGGCTTTTGAACCCAAACATAGAATTCTAAACTCTTCATATTTTTAGATACACTTAATTCTACAGTATCTACTTCTCCTACATTCTTAATAAAATTTGAAGCATGCCCTTCTGCATCCCCTAAGTTTCCAGTTCCACTTACAAAAATTATTCCCTCTCTACTTGCAAGTGAACTTATAAATCTTGCTGTTATGTTATATCCATCATGACTACCTTCTTGACTTCCTACTCCAATAAATATTATTAAGGGTCTTTGTAATTCTTTTGCCGATTCTCTCAAAAATTCAATCGCTGATAAAACCTCTGCATTACTATATACCGGTACTTCAGGAAGATTGTTATCTTTTAAAAGCTTTTTATAATTAGGTGATTGTAATAATTTCACTACTAAAAAATCACAATCTTTTGCTATTCCTTGCATTTTGCCATTATAGCCTCTAGCACCAATTATTCCTGCCATTTTAGTTCCATGATCTATTTCATCCTTAGTATTCACTATACTATATGGATCTCCCCCTGATTTATACACTTTAATTGCTTCATTTATTTTTTCATTATTATATACAAATCCATATTTAAAATTACTTTTTTCTGAAATCATATTCTGATCCCATATACTAATTATTCTAGATGTATCATCCTCTCTTATAAACTCTTCATTTAAATAATTTATACCACTATCAATCATACCTACCAATATACCTTTTCCAGTTAAGTTTAAGTATGGATTTATCTTAACACTATTAATATTATCAACATTAGAAGGATCTATATCTTGTAAAGTATAAACACTTCTTGCTTCAACAAATATAATTTCTGGGACTTCTTGTCTTAACTTTGGCAAATCTTTTTCTTGTACAGCTACTACTCCTAAAGTATCCATAATAGCAACTCCACATACATAATCTAATTTATCTACCTTTTCTTGAAAATCCCCTCTATACTCAATTACATAATGAAAATAATTTTCATCTAAATATTTGTCACAGAATCTATTTTCATCCACTAATACTCCTCCTAAATATTCTACTTATTAGATTTATATGATTATCATATTATCTAAATGATATTTAAGAGGGATTTTTTATGAAGATATATAATACATCCAACTTTAAATATGGATAAATGAATTACATCTACATAAAAACTATTAAAAATTTAATAGAATAACTTAAACTAGCACAAACTAATTGTGATGATTTTTTAAGGAAACTATAACATTATGAAAATATCACATTTTTTTATTATTCTTATTATAGTAGTTACATTATTTTCTACGAATACAAAAAAAGCATTTGCTGCTCCACTAAACAATATTTTTACTCAAGGAACTTATAAAGTATCCTCAAACCATGGCGATTTTGAGCCTGGACAATATAATTTTAGATTTATATCAAAGAATTCTACTTGTTATGTTTATATAATTGATAAAGATAATATTCAAAGATATTCCAAAAGATATGATTCTACAGATTTAGAAAATCAAAAAGATGCATTATTTAATTCAGGAACTCTATTAGAGGGAGATATTATAATTGTTTATGGTGATGGTGAATTTTTTATTGAAGCTATAAAATAACATAGAGCTACTCTATTCATCTTTATGAGTAGAGTAGCCTTTTTTAATAATTTTTCTATTTTTTTGATACAATTCTATAATTTAAATTGTAATATCTAATAATAACAACATTTATTATTTTACTTCTTTTTTCTTCTTAATATAAGACCTCCACCTATTGCAGTTAATCCTAATAATCCTACTGCTACAGCTGAAGTTCCTCCTGTTTTAGGTAAACTTCCGTCGCCTTTTCCATTATTATTTCCAGGCTTATTAGTTCCGTTGTTACCTCCATTACTATTTTCAGCTCCATTTGTATTATTATTTGAGTTATCATTATTCTCATTATCTGCATTTGCAACTAATTCACCTAAAGCAACTTCTAATTCAGCTCTTGCTCTATCAACTTCATCTTTTTCTACATCTTCATTTGATATAATAGCCTTAGCTGCAGCTAATTTTTCTTCTAATTTATCCCAAGACTCCTTAGTATACTTATTTTTATCTAAGCTTTCTACCTTATTTATTAAATCTTGTAATTTATCTTTATTTGCTTTTAGTCTTAGCTCTAAGAATGCTCTTAATAACTCATCATAAGTTTTAGAAACTTCTTCTTCCATTGCATTTTCATTAGCTAAAACGTTATTAGCTTTTTCTAACACAACATTTAATTTATTCCAAGTTGAGCTTATATATTCTGCTTTATCTAAAGATTCAATCTTAGATACCAAAGATTCTAATGCTTTCTTATCCCCTTTTTCAAATGATAACATATGCATAACTTCACTTAATCTATTAAAGGAAGCATCTATTTGATCTTGTGTAGCATTTTCATCACTTAATAATTCCTTAGCTTCTTGTAATGCAGCCTTAAATTCATTAACAACTACTGGTACAACATTTGAAAGATCTTGTTCTGTAATTTCTTCAGCTATAGATACAGTTATTTCTAAATGTTTCTTATAAACTTCTACATCTGGTGTTGATGGTTTTTCTTCTAAGGATTCAAAAGCTACTTTTAAATCTTCAAGTGCTGCATTAACATCCTCTTGAGTTGCTTCTGCACTTGCTGCTACAGCTTCTGCTGCTTCCTTAGCTAATCTAAATACTTCAAATGATTCTGCTGTATAATTATCTTCAACTACATTTTCAAGTCCAGCTAAATATTCATTTAAAGCCGATTTATCAACTTCTGGTAAAACAGGTGTATCTTTAGCTTCATGTATAAAGAATTCTGATGCAGTTGCAAAGTTTCCAGCTCCTGCATTTGCTACTATCTTAATATATCTAGCTTCAACTTCATCAAATTTAGCATATTTATTGGACATATTATTTTCCCAAGTGAATTTGCTAATAAGCTTATATTCATCACTTTCGCTAGCTTTTACATAAATATCACAATCTGTAATTCTTCCATTTGCATTACCATCTTGCCTTGGCATGTAAGTAATCTTATTAATATTTTTTACTTCCTTCATATCAACTTCAACTGTTGCTGGTAAAGCTTGATGTGGACTATAGTTTGTATGCCACCATGTATCTGGATTATTATCAAATGCTAATCTTATCGGCCCTTCAATTCCTCCACCTGCTAATGCATTTTCATTATCTGTAGTTACTGTAAAGTTACTAGAATCTATAACTGTTTCATCTTCTGGTAAAATACCATTTCCAACTATTATTTCATCTATTAATCCTTTAAATGAATTTGTAGCACTTCCTATCTTTTCTAAAGGTATTAACATAGTTCCTACTGCTGGACGACTACCTATAGTATCAACTAATTCATTATTTACATATAACATAGCTTTTTCATTTTTACTTGCAAATGTTAAATGAACCCACTCATTTTCTGGTAATTCATAATTAAAAGAGAAATCTTGTCTTTCTCTCGTAAATCCTACTTTACCATTCTTATCTACAGCTTTTATAGCGTAATCATCAAATTGTGATAATGATTTAGATTCAAATATTATTTGTTCTCCTTCTGGAGCATTTGCATCCTTCTTAATCCAGAATGAAACTGAATTTGGTAATCCAACCTTCTTAATTGGTGTTTCTACATAACTAGTTCCACCATTAAGTCTTAAAGCTTTACCTACTTTACCTTTTTCAAATGAAACATTCTCTTTTGAAATTGAATCATAACTATTTCCTGATTTATCCGCTATAGTTTCTTCTTCAAAATCATATTTTATATATTCTGATCCTACTGAATCTACAGTATAATATGGATTAGTATTTGGAGCAGTACCTGTAATTGCAGATAATTCATTTAATTCATTAAAAGTCTTATCTTCTCCATCTCCCCACATCTTTTCAGCTAAAGCAGGAAGTGGTTTAAAGAAACGATCAAATACATCATACTCTGAAACCTTAGCATCTCTCTTATCTATAGCATCATTCCATATAGCATAAGCTCCACCTAACATTTGGTCATCACCTGCTGGAATATACGTGCCACCAATACTATTTGGCTCCCAGTTATTATATAATCTTTGAGCATTTAAGTAGTTTGCATAATATCCTGCTGTTGGAACTATATATACATCTGAATCAAGGGTATTAATTAAATCATATCCTGCTTCAAACATTTCCTTTGGATTTGCCCAATCTCTTGACCAAACATTTATTTGAACATCATTAGATCTAACAGGAGTTTCTCCTCTAAGCCAAGTTAATCCTCCCCACATACGAACTGTTCTACCAGTATCTTGAACATGTCCAAGCATAGCATCTGTAAATGCTCTATAGTGCTCTGCATTTGCTTCATATTCATCAGTACCAACATGAACTGTAGTACCTAAATCAAATACTGGATTTTCACCTTCCATATATTCATTAAATAAGTTCTTAACAAATTCTAATGATTCTGGATTACCTAAATCTAAATGATCTATTGTTGGACGTCTATTTATTCTAGGATTCCATCCTTCAAGTGCTAAATTCTTAAACACTTTAGTTATAGACATAGCATGAGCAGGGGTATCTATTTCTGGAACTATATTTACTCCTATCTCTCTTGATTCTTGAATAAAGCTTCTAAAATCATCCTTTGTATAATATAAATCTTTAGCTGTTATTCCTTCTCCTTGTTCATTTCTAACATCTGATTCTAATCTAAAGGCTTCATATGCATTATAAGCATCTTCCATATTAGATTTATCAGAATTAATGTATTCTTCTAAGAATATATAGTTATCATTTAAGTGAACTTGTAGGTCATTTAGCTTATACCATGCCATTGTTTCAGCTAATTCCTTCAAAGACTCTAGTTCATAAGATTTTCTCGCAACATCTAGAACAAACCCTCTAACCTTATACTTTGGATAGTCTCTAACAATACCTTGTGGAATTGTTGTCTCAGTTTGCTTTAAAATTTGTAGTATTGAACGAGTTGCATAGTAAGCACCTTGTGCGGCCTTAGCTTCAATCTTAATAGAATTATCTACTGTTATTATGTTACCTTCATTACAAAGTCCAGTATCATCGGTTGCTAATGTAAGGAAGAAATTATTATTACCAGCTTCACTTCCTTGCTCTATAACTATGTCTTTTCCTACTATATCTTTATAATCTGCTGCGAACTTTTTAGCTGTTTCATTTAACTGTTCTGTATAAGCACTATCAACTATAATTTTAGTTGAATCTGTAATTGTAAAGTCTCCTTCTGTTCCATACCATTCAGCTAGTTCTGGAATAACTTTTGGTTTTTCATTTCCTACATTTGCTTGATATTTTCCTGGTACTGTAACTCTTATTGGTGCTGTTGTTTTACTTTTGTCACCTTTCTTTACAGTAAAGTTAACTTCAACTACAGTATCAATTAAAGGTTGATGTATTGTTCTATCAGCCCCTATTATTTGTTCATAATCAGCACCAACAAATTCTATTTCATATCCTTCCGGAACTTCCGGCATAGCCATATGAGTGTCACCCTTATTTATCGGTGTAACTGCTATTCCACTTGTAACTGATTCAAGTGTATGTTCAGGCATGGCTAACTTTTCACCAAACAATTCAAACTCATAAATAGAGACAGTATTCCATGTATTAGTAGTTCCTGAAGAATTTGTACCAGTTTGACTAAAATCATTTATTTTAACTCTAAAATATTTAGCTGTTTTTGGTTCTGCAAAATTTCCCTTTTCTCTAACTTCTTCAGTTCTTGAACTTCTTGACCAAACTGTTTCCCATTCTCTTCCGTCTTGTGAAGCTTGAATTTCATAATTTATTACATTATCTCTTTCCCAATCTATAGCAAAGCTAGCTACTGTTTTAGGCTCTGGCAATTCAATTTGAACCCAATGAGGATTAGATGCTGTTGCACTTCTTACTTCACTTGCCCATCTTGTTTCTTTATTACCATCATTAACCTTGTTTGCAGTTAATGCGCCTCCTTCAAATGCATTAGCTGTTGCAGTCCCTGTACGAGCAATATTTTCTATATTCTTATATTGATTTACTTCTAATTCAAAAACAGATACTGTATTCCAAGTTATAGTTTTCTCACTACCATCAGTATTCCTTACTGCCGATTGAGCATTATAACTTGCAATAGATAAACGTACATAACGAGCACTTTGTGCTTCATCAAATGAAATAACTTGTCTATAATCACTTGGTGTAGCTGTAAACTCCTTAACAGTTCTCCACTCCTCACCATTATCACTAAGTTCTATTATATAATTCGTTGCATTCTTTCTTTCCCATTCAATAGCAACTTCATTGAATGTCTTTACTTCCCCTAAGTCTACTTGTAACCATTTTTTGTTATCTTGTGTTGGTGATGTTGTATTACTAGCCCATCTTGATTGTCCATTTGCCTTTTGATAATCTACAATTCCATCAATAGCTTTATCAGCAGCTAAAGTACCTGCTTCATTATCAGAAGATGTTGCAACTACTCCATCCCCTAAAGCTAAATTTGTTTTTAAAACCTCAGCTGCTTTAACATACGTAAAAGAATTACTTAAAAGCATTGTACTTAACGCTAATATAGCTATCTTTTGGTTTCTCTTTTTCATAGATTTTTCCCCCTTTTTTAATTATAAATCTATGTTTATAACTATAAAAAAAACTGAAAACGCAAAAAAGCTAATCTATATATTAATATATAGATTAGCTAATGCCCCGAAGGTTACATGCAGCAATAAACATAATTTATAATATTTTACAATTAATATTATAATATCAATATTATGTATCGTAAAGGTTTTTATGTTTTATTTTTATGCAATATTAAAAGCCTTATTATGTTTAAACTTTTTAATATAAGGATTATTATAAAATGAATATATAAGTTGAGCTGTCATAAAGCACCAAATAATTGGCTCACATAGAATTACACCTAAATAATTCATTCTTGGAATAACTAATATAACAAATATAATTTTTCCAACAAATTCTATAATACTAGATATAAGCGGAAGTATTTTTTTGCCTAATCCCTGCAGTGAATACCTTAAATTAAGTAATATTCCTAAAACACCATAAAAAGGTGAATTTATTCTTAAATACCTTGCTCCATTATTAATCACTATAGCTTCACTTGAACCTGATAGAATTTTAACTAATAATGGTGCTATAAAAAATAAAACAACTGTAATAACAATTCCCCAACTAATAGCAAGTAAATTAGAATAATATATTGATTTTCTAATTCTCTCACCCTGATTTGCCCCCTTATTTTGAGAAACAAATGTCGACACTGATTGAGACATTGCCACAATTGGCATCATACAGAAGCTATTTAACTTTCTTGCTGCAGTATGTCCAGCTATAGTTAAATACCCTAATCCATTTATTGCAGTTTGTAATATAACAGTACCACTAGATACAATAGCCATCATAAGTCCCATAGAAAGTCCTTGCCCTAATAACTCTTTATATAATTCTTTTCCTACATTAAAATGCCTCTTATCAGGAATAAGGATTTTAGTTTTTAAGTAAATATAAATTACACATAATATAACAGAAATTCCCTGTGCTATAATTGTTGCAACTGCAGCTCCTTTAATTCCCATATTAAACTTTGTAATAAATAGTATATCTAAAACTATATTTAACAAGGATGATATTATAAGAAATATTAGAGGCATGAAACTATTGCCTATAGCTCTTAACAATCCTGCACATAAGTTATATGCAAACATAACCCCAACAAATAAGGTAATCATTGATATATAAGAATATGATTCTTCTATTATATTTACTGGTGTATTTAACATTCGTAATAATGGCATTAAAAGAACTTTTGATATAACCATAATTATTATAGTAATAAAAATTCCTATAATAATTGAACCTGCAACAGACTTTCTTAATAACTTTGTATCGTCAGCTCCATAACTTCTTGCAACAACAATACTAAGACCATTTCCTATTCCTAAAGCAAAGCCTACTAGTAAATCATATACAGCTGTACTAGCACCTATTGCTGCTAAGGATGTATCACCTAAATAATTTCCAACAATCATTATATCTACTGTATTATATAATTGTTGAAACAAATTAGAAATAAGCAATGGTATTGCAAAAACTATTAACGATTTTAAAATATTTCCTTTTAATAAATTTACCTTTGTATTTATCATCTAACATACCCCTATAGAATTTTTTTCCACTTATAAGTATACAACTTAAATCTTACTAAAAGTCAATATATAAATAAAAAACAGATGAAATTAAATATTATTTTTAATTTCATCTGTAATACAAACTTTAATGCCTTCTTGCAAAATCTACAAATACAAATTTATCTGGTCTATGTCTTGATTCAGTATATTGAAATAAACTTGTATCATCTAAATATGTATAACTTCTTACTACTACTATCATTTCAAAGCCTTTCATATCTAAATACTTTTTATCTTCTTCCGTTGCATTTTGTACTGTTATTTCTTTTTTTGCATATGCAATTTTTAATCCTAATATATTTTCTATATATTCATATAAAGAATCCTTACATACATCATATGTAATATTATCAACAAACTTTTTCAGTATATAATCTTTATCTAATATTACTTTTTCTCCATCAAAAGACCTTGTTCTAACAATTTTCCAAACTTTATCATCCTCAGTTATTTCTAATCCTCTTGCTATATTTTTTTCTGGAGATATGCAATCTAAAAATTCAACGAAAGTTTCTATATTGCCACCATACTTCTGCGAAAGTTCCTTAAAGCTAACTACTCCTGATACAGGAAAATTAAACTTATTTATATCTAAAACAAAAGATCCTTTACCTTTAGTTTTTTGTATATATCCATTTTGCTCTAGCATATTTAATGATTTTCTAACAGTATCTCTTGATACATTATATTGATCCATTAATTCTTTTTCTGAAGGCAATTTATCATTAGTTTGATACTCTTTGCTCTCTATTTTATTTACTATAATGTTATATATATTTAAATATTTTTTATCCATTCTATATCACCATAGTAATTCTATCATATAAGTATACTATTCCTCAATATAATAAACTACTGATTCATATGGTCTAAGAGTTATTTCCTCATTCAATTTATTTTCATTAGAATAGTTCGATATTAATACCTTATAATTATTATTTTTCATTAATTTAGATGAAATATCTACCTTTACATCTTCTCCATAAAAATTATTTAATACTATTAAAGTCTTATTTTCATACTTTCTAGTATATCCAAGGACTTTATTATTATCTTCTAATATCATATTAAAAGAACCTTTTGAAATAACATCATATTCTTTTCTTAATGCTATCAATTTTTTATAATAATAGAATATAGATTCTTTATCCTTAAGTGCATTTTCTGCATTTATATCTTTATAAGACTTACCTACTGGTATCCATGGAGTACCAGTTGTAAATCCAGCATTTTCACTATTATTCCATTGAATCGGAGTTCTTGAATTATCTCTAGATTTAGCTTTTAATATCTCTAAAATTCTATCTTCAGACTCTTCTTGTTCTTTTAAAATATTATAATAATTTATTGATTCAATATCTCTATACTCATTTATACTATTAAAGTAAGGATTAGTCATACCAAACTCTTCACCTTGATAAATATACGGTGTTCCTCTCATCATATGAATGGTAGTGGCTAACATCTTTGCACTTTCATTAGGATATTTTTTATCATCCCCAAATCTAGATAAAGCCCTTGGCTGGTCATGATTGCACCAAAATACTGCACTCCATCCATTTCCTTTTTCCATGCCTTCTTGCCAATCTCTAAATATATTTTTAAGCATCATAAAATCAAAATCCATCAAAGTCCATTTATCACCATTCTCATAGTCAACTTTTAAATGATGGAAGTTAAACACCATTGAAAGCTCTTTTTCTTCTGGATTTGAATACTTAATACAATTATCTATTGATGTAGATGACATTTCACCAACTGTCACTACATCTTTATATTTACCAAAGGTATTTTTATTAAGTTCCTTTAAATACGTATGAATATTAGGACCATCAGTATAAAATCTTCTACCATCACCTATATTATCATCTTCAAAGTTTTCTGGTTTTGATATAAGGTTTATAACGTCTAATCTAAATCCCTTTACTCCCTTGTCTAACCAAAAATTAGCTACCTTAAATATTTCGTTTCTTACTTCTTCATTATCCCAATTTAAATCACCTTGAGTTACATCAAATAAATGTAAATAATATTCATTAAATTCTTCTACATACTTCCATGCTGATCCACCAAACTTAGAAATCCAATTTGTTGGCTCTTTTCCATCTTTACCTTCTTTAAAAATGTAGAAATCTTTATATTTTTTCTCTCCATTTAATGCATTTTTAAACCATTGATGTTCTGTTGAAGTATGATTAAATACCATATCTAACATTATATCTATGTTTCTTTTTTTAGCTTCCTCTACAAGCTCCTCAAAGTCATTCATATCACCAAATCGGGGATCTATATTATAATAATCTGCAATATCATAACCATTATCATTTTGTGGAGAAGTGTAAAATGGTGTCATCCATATGTAATCAATACCTAATTCTTTTAAATAATCTAATTTTTCTATTATCCCTCTTAAATCTCCAATACCATCTCCATTTGAATCATTAAATGATTTAGGATATATTTGATAAACTACACTTTCTTTAAAATCTTTCATTTTATTTATCTCCTTTTTCTTAACAAGAAAGGACAATATGATAAGCAACTTAAAATTACTTATCTATATCATCCATTTCAATCTATTTTTAGCCTAATTTCTTTTTACCTACTACAACTGTTAATACAAATGGTACAACTATTGCTACTACCATTGCTACAGCAAACATTAGCATGTGCTGTGGTTGAATTGAAAGGATTCCAGGAATACCTCCAATACCTATCGCATTTGCCATAACTCCACTTGCAACAGAGATAACTGCTGCTATACCTGAACCTATCATTCCACAAATAAATGGGAATCCATATTTTAAGTTAACACCAAATAATGCCGGTTCAGTTACACCTAAGTATGCTGAAATACATGCTGGTATTGAAACTTGTTTTTCTTCTTCATTTTTTCTTTGTAAATATATCATTGCAAGAACTGCTGACCCTTGAGCTATATTAGATAAAGCTATCATTGGCCATAGTAATGTTCCACCTACTTGTGCCATTAATTGAAGATCTATTGCATTTGTCATATGATGTAATCCAGTAATAACTAGTGGTGCATATATAAATCCAAATACACCTGCAAATAACCAACTAAATGATGATGTTAACCCTGAATAAACTATAGTTGAAATCCATGATCCTATAGTCCAACCAATTGGACCCAATACTGTATGTGCAATAAGTACAGCTGGTGCTAATGCAAAGAATGGAACTGTAATCATTGATATTGATGCTGGTGAAATTTTTCTAAAGAATCTTTCTAAATATACAAGTACAAATCCTGCAAGTATCGCTGGAATAACTTGTGCTTGATATCCAATCATATTAACTTGTGCAAATCCAAAGTCCCATACTGGAGCTACTGTTCCACCTGAAACTGCATAAGCATTTAAAAGCTGTGGTGATACTAAAGTAATACCTAATACTATACCTAGTATTTGAGTTGTTCCCATCTTCTTAGTTATTGCCCATGTAATTCCTACAGGTAAGAAGTGGAATATAGCTTCCCCTATTAACCATAAGAAACTATGTGTTCCTGCCCAAAACTGTGATATTTCAATTAAACTCTTTGTTCCATCTTCAAAGAACTTAACATCTCCAATTATATTTCTAAATCCTAATATTAAACCTCCAACAATAATTGCTGGTATAAGTGGTGAAAAGATTTCTGCTAAGTTTGCCATCAATCTTTGTATAAAGGACATATTTGATTTTGCTGCATCTTTTGCATCTTCTTTACTCGTTCCTTCTACTCCAGACACCTTTACAAAATCGTTATAAAAATCTGTTACTGTATTCCCTATAATTACTTGGAATTGTCCAGCTTGAATAAATGTACCTTTTACAGACTTTATTTTTTCAATCTCTTCTTTATTTGCTTTAGCTGTATCTTTTAATACAAATCTCATACGTGTTACACAGTGTGTAACTGCAGCAATATTTTCTCTTCCTCCTACACATTCAAGCAATCTTTTTGATTCATCAATATACTTTCCCATCGCTTTTCCTCCTTATTCAAAACTTGTACGTACATCTTATGTTATGCTTTAATAATAACTTGTACGTATATGTTTGTCAACAAATTTCTGAAATAGTTTTCACAGTTGATTTTATCCTTTCCTATTTATTGAAAAAAAATCTACTTTGGAAGTAAGGTACTCTCTTACTTCCAAAGTAGATTTATACTAATAAATATATCTAATCCTATCTCAATTTTCCCATTGATATCTGTATGCCCTATAGCATTTTTTATTATATTGCTTAAAGCTTCCTCTATCCATTTCCTATCATGATACAAAAACACTTCTTTATCAGATTTAAAATCTAATCTATTTTTTCAATATATTCACAATTTATATATATATGATTTAAGAAAATTAATAATCTTTCATACAATGGATTTACTTTCTCTCCATACTTTTTCTCTAAATTATCACCAATTTCTTTAACAGTTTTATCACCATCTATTTGTAAAAATACTTCACTACTAATTTCATCAAAATCTATTTCTTTATATAGTGGTATTTTAAATTTTAACTTTCTAAAAAATCTTTGTATTTTATGATCTTGTTTTTCAAGAATTGTTACTATTCTATTCTCATCAACTTTATATTCAATATTATCACAAACCTTAAATTTTAAATTTAGAACTTCCTCATTACTCTCCATTATTTTTCACCTTTGACATCATAATTGGAATTGTTGTTGCTATAACTAAAATAATTAATAATATTATTCCCATCACATTGCTATCAGCAAAGCCAGATGGAGTTCTTGGCTTTATAATTCCTGTTACTTGCAATATAATTCCTAATAATCCTATAATTGATCCTCCAGCAACAAGCCCTGAAGAAAGACTAATTCCATTTGCAACTTTAACTTCTTTCTCTTCTTCACTTTTACTCATTTTTTCAATAAACACACGTATTAATGCTCCAACTAAAATAATAGTTGTTGTTGCTATAGGTAAGTAAAAACCTATTGCTATTGTCATTATTGGTAAATCTAATAAAAATAAGAATAATGCCATAACAACGCCTACTATAATCATTGGCCAAGGTAAATTTCCTGACATAATTCCAGAAGTTAACGTAGACATTAAATTTGCTTGTGGAAGAGCAAATGGTGCATCTGCTCCAGTTATTCTTAATTGGCTAGAAAGTACTAATATAGTTCCTGTAGTAACAAGTACTCCTATTATACTTGCTATTGCAAAGTAATTTTGCATTTCTTTTTTACTTCCACCAATTACGTATGTTACCTTTTGTGATTGGCTATATCCCCCTGCTACTGATATTGCTACAACCATAAATGCCGCAAATAAAAGCAATGATTTATTATCAGCTTGACCTTTCCATCCCATTATTACAAATACTAATGTTAAAATTACTAATGATGCAATTGTCATTCCTGAAACTGGAAGGTTAGAAGTTCCTATTGTTCCTGTTAAACGTCCTGCAACAATTACAAACAATAAAGATAATATTAATGAAACAATTGCTGATACTATAGCCATTAATATACTTTGAGAAATAAAGAATCCTGCTACGAATGCTATTATAACACCAGCTAAAAGTATTATCATTTCACCTGAACTTTTTTCTCCATTACCTTCATTACTTGATTTTGCTTTCAATGTTTCCTTTATTGAAACAATTATTGTTGGTATAAGCCTTAAAGCTCCAATTACACCACCACAAAGCATCATTCCTGCTCCTATATATTTAACATAACTTCCTGTTATGGCATTTACATCCATTTGATGAATAAGTAATGTTGTATCATTCCAAGATTTTGCACTTTTTTCTACCATATCAGTAAAATAACCTATTAATGGTGCAATACCAAAATTAGATAATATTGAGCCTGCAAGCATAGTTAAAGATACTTCTAATCCAACTATAAAACCTATTCCTAATAATAATGGATTTACTTCTATAGAAAACTTCCATTTGTAAAACTTACTTCCTATATAAGTTACAGTATTATTTATTAAATTTAAAAAAGATCCAGTTAAAACATTTATAATACCACTTATTCCAAATCCAATTCCCATAAATTTAATGGCATCTCCTCCACCCTCTGAAGCAACTAATGTTTCAGATATTGCCATTGATTCTGGATACATAAGTTTTCCATGCTCTTCAACTATTAAATAATTATAAACTAAAGATAAAGCTCCTATTCCAAATAAGGCTCCACCTACTCCTACACTTATTCCTTCCAAAAAAGTAAAATTACTTCCTATTAAAATTATTGCTGGTAAAACATAAATCATACCGCTAGCGATAGATTCGCCTCCACTTGACATACCTTGTGTTATGTTTTTCCCTAGGATACCTTTGCCTTTAGCAAATACTCCTATAAACATTGACCCTATTATTGCACCTGGTATCCCTGCTGCTACTGTTAAACCTGATTTCATTCCGGAATAAGCAGTAGATGCTGCAAATATAGTTGCTAATATTATTCCAATTATCATTACAGCAATATTAGTTCCCTTTTTAGATTTATCAGTTATATATGGAACATAGTCTTTTCCATGCACGCCACCATAAGCTTCCTTAGGCAATTTATTCTTCATAATATAATCTCCTTCCTTTGTTTACTACTGCAATATTGTTAGTATATGCATTTTATTAAATTACATAATTGGAGATTATATTTTTTTATTATAAATATTTCTATGATTGCTTATTATAGATATTAACTTTCTATAATATCTTTAACAGAAGGACTGTCTATCAATTTTCCCTTGTAATTAAATCTTGAACCATGACATGGACAATCCCATGTTAACTCATCTGCATTCCAATGAAGTTCACAACCTAAATGTGGACATTTCGTTGATACAATAAATTCTTTTCCTTCTTCATTTTTATATACTCCAACCTTTTGTCCTTTGTACTCAACAACCCCTGCATGCCCATTTTTAATATGCCCTATCTCACTACTTGGAATATATATTTTTTGTGCAATAAAATTCTTAGTTGTTGTAGCTAAATCTTTAGCTATATTACTAATTGATAATGATAAATCAAACCTTTTGGGAGAAAATATATCAGAAAAATCATTTTCTTTTCCTAATATTAAATCCGATATTATCATAGCTGATACCATAGCACTAGTCATTCCCCATTTATTGAAACCTGTAGCCACATATATATTAGGTGTACTCTCTGAATACTTTCCTATATAAGGTATACCATCAATAGTCATACAATCTTGTGCTGACCAATGATACTTTTCTCTTGCTTTTGGATATATCTCTTTTGCAACTTCTCTTAATTTATCATAACTTCCTCCAGACTCATTTTCGCCAGTTCTTTGACTTACTCCTCCTAATAGTAGTAACCCCTTATAATTTCTAAATGAATAACCTTGTTTTTCATAATCTATATACATTCCTTCAATATTATCTGCATTTTCTAAAGCTATAACATAAGATCTTTCTTGATGCATTTTCATAAAATAATATCCTGGTGCATTCATTATTGGATAATGAGTAGCTATCACTATATGATTGGCAACTATCTTTCCCCTATTAGTGGTTACTAAATTGTCTTCTATTTTTATTGCTCTAGTATTTTCATATATAACTAATTCCTTTGAAATATCTTCTATAAACTTTAGTGGATTAAATTGACCTTGATTATTAAACTTAACAGCACCTTTAATATCTAATGGAATATTAATATTCTCTACAAACTCTGCTTCTATGCCTAAATTTTTAGCTGCATCTACTTCTTTCTTAATTAATTCTGTATCATTTAAAGAATAAATGTAGGCTGGAACCTCTTCAAAATCACATTTTATTTTTCTTTCTTCAATAATTTCTTTATACATTTTTATAGCTAATTCATTTGCCTTAGCATATTGCCTAGCTTTTTCTTCTCCAAACTCTTCTATTAATTTATAATAAATTAAGTCGTGCTGTGATGTTATCTTAGCAGTAGTATTTCTTGTGTTTCCACTAGCAATTTCACCTTTATCAATTACTACTACTTCTCTGCCACTTTTCTTCAACAAATATCCTACTAATATTCCAGCTATTCCTGCTCCGATAATTAAAATATCAGTTTTTACATCACCATTTAATTCATCTCTTCTATTAAATTTGCAATTTTCGCTCCATATTGATTTCATATATATCACCTCCCTTATATTTTTTTCTATTTAAAGTTTATATATACAAATTATTCTAATAAATTTCTTCATAAAATTAAAAATGATACTCTAAACTGAATAAAATTCAATTTAGAGTACCATTTTTTAATATCTATTCTAAATAAAAACTACTATTTTACTTCTTTTGCAGTTGGTAAAATAACTTCAACCTCTGAGTGTGGTCTTGGAATAACATGTACAGAAATTAATTCTCCAACTCTTTGTGCAGCAGCAGCTCCAGCATCTGTGGCAGCTTTAACAGCTCCAACATCTCCTCTAACCATTACAGTTACAAGTCCACCTCCAACATATTCTTTTCCTATTAAATAAACATTAGCAGCCTTAACCATTGCGTCTGCAGCCTCTATTGATCCTATTAACCCTTTTGTTTCAATCATTCCTAAAGCATCGTATTTCATATTAAAATCCTCCTAAAAATTTTTATTTTTTATATTAATTTATTATTTTATGGCATTTATTAAATAGATTTAACAATTTTAATTTTTGTTTTTGGGGTAATTCCCATTGAATTTGCTTCTTCTACATCTAAGTGACATTCAAGAGTGAATAAATCATTAGTTCTAATACTTACATTATTTAAGATTCCACCTCTTAAACCTTCAACTCTAATTTCTACAAGATCACCATCACTTACGCCAAAATGCTCAGCATGTTTAGATGTCATATGGATATGTCTTTGAGCAACAATTACTCCCTCCTCTAATTGAACACTTCCTTTAGGTCCAATTAAAGTTACCCCTGGAGTTTCCTTTAAATCTCCAGATAATTTCACACAAGGTGAAACCCCTGTCTTTCTACAATCTCCAAGTGATAATTCAACTTGAGACTTACTTCTTATAGGTCCCAAAACTCTTACTTTTTCAAGAGCTCCCTTTGGTCCACATATTGTTATGGTTTCTTTACATGCATATTGTCCCTTTTGTGAAAGATCTTTTATTTTTGTTAGCTCATATCCTTCACCAAAAAGAATATCAACATGCTTTCTTGAAAGATGTATATGCCTATTTGAAATTCCTACTGGTATTTCATAAGATTCTTTAACCACTTTTTCCTTCTCTTCGTTTTCCTTAACGGCCTTAAGTAAAAGTTTTAATACTTCTTGTAAATTATCCATGTCTATTTTCCCTTTTCATAGTATATATATTTCAATTAAACAACTTACACACTCTATTTTTTCATAGCTGCTATAATTTGACTTACTAAATCTACTACTTCTTTATTATCTAACTCATCTGTATTTACTTCAGATTTAACTTCGCAATTTGAGGTTGATTTCTTTTGAATCTCAGCTGGACTTAAATCTAAAATAGATTTTAAACATTCCTCTACCTTTTTGCTTATACCTTTTTCATTATCTGTATTGCACTTTTCAGTAACCTTATTTCCAACAGCACAATCAGCTTTAACAATTTTATCGCAATCTATTAATCCATAAGCAACCTTCTTTATGTTTAAAAGATGCATTGGAGTAACATTTTCAGATACTGAACTTCCACCCCAAGTTCCACATCCTAAAGTAAATGAAGGCATAAGTCCTGTTGAAGCTCCTGTTCCTCCAAAAGATCCACCTGTATTAACTAATATTCTTGATGCTGGCTTTTTAGCAAACTTTTTAACTATTTCAACATCTTCTGTATGAATACTCATTGTATGACCTATTCCATTTTGAAGAAGTTCAATACTTAATTCACAAGCCTCTTGCCAATCATTAACAACATAGAACCCAAGAACTGTTGTAAGTTTCTCATATGAAAGTGGATATTTTGGTCCAACTCCACCCTGTCTTCCTATAAGCACCTTAGTTCCTGCAGGAACATAAAATCCTGCTGCTTCTGCAATTACTTCTGCTGCTCTTCCAACAAATGCAGCATTCATAGCATGTCCTTGTTTAAATAGAAGCTTACAAACTTTATCTGTTTCCTCTTCTGTCATAAAGTATCCACCATTATTCTTTAATTCCTCTATAACTTCTTTTTCATTACAGTGTTCACAAATAATTGATTGTTCAGAAGCACATATTGTACCATTATCAAATGTTTTACTTGCTATAATATTTCTTATAGCTTTTTTAACATCAGCAGTTCTTTCTATATAAGCTGGTGAATTTCCAGCTCCAACTCCAAGTGCTGGTTTTCCTGAGCTATAAGCAGCTTTAACCATTCCTGGTCCTCCAGTTGCAATAATCAATGAAACTTCTTGAGATTTCATCAATTCATTTGTAGCTCCTATTGAAGTTAATTCAACACAAGTTATTATATCTTCTGGTGCACCTGCTTCTACAGCTGCATCGTGCATTAACTTTGCAGCTGTAGATGTACATTTTACTGCTGATGGATGTGGTGAAAATACTATTGCATTTCTTGATTTTATTGCAATTATTGATTTGAATATTGCAGTTGATGTTGGATTAGTTGATGGAACTATCCCCATTACTAAACCTACTGGCTCTGCTATTGATATTAATTTTTTTTCCTTATCTTCATTAATAACATCTATAGTTTTCATGTTTTTTATTTCTTCATATAAGACTGTAGATGCTAAATTATTTTTAACAGTTTTATCACAAACTTTTCCAAATCCAGTTTCCTCTACTGCCATTTCAGCAAGACAAACTTCATGCTCACTTGCAACCTTAACCATATTTCTTATAATTTTATCAATTTGTTCTTCTGTGAAATTAGCAATTTTATTAGCTGCCACTTTTCCACGCCTTGCTAAATTTCTCGCTTGTTGTATTGATTGTAAGTCCTTATCAAAATTTTCCATTAATAACTCTCCCCTTTAGCTAGAATCATTTCTTTTTATAATTTTCTTTTAACTTACTAATTAATGTTTTTTTATCCATTTTAGAAATTGTCTTATTAGTTAATTCAAGCTCTTTATACTCTCTTACTAATTTTCTGACCTTAGAAATTTTTAAGTTATTCAGTAGTCCTATGGCTTCTTCTAATCCCTTTTCATCTACCATCTTATCTATTTCTTCTTTATTTAAATCAGCCTCAAGCTCTTCGCCATTATCTTCATTATCTAAAGATTCAATTTCTAAATCTTCAATTATTTCATTTTGTAATACTTCATTTACTGCTTTTTCAACCATATTTACTAAAGATTTTTCTTCTATATTCTTATCAATCTTATCAATTTCTTCTATAGGTAATTTTCCCTTATCATAACTATCTTCTGAAGCTATTTCCTCAGAAATTACTTGTTTAGAATCTTTTTCTTTTCTATCTATTGCCGGTGTAGTTTCTATTATGCTCTCTAAATCGTAATGTGGTCTTGCAATTACATGATGTGAAACTAAACTCTTTTCATTTAACCTATTTACTGCTGATACTCCAGCATCAACAGCTGATTTAACAGCACCAATATCACCAGTTATAGTAATTGAAACATATCCACCACCTATATAGACTTTTTCAAGGATATTAACATTTGCAGACTTAACCATTGCATCTGCTGCCTCAATTGACGCTAGTAATCCTTTAGTTTCTATCATTCCTATAGCTTGCATCTATACGACCTCCTTAAGTATTAAAGTAAATCTGCCCAATTTGCTGGATAAGTTGCATAGAATAATCTTGCCTTATTAGGTGATCCCCAAACTACTTTTGAGTTCTTTGGAACAAATAAAACGTCGCCTTCATTAGCTGTATACGTTTTACCATTAATTTCAACAGTTATAGTTCCTTCAATAACATAATCAATTTCTTCATATGTTAATTGCCATTCAAAATTTGAGTTTTCAATAGTTAAAAATCCAGCACTCATTTTAGATTCATCTTTATTAACTAATTCTTGAAAGTAGACCTTGTTATCGGGATTTCCAGTATCAAAGTAATCCATCTTCACGGTATTTCCTCTAACAACCTTTAATCCACTTTCATCACACTCTGCGTTAAACTTAGCCATATTGGAATTTGCTAATATTTGTAGCATCTCTTGAAGTAATCCTTCATTTATAATAGTCTTAAACATTTGAAGTAATTTTTGGCTATCTAAATTTTCAGTAATATTAGAAGTAGCTACTTCTTTTTTCTCAGTAATCTTATTTGTAGTAATCTCTATTCCATTATTTTTTGCTATATCTTTAGCAGATGGTGTTAAAATAGTATTTCCTTCAATAAAGAATACTTTTTCATTAGTCTCCAAAAATTCTTCCATGTCTTTAGCACAAATTAGTTTCTTCACACTCTCACATCCTTTCAATGGATTTAAAACCTTACCTAAAGTTACAATCCTCATCTATGATTCCAATTACCGCTGCATCAACTGGTATATCATCATTTCCAAGCATCCTTCTAGCTGCTGAGCCTGTACTTACAATAACTCTATCTCCAATTCCAGCGCCAATATTATCTACCACTATAAGCCTTCTCCCTTGTGAGCTTCCACCTATTTCTTCTGCTAACATAAACTTTAAGCCTTGAAGACTATCCGCTTTTCTAGTTGCCCAAATACTATCAATTAACCTAGCAGTTATCATAAGCTATTTCCTTCTTTCATTTTTAATTTAATCTCCTCTATTGCAGACTGCACTGATGATGTATCTCCTAAAATAGCGATTGAAGTCATATGCTGAGGGCAGACTCCCTTAATATCTTCAACTAATACACCCGCTGATTTTTCGGCTATATCTATTGCATAAATCATTTCTATTAATTTACCTTGCATAAGTCCAATTGCAGAAACTTCTTCTAATACAGCTCTTCCCTCTGCTCCCATTCTCTTGCTGAGCGCACGCTTTACTCCATCTGTTGGTGATTTTATTAATTTAAAATCCATACATCATCATCTCCATCTAATCAATAATCTTATCAGTACAACTAAGGGCTATACCTAGAGGAGTTACAAACATAGGGTTCTTTGGCTTATAGGTATATATTTTAGTTTGCTTTTCAATTACTTCCTCAATTCCTTCAAGACAAGCTGTTCCACCTACCAATGAAATTTCTTTAACATAATGATCTTTAACATGAATATTTATAATAGATCCAACCTTTTCAATTACTGGTTTTAATATTGGAAGCAACTCTTTATGATTCTTTTTATTTCTTTTAAACTTATCTGCATCATCAAAGTTTATTCCATAAGCACCAGCTACAACTAATGAAAAATGAGTTCCACCTGTTGGTTCATCAGCAACATAAACTACCTTCCCATCTTTTATTATCGATGTTCCAGTAGTACCACCTCCAATATCAACCACAGCTCCATTTTGAATCTTTAACACTTCATTTGCTGCTGTCGGCTCATCTAAAAGATTTGTTAATTCAAATCCTGCTGCTTGTACTACATTTTTAATAGCTCCACCATCAATTGATTCTGTACCAGGTGGTATTGCTGCTGCCGCATATAAAAGCTCTTCTCCAAGCTTTTCTTCTATTTCGTTTTTTAATTCTCTTACAATTCTTATAGCTCCTATATAATCAACTACCATTCCATCTTTTACTACATCAGCATATCTATAAGCACCTGCAACTGGTCTTTTATTTTCATCTAAAACTGCTAGTACTACACATGCTGTTCCGAGATCCACTCCCGTGTAATATATTTTAGACTTCTCTAAGATTGGCTTTTCTATAACCTTTTCAAACTGATCTACTAATTCATCACAATACTCAAATATATTTTTATTTTCTGCCACTTTATATTTCACCTGCTTCTTTTTTAATCATTCCAGATAATGTTGCCTCTATTTCATAGATATTTTTTAATATACCTTCTAAAACCTCAGCTCCCTCAAAATCAAGGATAACTTCATATTTAAATTCTTCAAGTTTACAAAACAAATAGTATAAGTTTAATAACTCTTTACTATTTTCTAGATGTATATAAACATCTGTAACCTCAATATCAGCAAAATTTTTATTACTATTTTTAGGAGTTGTAATTTCTAATTCACAGGTTCCTTCTATAAACTCTCTGATACCTCTAATATGCCTTCCCAAATCAATTATTTTTTGAGTTAATTTAATATCCTCATTTAACATTTCACTAGCAGAGCTTAAGAACAATGCTTCTAAAGCCTTTAATTTATAAAGTAACTTTTTTTCCTTTAAATTTTCATCACTTTTTATTTTTTCAGCTTCAACGTCTTGTTTTTTTAAAGCTTCTTGGTTATCTGTAGGCAAATTACTATTCATTTTTATCCCTTTATCTAATAAATACTGTCTCCCACCAGGCGTAAGTCTCTCATTAGTTTTTAAATCAAAATTTATAAAGGGCTCTTTTCTATATAAATCCTTCAAATACTCTTCAGTAATAAACTTAAGCATGTTCTTTATTCACCTACCTATTTAGTAGGTATTCTTTTAGCTCCTTAATACCTACTTCATCATTTTTACTAATTAAAAAGTAAGGTTCTTTAACACCGATTCTTTTTAATTGTTTTTTGCACTTTTCAAGATTATTAAAATCATTATCTACTTTATTAATGACTCCTATAATCTCATTATTAAATGAAAGTCCAAATCCATCTGAATAAACTTCATTTGGATTTTCATAATCTACAATAATTACTATTTTAGAAGCATCCTGTGCTAAGGCAATTATATGCTTATACATCCCTGTATTTTCAATGTATGAACTTGGAATATCCATAGTATTTTCACCATAAATAACATCAGCTGTTCTCTTTAAAGGTCCATTATAATTATTTAAATAGTTAACAATTGTAGTTTTCCCTGACCTACTAGGTCCAACAACCATTATTCTTTTCTTTCTCATGTTCTAGTTATAGGACATACTGTAAAACCTAACATATTTTTAAATGTTTCATTTACTCCCTCAAGTGCTGTATAAACGCTATCAACATCGCCATTTATCAATACAGATCCTGTAAACCTATCTAAGAATCCAATTTCAACATCCGCTATCTTAGTTGCAATGTCTGCTGCTATTATTGCAGTTTCATAAGGTGTTAAGGTTAAGATTCCTATTGCTCCTTTTTCATCTACTCCTAGTCTTTCATATATATCTGGCATAGGTGACGCTATAATATGAGATATTGTAATTTGCTTTCCTGGTACTGATTCCTGTATTACTCTTTGGATATTTCTATCCTTTAAACCTTCCATACTTTAAACCTTCTTTAATGCCTAACTACCCTAGCTGGCATATCATACTCTTTAATATAAGATTCTATTCTATCTAAATCCTCATTTGACAGACTTGGATCATCATAAACTTGATATTCAATACCTAATTGGTTATATTTATTTACACCCATCTTGTGATAAGGTAAAAGATCAATTCCCTTAAAGTTTTTATAATCTTTATACGGTGCTAGAAATTCCATAGCTTTTTTTATAGCCTTTTCATAATCATTAACTCCCTTTAATAATGGCATACGTATTTGTACGTTATACTTATTTTGAAGTAATGTTTTTAAGTTTTCTAAAATCTGCTCGTTTCTAACACCTGTCCATTTAAGATGCTCATCTGAGTTCATATGTTTAATATCAAATAAGAATAAATCAGTATATTCTGCAACTTTTAAGATATTTTCAGTAGTTGTATAACCTGATGTTTCTATTGCAGTATTTATTCCTGCATTTTTACATGCCATAAGTAGACTTCTTGCAGCTTCAGGCTGCATTAAAACTTCTCCTCCACCTAATGTAACTCCACCACCAGACATCTCATAAAAAGTTCTATCCTCTTCAATTACTTCTAAAAGCTCTGATATAGTTTTTTCCTCACCTAAAATATCAATTGCTGATTGAGTACAAATATCTGCACATCTTTTACATCCTAAACAATCAATACTCCTATTAATCTCATGCTTATTAGTTAAACTGTTTATTGTGTGAATTCCAACTGGACAAACTTCTGTACATTCTCCACAATCTAAGCAAAGATTGCTCTTTAACATAACTCTATTTTTCTTCATCATCCCCTCTGGATTTGCACACCATTTACAACGTAACGGACATCCTTGAAAGAAAACTATAGTTCTAACTCCAGGTCCATCATACATATTGTATTTTTGTATATTGAAAATTCTTGCCTTCCTTTCAATAATTCCATTTGTATTATTACTCATATCTAAACTCCTAAGCTTTCTTGAAGTCATGTAGAAATTACTCTTCTACATGATCTATGGTTTTATTAAAAATGTGTAAGCATTGTTCTACTTATAATTTCATCTTGAACATCCTTACATAACTCAACAAAGTATGCACTATAACCGGCAACTCTAACTATTAAATCTCTATACTTTTCTGGATTCTTTTGAGCTTCAATTAATGTATTATTATCTAAATAATTGAATTGAACTTCTCCTAATTGTAAAGCACAAGCACTTCTTAATAATGTTATAAGTCCTTGCTCTCCTTCTGGAGTATCAAGTAATCCTGATATTAATTTGAAGTTATGAACCATTCCTATATTCATATTGTCACAAGCCATTTTTGAAACTGATTTAATAATAGCTGTTGGACCTTTAACATCAGCTCCTTGAGTTGGACTTATACCATCTGATAATGGTGTCCAAGCTCTACGTCCATTTGCAGTTGCTCCTGTTAATTGACCAAATGGTGTATTATTTGAAATTGATAGTGTTCCATGACTTAACACTGAATATAACGTTTTATATTTTCTATGTTCCATTTCTGTAAAATGAATTAATTCTGCTCCAATATAATCAGCATAATCATCATCATTACCGTATTTTGGTGCTTCTAAACAATCTTTTCTTAATCTTTCATATCCAACAAAATCTGCTTTTAAAGCTTCATTTATTTCTCTTAATGTATATTTCTTTTCTTCAAATACTAATTTTTTAATTGCTGCCATTGAATCAATGTAAGTTGCAAGTCCACTCCATACAACCCCAGGTCCGAAGTTATACATTGCTCCTCCAGCTTCTACACCTCTTCCTTTTTCCATGCAACCTTCATACATAATTGACATAAGTGGTTTTGGTGCAAGCTCCTTATGAACTCTTTGTGAAATTACTGTAGCAACACTTGTCCACTTAGTTATATATTTAATTTGCGCTTTAACAGCTTCTTCAAACTGTTCATAAGTTTTAAAATTATCTATATCCCCTAAATCTGGGCATACTTGCTTTCCGTACCATAGTGGTACACCATTATTAAGAGCAAGCTCTATACATATTGGCCATTGAGTATATGCTGTTGAAGTCCATTGATATAATCTTCCTGATTTTTGTGGTTCAACACATCCCATTAAGCAGTAATCTCTAGCATCTTCAATTGATACACCCTTTGCAAGCATCATTTTTATATGAACATCATCAAAGTGACAAGCTGGGAATCCCATTCCTGCTCTAATTACTTGAACAATTTTCTTTAAGTACTCTTGTGGTGATGATTTATGAATACGACAAGCTAATGATGGTTGATAAATTTTAACATGTCTAACTGCATCCATTAATAAATAAGTTAATTCGTTAGTTGCATCTCTACCTTCTCTTGTCACTCCACCAACACACATATTTACAAATGGTTGATATCCCGCAAAGAATTTTGATCCGCCTTCACTTGTAATCCACATCATTTCAGACATTTTAATTAACATACAACCCGCAAGTTCGAATGCCTCAAATTCAGTCATTCTACCAGCTTCTAAATCAGCTTTAAAGAATGGATACATATACTGGTCAACACGTCCAATTGACATACCTGTTTGATTTTCTTCAACTACTAAAAGTGATTCTATTGTCCAAACAGCTTGAATAGCTTCCCAGAAAGTTTCAGGTTTATGAGCTGGAACCTTTGCATTTACTTCTGAAATTTTTAATAATTCAGCTTTTCTCTTTGGATCTGTTTCTTTTTCAGCTAATTCTTTAGCATATTCAGACATACGCTTAGCATAAATAATTACACCTTCAGCTGTGTCTATAATTGATTTATAGAAGTATATTTTTTCGATATCTTCTGGATTTGCGTAGTTAAGATTTTTTAATTTTTCTTCAGCTTCTTTTACTACATCAAGCATACCTTTTTTCATTAAGATAACATCATATCCCGGATTTGAGTCTCCTCCACCATTTACTGCATGGTATGAACAATCAGAAACAAAAGATTCCCCTGATAATTCCCAAACTCCAGCTTCTCTATATTGATCTTCACAATACTCATCTACTGATTTACCTTCCCAAAATGGGAATAACTCTTCTCTCATAAACTTCTTATCTTCTTCTGAGATATAGAATGGGTCTTGTGGTCTTTCCCCAATTGTATCTATTTCATCAACCATCCATCTCCAAGCTATATCAGGAGAGAATGCTCCAGCTCTTGGTGCACCATTTGGAGCCCCAACTATAAGCTCATGATCTTGAATTACAAGAGGAGCAGTTTCACAACAATGTTTAAAGCATTTACCTCTTAATATTGACTTTGGTGTTCCTGGATTTTGTTTAGCTATTTCAGTAATAGCTCTTGCTCTATGAGTTGTAATTGATGGTACATGTTTTAAGTAATTTTCTTTAAGCATAGCTAAACGCTCTGTAATACCTTCTGGTACTTTCCCATCATTTTTACAAGCAACTGGCTCTATCGTTTTTTTATCTTCCTTTTTTATTTCATCTGAAACGCTCTCAAACATTTTTAGTAATGCAGCTCTTTCTTGTTCTGACATATTTTGAGTAGCTTCCATAAATTTATTGGAAAATTCACAAATATCCATTTCTTTACTCCTTTTCATATTTATTCTTTTCTTTTAAAATCTCTTTTAATATATTTTTTAATAATTTAACATTATCTAAAGATTCTTCTTTTTTTGTATCTTCTAAATCTAGAATTATATTCTCATTTACTCCAATACTTTTTAAAAGTTCTTCTTTATTTCTAACCTCGAAACCAACTTTTCTTATATAAACTAAATTCATTGGAGAAACATTATCTGATGTCATACCTTTCCCCACTGATCCACTTCCTAATGTCATTGATGGAAATAAATTTGTAGTTCCACCCATACTTCCAAAAACACCAGAAGTATTTACCAGTATTCTTCCAACTGGTTTCTTTAATGCAAATTGTTTTATTACTTCATTATCATTTGAGTGAATTACAAGTGTATGACCTTGCCTCTCACTTAAAAGAAGTTCTATACACTTTTCACAAGCATGCATCCAATCATCTTCTATGTAGAAAGAAAGAACTGGACATAATCTTTCTCTAGAATGTGGATTATCTAAAGAAACATATTTTTCATTAGAAATTAAAACTTTTATATTAGATGCAACTCTAAAACCTGCTCTTTTTGCTAAAATTTGTGGTGACTTTCCTAAAAACTCTTTTACAAAGCTTCCATCTTTATTAAATAGCAACTTTCCTAAAGCTTTAGATTCTTCATCAGTCATAAAGTAAGCCCCTTTTTTAATAAGCTCATCTTTAACATCTTTAGCAATTATACTGTCAACAACTATTGACTGCTCTGCGCCAGATACTACTCCATAGTCAAAACTTTTGCTATCAATAATATCCTTAACCGCTTTTGATATATCAGCAGTTCTTTCTATAAAAGCTGGTCCATTTCCATTTCCACCATAAATCATTGGTTTTCCTGATTTTTTAGCATACTCTAAAATTTCATCAACACCTGTATTCATAATTAATGAAGTATCCTTATGTTTCATAAGCTCGTATGACCCACTATCTGAAACAACACTTAAATATGATAAAGCTCCCTCTGGAAGTCCATAACCTTCTGCAGCTCTAATTAAAATATCCAAAGTTCTCTTCATAACTTTTTTAGCTCTTGGATTAAGAGAAAAAACAATTGCATTTCCTGATTTTATGGCTATTGTAGCCTTATAAATTATTGTTGAAACAGGGCTTGTCTCAGGACAGAATGCTGCAATAACCCCTATTGGAACTCCTATATCCATAGTTTTATTTTTTTCATCTGTTCCAATAACTCCTACACATTTCATATCCTTTAATCGATTTCTTAAATAAGTTATTACAAACTTATCTTTTACTAGCTTGTCTTCAACTTTGCCTAAGTCAGTTTCTTCAAATGAAAGTCTAGCTAATTCATTTACATATTCTTCTACCACCTCAAGAATTCTATATGAAATTTCATCTAATTTTTCTTGTGAAAAAGTAGCTAATTTTTTTTGAGCTTCCCTTGCATTCTCGACAAGTATTCTAGCTTCTTGCATGGAGAGTAAATCATTGTCTATAATATTCATTCTCTTCTCCCCTCTTCATAATTTTTATATTGATTCTATAGCATACTTATCAATGATTTTTTGCAAATCATTATGTGGCCTTGCAATAACTACTGAACTATAAAGATTTCCACCTTCCATCTCTTGAACGGCTCTAACCCCTGTATCTACAGCTGCTCTACAAGCTCCAACATCACCAGTTACTATTACTGAAATATATCCAGATGCTACATTTTCATATCCAACTAATTCAACATCTGCTGCTTTACACATAGCGTCTGCTGCTTCTAAAGCAAAAACTAATCCGAAAGTTTCAATTAATCCTATGGCTTCATGTCTAATCATAATTAACTCTTCCCCTCTTACTCATCTATATCATGTACTGATACTATTTTTCCAACTTCTCTAATCGGTCTTGGCATTACATTTTTAGCTGTAAGCTTTCCAATTGCAGCGGCTGCCTCTGCCCCAACCTCAACTGCTGCCTTTACGGCTGCAACATCACCTTTTACCATTATAGTAACTAAAGTTGAACCTATATTTTCATATGAAACTAATTCAACATTTGCGGCTTTTAGCATTTTATCCGCTGCCTCAAGGGCCGGAACTAAGCCAATCGTTTCTACTAATCCTAAAGCTTCATCACCATAATATTTCATTTAAAATACCTCCTATTTTAAATATCCTAAAATTTAATCTTTTATATAGCTATTAATTGCTGCCTTACTTTCTTCAGTAGCATGATAGAAAATTTCAAGATCATCATTTTTATCTAAATCTACTCTAGTTTCTTCAATTAATCCATTTGCTTCCGCTGTAAGTAATGCATTTATTATTTCATTCTTATTAAATGTTCTTAAACTTTTATAATCATCTTTCAGATCTTCCATAACATTATTAACAGAAGCCTCTTCAACTGTTGTAAAGTATTTTAAAATAGCATAGTTAAGTGGTTTCATATTCTTATGCCTCCTTCTTTCTAAATAAATCTAAAGGATTCATTGCAATAGTCAATATACCAAACATCATGATTATAGCTCCTACCCATGCTATTGCAGGGATTGTCCATCCTTCCATACCAGCTGCAACTCCTAAAATTAAGTAACAAGCAAATGGTCCAAAGAATGAATATGTTCCATTACAAGCTGTTCCAAGTCCAGCTCCACACATACTATTTCCTTTATACCAAGTCATGAAAGTTAAGAATGTTAATAATCCACTTAAAACGAACCAAATCATTGCTGGGCCACTAGTAAAAGCTTCTATTACTAATTTATTTGAAATACCAATTCCACCAGCCATTACACCCATTATAGGAACTACTATAAATAAATTTGCTATACCTGATGATAATTGACGAATACAAATTCCGATTTGAGGATCAACCATAGTTGATGCATATCCAGCAACACATCCTTCAAATCCCCATCCTAAGGCTGCAATTATTGCTATTAAAATTCCAAGTATGAATCCATCTGAAACGCCTCCTGAAAATCCTGTGCTTCCAATTAAGAAACTTGCACATACACAAATTACAATTCCTACAGACATACGTTTCGTAATTTCTTGTTTATATAATATTTTTCCAAGTATTGCAGCTATTGCTGGACAAAGAGCTGATATTGGAACTATTATAGGCCCTGCCATTTGAAGTGCTACAACATATGCTGTCCCTGCAATTGGCCCTCCTAAAAGTGCTGCCAATATAATTGTTCTTCCTGGCTTACTATTTAAACATCTTAAAAAATCTTTAAACTTACCTTGTACTAATGAATTTCCAATTGCCCAAACAGCACTACAGCTATCATTTATTGCATTTCCAAGAGCTGCAAGTAAATATACAATTACAAATGTTGAAAGTCCTGCTTTGTTTGCACCATACCAATCTGCCCAAACACCCTTACTCATACCCATAGTTAAGAATGCTGTGTAGAATCCATATGAAACACCCGAAAATAACGCAATCGCTATTCCTTTCTTAAAAAAATTACTTTTCATTTTTGCTTTTAATTCTAAAGCTCTAGCAGTTCTTTCTTTGCTATTCATTTTAGAATCAACTCCTACAGAAATATCCGTCATAAAGCAATTCTCCTCCTTTTTATTAAATTTATATTTAATAAATTGAATTACTCAAAAGATTTTTTATTCTATTTAAGTAATCATTTTATTTTCATAAAATATGCAAAACATTAAATTAAACGCTTACATAAAGGTTGAGGTTTAACTTTTAAATAAACCCTTTAAACTTTTGTCAATTTTTTGTCATATTAGAATATTAGATAATCTTATTTTTCTCTCTGGTATTTTCAACTAAATTATAATCCCTCCCCCTAAGTTCAATGTCAATATTAATTTTTTATTAACTTTTATTTATTATTCGTTTACATATTTATAATTAAATTTAATTATATCCCCAAAAAAAATAATATTATGTTATATTTACATTAATTTCACATTCGTTTTTTTGTAATTTTTTGACGATTTTCTTCGTGTAATATTAATGTAAAAAAAAAGAAGGTTCAACTCTAAATTGAACCTCCCTTTAAAACCTTCCCCTTAGATTTAAGGTTTGCTTTTAACTTTAATAATTAATAGCTATTAATTTTTTTATTCATTATAATTCATATATTTTAACTCTTAATTTTAATCATAACTTCTGTAACATAATTATTCGAATCCTTACTTGTCCAATAATCTACTACATATCTTTCATAGCAACTATCTTCAGCTTCATAGCCATGTCTTTCTATCCAATCTAATATTTTATTATAAGTATCTAAAATATTATCGTGAGATCCTATATGATAGCAAGATGCCACAAATATATCTCCAAACTCTATAGTCCTTGCTTCATCAGTTTTTAAAAGACCTTTTTGAATTATTCTCATGCTTTTACAACTTCCCTTCATCTTACACTTATATGATGGAAATTGAATAATAACAGGTCCTGTTATGGCATTTCCTATACTCTCAATATAATTAGTAAATTCAATATTTATTATGGAATCCATATAATCATAGCTAAACTTTTGATCTAAAAATAACATTTCATTTTTTTCAATATATTTTGCAGATACTTCACAAAGATTATTATCAATTACCATTTTGGCTTCTTTAACTAAAGAATGCCAGTCCTTAATTGATTTTTTCTTTAATACTAATTTTTTTTCTAACTCCTCTAGCTCCTCAATCTTTTCTCTAAAACTTTCCTCTATTTCCTTGCATTCAGATTTATAAATTAAATTTTTAATTTCCTCAAGTTTAAATCCACTTTGCTTATAATACTTTATAACCGGTATCGATAACATATTCTTTTTACTATAATACCTATATCCATTTTCATGACAAATTTCATCTGGTGATAAAATACCAAGCTTATCATAGTATCTTAATGTCTTTTTACTGATTCTACAGGTTTTCTCCACTTTGCCAATATAATACATTTCACTATTCATATGTCTACCCCCTAGAACTTTAACTAACTATGTTATATTTTTAACTTTCTTTAATATATGAATTTCTTACAATTATTTTTTATTAATACTTTAATATTTGATAAACGAAAATAAGCTGCATTCTGCTAAAATAACCTTAAATCATTCGCACTGCAACCTATTTTACGTATATATATTATTTATTTCCTATAATTCTATCTAATAATTTTTCTAAATCTTCTCTTGAAACATCTACTGGATTTGCCTTTGTACAAATATCTTTTAAAGCAGCATTTAATATTTCCTCTTTTGCGCCTAAAACAATATTTATATCTACACCAAGTTCCATTAAAGTTTGTGGAATATTTAATTTTTTTTGAAGTTCAAATATATTTTTAATTAAATTATTTACCCCAATAACTGTACTATTTGCATTCATATCTAAAAGTTTTGCAAGTCTTGAATACTTTTTCGCAACTTCACTGCATTCTTGCATATATAGTTTATTATCTAATCCTGAATTAAACTCCATAACATAAGGTAGTATTATTGCATTTGCTTTACCATGTGGAATGTGAAGCTTTCCTCCTATAGCATGAGCTAAACTATGAGTAATTCCAAGTCCTGATGAATTAAAAGCCATTCCAGCAAGGCATGAAGCATTATGAAGTCCTTCCCTTGCTTCAATATCATTTCCATTATTATAAGCCCTTAAAATATTATTATAAGCTAATGTTAAGGCTTTCTCAGCTAATGCATCTGAAAAATCAGTTGCTGTATTTGAAACATAAGCTTCAATTGCATGAGTAATAACATCCATACCTGTATCAGCTGTAATGCTTTTCGGAACTGATTTTACAAGTTCTGGATCTAATATTGCTACATCGGGAAGTAGTGATTTATCGGCTAAAGCATATTTTAAATTTTCTTCTTTATTTGTAATTACTGCATACTCAGTTACTTCTGAGCCTGTACCACTCGTAGTTGGTATTGCATAAAATTTAATATCCCTATAATCTGCCTTAAATAAATTTTTGTAATACTCTCTAATGGCTTTTGCTCCATCTATTGATGAGCCTCCACCTAAAGCAATAATAATATCTGCTCCTAACTTTCTTAACTTTTGAACTCCAAAAGCTACAATCTGTACACTTGGATCTGGAACAATATCGCTGTAAATTGAAACTTCACAATTATCTAACTTACTAGCAACCTTATCAGCTATTCCACTAGTTTTCATAAAATTATCACAGATAATAAGAACCTTTTTATTAGATATTTCACTTAATTTATCTAATGCTTTATCTCCAAAATATATCTTAGTATTTATACTAAATTCTTTCATATTTACATTCTCCTTATTTTATAAATTCAAAGATGTAAATAAGCTATCTAATTTCTATTCTAATAATTTGACAAAATTTATTAATTATATTCTATCATATTTTACCCATTTATGAAATGTAATCAATATATTTTTATAATCATATTTAGTAAAGTTTATTTTATTTATCTTTTTTAATAGTAAATAACTAATAACTATAAAAAAAGATATTTACAAGCAATTAACATTCACTTGGAAATATCCTTTTCTAGCTATCTATAAATTTTCCCTTTAAATAATATTATCCAATTATATTTCTTATTTCCTCAATAATTTTTTCAGCTGTTAATCCATACTTCTCCATTAATTCATTAGGAGTTCCTGATTCACCAAATGTATCTTGAATTCCCACCATCTTGACCTTAGTTGGACACTCATTACATACTACTTGTGAAACCATTGCACCAAGGCCTCCTATTATAGAGTGCTCTTCTGCTGTTACTATTCCCTTAGTTTCCTTTGCTGCTTTTATTATTATTTCTCTATCTATAGGCTTAATTGTTGACATATTAATAACTCTTACATTAATACCTTCAATTTCTAAAGCTTTTGATGCTTCTATAGCTTTTTGAACCATCATTCCTGTAGCAATTACTGTTACATCATTTCCGGCTCTAATCTCTGTTCCTTTTCCTATTTCAAACTTATAATCATCACCAAATATATCTTCAGTATTGCATCTTCCAAATCTTAAATAAACTGGGCCATACATTTCTGCTGCTGCCTTTGTCGCTTGCATAGTTTCTCTATGATCTGCTGGTACTATAACAGTCATATTTGGAAGTGAATTCATTAAAGCTATATCTTCAACTGATTGGTGTGATCCACCATCCTCCCCTACTGTTATACCAGCATGAGTTGCTGCTATTTTTACATTAACCTTTGGATAACATATTGAGTTTCTAATTATTTCAAAAGCTCTTCCTGTTGCAAAAACTGCAAATGTACTAGCAAATGGTACACATCCCACATTAGCAAGTCCTGCTGCCATTCCCATTAAATTTTGTTCAGCTATTCCAACATTGAAAAATCTTTCACCAAATTCTTTCTTAAAGTCTGCTGTTTTTGTTGATTTAGAAAGATCCGCATCTAATACTACAACATTATTATTTTCTCTTCCTAATTCAACTAGTGCCATTCCATATGATTCTCTTGTTGCTTTTCCCATTTTTAGATCCTCCTACCCATTTATATCCATTAATGCTTTTTCTCTTTGTTCATTATTAGGAGCTTGTCCATGCCATCCTGCTTCATTTTCCATAAAACTTACGCCTTTACCTTTTACTGTTTTTGCAATTATTACACTTGGCTTTCCTTGAATTCTGTCTATTATATTCATAGCTTCATGTATTTCATCAAAATCATGACCATCACAAGTAATTACATTGAATCCAAAACTTTTAAATTTTTCATCCAAAGGATTTATTCCCATTACCTCTTCATTATTTCCGTCAATTTGAAGTCCATTATTATCTATAATAATTACTAAATTATCTAATTTGTAATGTGCTGCTGCCATAGCAGCTTCCCATACTAATCCTTCTTGAAGTTCACCATCACCTAAAACAGTATATACCTTAGCTGGATTTTTCTTATATTTAAGTCCTAATGCCATTCCAACAGCATTTGATACCCCCTGCCCTAACGAACCTGTTGAAACATCAACCCCTGATATTTTTTTAGCATCCGGATGTCCTTGAAGCATTGCTCCAATTTTTCTTAAATTCTTTAATTCATCCTTAGAAAAGAATCCTTTTTCAGCAAGGACTGCATAAAGAGCTGGAGCTGCATGACCTTTACTTAATACAAATCTATCCCTATTTTCATCCTTAGGATTATTTGCATCTACATTCATCTTTTCATAATAAAGATATGTAATTATATCAGCACAAGATAATGATCCACCCGGATGACCTGATTTTGATTCATATAACATTTCTATAATATTTGTTCTAACATCTTTTGATTTAGAAATTAACATTTCCTTATTCATTTTATCCACCAACCAATCTATCTTATTGTTTTTCTTTCAACTAAATATGGAGTTAAATTAATTATTTGATTTGATTTATTTTTCTTATTTATTTCATTCATTAATAATTTACAAGCTTCTTCTCCCATCTTATATATAGGCTGGGCTATAGTAGTTAATTCAGGTTCAATAAAAGAACAAATTCCTATATTATCATATCCTAATATTCCTATATCATCGGGTATAGAATATCCTTGCCTTAGTAGGTATTTCATACCACCAATAGCCATAACATCACTGCTATAAAATATAGCATCAATTGTTTTATTTTCATTTATTAATTTTTCTGTTGCTCTTATTCCACCTTCTAATGAAAACTCCTCTTCTAATACAAGCTCTTCATTAAATATATTATTTTCCTTTGCTGTCTCACAAAAGTACTTCAATCTTGAATTAGCTAGTACTCCCTTATTACTTCCTCCAACAAAAGCTATATTTTTATATCCCTTTTCAATTAGGTACTTTACACCAAGCTTAATTCCATTTTTATTATCACAAAATACACCGTTAATATTATCTTGTTCATCAACCTGTCTATCTAAAATTACAAAAGGAATATCGTTATTTTTTAATAACTCTGTTGATTTGTTTTTTTCTCCACTTGATGCAATTACTACTCCATCTATAAGCTTACTTATAAGCAGCTTTACGTATTCATCTTCCTTACTTCCACTATTAAAAGTATTACAAAGTATCATACTATACCCATACTTTTCTGCCTCTGCCTCAATTGCCTTTGCCATCTCTGAGAAAAATGGATTTTCTATATCTGGAATTATAAAACCAATAGTGTAACTTTTCTTAGTACTAAGACTTCTAGCTAGTGAATTAGGTATATAATTTAACCTTTTTGCTGCTTCAAATATTCTATTTCGCGTTTCTTCTGATACATTTATATCTTTTTTATTTAATACCATAGATACTGTCGTTTTCGATAAACCTACCTCTTTTGCAATATCTAATAGGGTTGTTTTACTCATAATCTACACCTCATACTTTTACTATTATCCCCTACACCTTATATTACACTATTTTAATAAATTGCGAATCAATTTATTAAGTTAAAGGTCTTCGGCCAGGTAAAGTTTTTGAACATTACTTTGCTACTTCAAAAAGGTAAATGTTGACTATTTTAACGTTAAAAGCCCTTCGCCTAGTTAGTGAAGAAACTTCTTACGAAATTTCATAAAATATATATATTCAAATAAATTACAAAGCAATTTCCTCCTTAACTTTTTACCGTTTGCTTTAGCAAACATTTACCCGTGATTAATTAGCGAAAGCCATATTAATCGCTTTAACTTGTCCGTTAGGCCCTTAACTTTTATTTTACTTCGCAATTTTATTTACTTACAACCTTAAGGTCTGCTGCAATTTCTTTATCTACGGATTCTCCATTATATATTTTTTCTGCAAGCTGTACTCCAAGTGCTCCAATTAAGTCTGGCTGTTGCGCTACCGTTGCTTTCATTTCACCTTTTTCAATAGCATCTAAAGCATCATCTCCACCATCAAATCCTATAACCATTGCATTTATATTACTAGATTTTATAGCCTTAGCTGCACCTAATGCCATTTCATCATTATGAGCAAATACTACTTGTATATCCTTATTACCTTGTATTATATTTTCCATAACTGAAAGACCTTTTTGTCTATCAAAATCAGCTGCTTGACTTGATACAAAATTTACATTTGACTTGTCATCTAAAACACTATGGAAACCTGCACCTCTATCTCTTGTAGCTGAGGCTCCTGGAATACCTTGAAGCTCTACTACATTAATATTTTCTGTAGCACCTAATTGTTCCAAAGCAAATTCAGCTGCCATAGCTCCACCTTTAATATTATCTGAAGCTATATGACTTGTTACTTCTCCTCCATTAGCTTGTCTATCTAATGTTATTACTGGAATATTACTTTCATTTGCAATTTCTACTGCTTTAATAACAGCATCACTATCTGTTGGATTTATTAATAATGCTACAACTCCTAATTGTATTAAATCTTCAACATTAGATCTTTCCTTAACAGGATCATCTTGTGAATCTAAAACTATTAATTCATATCCTAATTTTTCTGCTTCCTTTTCAGCTCCATTTTTCATGCTTACAAAGAAAGGATTATTTAAAGTTGATAATACTATACCTACCTTTTTACTATTTTCAGTTTTCGAGCAGCCCATAAATGAACTCATTGCCATAACAGTTACTAACCCTAAAGCTAATATCTTCTTTATACTTTTCATAGTATGTCCTCCTTAATCTGTAGCCTATGCTTTCTTTCTGCTCTTTTTATCTAATAATACAGCTATTAAAATAACTAGTCCTTTTACTATTGATTGATAGAATGGTGATACATTCATTAAGTTTAATCCATTGTTTAATACACCTATAATAAGTGCACCTATTAAAGTTCCTGTTATTCTTCCTTCGCCACCTGCTAATGATGTTCCTTCAATAACAACAGCTGCTATTGCATCTAATTCAAAACCTGTTCCTGCATTTGGTGAAGCTGATCCTATTCTACTTGCTATGATAACCCCTGCAATTGATGATGCAAACCCTGAAATAACATATACAAGTGTTTTTATTTTAGTTGTATTTATACCTGATAATCTTGCTGAATCTTCATTTCCACCTAAAGCATATAAATATCTTCCAAATCTTGTTTGTGTTAAAACATATATAGCTATTACTAAAACTATTACAGTAATGATAACTGGGATTGGAATGAATCCTAACTTTCCGTTACCTATGTTTACGAAATTTTCTGGTAATTTAGATATTGGTGTACCATTTGTAAATACTAATGTTGCTCCCCTAAATATTGTCATTGTTGCAAGTGTTGCGATAAATGCTTGTAATTTACCTTTTGATATTAAAAGACCATTAATTAATCCTATTACTATACCAACTATACCTGCTGCTAAAACTGCTAAAAATACATTGTTAGTTGATTTAATTATAGATGCTGCAAATGCACCACTTATAGCAACTGTTGAACCTACTGATAAGTCTATTCCACCAGTTAAGATAACAAAAGTCATACCAACGGCAATTATTGCATTAGTTGAAACTTGAGTAAAAACATTAGTTATATTTGATAAAGTCATAAATGCTGGTGATACAAAAGTTATTACTACGCATAGTAAAACTAATCCTATAAGAGATTTATATTTATCTAAATTTTCCTTAAATTTGTTATTCATTTTAAATTCCTCCCACCTATTAATTCATACCTACTGCTAATTTCATAATAGTTTCTTGTGAAGCTTCTTCTCTACTTAGCTCACCTGATATTTTCCCTTCGCTCATTACCATAATTCTATCACTTATTCCTAAAACCTCTGGTAAATCTGATGATATCATTATTATTGCTTTACCTGATGCTTTAAGATCGTTCAATAATTCATATATTTCCTTTTTAGCACCTACATCTATACCTCTTGTTGGCTCATCTATTATAAGAACTTCTGGTGATAACATAAGCCATTTAGCCAAAATTACCTTTTGTTGATTTCCTCCACTAAGATTTTTGATTAGTTGATTTCTATTTGGAGTTTTTATATTTATTTTTTTAATATAATAATCAACATCATCATTAGCTTTTTTCATATTAATAGACTTAAATGAATTTTCATATTTTTTAAGATTTGATAATACCATATTATCAGCTACTGATAATCCAAGAACACATCCTTCTTTTTTTCTATCCTCTGATAAATAGCAAATACCATAATCTATAGCTTCTTGAACGCTTTTAATATTTATTTCTTTTCCTTTTAATTTAACTGTTCCTTTATCCCTTTTATATTCTCCAAATATTACTTTTGCAAGTTCAGTTCTTCCTGAACCCATAAGTCCTGCAACCCCTAATATTTCTCCTTCTCTTACACTAAAGCTTGCATCATTAACACCCGCTCTTGAAGTTACATTTAAAACTTCAAGTATTTTACTTCCTTTTTTAGTTTCTCTATAAGGGAATTGATCTTCTATAGTTCTTCCAACCATCATTGAAATTAATTTATCATTATCAATGTCTTTTATTAATGCATTTCCAGCATATTTACCATCTCTCAAAACTTCAACCCTATCACAAATTTCAAATATTTCTTCCATTCTATGAGATATGTAAATTATAGCAATCCCTTTTTTCTTTAAGTTATCTATAACTTTAAATAAACTTTTTGTTTCTACTTCTGTTAATGCAGTAGTTGGCTCGTCCATTATTATTACTCTTGCATTTTTAGTTAATGCCTTTGCAATTTCAACCATTTGTTTTTCACCAACGTTAATACTACTTACCAATCTATTTGGATCTATATTACACCCTATTTGTTCTAGGAAAAGCTTACTTCTCTCTACTAATAATTTTTTATTAATTCTTCCGGTAGCCTTATTAAACTTTTCATTTCCTAAAAATATATTTTGTGCAACTGTCAAGTTATTAATAACACTCATTTCCTGATGTATTATTGTAACACCATACTCTTCAGCTGATTTTATTCCTTTTATTTTAGCTTCTTGACCATCTATGAATATCTTACCTTCATCTTTTTGATAAACTCCACTTAATATTTTCATTAATGTAGATTTACCAGCTCCATTTTCACCCATTAAGGCTGTAACTTCGCCTCCATAAGCTGTTATGTGCACATTATCTAATGCCTTAACACCAGGGAATATTTTTGATACTCCCTCCATCTTAAGCATTGGTATTTTTTTATCCATATTAAATACCTCCCTTTAACTAAAATACAACTCCTGATTTTAAAATTATATTTGCATATGGTGTTTGTTCACCAGTTCTCACTACCGCTTTACATTCTTTTAATTTACCCTTTAATTCCTCATGTGATATAAATGTTATTTTTACATCACCTATAATATTTTTTATTTCATTAAGTGTATTAGGACTAACTTCTTTAGTTTCTTGTGCTATTAGTACTTCTTCTACCTCTAACTCCATAAGAGTTACTTTTAATGTTTCTAAAAATGTTGGAATACCAGCAACTAATGCTAAATCTATTCTTTCAGTTTCATTTGGTATAGGTAATCCACAATCTCCTATGGCTAACATATCTGTATGCCCCATTTTTGAAATTACTGAACTTAAATTACTATTTAATAGTGATGTTTTTCTCATGATTAATCCTCCCCATAAATTTCTTCTATTTCTTTTAAATATGGAATTGATGGTTGTGCACCTTTTCTTTGAACTGATATTGATGAAACCTTATTTCCAAAGTTAACTGCCTTTATTAAATTTTCTTTATTAATATTTTTAAAATCTAACTTTGAACTTAATCCTCCAATAAAACTATCCCCTGCTGCTGTTGTATCTATTGCATTTACTTTATATGCTGGTACTAATTCACAGAAATCTTTTCCTATTACTGCTGCTCCTTTAGCTCCTAGAGTAATTACTGCAAATTTAACTCCCTTTTCTAAGAATACTTGTCCTGCCTTATTTGCATCTTCTAAAGTTTCAACTGTTATTCCTGTTAATACTTCAGCCTCTGTTTCATTAGGCACTATAATATCTGTTACTTTTAAAAGTTCCTCATTTATTTTCTTTGCTGGAGCTGGATTTAATATTGTTATTTTTTCAAACTCTTTAGCTCTCTTAAATGCTTTTAACGTCATTTCTTCTGATGTTTCAAATTGAGATATTAATATATCTGATTCTTTAATTTTTTCTACTGAAGCTTCAATTTCATACTCATCAATTGTCATATTTGAACCTGATACAACTATTATTGAGTTATTTCCATTTTCATTGACCATGATAAGAGCCATTCCAGTTGCTTCTTTTTTATCTTCAAAAACATATTTTACATTTATATTATCTTCTTCTAATTTACCTTTTAGAATTTGTCCGTTCTCATCTTTCCCTATTTTGGCTATCATAGCAACTTCAGCGCCACACCTTTTAGCTGCAACAGCCTGATTTGCTCCTTTTCCCCCCGCTATCTTTTCAAATGATTTTGATAAAATAGTTTCTCCTACTCTTGGTATATTATTTACTTTTACAACTAAATCCATATTCATACTTCCAAGTACACATACTTTATTCATAAATTCATCTCCTCTATTTATCCCCACTGATTCTTTACTGAATCGGTTTACTGAATCGGTTAACTATATAATACACCCTATGTAAACGTTTTGCAATAGTTTTGTTATTTTATTTTATATTTCAATTACTTTTGTTATAAAAAAGGATGTTTTCAAGCATATAAAATAAACTTAAAAACATCCATTTATAAATTTATATCATTATATTAACTACTTTCTTAAAACTCTTTATAGTTCTAGGTAATTAATAATCTTAGTTTCTCCTAAATTCATATTCTTAATCTTAATTTTATTCTCTCTAACTTCCTCTTCTCCAATTAAAATTACATTATTAACTCCTATTTTATTAGCATAATTCATTTTTTTCTTTAATGAATTCTCCTCAAAATATAAACTTACCTTATATCCCTTACTTTGCAAATAACTTAATACTTCACCAGAATATTCTATTGTATCTCCAATTTGTAATATTAAATAATCCAACTTATTTCCTATATTATATTTATTTATAAATCCAATTTCTTTTAATACAAAAAATAGCCTAGTAATTCCTATAGATATACCTACTCCTGGTAATATATTATTACTATAATTTTCTGCTAAATTATCATATCTTCCACCAGAACAAATTGATCCATAACTTTCATTTTCAACTAATATTGTTTCAAATACCGTTCCTGTATAATAATCTAATCCTCTTATAATTTTTAAATTGATTTCAAATTCATTTTTCTCTACACCTAATACACCTAATATTAAACTAACTTTCTTTAGCTCATTTACTCCTTCAATAAAATAATCATTTTCAACATCAAGGTTAGAAAGTTTTTCTAATACTTCTTCAGTTGAACCACTAATATTTATTATTTTACTAAGATAATTTCCTTTCTCAATTCCTATAATTTTATTTATTTCTTCATTAAATATATCTTTACCAACCTTGTCATACTTATCAATTAGTATCATTACCTCATTAACATTTTCTATTTTTAATTCACTTAATATACCTTTTAGTATTTTTCTATTACTTATTTGAAATCTATAATTAGTTAATCCTATTGATTTGAAAGCCTTAGATGCTAAACTTATAACCCAAGCATCATTATCTATACTTAGTTGTCCTTTTCCAATAACATCAATATCACATTGATAAAATTCTCTATATCTTCCCTTTTGATTTCTTTCCCCTCTATATACTTTTCCTATTTGATATCTTTTAAATGGAAAAACTAGATCATTATAATATTGAGCTACATACCTTGCAAATGGTACTGTTAAATCAAATCTTAAGGCTAAATTATTTTTTCCTTTTTGGAAACTATAAACTTGTTTTTCTGTTTCACCTCCACTTTTTGCAAGTAGTACCTCTGCTTTTTCTATTATTGGCGTATCTATTGCTAAGCATCCATTATCCTCATATACTTTTGTTATTTTTGATACTATATCATTAAATATCTGTTGCTCCTCTGGTAATAATTCCATGAATCCTGGCAATATACTTGGTTTTATAATATTTTTTTTCATCTTATTAATCACTCCTATAATAATTTTATTTGATGGTTAGATGTTTTAAAACTTCCTAAAATATAACAACTGACACTTCCATAGCCAATAATTAAATTTATATACAAAAAAGCCATGTAGGCATATATCCCACATGGCTTAAAATAAATTATGATTTCACTTAACTTATCATTACCAGAGATACAAGCCTACGCTGATAGACTTGTATCTGTAGTTTTGCAGACCAAGTCTCTAGTAATGATGATGTATTTTATTTTGCTTACTTATATTAAGTGCTCTCATAATTTTCCTCCAAAAATAAATTAATATTATTATACTTTTAAATTGTTAAACTTTCAATTATTTTTTTGATTAATTTAGTTACTAAAAAACTCTTATTACATTATATTGGCTTTGTTTTAATAAACTGTTGAAATTTGATTAACCTCTATAAATATGGTTATAATATATAATATAACTACTATTTAGGAGGTTTTTTATGCCAAGAGTTAATAATGTTATTCAGCAAGTTTCACAATTAAATACATATGAGCAAGAGAAGGTATTTGATTTTTTAAAGACTGTATTGATGTCAAATGGAATAACTAACTCTATAGATGAAGAAATCGCTGAAAATAGATTTAACAAGGGGAAGTGCTGTCCTTTTTGCAATCATGATAAAATATCTAAGTATGGAAAATATCATGGTAAGAATGGCGTTAAACAAAGGTATAAATGCCAAAATCCAGAGTGCAAAAAAACTTTCAATGATTTTTCTAAATCCCCAGTTTCAAGTAGTAAAAAGGGATTAGATAAATGGCTACTATATGCTCAATGTATGATAAATGGTAACACTATTAGGCAATGTGCCGAAATTGTTGAGATTAATATTGCAACAGCTTTCTTTTGGAGACATAAAATTATAGACGCTATTAGAAAGTTTGTTGGCTATGGTTCTCTTGGAGGTGTTATTGAACTCGATGAAACCTACTTTGCTCTTAGCTATAAGGGGAATCATAGTAAAAGTTCTAATTTTACTATGCCAAGGGAAGCAAGAAAGCGTGGTAAAGAAATAAATACAAGAGGTATATCAAAGGAATTTGCCTGTGTATTATGTGGTGTAGATAGATTAGGAAATATATATACTGGTTTAATATGTGATGGCAGACCTAACTATACTGATATAAATAGGGCTTTATCAGAGGTTGTTGAAGAAAATTCTATTTTATGTACTGATAAACATAGGAGTTATATCCCATTTGCGGCTCAACATAATTTTGAATTACATCAAATTAGGGGCGGGAGAAAAACTGTGGATATTTATAATATTCAAAGAGTCAATGCTTTTCATAGTAGCTTAAAAAGATGGATAAGAAAGTTTAATGGTGTTTCAACCAAGTTCCTAACAAACTACCTATTTTGGTATAAATGGACCCAATTATTTAAAACAGAAATGGAAAGGAATAAACCTAAAAAGTTCTTTATTCATGCTAATTCAACACATTCTGTATCTTTAATAAAGGATTTTAAGATTAGAAGACCAATATATGTATAAAGGTAAAATTTGTTTTAATTTTACTATTTTTAGTGTACAATAAATATAATGATTGATGAACAATTGTATTATTATTCGAGGTAGTTTGATTTTTTAACTACCAGACTAAATTAGTAATTTATGGAGGGTGAATGAATAAAGTATATTTAGATGTAACAGGGTTAGAAAATGGTTTATGTATATTTGTAGAAGATAAAGAGATTATTCCAGCAGGTACTACTGTTTATTATTTAAGTTTAAGTGAAAAAAATGAAAATTATCAACAATATGCTGATGAATATGATATACATTTTATTTTTGATGATAATATTCCTAAATTATCATTTTATACAGTTCCTCAAGTAGATGTTTTTGCAACAGATAGTGAAGGTGGATTAATTGGAACTGTTGGTTCAATAACAGATTTAGAAAGTAATTCACCAATATGCTATATAAATAAAAATAAAAAATGTTTTCTCATTGCAAATGATTTTAAGAATTTCTTAGAAAGAACTGATAACTGGAAAAATCATCTTGAACCATACAATGAAATTATATTTTATAGTTCAAAATTAAAAGCTGAAAAAGAATTAGAATTTATTAATTTAAAAGAATTGATTGAGGAGTTTTAATCTATTATGTGATAAATTAAAGAATTAGATTTCAATAAGTAATATTAATTTAATAATTTATTTTGTAAAAGAAGTATCTTCTTTAATTTATGGCAAAGAAGTATTTTATATATACATGTTAATATGTGGGGAAAACCTTTGGAATTATATTGAAATTTATGTTAATATAGTATTAAATAAGCAAAGAATAGTTTTATTACACTGAATTGAGATTTAATAGTTAATTATTGGGGAGGGAATTTATGAAAAATATAAAATTGAAAAAAATAGTTTTAACATTTATGTTAAGCGGTACTTTTATATTAGCATTAGGAAATAATCATATTAGTAGTGCTTTAATTAATGAAAAAGGTGATAAATACTATATTATAGCATCATTACAAGGCTTTAATGATGAGAAAGGAATTGCTAAATGTAATTGTGGAATTTCATTTAAACAACATAAAGAAGACTTTGAATCACAATATAATAAAGCTTTTTCATCACAAAATACTAACAATATAATATGTGATTGTGGTGGTGTATTAAAAGAAAAACTATTAAATATAGGTGAATTAAATTATTCAAGCTCTAATGAGTGTATACATAATAAAAATGGGTGTGATTATTTATACAAAAAAAGAACCATAATATCATATACCTGCGAAAAATGTAATAGCTATTTTGAAGTTGATATTTATGATAACCAATTAGAATGTAATGGTATATAGTCAAACTATATAAGTATCAAATCGATTTGATGAATAATTTTAGTATATTACGATTCAAATAGGATGTCCATTTGGACATCCTATTATGTTATGCTAATTTCAACACTATTTTAAAACAAAGCCATTATATTAACTCTTCTACACACGCTATCCCAAGAGCTCCAGGACCAATATGGCAACTAACACTTAAAGATAGTGGATAAGCTTCAATATTATAGCTTGGAAATGCTTCTTCTAATTCAAGTTTCCATGCATCTCCTATTTCTTTCTCGCCTGTATAAGCTGCATATATTTTCATACTTGGAATATCAGAAAATCTATTTTTAATATCATCAGCTATTGCTTCCTTCATAGTTCTCTTTGCTTGTTTCATACCTCTTACTTTCTTGAAAGCATCTAATTTTTCACCTTGAATTTGTAAAACTGGCTTAATATTTAACACCTTTGCAAATGAAGCTACAGCAGGAGTAAGCCTTCCCCCTTTTTTTAGATAATCTAATGTATCAGGAACTATGTAAATACTTGATTTATACTGTCTATATTCTAATATTTCTTTTATTTCCTTAGCAGATTTACCTTTATTAACAAGATTTATTGCATCTTTAACTGACTGTAATTGAGTTACAGATATTCTTCTATTATTAACAACAAAAACTCTTCCTTCGTATTCATTAGATAATACTGTTGCTGTTTCACAACTGCTACTTAATGAACTAGACATCGGTATATATACAATACTCTCTTTATCTTTAAGTAAATCCTCCCAAGTACTTATTACTTCTCCAGGTGCTGGCTGTGAAGTATTTACCTCTGCATTACTTGCTAAAAATTTATAGAATTCTTCTGAATTTAAAGTTAATCCTTCATAATAAAGTTCACTATTTATGTAAAAAGGCATAGGAATAACTGTTATTCCCCATTCCTTAGCTTGACTTGATGTTATTCCACTATTACTATCTGTTACAACTCCAATACTTTTATTCATATCTTTTCCTCTCTAAACTTTTTTATTCTAGTTCATATTTTATATTTAACCTTATCATTGTTCAACTTACAATAAATTATAAAGTGTAGTTTTTCGTACACTTTTATTAATAATGTAGTTTTCATTTAATTAATGTATAATTATAATTGAAATATATACTAATTTCTTATTATATACTATTATCTAAATTATATAAATTGAGGTTTTATAATGGAATCAAAAGATATACGTGTTCAAAAGACTATAAAAAATATTGAAGATACCTTTTTACATCTTTTAAAAGAAAAATCTTTTGTTAATATTACAATAAAGGATATTTGTGATGAGGCTATGATAAGCCGTTCTACCTTTTACTCCCACTATAAGGATAAATATGACTTACTGGAATATTTCTTTGATAAGCTAATTTCTAACTTTACAGCTGTTGCTACTAACTATTTTTGTGATAAGTCTATGACATTAAAAATAGAAACAGCCGGAGAACTTCTTAATTATGTATACGAAAATGCTGATATATTCAAGACTTTTCTTGAGTTAAACGAGCAAAATTTGGACTTATTCAATCAACTAACTAATATTATATATAACCGTTGCTTTGATTATCTTGAACGTACTAATAGAGTAGATAAATATAATCTTGGAAATGCCTATATAGCTCAAATATACACATTTATTATTATGAATTCTATACGTTGGATTTCAGTTAACCAAAATAAAGATGATATTAATGGCATATTAAAATTATCTTCTGATATTAATAAGTATTTTTTGCTTTAAAAATTTTATTATAAATATATAGTTTAATAAGGCTACTAATTTAATCAGTAGCCTATCCTTCATAAAAATAAATGCACATCTTTAATGAAAACCTCAAAAAAGTATGTGCATAAATGTAAAAATTATACTTATTTTCAACTAAAAAATATTACTCTATTTTTATGTCATATAACTATATTTAATAAGGAAAATACGGATATGGATAAGGGTATGGGTATGGATAAAATGGTATTATATATGGGAACCTTACTGGCCTTACCCTATTTATATTGTTAATTGGAAAATTTCTTCTTCCAAATCTCCTAAATCCACCTCGTTGCCTATATTCCATCGATTGTTGCCTATTCATTTCCTCTTTATAATCATCCTCATATACATATTCAGCAACTAATATATTAACACTATCATTATTTACTTCTTCGATAATTCCCTCTAACATACTTCCATTACTCATAGTTACAAGAGAATAATAAGATATACACCTTTTACACTCATCATATAATGATTCTGAATCTCTATAAAATCCTACAACTTCTAATGACACCCTTTAATCACCTCCCTTCCTCTAATATAGTATTCTATTATTGAAAAGAGGTGAATTGCTGATTGTTCTTAAATTTTGTTATATTACAATTATTATTTTAATAAAACTAAATAAAAGTATAATAAATATCCACATTAAAAATTAACAACTAAATTTTATATCATGCCCTTACTTTCAAGAAAATCTCTTGCAACTTTTGATGGTGACTCTTGCAACTCATCTACCTTATAATTTAGCTCCATCATAACTTCATTTGTAAGAACAGATCCAAGTTCCTCTAAAATTCCTTCTATTTCTGGAAACTCTTCTAATTTATCCGAACTGATAATAGGCATTGCATAATATGGTGGAAAAAATCCCTTATCATCACTTAATGTTTTTAAATTAAACTTTTTTAATAATCCATCAGTTGCAAATGCATCAACTACTTCTACTTCATCGTTAACTAAAGCCGTATACCTTGGTGCTCCATCTAATGTTAACACCTCACCCATTTTAAAATTATATGCCTTTTGCAATCCTGGCAACCCATCTTCACGATTTGCAAATTCAAAAACAACTCCTGCTTTCATAGATCCAGCAACTTTAGCTAAATCGCTTATTGTCTCTAAATTATATTTTTCAGCGGTTTCTTCAGTTACTGCTAAAACCCAAGTATTATTAAAACTCATTTGCTTTAATACTTCGATATCATAAAGTTCTTTAAACTCTTTTTTTACTGTATTATAAACTTCATCTACATCATTAATTGGAGTATGCTTTAGTGTATCACTATAAGCTGTTCCACTATATTCAACATACATATCTATATCACCACTTTGAAGTGCTCCAAAACAAACTTGAGTTCCACCCAAATCTAATTTTCTATTTACTTTTATATCTGTCTTTGCCTCTATTAAATCAGCAACTAAATTTCCTAAAACAGCTTGTTCAGTATAATCTTTAGATCCAATAGTAATTGTACGCTGCTCATTTCCTGTATTTCCAAAAGAAGTTACAACAAAAATAATTACAAGAACCAATGCTGAAATACTCAATATTGCCTTTTGTGTTGTACGTTTTTTCTTTTTAGATTTTATATTACCTTTTTGAAGACTAATAGGCATAACTAGGTTTTCTACCAATCCAATTAAGAAATCTACTAATAAAGCTAATAAACATGCTGGAATAGCTCCTGCTAATATTTGATTATTATTTACTGTACGAATACCTGAAAAGACAAGATAACCCAAACCACCAGCCCCTATAAATGCAGCCATAGTCATAAGTCCTACGGCAGTTACTGATGCAATACGTACCCCTGCCATAATCACTGGAAGAGCTAAAGGTATTTGTACTTTAGTTAATACCTGAAATGGCGTAAGCCCAATACCTTTTGCAGCCTCAAGAGTCTGCTCATTAATATTCTGAATTCCAGTATAGGTATTTTTTATAATAGGAAGAAGTGAGTAAAGAACAACTGCAACTATAGCAGGTACTGTTCCTATTCCTAAAAGCGGTATCATAAATCCAAGGAGAGCCATACTGGGTATAGCTTGTATAATATTTGCTATACATAAAATAGGCTTACTAGCTTTAGATGCATATGAAATGAAAATCCCTAGAGGTACTCCAATTAAAATTGCTACTCCAACAGAAATTGCTGTCAGTTTTATATGCTCTATTAATAATGATAATATTTGTGCTTGATTATCAATTACATATTGCAATAAACTCATATAATTTCATCCTCCTCATAATCAAAATATTGTTGACTTAATGTTGTAACTAGGCTACTTCTTGTGACTAGACCTACTAAATGCGAATCATCATCAACAACTGGAACAGTAGATATATGCTCTTCTGTAACCACCTTTAAAGCATCTAAAATACATTCATCTATGAGAAGAGTTGAGAAATTTTTATTCATAAACTTTTCTACAGGCTGAGTTTTATCTTCAATTCCCCTAAGCTTACTTGCTTTTACAATACCAATTAGTTTATGATCATTAGGCTCAATTATAAGAAGGCTGTCCACCTTTTTTTGACGCATTTTATCAATACATTTAAAAACAGATAAATTTTTATATGATGTAATTGGCTTATCAATCATTATATCTGAAATTTTTATATATTCTGGAGATGACCATATTCTATTCTTACCTACAAAATTAGAAACAAATTCATCAACTGGATTCCTCAATATATTTTCTGGAGTATCGTATTGTAATACTTCTCCATCTTTCATTATACAAATCATATCTGAAATTTTAATGGCATCATCCATATCATGTGTAACAAATACAATAGTCTTTTTTAATTTAGATTGTAATTCAACAAGCTCATCCTGCAAATCTGATCTTGTCATTGGATCTAGAGCTGAAAAAGGCTCGTCCATAAGAATAATATCTGGATCATTAGCAAATGCTCTAGCTACACCGACCCGTTGTTGTTGTCCACCACTTAATTCTGTTGGATAACGATCTAAAAATTCTTCACAATTTAAACCTACCATCTGCATTAATTTTTTAGTGTTTTCAATAATCTTTTCTGAATCAACTTTTTGCAACTTAGGAATAAGCTCTATATTTTCTCTAATAGTCATATGAGGAAATAAGCCAGTCTGCTGTATAACATAACCTATATTTCTCCTTAGCATGACTTCATCAATTGATTGTATTTTTTATTATTAATATAAATAAATCCACTAGAAGGTTTAATTAATCTATTTATCATTTTTAATAAAGTAGTTTTCCCACAACCACTTTCTCCAATAATTGTGACAAGCTTTCCTTTTTCAATTGTTAAATTAATTTCTTTTAGTACTTGTTTTGCTTTGTATCTTTTTGTGACATTTTCAAATCTAATCATTTTATTCCTCCTTTTACCAAGTAACAACCTCATTTTATTACAAAGTTGTTACTTTGTCAAATAATAGAAAAATGCCCAAGACTATTTTTAGCCTTGAGCACTTTAAAACTCTCTTATTATTTTATAGGATATAAAAACTCCTTCACTCTTTGTGAGGAATCATCTTGTGATAGAAAATATATAATATCATTTTCTAATAATATAGCATATGGTCCTGGTGATTTAATTACATTTCCATTTCTACCAATGGCAAGCACAGTAGCTCCTGTGTGTTGCCAAAATTGAATTTCTGATACAGTCTTATTTAAATAAGAACATTCTGCAGTTATCTTTACTTCAAATGGCATAAATGGATTCATTGATCTAAAATGTTCTGATGCTGCAATTAAATCAGATAAACATTCATTTAAAGTATCCATTTCTTTTTGCTGACGTGCTATGCTTTTTAGTAAATTTTCTTTTATAGTATCAATAGTTTGACGCTTACTATATTGCTTAATGAAGTTAACCGCATTTTCATATGATTTAATTATAACTCCACTTCCCTTTTCTGATGTAACAATTTCTAAATCGCATAATATACAAATTGCACGCCTTGCGGTTTCCGAAGAAACCCCATATTGACTGGCTATAGATGAACGTGCATATATCTTTTCTCCAACCTTATATTGTCCACTAGAAATCCTCGAAGCAATTTCAATTGCTATTTGTTGATATCGAGGGATTGAAATCTTGTTTTTCACTTTTTCTTCCATCATCATTATTTCCCTTTTATATATTCATATATTTTATAAATTCAGTATAATTTATAAAGATAAATAAGACAATATAACATTAGTGTTTTGTAATATTATCCTAAATTATGATTCTCTTTTTAATTTTACTTCTCTTAAAGAATTTATAAGCTCTAAATACTCTTTATTAAGTTTCTCCTTTTTATCTTCTTTAGTTTCTATTGATAAAAGAGAAAGCACCTCCGATAATTTATTCTCAAGAAGTAATATTTCATCATCTAAATGTTTATTTTCTGAATTCTTTCTAATACTTTTAAAACTCTTAATATATTCAGTATAAGTTCCTGCAAATTCCTTTATCTCTTTATCCTTAATCTCAATTATGTGGTTACATACATTAGAGATAAACTCTATATCATGTGATACCAATAATAAAGTTTTATTAGTATTAACTAAAGCATTTTCTAATGCTTCTATAGTTTTTATATCTAAATAATTAGTTGGTTCATCTAATATTAATAAGTTATTGTCAGATAATATTATTTTACATATAGCTACTTTGACTCTTTCTCCACCCGATAATTCACTTACCATTTTATTTACAGAGTCTTTCTTAAACCCAAACTCACTTAAATTTATTCTTATAAAGCTATCATCCCACTTAGAATCTTCTTTTATATTTTCTAAAATACTCTTTTCATTATTTAAAATATCTTGTTTTTGATCAAAGTATCCTATTTTAACATTACTTGATATATTTATTTCTTTTGAATCATTGCTTAAAATTCGTCTTAATAAAGTGGTTTTCCCACACCCATTAGCTCCAATTAGTGCAATTTTAGCTCCATTTCTTATATTTAAATTAATTTCATTCACTAAAATTTTATCTTCTACTAGTAACTTTAATTTCTTAATTTCTATTAAATTTTTAGTAGCAATTTCAGTACCTTTATTTATATTAATTATAATCCTTTCTTTCTTCTTAGGTGGTGCCTTAACTTCCATATGCTCTATTCTTTTTTCTATTGATTTTATATTGTTTTCAATATGTTTTTTTCCTCTTTGCTCTCCCATTTTAATAGTTTTTGCTTCTGATTTTCCCATTCCTTTAGGTGCCTTTTTTATTCTATCTCTAAGTACTTCTTTTTCATTTATTACACGCTCTAATCTATCTTTTTCATGTATATATTTTTCATATTCTCTTTTTTGTTTCTTATGATTTTCTTCTTTTAAAGTTAAATATTTGCTATAATTACCCTTATATATTTTTAATCTTCCCTCTTCTATCTCTACAATTTCATTACATACATCATCTAAAAATTTTCTATCATGTGAAACTATTAATAATGCTCCCTTATACTTTTTAAACATATTATCTAAAACTTTAATACTTTCACTATCTAAATTAGAAGTAGGTTCATCTGCTATAATAAGGCTTGTATTTTCTTCTAATGCACTCACTACTCTAATTTTTACTTTTTCTCCTCCAGATAAATAGTCTTCATATTCATCAGGAGCACTAAAAACTTTTTTCACCTTACTATTATTACAAATAGTATATCCCTCATCTATTTGGCTTATATATGAATAACTATCTGTTAAATTTACCAAACCTTCATCAGCTTTTATTTCTCCAAGTAAAATTTTCAATAATGTTGTTTTTCCCGCTCCGTTTTCACCTACAACCCCTATCTTATCTTTTTCTTCTATTTCAAATTTATCTATATCTAATATTAATCTATCTCCATAATACTTTTTTAAATTTTTAATTGTTGCAAGTTTCATTTTACACCTCCAATTACTCCTATAAAAAGTTTGTGCAAAATTCTTATTAATAATCTTTAATTTTCTACATTACGAATAAAGTCCAGTAACATTTGTCACTGGACTCTTTATCTAATTTTTTTTATTTTAAATATTACTACAAAGCTTATTAAGTAGATTAATTAAATTACTAACTTCCTCTTCATTAAAATTATGAGTTATTTTTTCATACCATTTATCATGATATTCATTAATTAACTTAAGAATATCTAATCCTTTATCAGTAAGGCATAAATCAAAAAATCTATTATCATTATCCCTTTTTACTTTTATAACATAATTTAAATCTTCAAGCTTTTTTATATTTCTTGTTATAATTGCACTATCTACATTTAATGCTTTTGCTATGTCTTTCAAATTGCAGCCTCTATTATTTTCTATTATTATCATGCAACGCCACATATTAAGAGTTAATCCATATTCCGATAGATTTGATTCAGAATATCTTATAAAGTCTCTATTTAAATCTGATAAATATTTACCTAATATTTTATATGACAATCATATTCCTCTTTTCTAATATTAACTTATTTTTTCATAAACTATTGGATCAACAAATCCAAAAGTAATTTTACCATTCTTTCTAAAAACTTCACTTACATACATTTTACCATTTTCAATTTTCTCCCTTAAAGTAAATTCAGTTTCTGGTGTAAAATTACTAATACTTTCTCCTTCATACGCATTATTTTTTTCTTTGTAAACCATAGGAGTAAACTTAGAAGAAACTTTAAGTTCTTTATAATCCATGGTTAAGTTTTCATTATCATTTCTAAATTCTTCTTTTGAGATATTACTTGGAATTTCATAAGAAGTTAAAACTATATTATCATCTTCATTAACTGTAAATAAGAATAGGTGCGGAAGAATATTTTTAAATTTTCCTTGTTCATAATAACTTTCTTCAATAACAAAATATCCTGAAAAATCATTTGGCAAATTAATTATCTTATCATTACAAACACCATTTATATGCTTTGCCTTTGGATGTTTTAACTCTCCTGATTCTAACTCATCATTTATTTGCCTATCATTATTAAATGTTCCACATAATTCATTTATAAACTTATCTAATTTATTCATAAAAAACACCTCTTAAATACTTGATACTATCAATTATACTCTAATAATTGATAATGTCAATTATTATAATATACTAAAAAAAAGATGATTCCTATTTAATATTAGAAATCATCTTTTTTAAATATTAATTTATATTTTATTCTCTAAAATTAACTACTCCTAATAACTTATTATCATCTAAAGCCGAAATTACCTCTACTGATATTTCACCATTTTCATAGGTACAAAGACTAAACTTGGCACTTTCCTCAAACCTTACAATACCATTACTCTCATCATATCCTATAAAACTAAGACTACCTGTAGAGAAATAAGGCTTCTCTGCAAAACAACCTTTAAAAGGATGATGAGTATGACCAGCAAAAATTCCAATTATAGAACTTTCTCTTATTATATTTTCAAATCTATCATCATAACTAACAGCTGGTGTAGTAAATTGATCTTTTATAAGATGATGATGAAGCATTAAAATAGTATCTTTTTTAGTGCTACCCTTTAATTGATTTTCTAACCACTCATACTGCTCATCTGAAATAAATCCATCACTATTTTTATACTGTGAATTATCAAAACTAATTATTCTTAATTCACCTATTTCATTAACAGTATTATAAGGAGCATTACATTCTTTATTAAACCAGCCCTTATAAAAAGCCTCTTTATTATCATGATTTCCTAAAGTAAGTATATATGGAGTATTACCTAATAATTTTTCTAATTCACTTTTTAAAATTACATAATCTTCATAAGTTCCTGATTCCACTAAATCTCCAGTTATAATAACAAAATCTATTTTACTTAAGTCTATTTGTTCTAAAGATTTTCTTATCTGTATTAAAGGACTTGTCATATTATTAAAAATAGAATTATAACCTTTTTCAGCTTTTGGATACTCTCTTAAAAAGTGAATATCTGATAAATGTAAAAACTTCATATTCTACACCTACTTAATCTTCTTTTTCTTATTTCTTTTAGTTTGTATACTAAATAATATAAGTGCAACAATTGTTGCTACATAAGGAATAGAAGCTGTAATTTGTGTTTTTAAAGATGTATTCTGAAGTACATTTCCTGCTGCTTGTGAGAATCCAAAGAATAAACTTGATAAAAGAACCCCTATTGGATGAGACTTTCCTAAATTATTAGCAGCCATAGCAATATATCCACGTCCTGAAGTCATGTTTTGCATAAATAGTGTTACAGTTCCCATAGAAAGAAGAACTCCACCTAATCCACATAATATTCCTGATAAACTTATTGTAAGGAATTGATACTTTTCTACTGGAGTACCAAGACTTCTTGCAGCTTCTTTATTTATACCTATAGCACGTAATCTATATCCTAATACTGTCTTATATAAGAATATATACATTCCTATAGCTAGTATAAATGCTAAATAATCAACAAATGTTAATCCTGAAAAAATAGTCCCTAATACAGGAATATCCTTAATAATAGGTAAATCAATTTTTGGAAGACTTACTAAACTAGGGTCAGTAAATACTCCCTTTGTTTTAAAAATTATATAAAGTAAATATGTTGTAACTCCTCCCATCATAGTATTAGTTGCCATACCAACAACAACAGGAGATGCTTTTAATTTAATTATACAAAATCCTACAATAGCAGATACTATCATTCCACTAATTGCACCTGCAAGAACAGATAAAAATACATTATGAGTGTAATAATTTGCAACAATACTGAAAAATGCGCCTGTTAGCATAGTTCCTTCCATTGCAATATTAAAAATACGTACCTTAGAACATATAGCTGCAGCTAATGTAACTAATAAAATAGGTGTCATCATACGAAGAGTGGAATTAGCTACCACTGCTAAATAATCTACACTTAACTCCATTATTGTACTCCCTTCTTATCTGTTGTATTTTGTTTTTTCTTATACCACTTCACAGCAAATTTTGCAGTAATTAATAAGGTGATAATTCCTTGAATAATCGTTGTTACTTCAGATGGTACTCCCATACTACGTTCGATAGTACTTCCCCCTGTTGTAAGACCAGCTAAGAAAATACTACTTACTAAAATACCAACTGGATGATTGCTTGACATTAATGAAGCTATAATACCAGTCCATGCATATCCTGGAGATGTAATCATATTATCAACATAACGATATCTTGTTCCTAAAACTTCACATGCACCACCAATACCAGCTAATGCACCACTTAACATTAATACATAGTACATCATCTTAGTACTGTTAACACCACCATAATTAGCAAAGTTAGGATTTAATCCACCCATCTTTGCTTTATATCCAAAACTTGTTCTCTTCATTATAAAAAGTACAATTAAGACACAAATAATTGCAATTACAAATCCCCAATGTAATGAATATCCTTCAAACATTTTAGGTAAAATATTATCAGTTAACTTTTGAGTTTGAATTGCTGATGAGTCTAAACCTAATGGGTCTTTTACAACATATGTTGTAAAGTAAGATGCTATGTAATCAGCAACATAGTTCATCATAAGAGTTATAATAAGTAAATCCAACTTAAATCTTTCACTTACATATGCTGAAATAAGTGAATATAAAATCCCTACTAAAGCACCACTAATAATAGATATTATAACAACAAATGCTGGTGCCCCTGGACATATTACAGCTACAACTGATGAAGTAAAGGCACCTAAAACCATCTGCCCTGCAGCACCTAAACTAGAATAACCAGATCCCCAAGCTAATGCACCAGAAAGTCCAGCAAATATAATAGGAATAGAACGTGTTAAGGTTGTAGTTAAATAATAAGTTGAGCCAAATCCACCTTTAAACATTCCTATAATTGCTTCAAAAGGATTAAATCCAGAAAGTGCAATAATTACACCACCTATTAATAATCCAACAACAATAGCTTGTAGAGGATGTTTTAATGGTTCAAATATAGTTGAAAGTTTACTTCTTGTAATACTTCCTGATAACGAGCTTTTACTTTTCATTATTTTTACCTCCTACCATTAAAAGACCTAATGCCTTTTCATCAATACTTCCTCTTTTAAATTCACCAACAATTTCCCCATCATAAATTACATAAATTCTATCACTTAAGTCCATAATCTCACTTAATTCTGAAGATACCAATAATACACTATCTCCTTTATTTCTCTTTGCAACAAGTTGATCATGAATAAACTCTATTGCTCCTATATCAATCCCTCTTGTAGGTTCACAAGCAATAATAAGTGGAGTCTCCATAGACATTTCTCTTGCAACGATAAGTTTTTGTGCATTTCCACCTGAAAGCTCTTTTATTTTTTGTGTATGTGAATCAGCTTTAACTCTAAATTTTGAAATTAACTCTACAGCATGCTTTGTAACTTTATTAATATTTAAAATTCCTTTTTTAGAGAATTCTTCACTATCTTCATATCCCATTAATGCATTCTCAGCAAGTGTTGCCTCCGGTGCACTTCCCCACATATATCTATCCTCTGGAATATGAGCAATACCGGCTTCTCTTATACCCATTACAGTATTATTTGTGATATCCTTTTTATTAATAATTACATTACCACTATCAACCTTATCTAATCCTGTTATACATCTAATAAGCTCAGATTGACCGTTACCAGATACACCTGCAATACCTACTATTTCACCTTTTTTAATATGTAAGTTAACATTATTTAAGATGTTTTTATTATGTTCACCCTTTAAAGTTAAATTTTTAACCTCTAAAAGCTGTTCTTTAGCTTCCTTTTCAGGAATTACTCTATTAGCGATTTGTCTTCCTACCATTAAATAAGATAACTCTTCTATACTTGTATCTTTCTTTAATTTTTCAGCAACAACTTCTCCAAGTCTCATTACTACTACTCTATCTGCAACTTCCATAACTTCATGAAGCTTATGAGTTATAATTATTAAGCTTTTACCTAATTTAGCTAACTGTTTCATAGTTTTTAAAAGCTCGTCCACTTCAATAGGAGTAAGAACTGCAGAAGGTTCATCAAAAATTATAATATCTGCATTTTGATAAAGAGTTTTTAATATTTCAACACGTTGTTGAAGGCCAACAGGACATTCCTCAACAATAGCATTTGGATCTACATCTAACATATAACGCTTTGAAAGCTCTTCTACCATTTGAATATTCTTTTTATAATCAAAAAATATTCCTTTTTTCATTTCATTTTTATATACAATATTTTCTGCAACAGTCATTGATTCAAAAAGCATAAAATGTTGTTGAACCATTCCTATTCCCTGTTTCATTGCATCTGATGGATTATGAAAATTCATCTTCTTACCATCTATAAATATTTCTCCTGAGTCTGGCTTTTCTAATCCATAAAGTATCTTCATTATAGTAGACTTTCCTGCACCATTCTCTCCAACAACAGCTAGTATCTCTCCTTTATTAAGATTAATATTAACCTTGTTGTTAGCTACTACATTACCATAGGTTTTAACAATATTTTTCATTTCTAAAAGCATGTCAAAGTTACTCCTTTTCTAAATTAATCTGGAATATAATAAGAGGCAAAGCAAAAATTGCCTCTGCCCCTTATATTAAGTACACTAAATATAAATTATACCCTAATTAGTTTGCAGACTCTTCAGGAACTTCTATTACTATTTCGCCTGAAATAATCTTTTCTGCTGCTGCCTTACCAGCTGCTATAACTTCATCAGTTATAATTTCAGTATTTCTATAATTCATTTCTTCTGGAGAAACACCAACAACTCCAAATGCTCCTTCTTTTAATCCAAGAACTTGTGAACCACCATTTAATTCACCAGCTAAGAATTCATCAATTATAGTATTCATAACAGCACCAGTATTCTTTAATAATCCACTAATAATACTTGGGTTTTCAGAAGTTGTTTGGTCAATACTTAATCCAGTTGTGTATATTGGTGTACCCTTTTTACTTAACTCTTGAGCTGCTTGATATATACCTGAATTTGCACTAGCAGATACTCCACCAAATATAAAGTTAGCTCCTGCCGCCTTTTGTTGTAATGTATATTCATAAGCTAAGTTTGTATCATTATATGAGTTAATATAGTTATACATAAAGTTAGCATTTGGATTAACAGATTTTACACCTTCAGAAAATCCGTATCTATATTTGTAAGTTGCTTGTGTTTGGAATGATGCAATATATCCATATAAGCTTTCATTAGGGAAGGCTGTTCCAACCATTACTCCTAAAACGTATGCTCCTTGTGCTTCATCAAATCCAAAACTTGTTACCTTTTCATTAGATGCAGTTGTATCAATTACAGCATATTTTGTATTTGGAAATTTATCTGCAGCATCACTAAATGGATCAGCAGCTTGCCATCCAATTCCTATAATTAAATCATATCCTTCATTAGATGCAGCAAGAGTATTTTCTTCCCATGCAGCAGTATCTGTACATTCAATAGATGTCATATTGAATCCATAAGTTTCACTTGCTTCTTCTAAAGCTTCGTATGCTTGAAGAATAAATTGTTCTGTCCCAATTGTATCTGAAATTAAAGCTATATTTAATTTTGAATAATCTCCATCAGTACCTTGACTTCCTGCTGATTTATCATTTCCTGAATTAGAACATCCAGCAAAAAGAAATGTTGTCATAATAAGTAGTAAAGAAGTTATTATTTTTTTCATTATTTCATCTCCTATAGTTCATTTGTTAATTTAATTATAATAATTATATACATTAAAAAATATGACATAAGTCATATTTTGACGAAAAAACTGTATATTTTTTTAGTTTTCTATGTTAATATTCGTTTTTTCTTAAATAATTCCATTTTATCTAGATAAATTATATAAACTAATTTAATATTTTACTAAATATTAATTGGGTATTTGTAAAATTTTATTTTTACAAACTTTATGTATTTCCTTATTTTTCTTAGTTTTAGAACTTATTGTTATATATTTTTCTGTATGTTAAAATTATGAATATAAATAAACGAACAATATTATTAATTTACTCACTTATTGGGAGGAACTATGATAAATGTTAAAAACCAAGAATTATTAGATACATATGTTAATAATACCGGTATTTCTGAACTATTTTCACAAGATATTACTAACTTATTAGAACTTTTTTCTTTAAATAAAGGAGATTTTTTAATTAATGAAGGTGAATGTTCTGATTATCTATATTTTTTAGTAAGTGGAAAACTAAAAGTTTTTTCTCACTCAACTTCAGGTAAAATAATGTCTATAACTCTTTTTAATTCTTTTGAAATCGTAGGCGAAACCTGTAGTTTATGGAATAAACCTCCTACAGCCTCAGTTCAAGCCACCTCCAAAGCTTATTGTATTGGTATATCAATGAAATATAGGGATTTGCTTTTAAATGATGTGATATTCTTAAGATATATTTGTCAAAACCTAGGTGAAAGACTTAGCTATATGAATAATACTACATGTATCAACCTTTATGAATCATTAGAAAGTAGGTTAGCCTCTTTTATATTAAAAACTGAAAAAGATGGAATTTTCTCTTACAACTTAACAGAATGTGCCGAACTTTTATGTACAAGCTATAGACATTTATTAAGAATAATTAATTTATTTTGTAGCACAAATAAATTAGTTAAAAACGGTAAGTTCTATAAAATTATAGATCGCTCCTATTTAGAGAAAGTTTCATCTAATTCTCTTATTACATAAAATAAAAAATGGAGCTGTATCAGATTGAATTAATAAATTCAGTCTGAATACAACTCCTTTTTAATTGTTCAAAATTTTATACACTAA
>NZ_JAASHM010000013.1 GCF_019734195.1 Clostridium sp. K13 | reverse complement strand
CACTTGAATATAGGAGTCATACCTTAGCATCATAATTTTTTATTATTTACCCTGTCTACTTGACGGGGGGCAGTTCATAGGAAAGTTTACTGCTATTTTTATATATAAGAGAAAAATAGCAAGTAATAACTAATAGATAAGTATTACTTGCTAATATAATTAAAATTAAAGTTGGCTTGAGAAAAAGCCAGGTTTTATTAATTTTTTCTTCATACCTTCAATAACTAAAAGATAAACAGCGGCGGTATCAAATCTAGCATCATGATAATTTCCACTACCTTGGAATAACTCATCAGCTTTTTTTGCAATTGATTCATCGGTAATTCCTAAATAATTAATTGTTTCAGAAAGTTTTGGGTTTTTAATTCCATTACCATTTGGAGAAGGAATTTTACATATATTTTTATAATAAGCCATAGTACAAAATGTTCTTTTAGGTTCCCAAGTTGAATCTATCATTCCAGCTTCGTATAAGGAATTAACTTCATGTTTTAAAAATTTAACATCAAATTGAACATTGTGCCCAATAACGAAATCAGCATCAAAAAAATCACTCATAAAATCTTGAATTTGCTCTAAAAATTCTAATCCATCAGATAATTCATATAGTTTTTCTAGTGAAAAGCCATGAACTTCTTGTGCAGCAGGATCCATTTCATCAACAGTAAAGAAAAAGTTTTTTCCTATAGTTGTTTGTGGTTTAGTAGATGTATCTACTGTTATATAACTTAACTGACATATATGTCCAGGTCTTACACTAGTTGTTTCAGTATCGAAAAATAATAATTTCATCTTTTCCTCCAAAAATTTTACTTATTCATTTTATAATATCATAACTTATCTTAATAAACAAATTAATAATAAAAAACACTTTTATATTAATTTATATTAATATAAAAGTGTTTTTTTTACTTTAATGTTTTAGATATAAGCTTTAATAATTCTATACAGGTTTCTTTAGTTTTATTATTTTTATCTAAAGCAGGATTATACTCTACAAAATCTATAGATTTTACCAAGCTTGTACCTAAAACAGATACTAATAATTCTTTACTTTGAATAAAAGACAATCCGTTGTGAACTGGAGTACCAGTACCAGGAACATATTCTGGATCTAAACAATCTATATCATAAGAAAGATGAATGTTTTTTATATTTTTTTGTTTTATTAATGATAATAATTCATTAATAACTACTTCTGTACCTTTATCATTTATATCTTTATTTGTCCAAACATTCATATTTAATTCATCTATTAAAGCTACTTCACCATCATCTAAATCACGACAAGCTAGAATAAAAACATTTTCGGGTTTTACTTTAAAGCTATCGAAGAAAATAGATGTTAACTTTTTATATCCTATACCCATTGATGCAGCTAATGGCATTCCATGAATATTTCCAGATGGTGAGGTTTCATGAGTATTTATATCTCCGTGAGCATCAATCCAAATTACAGCTAAGTCATTTCCTAAAAATTTACTAGCACCAGCAATTGATCCTAAAGCTAAGGAATGATCACCACCAACAATAAAAGGCAAAGTGTTGTTTTCAAATGCACTTAAAACTTTAGCAGCTAGTCCATTATTTGCCGAAACAACTTGATCTAAATATTTTAGTTTTGAATTACCTAAAAATTTATCTTCAGCATTTACTTTTTCAACTTCAATATCTCCTAAATCATAAACAGTATGATTTTCTTCAAAAATATTTATAAGGTTGTTTTTTCTTAATTCTTCAGGTCCCTTTTCTACACCAGGTTTATCACAACCATAAAAAAGAGGCATTCCAATAATACTTATATTCATAAAAAGACCTCCATCAATCATCTAAATTTTGCACAATACTTATAATAATACTTTAAATAATATAAGTAAATATTAAATTCTCTTTTATTTATTAAAATATTAGTTTAAAATATAACTTTCTCTTTTTATAGTATATCCAAAATGTTATAAAAGATGTTTACAATTCAAAGATATAAAGTATAAAAATAAGTTAATTTGTTAAAAAAATAATAAAATGAGAAAAAAATATCTGTTTTATAATGGGAGATTTATAATAATTATATAAATTTTTAACAAATTACAAAAATATTCTTAAAAATTTAAAATTTCCTGTAAAATGTGGTATTATTATATTTGTTAATTTATAATTATAAAATTTAAATTACATAAACTATATTTGAAATAATAATGCATACATTTAACTTTTAATATTAAAAATTAATATTTTTGAAGGGATGGCACAGATATGAGTGAACCAAAAGGAAAAGGAAAAAAACGTTCTAATAAGAAAAGGTGGTCAACTAAGAAGAAGGTTATAATCTCTACACTTATTGTTTTTGCTTTATTAATATGTACTCTTGCATCAGGGTATATGTATATTAGAAGTAAAATATATTCAGGATTAAGTCCTTCTGAGACAATATCAGAAACTGAATATAAGGAAGTTGAAGGAATAACAAATGTTCTGTTGATAGGAACTGATGCAAGAACATTAGATGAAGCATCTAGAGCAGATTCTATTATTATTGCTACACTAGATAATAATAATAAACAAATAAGATTAACTTCATTATTTAGAGATACTTTAGTTAATATTCCAGGACATGGTGAAGGGAAATTAAATGCTGCATTAGCATATGGAGGACCAGATTTATTAATTCAAACTATAAAAGAGACATATGGAATTAGTCTTGATAAATATGTAATTATTAATTTCTGGGGATTTGAAGCAATTATTGACCAAATGGGTGGATTAGAATTAAATGTAGAAGACTATATGCTTGATGAATTAAACAAATATATAGGTGAATCTACAGGTGGAAATGATTGTCCAGTTACACAATCAGGATTACAAGTTTTAAATGGAAAACAAGCTTTATCTTATGCAAGAATAAGAAAAGGCGTTGGTGATGAATATGCTAGAACAGACAGACAAAGAGAAGTATTAATAAAGGTAGCTGAAAAGTTAAAAGAAACTAAACCAAGTAAGTATTTAGGAATAATGAATAGCATGCTTGAACATATAAAAACAAATATTGAGCCAATACAAGCTTTAAATATGGCATATACTATTTATAAATTCCCAAGTTTAGATATTGAACAACTTCAAATACCAATTCCAGAGTTGGCAGATGGAGGATTATATAAGAATTTAGGATGGGTATTCTTAATGGATAAAGAACAAAATGCCAAATTCTTAGAAAGATTTGTATATGAAGGTACAATTCCAAATCCAGATGAATATGATTATGCTTCATTTAAGCAAGCAATGTCTGATTATAAAGCAGAATCAGAAGAGTACAATGATAGGCATAATATTAATCCAGAAGATTATATAGATAATAGTGAGGATATTGTTACTCCACCATCTAATAATAATTCTGGAAATCAAAATAATGGTAATGGAAATGAAAATGGTTCAAATAACTCAGGTTCAATAAAACCAGAGCCAACACCAGAACCAACACCAACACCGACACCAACACCGACACCTGATCCAGAACCAACACCGGAACCAGAACCAACACCTGATCCAGAACCAACACCGGAGCCAGAACCAACACCAGAACCAGAACCAACACCTGATCCAGGGACAGAGGATGGATCTAATGGAGCGCCGGAAGGATCTTCAGGTAATAATGTAATAGTACCTGCAAATTAAACTTAAAAAGGATTATATGAATAGGGTGATTCATATCATCCTTTTTTTATGAATTTATTATTAATATGATAATATATACCATAATATATGGTATAATAATTAAAAGAATAGAGGAAGGGAGTGAAATAATGAGCTCATTTAAATTACAATTACTAGGATATATTTTGAAAATTCCAGCTATTTTAATAGCATTTACAGCACAAGGATACGCTAAGGCTTTAGTTGCGGATAAATTAGGAGATAAAACTCCAAGATTTCAAGGGAGATTAACTTTAAATCCAGCTGAACATGTTGATTTAATTGGATTTTTAATGATTTTAATAGCGGGATTTGGATGGACTAAACCATTAAATACTAATCCAAGTGCATATAAAAGAGGATATAAGGATGCAATAAAGGTTTCTGTTGCAGCACCATTAGCTAATTTATTAGTTGGTTTTTTAGGAACAATACTATATGTAGCTACATATAAATTCTTACCTAACATTTTACCAGATACAATATTCTTACCTAACATTTTACCAGATACAATATTCTTCATCTTAATTAATATGATAAGACTTATTGCTACGGTAAATATAAGCTTATTTGTATTTAACTTATTACCTATACCAGGTTTAGCTGGTTTTGAAATATTTAGAGATTTATGGCCAAAAACATTTTATAAAGTTTCAGATAAGATATATCAATATCAATTTTTAATACTTATTGCAATTATATTTATTGGAGGAAGTATTTTATCAATACCAGTAAACTTTATTTATAATGCTTTTATGACGTTGGCAAGATTAATATTTGGAATATAATAAAAGGGTGGCAATTAATTTTGCCACCTTTCCTTTTCTATAAATAAATCTCTATGATATATTTCTTTGAAGAAATCTTTTCCACGCATCGCTTGATGTATTTCTACATCTAAATTGCTTGGAGATGAAACCGTAATAACAACTTTTTCATCATCAAAATAGACTCTTAATTTCTTTACAACACCTACAAGACTTCTATCTAAACCTTCAGCTATTTTTACAAGAGCACCAATTTTATTAATTATATCAATATCTAACTTGTTTATTAAATAAGAAAATTGAGCTAAAGGTAAATGATAATTATTAAATCTATGAGAAGCAGCAATTGCAGCACTCATTAGATGTTCCTTATGTGTAAGCTCATTAATAAATGAGTTTAAGATAATATATAATGAATGTTTATGATGATTTTGATAATTAATACTAATTCCGCAATCATGAAGCATAGCTCCAGTTTTTAATATATTTAAGTATTTATCTTCTAATCTATGAAGTGGTTTTAACTTATCAAATAAAATAGAAGATAAGAAGTATACATGTTGTGCATGAGGTATATTGGAATTTAAAGAATTTAATATACCATAAATACTGTAATCTAAATTGTTCTCTATTACATCATAATTTTTATAAAGATAATCATAAAGAAGACCCTCTCTAATTGAGTTATTAGATACCCTTATGCTATCAGGAGAGGCTATTTTAATTATCTCATTAAATATAAGTAAGCAGCTAAATATGCTATCTACCATATCTAAATCCATTCCTTCAACTTTACGTCTAAGCTTTAAATCCTTACATTTTATAACGTTATAGATTTCATGAATTCCAACTGGGGATAATTCATAATTATTAATTAATTCAAGAGGATAATGCGTTTTAAATTTATCTATTTTAACAACTGTTTTAGCAAACTCACCTACAAGAATTATAGATTCAAATTCATTGTTTAACCAAGATATATCATTTAATTTATCTTTTAAAAAAGATATTGATTCATCTAAATTAGAATTTAATATTCTATCAGCAATATTGAAAGTATAAGCTAAATTTATTCCACCAAAGGGTAGAGATACCCAGTTAGCAATTTCTTTATTTTTCATAGATATTAAATTTGTTGATGTTCCTGTTATTTCAACTATAAGAGAATTAGTTGTATTTAAGCTTCTATTTACGCTTAATGCTGTAAATTTAATTTCTTCTTCCGGAGATAAAATTTTTAAATCTAAATTTAGATTTAGTTTTATCATAGATATTATAGACTCGCTATCTTTAATATCATTAAAAAAGCTAGTTGTAATTGTAAAAATTTCTTTTGTTCCTGAAGCTTCACAAAGGGATTTATAGGTTCTTAAAGTAGATAAGATATAATTAAGCTTTTCACTACATAAGACACATTCTTTTGATAATTCATAACAAACTTTAAAAGGAGTTTTAAGTTCATCTATAACCTTAAAATATCCAATATCTTCGACTTCTGCTAACATTAATCTAATTTTACTAGAACCTATATGAATTATACCAACTCTAATCATATAAACACCATTCCTATCATTAATACTTAATATAATTATTATGATATATAAAAGTAGCAGAAAAATAAAGGTTTGTTGACAAAAAATATTTTTTTTACTTATAATTTATTAAATAATAATATAAAGATGAGGGAAATAATGAATTATAAAAGCAAGGTTGCAGCAGCTATAAAGAGCCAAGTTGATATAGAGTTAGAAACTATAGAAAAATTAATAGAAATCCCACCAAGTTCAGAAATGGGAGATTATACATTCCCATGTTTTGAAGTAGCTAAGACTGTTAGAAAAGATCCTAATATAATGGCAAAGGATTTACAAGAGAATATAAAAAGCGATGTATTTGAAAAAATAGAAAATATAGGACCATATTTAAATTTCTTTATTAATAGAGAGCTATTTATAAAAAATACTTTAGAAGAAATAATATTTAAAGGAGATAATTATGGGAAATCTGATATTGGAGCAGGAAAAACAATATGTATCGAATATTTATCACCTAATATATGTAAAGAATTTGAAGTGGAGAATTTATGCCATGCTATACTAGCAACCTGCCTTTCTAGATTGTTTGAAAAGGAAGGATATAATGTTAAAGTGATAAATCATATAAGAGATTGGGAACAACAATTTGGTAAGCTAATATATGCATATAAAAGATGGGGAGATGAAGAAGCTCTAGAAAAGAATGTGGTGGGAGAAGTATCAAGGATATATAATAAGTTTAAAGAAGAGGCGGAAAAAGATATATTAATTAATATTCAAGGGAAAAAACATTTTAAAGCATTAGAAGAAGGTAATATAAAAGCTATAAACATATGGAATAGATTTAAATATTTAAGCTTAAAAGAGTTTAAGGAAGTGCATAATGTTTTTAACATAAGAACTGATTTAAATTTAGAAGAGTCTTTTTATAATAATAAGATTAAATTTGAAATCAATAAATTAGAAGAAAAGAATCTAGTAGATGATATTGATGGGGTAAAGGTAATAAAGCTTGATAAGTATAATATGCCTCCAGCAATTATTCTAAGATCTGATGATATAGAAATAGATATAATAAGAGATTTAACAGTAGCTATTTATAGAAAAGAGGAAGATGATTTCTATAAATCTATATATGTTGGAGGAATAAATAAATCATCATATTTTAAGCAACTATTTAAGGTGTTGGAATTATCAGGTTATGAGTGGAAAAATGATTGTCTATATGTAGGTGTTGGATTAGTTAAATTTACAGATGGAAGTGTATTGATAAGAAAAGATAAAAGTAGTATTTTGGAGAAGCTTATACAACAAGTTAGTTCTGTAATTTGGGAGGTTATAAATGAAAAAAATCCAAAATTACAAAATAAGAAAGAAATTATTAAAAAGCTAGCTATAGGAGAAGTAATATTTACTATTTTAAATAATTCCAGAGAAAAAAATATTGTATTTGATTTTAATAAAAACCTTTTAATTGAAAGTGAAAGAATTTTCTATGTTCAAAAAATATATAGTGGTGCAAAATTGATATTATCCAGTAATATAGAGATAAGTAAAAATCCTGATTTTAATAAATTAAATTCTCAAGATGAATTTGAATTAGTTAAGAGATTGAAAAACTTTAATTCTATAATTCATATAGCTGTAGAGACAATAGATCCATCTATAATAATAAAATATGTAATTGAAGTTGCAAAAGCTTTAAATAAATTTTATAGTTCAAATTTAATATTAAGCTTAGAGGATAAGGAGATAATGAAAGCAAGATTAGTTTTAGTTGAGGCTACTTGCAAAGTTATTAAGAATGCTTTAGATTTAATAGGTATTGAAGTGGTAGAAAACATATAATACTTAATAACTAATTATAGAATAAGTGGTTTTTATTAAAATATGATGAAATCTTAATATATAATTTACAGTATTTTTGCTATAATTAAGATAGCATGTGGCAAAAAATGGGGTGGAAAGCGTTTGTTTTTAAAGAATAATAAATATAGAGGATTAATAATAGCTGTATTAATTACTATTATAGTAGCATTATTAGCATTTAAGTTAATAGATAATATTGATTTATTTATTAATGTAATCAAAAAATTTATTTCATTATCTATGGCATTTATTTATGGAATAGTGATTGCGTATATTTTAACTCCCATTGTAAATATGTTTGAGTTAAAAGCAAAGCTAAATAGGGGAGTAGCTATAGCTTTAACTTATGCTATTTTAATTGGTGGAATAACTATATGTGGATTATATGGAATACCTGGTTTAATAGAAAATATAAAAGAAATAGGAAGTGATATTCCTAATTACATAAATTCTGTTGAGGGTTTTGTTAATGATGTACTAGACCAAGAAGAATTAAGTAGTTTTATAAAAACAACTGGTATTAAAGTTAATGTTGATACGTATATAGATAAAGCAGGAAATATAGTTATGTCGGCTTTAGAAGGTTCAGTAATGAAGATGGTAAGTTTATCATCAATAATTTTAAAGTTTATTATTGGTTTATTAGTGGCTATATATATTCTTATGGATAGGGAACGATTGTTGTGTGAATGTAAAAGGCTGATGTATCTAGTTTTAAAAGAAGAAAAAAGTAATAAGATAATTGAATTTGTTAAGATTTATAATTCTATGATAGTAACTTATATAGGAATAAAGGCAATTGATTCTATGATAATAGGAGTACTAGCTTTTATATTATTAAATATAGTACAATCTGAATATGCAATATTACTAGCCATATTAGTAGGAATAACTAATATGATACCTTATTTTGGACCATTTATAGGTGAAATTATAGGGTTGTTAATAAATATATTTGTATCACCTATGAAAGGGATAATTGTATTTTTAACATTATTTTCATTACAGATGTTTGATGGATGGTATTTAGATCCTAAGCTTATAGGAAATAAAGTTGGGGTAAGACCATTTTGGATTATATATGCAGTTGTTATAGGAGGAGGCTTTTTTGGACCTATAGGAATGTTATTAGCATCACCAACAGCAGCAACAATTAAAATATACTACAAAAAACTTTTAGTGAAAAATAAGGTTATAATTTAATTAATCAAAAAATAAGAACTGCAAAATTTGCAGTTCTTATTTTTTGTACTTCGAGCAGTGTGATGAACAACCAGAGCAGTTGCAGCCACCTTTTGAAGATTTTTTTATGTTTTTAAATAATATATATCCAGCAGCAATAACTAGTAAAGCTGTAATAAAAATTTCCAAATAAATTCACCTTCTTTATAAAAAAGTTCTAAATAAATAATGAACCTATGTTAAATACTAAGAATGAAACTATCCAAGCTAAAACTAGCTGATAGGTTACAGAGAATAAAGTTAATTTTGATCCAAATTCCTTCTTCATAGTACCAACAACTGTGATACAAGGTGTATAAAGTAAAATAAATACTAAGAATGATAATGCTGATAGTGCAGTGAAATGAAGAGGAAGCATTGTTTGTAAATCCCCAGCAAATATTACACTCATTGAAGAAACAACAGTTTCTTTAGCAATTAACCCAGTTAATAATGATACTGAAGATTGCCAATTTCCAAAACCTAAAGGCTTAAAGATTGGAGCAATAAAGCCACCTATAGAAGCTAGTATACTATTATTAACATCTGTCATTCCAGAAAAGTTAAAGTTTGATAAGAACCATAAAATTATACTCATTGCAAAAATTAATGTACCGGCTTTTACTAAAAATCCTTTTGTTTTTTCATATAACTGATTTAAAAGATTTTTTAGTGAAGGCAACTTATATTCAGGTAATTCTATAAGTAAAGGTTCTTCTTCATTTTTAAATATTGTATGTTTAAAAATTACACCTAATATAAAAGCTAGTATTATACCTAAGAAGTAAAGTGAAGCAACAACTAACCCAATACTATTAGGGAAAAATACAGCAGCAAATATACTATAAACAGGCAATCTAGCATTACAACTCATTAAAGGAACTAATAAAGCAGTAAGCTTTCTATCCTTTTCACTTTCTAAAGTTCTAGCTGTCATAATTGCAGGTGCAGAACAACCGAAACCAACAATCATAGGAATGAAAGCCTTCCCTGATAAGCCCATCTTTCTCATAATTTTATCCATTATAAAAGCAACTCTTGCCATGTAACCACTATCTTCTAAAATAGTTATACATGCGAAAAGTGATAAAATTATAGGTAATAATACTAATATTCCACCAACTCCACCGATAATACCATCTATAATCAGTGATTGGAACCAAGGTGCAGTTCCGTGTAGTAAATTTTCGATTATAGGTACTAGTGAGTCATTTAATAATGAATCTAATAAATCAGAAAGTGGTTGTCCTATCCAAGCAAATGTTACTTGGAATGTTAAAGCCATAATTGCAAAGAAAATAGGATAAGCAAGCCATGGATTTAGCATTATATTATCTAATTTTTCTTTTGCAGTCTTTTTAGAGTTATTATTTTTTATAGTACACTTATTTAATAGGTTTTCTATGTAAGCATAAGTTTCCTTTTCACAAGAAAAATTATAATCATTATTATCAATTTTATTAATATCAATATTTTTTAAAGCGTTTTTTATGTCATCTATACCTTGTTCTTTAGAAGCTTGTATAGGAACAACAGTAACGTTTAAAAGTTTTTCTAACTCTTTATAATTAATATTTATACCCTTTTTTTCAGCTACATCTATCATATTAACAGCTAAAATAATAGGTTTATTAAATTGTTTCAGTTGCATAGTTAAATATAAATTTCTATCAATGTTAGAAGCGTCTATAATATTTAAAATTAAATCTACTTGTCCATTTTTTAAAAACTCTTTTGAAACTTTTTCTTCATTTGAGAAAGTATCCATAGCATATATACCAGGTAAATCTACTATTTTAAAGTCATCAAAAAATCCTTCCTTTTTATCGACAGTTACTCCTGCCCAGTTACCAACTCTCTGATTAGAACCAGTTAAACTATTAAATAATGTAGTTTTTCCAACATTGGGATTACCAAGTAAAGCTACATTTTTCATGTTGTCATCCCCTTATTTTTATAATTAAGCTGTTAAAATAATATTTTTAGCATCTTTTTTACGTATAGCTAAATCAAAGCCTCTTAAGTTAACTACTAAAGGATCACCTAAAGGAGCAACTCTTTTTAATTCTATTTCAGTTCCTTGAATAAGACCTAAAGCATAAAGTCTTTTAGTAAGTTTGTTATTTCCATTTATTTCATAAATCTTAGCTTTTTCACCAAGTTTTAAATCGCAAATACACATCAATATCACCTCTAATTGAAAATCATTATCAAATTTTTCATACATACATAATACCAAAAAAGTAGGGCTTGGTCAATAGAGGCATCATATTAAAAACAGATTCGTTACATATTTCAAAACTAAGAAATATAAATGGTATTCACTATATTGATAACATGATATAATAAAAAGATATAGATATAATAATTTTAACACAGGAGATAAATAATGTAAGAAAGAGTGATAGTGTGATTATTCGAGAAAATCTTGTTGATGTGGAAGAATATAATATTGAAAGAATTTTAGAAGGTAAGGAGGTGCTATGTAAGCCAGAAGAAATTATATTTTTTGATTTAGAGCATTATGTTTATAAAAAACCTAAATGTATAGGGGTATTTGGTGCCTGTATATATAATAATATTGATAAAAAGATACATGTAACTCAATATATGATAGAAAATAAAAGTGAAGTAGTTGAGATACTTATACTTGCAAAAAAATATTTTATGAAGATGAAGAAAATGGGGAAAAAAGTTATAGTTACTTTTTCTGGGAATAATGATTTTACCGTAATAAAATATTTATTCAATAAATATAATATTTATTTTGATTTTGATAAAGAGTTTAAATCTTTAGATATACAAAAAGAATATGAGAGAAATATGAATACATCTATAGGTCTTAAAAATTTAGAAAAGGTTTTTAATATATATAGAGAAGGTGATGTTATTAGTGGCTCTAATTTAGCTAAAACATTTCATAAAGTATTAAAAGATAAAGAGTATATTGAAAGAATGCCAAAAGAAAAAATAGAAACTATATTATTATATAATGAACAAGACGTTGTAAATTTATATAAGATTTTTATTACTTGGAAAGAGTATATACAAAGTCAAGATGAAGAAAAAATAGAAGATAACAAAGAAGAAAATATAGAAAACATTGACGAAGAATCAAATATTGATAAAGAGATAGATGATAATAAAGAAGAAGTAGAAGAAGTAGTAAGTGAAATAGAAAAGACAGAAGATTATATTGTAGATTAAATTACAAATTTACATTGTTTTAAGGATAATATCCTTAAATGATAGATGCGCCTAAATATTTAGGCGCATCTATCATTTATAGGACTTTATTTAATATTATATATTTTTATATTACTCCCATCAGAAATAGCAATTATTGAACCATTAATATCTGTTCTAATAGTTTTAATGTTTAAAGAGTTAAGAAGTGATATTATTTCAGGAGTAGGATGACCATAAGGGTTATTTTTACCTACTGATATAATAGCAACAGAAGGATTTACTGCAGTAATAAAATCAGGGGATGTAGAAGTAGAAGAACCATGATGACCTATCTTTAAAATATCACATTTTAAGTTCTCATTTTGAGATAATACAGTGTTTTCTGTTGATATTTCGGCATCTCCTGTAAATAGAAATGAATTATTTAAAAAGGTAATTTTTATAATAGGAGAATAATCATTTAAATTATCACTATATAGATTTTCTAATGGTGAATACACAGATACTGAAGTGTTTTCTCCAAGATTTATCCCAGTTACACCCCTATTTAAAATATTTATTTTAAGATTTTTATCAACTAAAGAACTAATCATATTTTCAAAAGTAGTTGAAGAGTGAGTAACTTTGGGAGAATAAAAACTTCCTATATTATACCGTCTTATAATGGTGTCCATATTACCAATATGATCTTCATGGGGATGTGTTGCGATTATATAATCTAATTTTTTTATATTTAAGTTTTCTAAATAATCTAATAAGCTTTTCCTATTACTAGATGGACCAGAATCAATAAGTAAATTTTTATTATTAACTTGAATTAAAATACAATCTCCTTGACCAACATCTATATAATGAATAGTCATTTGATTTTTATAATTACTAGTATCATTTGTTTGATAAAGAAATAAAGAAAGAATAATTATAAAAAGAGGAAGAATCAATTTAAATAATTTATAATTACTATATTTTGAAAATTTCATAAGTAAAAACTCCTAAGTGAAAAAATATGGATCCTTTTAATTATTGACCAATATTAATGTTATAAATCTTTAGTTTATAAATATTTAACAAGCAAGTTGAATGAAATATATGGAATTATATGATATAATTGTATAATATACCGTGAATCGTGAGAGAAAATAAAATGTTAGGAGGAGAAAGATGAAGAAGGAATTTTCAATAAGCAACGATAAAGTTTTGATGAACTTTTCAGCTAGATATTGTACTAATTTTGAAGGCTTATTAGAGAGTGAGGGGTTTAGGAGAGTTTTAAGTGTCTATTTAAAGAAGTCAGAAAAGAAAAGAACATTATCATATAGATACCTAATTAAAGCTTTAAATACTACTGATCTATCAAGTTTAAGAGAAGATATTACTAAAATTTTCAAATGGTTAACAATAATAGATGTAAAAGAAGTTGTTGAATTAAATCCGAAATATAGTGAGCTTTTAACTAATAGGGAAGAATTTATTAATGTAATAGAAGATTTTTATTTGTTCTGGAGAAGATTGGAAAGATATACAGTTATTCAAAATGATAAAGTTAGTCAAGGTTTAGCAGCTATGAATTTTACAGAAGCAAATTCAGCTTTTGAAAAATTGATTTTAAGATTTTATAGAAAAATTGAGCAGAATGTATTAGGAAGAAATCCACAAGTTTTTAGGCAGATAACTGCTGGTGGAAATTGTAGTATTATGATAAATAAACTACTATGGCCAATACCTAATGGATATGAGGCCTTAGAAGATATTAATTTTATAGACTGCATTTTATTAGAGCCACCGTTTATAACATATCCTAAAAAGAATACAAGAAATGGAATGTTTTCAGAGGTATATGATAATCCTTTAAAATATGCTCATATAAATAAGGAGCATTGGTTCTGTTATCCAGCTAAGGTTGGAGAATTAATAGCATATATATATTTCCATAGAGATTTTATGAATCATGGAATAACTTTATGTAATTTATTTGAAATGGCTAAACGAGAAGAATGTAGGGGAAGACGTCCTGATATTGTTTATGTTTTTGGAATAAATGATAGGGAAGAGTTAAAAACAGTTTTTTATGATGATGAAGAAAATGATATAATGCTTGGATATATAAATTATTCAGAAGAGATAGATTACTTTGGATATATGAAGAAGATGATATTAACATTGCATAATTTAATAATGATAAAAAGAGGATATTTACCTATACATGGTGCAATGGTTAATGTTCAAATGAAAAATGGTAAAGAAGCTAATGTAGTAATAATGGGAGATAGTGGTGCAGGAAAATCTGAAAGTTTAGAGGCATTTAGAACTTTAAGTGAAGAATATATAAGTAATATGAGCATTATTTTTGATGATATGGGAACTTTTAAGGAAATTAATGGTGAGATATATGGATATGGTACAGAGATAGGAGCATTTGTTAGGTTAGATGATTTAGCACAAGGATATGCATTTAGAGAAATAGATAGAAGTATATTTATGAACCCAGATAAAATTAATGCTAGATTAGTAATGCCTATAGCACCATATAGTGAAATAATTAAAGGATATAAAATAGATTTATTCCTATATGCTAATAATTTTACCGAAATAGGAGAAAATGATAAAGCTATAGAGTATTTCTCTAATTCAGAGGAAGCTATTAAATTATTTAAATCAGGACCAAGAATGGCAAAGGGAACTACAACTGAAGAAGGATTAGTTGAAAGTTATTTTGCAAATCCTTTTGGACCAGCACAAAAGCAAGAAGCTACTGATATATTAATAGATAAATATTTTAAAACTATGTTTGATACAAATGTAAAAGTAGGACAAATAAAAACTTGCCTTGGTGTTAAAGGAAGAGAACAAAAAGGCCCAAAGGAAGCTGCTATAGAGCTGTTTAATATTATTAAAGAATTATAGAAGCGAAAAAAGAGATTTGCTATTTATAAATAGCAAATCTCTTTTTTTGTTATTTTAGAAATTTATCTTTTGCAAAAAATGATATTGAGTATAAGCCAGCGATACCGATAATACCATAAACAATTCTAGCAAATGTACTCATATCTCCAAAGATTGAGGCAACAAGATCAAATTCAAAAAAACCTAATAATCCCCAATTTACGGCGCCAATTATAATAAGTATTAGTACTATTGTATCTATTACCTTCATAAAAAACAACTCCTTTGATTTTAATAACATAGTTATTTTTTCCAAAGGAGCAATTTATATTCATAGTTATAATATTTACTAATTTAACTAGTAATTAAATTGAAATATTTCTATCAATAGGTTGATTTAAAGATATAATAGTATCAGTTCTTTGAATTCCGGAAATAACATTTATTTTGTTTAATAGTATATCTTGAAGATCACTTATGTTTTTACAAATAACTTTAGCAAATACAGAATAGTCACCAGTAGTTAAGTGTAATTCAACAACTTCTTTAATTTTTGACATTTCTTCAAAAACCTCTGAAAAGGATGAAGTTTTATCAATATATATTCCTACGAAACAACAAACATCATAACCTAACTTAGGAAGGTTTAAAAGAATTTTAGTTCCTTTTATTATTCCAAGTTCCTCCATTTTTTTCATACGTACATGAATTGTACCACCACTAACATGGCAAAGTCTTGCAATTTCTAAATATGGAGTTCTGCAATCTTTAATTAATATATCTAAAATTTGAAGATCTAATTCATCAAGTTGATAGGCTTGGTTTAAACCCATAATAACACCCCTTTAATAAATTTATAATATCTTTAATATATTTTATCAAATTTTATATAAAAAATGAAGCATAAAATGAAAGTTATTATATGAAATAATAAAAAAATTAACAAATTATCAATAAATGGAAATAAAACTAGGTTGAAAATATGTTAAATTGACAGTAATATATATAGTAGAGAGTATAGGAAGGAGAACTATTAATGGGGAATTTTTTATTCACACTACTTTATTTTGTAGTTTTATTAGCTATAGTATTTGGAGTAATGATTTTAGGTAGAAAATATGTATTTTCAAAAGTAAGAATTAATAAGTATATACCATTAGGTATAGCTATAGCATTATTTATTTTACAGATATGTATGCCTATGATTTTAGGTGGAAATGTTATGTGGTGGCTATCTTTTGCATTAACTATATTAACAGTAACTTTCTTTTTATGGTTTATGGATATTCAAACAACTGGTGGACCTAAAAAGAAAGAAAAGAAAATCGAAATTAGACCTAAGGCTAAGCCAAATAGAGTCAAGCATTTAAATAATGCAGAAAATAATAAAAAATAAAGCGTTTAATTTGAACTGTTCTCTTTATAGAAAAAGTTTTAATTTTAAAATTATTTTCTATAAAGAGGATCTAAAAATTAAACGCTTTTAATTTTTAATGAATAATGAAACAACTTTATTCACTTAAAGTTGTATTCTTTATGTAACTTCAAGTGAATAGTTTTTAGGTATAATTATTCTTTAAATGAACAATAAAAATTGGTGAGCTAACTGCAGTTTTATTTTCATCTTGTAGTACTCTGATTACATACCAAGTTTCAGAGTTTAAACTTTGATGTTCATATATATATTTAATACTATTTAAATTAATGTCTTCAATTTTTTTTATTATTGTACCACCATTTGATATTATTTGAATTTCTTTTATTTTATATCTAATATCTTCAGTGAAAATAGAAAATTTTACTTTTGAAGAATAGATAGATAAGGTATCTCCCATAAAGGTTTCATCTATGGAAAAATGTAATTTTAAAAATCGTGATTCAGTTGAATAAGTTCTATGGCTTCTAAAAGCATCTATTAAAGAGTTTCTAGATAAATCATTTGCAATGTAGGCTGTTAAATTATCAGATTGATCAAAATTAATTCTATGATTATCCTGACCATTAACAGCACCTAGTTTCCAACCTTTATCTAATAATTGATAATAGTATTTTTCATGTTTAGTATATTTACTTGCAGGGTTACCATTATAAACCTCTATGGAGGTAATAATTTTGTTAAAAACTTCATTATATTGTATTTTTCCTATTTCTTTATGTGGGTGATTAATTATTATAAAAGCTTGACTATTATTAAGCATCCATAAAGTTAACAATCTTAAATCTTTTACAGTGCCAGTAAAAAAATTGCTAGGATTTATTACATTAAAATCACCAAAAGAAATAGTTCTACATTCAAAGCCTACAATTGGTAAAAAATCCTCTTCATTTTTTCGTATCTTATTAGAAAAATAATTTGTTGCTTCCCATTTTGTAAATGAACGTTCTTTAACGATAGTTTTATTTGCAAGAAAATCATTATGATCGGTTACGAATAGAAAATCTAGGCCACATTTTATAGCAAATTCATATAAATCTAAAGGAGTTCCCTTTCCAGTTGAATAGCTTGAATGACAATGTGGAATGCCATAATAATATTTTAATTTATTCTGATCAAAGATTATTTTGTTTTTATGTTTACTTTTACTTTTACTTTTACTTTTACTTTTACTCACAAATTCGCCTCTTAAAATTATTCACTATTAATATATAGTATTAAAGACATTAAAATAATGACAATAATTATAAAGGGTGATAAAATAAAGTGAAACTTTTATGGTAAAATAAAAAAAATAAGGGAGTTCTAATATGATGGTTATGGAATTTGAGGGAGTTACTCCAAAGATAGATGAAAATACATATATTTCAGAAAGTGTTGATATAATAGGAAAAGTTGAAATCTTAGAAAATGCAAACATATGGTTTGGAACTAGACTTAGGGGAGATATGAATAATATTGTTATTGGTAGAAATACTAATATTCAAGAAAATTCAGTTGTACATGTTGATAGTAAATCACCATGTATAATAGGTAATAATGTAACAATAGGTCATGGTGCAATAATACATGGATGCAATATTGCAGATAATGTACTTGTTGGAATGGGGTCAATAATATTAAATAATGCTAAAATTGGGAATAATACTATTATAGGAGCAGGAAGTTTAATTACTCAAGGAAAAGAATTTCCTGAGGGAGTTCTTATTTTAGGAAATCCAGCAAAGGTTGTAAGAAAACTAACACAAGCAGAAATTGAAAATATTCAGTGTTCTGCAGATAACTATGTTAGATTAAGTAAAAAATATAAAAAGTAGGAGGAAATATGTTAAGAATAGGAGAATACAATACGTTAGTAGTAGATAGAGAAAAGGATTTTGGGTTTTATCTAGTTGACAAACAAAGTAAGGAAGATGTACTGCTTCCAAAATCATTAGCAGAGGGAATGGGAGTAGAAGTTGGTAAGGAAATAGAAGTATTTATATATAGAGATTCTAAAGATAGACCAATAGCTACTTTTAAAAAGCCTTTAGCTACAGTAGGTGATGTAGCATACTTAAAGGTAGTTCATCAAGGAGAGTTTGGTGCATTTATAGATTTTGGATTAGATAGAGATATTTTTGTACCGTTAAAAGAACAAAGATATAAATTACATACAGGAAAGAAATATTTATTTTACATATATGTAGATAAAACAGGAAGATTAGCAGCAACTACTGAAGTTGAACCATATATAGAAATAGCTGAAGAAGGTACTTTTAAAGTTGGAGACGAAGTAACTGCAATGGTGTTTTCAAAGACTCCATCAGGAACTTTAAATGTTGCAATTGATGCTAAATACAGAGGGTTAGTATTACCTAATGAATATTATAATGAAGTTCATCCAGGATATGAAATGCAATTAAGAGTTAAGAGACTTTATGAAGATGGTGTAATAGGCTTAACTCCAAGAAAAACTAGATTAAGTGAAAGAGATGAGCTTCAAGATAGAATAGTAACTTATATGAGAAAAAATGGTGGATTTATGGAATTTAACGATAAGTCTAATCCAGAAGATATAAAAGCTGTTTTTGGAACTAGTAAAAATTACTTTAAGATGGCTTTAGGCGGACTTATGAAAGCTGGTAAAATTACTCAAGACAAAGAAGGAAGTAGATTTATCTAGTAACAAGTTTTAAGTGGCAAGTTAAGTTTAGAGTTTATTGAGAGCACTGTGGATACAGTGCTTTTTTTCATTGATAAAAATAAATATTTTTGCTAGGCAACAATTTGGCAATAAGTAAATTATATTATGAAATAAGTAGGGTGTATTATTGAATTAGAAAGATGAATTTATATTATATTTAATTAAGAAGGTAAGGGAGAGTATATGAGAAAGATTATATATTTTTTATTAATAGTTATATTTACTTTTGTTGGGTGTATAGAAAAGGATAAGACAATAGTAGTAGACGATAATGTGTTAATGGAAGAAATTAAGAATTCTAAAAAAATAACAAGTGAAGAGATAGAGATAGAAGTAGAAGAAGGCTTTAAATTCGAACCACGTTTTTTTTATGAAGATAGGATTTATGGTGTTTTACAATCTAAGGATATAGATACTGAAGAAAACTATAGTGTATATTACTCAAAAGAAGAGGGTTTGGTTAAAGTAAGGGAAATAGAAATGTGGGAGGCTTATAGCAATAGTGGAGAGAAAAATAGAAGAACTTTAACTAGAAATATTAAAGATTCTGGTTCATCATATATTATTAAAGATAGTGTAACTGAAGAGGTAAAGGAACTTCCAAAAGTAGAAATTGAGTTTTTAAGTAATCCAGAAGAAGTTAGAGTAACAGCAGATAAGGATGATTCTATTGGAGACGGGTATTATGCAGAGTATATTGATAGAAAATATTATGGTAATGAAAAAGCATGGAAAAGTGATCAATATTATTCGGTTGTAGGAAGTGATAATTATTTTTATAGAGTAGTAGCAAATTTTATTTATGATGAGAATGATGAAAATTTAGAGTTTTCTTATAGAAATTTATATGGAAAGTTTGATACAAGTAATTTTAAAAGTTATGCTACAGCAATGGTTTTATATGACTATGAAGAAGATAAAGCAATAACAGTAGAGGATAATTATAGCGGGAAATTTCCTTTGATTACAAAAGTAATGTATTCAAAAAATAATAATAAGTTTTATGCTTTTGGCGGAGAAAAGGAAAATGAAATTTATGAAATAGAAATACATGATGATAAATATAGTATAAATCATTTATATACAATTGATTTAGGAGAAAGAATGACTGAAACTTGGTTTAGTAAAGTACTAGGTAATAGTATTATATTAGGTACATTTATTACTGAAGAAATAGATACTAGTGAAATAGAGGATAAAAATAATTATTCAGTAGAGGTTATTCAGAAGGAAAAGAATACTATATTATTTGATATAGAAAGCAAAGAGATTAATGTTTTTAATGAAGATGAAGAGTTTAATTATATATCAAATACTAATTCAAATAAGTATTTAATACTTAAACAATGTAATGATAAAGGCATTATAACTAAGGTGCTTTTAGGAAAAATAAAAGATAATAAAATAGAATACGTATATGAATTTAAAAATTATCCGTGGATTGTTGTATTTGATGATGAAGAAAAAAGAATGCTTACTCAATATTTTGATGATAATGGGAAAGTGAAGCATGAATTATTTTATTTAGATATTGAATGATAAATTTATATGATAAAATTATTTTAAGAGAATAATTTTCGTTAGAGTGGGGGACTTAATTGGTTATATGGAGAAAAAGAGAATATTAGTAGTTGAAGATGAAATTTCAATAAATGATATATTAACATTCGCATTAAGAAAAGAAGGATATGAGGTCAGAGGGGTATATAAAGGACAAGATGCAATAAACATTATTGAAACATTTAAGCCAGATTTAGTTCTTTTAGATATTATGCTTCCAGATAAAGATGGATTTCAAGTATGTAGGGAAATTTGTGATAAAGCATTTGTAATAATGTTAACAGCGAGAAATGATGTTATAGATAAAATTCTTGGTATTGAGATAGGAGCGGATGATTATATTACAAAGCCTTTTGAAATTAGAGAAGTAACAGCAAGAATAAAAAGCATCTTTAGAAGAGTTAGCAAAAATAATAGTATTATGTCTAATATTACCCAGGAAATGTTAGATAAAGGATTATATATAAATTTAAATGATAGAAAAGTATATAAAGATGGAATTGAAATTGAATTAAAAAAGAAGGAGTTCGACTTACTAAGTTTTTTATATAGAAATAAAAATATAGTATTTTCAAGAGAAGAATTATTGGACAAGGTATGGGGAGATGAATATGATGGTGATTTAAGAACTGTTGATGTTCATATTAGAAGGGTAAGAGCTAAACTTGGTGAGGAGAAAAGCAGCACAGTACTAGAAACCGTATTTGGTGTTGGTTATGTAATGAGGTAATAAAATGCTTAATACTATTAGAGGAAAAGTTACATTATGGTCAATTCTTATAGTTGGAATATTAAATATTTTTCTTAGTATTTATATTTATATTATAATAAACAATAACTTAGAAAAATCTATACAGTCTAATATGGAAACTATAAGGTTTATGGCAAGAAACTTTTTTATGCTTCAAGGTGATACTAGTGGAAGTGAATTAGAGCTAGAAGAGGGAGCAAAGAATATTGTTGATGGATTATATAATATGTTTGGTGAATATATTGCAATAGCTTTAGATGATAGTAAAATTATAAAAAGCAGAGGAAATTTAATAAATGAAAAAAAGGTAAATTCAATTTTAGAGGAAAGTCAAAATAAAAAATCTTTGCTTATGATTGCAAAGATAGATAAATCTTATATTGCTACTTATAATTATCCAATATATATTGAAGAAAGTTATTATGGAAATATTATAGTTCAAAAGGATTATTTTAATGAATATAGTGAAAATATAAAAATATTAATAACTATTTTTGTTGGACAATTTGCTATTTTAATAATGCTTATAATTGCAATATGGGTTATTGTTAAAAAGTTTACTAATCCCTTAAATAAATTATCAGATGCAATTGAAACATTTGGAAAGGGAGAAGAGATAGAAGACTTTAAAATAGAAGGAAAAGATGAAGTTTCAATTTTAGCAACTAATTTTAATTTCATGAAAAATGAAATTAAGAATCAGATGGAAATTATAATAGAAGAAAGAAATAAAAGTAGAGAGTTCTTTAATAATGCTACTCATGAGCTTAAAACACCAATAACAGCTATAAGCGGTTATGCACAATTATTATATGGTGAAAATATTTTAGAAATGGATGAGGAATTTAGAAATAGAGCATTAGAAAGAATGCTTAAAGAAAGCAATAAATTAAATTCATTGGTGAAAAATATTCTTGAAATTTCTAGAGGAGAAGTAAAGAAAAGCTTAATTAAAGAAGAATTTGATTTAGCAGAGATAAGTAGTAAAAAAATAAGAGATATTAATGTTAGATTACTTAAGTCTAATATTAAGGTGAAAGATAATATACAAAGTGCAAAAGTAAAATGTAATAAAGAAGAAATTAATACTATATTAATTAATCTTTTAGATAATGCAATTAAATATAATGCTGGAGAATATATAAATATAGATGTATATTGTGAGGAAAATAGAAGTATTTTTAAAATTACAAATGAAATTTATAATATACCAGAAAAAATAAGGGGAAGCCTATTAGAGCCATTTGTTAAACATAGTGATGATAGTATATTAGAAAAGGAAGGTATAACTAGTTCGGGATTAGGACTTTATATATGCAATAAATTAGCAGAGGAGAATAGTTCTAAAATAGAATATAGGATAGAAGAAAATATTATAGAATTTAAGTTAATAATTCCTAAAATCAATTAAATTGGTTTTAGGAATTATTTTTATGTGCAATATATATAGAAAAAATGTTAAGATATAATCGTGAGGTAAAAATTTATAGAAAATTAACTTAAAATAAATATAAATATAATAATATATAAGTAGATTTATATTTGGAGGGCTTAATGAAAAATAAGTATATGATAGTAATATCTTTTGATGCAGTTTCTTGTGAAGATTTAGAAGTGTTAATAAAACTGCCTAATTTCTCAAAAATGATAAAAGAAGGCGCATTAATTAAAAATGTTGATAGTATTTATCCTTCTTTAACATATCCTGCGCATGCAACTATAGTAACAGGAAGATATCCTAAAAATCATGGAATTATAAATAATACGGTTATAGATTTTAAACATGATAATCCTAATTGGTACTGGTATAGTAAGTCAATTAAGGGAGATACAATTTACGATTTAGCAGAAAAACAGGGATTGAAAACCTGTTCCATTTTATGGCCTGTAAGTGGAGGAAGTAAAATTACTTATAATATGCCAGAGATTTGTTGTACTAGGAATTATGATAATCAAATTATAAAGTCAGCAATGGCAGGAAGTTTAATTTATCAATTTAAGATGAATAAAAGATTTGGATATTTAAGAAATGGTATTCAGCAACCTTATTTAGATAATTTTGCAGTTGAGGTAGCAAAAAAAACAATTAGAGAGAAAAAGCCTAATTTATTATTGTTACACTTAGTAGATGTAGATAGTCAAAAACATAACTATGGAACTAAAAGTAGTAAGGTTATTAAAGCATTAGAAAGACATGATAAAAGATTAGGTGAAATAATAGAAGTATTAAAATTTGCAGGAATTTATAATGATTCAACAATAATAGCATTAGGGGATCATTCGCAATTAGATGTTAAAAAGGCTGTTAAATTGAACTCAATATTATATAAAAATAATATTATAAAGCTTAAAAATAATAAAATAAAAAGTTATATGGCGATAGCAAAAAGCTGTGATGGAAGTTCATATATTTATTTGAAAGATAAAAATGATAATAATACTAAAAGAAAAATAAAAGAATTACTTAACCAGTTAAAAAATGAAGTAGATAGTCCTATAGAAGAAATTTACGAAGGAAAAGATATAAGTGATTTAGGAGCGGATACTGAAGCAGATTTCATGGTAGAGGCAAAGGAAGGATACTATTTTGTAGATGAAGTTTTAGGTGAAACTGTAGAAGAGGTATTAAATATTGATGGTTGTAAAATAAAACATAAAATAAGTGGAGCACATGGATATTTACCATCTAGAAAAAATTATAAAACATTTTTTATTGCTGCAGGGAAAGGTATAAAAAAAGGGGTGGTACTAAAAAGTGGAAAGTTAATAAATCATGGGCCAACAATAGCTAAACTTATGGACTTGAATTTAGATAACATAGATGGAGAGGTAGAAGAAAGAATATTAAATATTTAGGGGGAAGAGAATGGGGAAAATAAGTAAAGGTGAAAAGAGCTGGATTTTATATGATTGGGCAAATTCTGCATATTCAATGACAATTACTTCAACTATATTACCTATATATTTTAAAATGGTTGCAGAACAAGGGGGAATGAAGTCATCAACTTCTACAGCATTATGGGGATATACTATATCTATAGCAACGTTTATAGTAGCTATGATTGCACCTATATTAGGAAATATTGCAGATTATAAAGGAAATAAGAAGAGGTTATTTAATTTATTTTTTATATTAGGATTAGTTTCTACGATATTTTTGATATTTGTACCTGAAGATGCACCAGTATTTTTATTGATAGTATATACTTTAAGCACAATAGGATTCTGTGGAGTAAACGTTTTTTATGATGCTTTTTTAGTAGATGTTACTACTGAAGATAGAATGGATTACGTATCTTCTATGGGATATGGTATGGGATATATAGGTAGTACTATTCCTTTTATTATTTGTATTATTGTAGTTTTATTATCTCAAAATGGAATTATACAAATAAGTGTGCCATTAGCATGTAAAATTACATTTCTAATTACTGCTTTATGGTAGGGAGGATTTACAATTCCTTTATTAAAGAATGTTAATCAAAAATATTATGTTAAAAAGCAAAGTCAGATAATAAAAAACTCTTTTAAGGATTTACTTAATACATTGAGAAAGATAAAGAAGGATAAGGCTATATTATTATTTTTAAGTGCATATTTCTTTTATATAGATGGTGTACATACCATAATTGGTATGGCAACTTCATATGGAACAGACTTGGGAATATCAATGACAGCATTACTTATAATATTGCTTTTAACACAATTTGTTGCTTTTCCTTTTACGATTATTTATGGAAAGCTTTCAGAAAAGTATGGTGGCAAAAAGTTAATATTAGTTGGAATAGTAACATATGCATTAATTTGCTGCTATGGTTATTTTATTAAAACTGCAGTAGATTTTTGGATACTAGCAATGTTAGTTGGATCAGCACAAGGTGGTATACAAGCTATTTCAAGATCATATTTTGCAAAACTTGTTCCAAAGGAAAAATCTGCAGAGTATTTTGGTTTTTATAGTATTTTTGGAAAGTTTGCAGCAGTTTTAGGACCATTCTTAGTTGGAGTTGTAACTCAAATAACAGGAAAGACCAATAACGGAATTATAAGCTTAATAATATTATTCATTATTGGTGGGCTTATTATGATTAGGGTTCCGGACTTAGATAAGAAAATAGTAGTTGAAGAGAATAAAACTATGTAGAAGTTGAAATAAACTGCGAACTAAAGCTTAAGTCTGCAATTTAAGCCGAATTTTCCTAAAGTTAACGACTTGTAATACAAATTTGTAGCAGGAGTCGTTAACTATAAGTTGGGAAACTAAGAAAAACAGTGAAGAGAAAAAATGAAATATTAATTTGGAGAGAAGCATTGAAATTAAGCTGTAGAATTTAATAATTGATGTAGTAAAATTAGCGTGAAGAAGTTTTTACTGTTTGACGCGCTAGCTAGTTTAAAAACTTTAGCAAATTTTATGGAATCAATTATATAAATTCAAAGTGAAAATTTCACCGCTTCCCGGAAAAGTAATATTCCATTTTTCGTTCTCACTGTAGTTCGCAGTTTATTTAAAAAGTGATTTTATTTTATCTAAGTGTTTTATAGCCATTTCATAACCGTGCTGATAATTAGATTGAAGTTTATTAGTATCTTTTTCAAAACTTTCTAGTTTATAGTCCGGTCTTAATATTATTGCCTTGCCTTGCTTTTCAAGTTCTTCACAGAATTTTACTGTAGCATTATAATTTTCATGACGAGTTAAAAATGCATCTTTTAAATTAGGGTATTTATTGCTTAGCATTTTAGATACAAATACATTTTTTTTACTTAATTCTTTTCTATATCCAGTTGGTTGAGTAAGAATTATTAAATGTTTTTTATTACCATCTTCAATAGCTTTTCTCACAGGAATTGGATCGCAAAGACCACCATCATAATATTCATTATTATTTATTTTTATAACAGGAAAAAATATTGGAATAGCACATGTTGCTCTAAGTAATGTAGCTTTATCATCAAGTTCTTTTCCATCTAAATATTCAGTTTCCCCAGTTTTTGCATTAGTAACTCCAACTAGGACTTTACCAGGATATTTTTTATATGTATCCATATCAAATGGTACTAATTTATTAGGTATTTCATCAAAAACAAAATCTAGTCCAAATAGACTTTTGCATTTCAAGAAATTTCCGTATCCTAAATATCTTTTATCATTTCTATATTTCATTAGTATTTCTAAATTTCTTCCTTTTTGTTTTGAAAGATAGGATACTCCATTAGTTATTCCAGCAGATACACCGATACAGTAAGGAAAACTTATATTATTATCTAATAATGCATCTAGTATTCCAGCTGTAAAAATAGGTCTAAGGGTTCCTCCTTCTAAAATTAAGCTAGGCATAAATATACTCCTTTCAAAAGTTATTATTTATTTATTATAAATTAAAAAAATATCTAATACAAATTATAGTATAAGAAATTTATAAATAAAGTTATAGTTTAATAAGTTGTAAAATTGAATTATAATAAGTATAAAATAATTAAATTTTAATATATAAGGTTCTACGAAAAGAGGTATAGAAATGTTTTTCATAGGGATATTTGGTATTGATAGTAAAGAGAAGGAAATTAAGAACTTAATAAATTCATATTGTAAAAAATGCAATATATCTAGTGATTTGACATTGATAAAAAGTTTTACTTTTTTTCATTTTTTCTTTATTCCACTATTTAAATGGAATGAAAATTATTATGTAGTTTGTAATAAATGTGGCTCAATTTATAGTATTCCAAAAGAAAAGGGAAAAGCAATAGAAAAAGGGGAAAATATTGAAATTACATATTGGGATCTTAATGAAGTAAAAAATAGTTATGGAGATTATTATTCAGTAAAAAGATGTTCAAAATGTAATAAAGAAGTTGAAAATGGTTTTGAATATTGTCCATATTGTGGAGAAAAAATAAAATAGAAGATTTGTCCATGATGGACAAAAAATGTTATATATAGTTATATAAGAAAATAATATATATTGATATAATATTAATTATACAAATATGTCTTTATCAAGTAGATGAAGGCATATTTTTTTATTTGTTAATAGATTTTAAGTATTTAAAAATATTTTAATAAAAATAAAGAGGAATGGAAAAATCATTTAAACTGGGTGATTATATAGTAGGAAGATTAAATGAGATAAAAGAAAAGTATGATGTAATAGGTGATGTTAGAGGACTTGGTTCTATGATAGGATTAGAATTAGTAAAAGATAAAAAAAGCAAGGAACCTGCACCAGAATTATTTAAGGAAATAATAAATAGTTGTTTTAAAGAGGGGGTAATACTAATAAATACTGGGCTATTAAGTAATGTTATTAGATTTTTAGCACCACTTGTTATGACAAAAGAGCAAGCAGAATACGGAATGAATGTTCTAGAAGGGGCAATTAGTAAAGCTAATAAGTAATAATATTTATATAAAAAGAGGTATATTGTAAAAAAATATTTCTTTTTTTTGAAAAAATATTATAAATTTATATAAAAATGTATTATAATAAACAAGTAAATTTGGAGAAATGTACTAAAAATGGATGGGGATAAGCATGAATAAAAAATTAATAGGAAATATTATATTAGTATTTTTTATAAGTATTTTTATGTATATTTTAATGGTTAATAGGCCTAAAAATATAGTAATAAAAGTTGATGGAAAGATTATAGAACATAAAAGTACTGCTAAAAATGTTAAAGAAATAATTGATGAGGCAAATATTGAATTAAATGAAGAAGATAAAATTAATTATAGACTTGATGAAAAAATAATTAATAATCAAGAGATAGTAATAAATAGAATTTATAGTATAGATGAAGAAGTAATTGAAGAAATTGATTTTAAAGAAGTAATAGTTAAAGACTATAAGACTGCCATTGGAGAAAGTAGAGTAATTTGTGATGGGATTAAGGGAGAAAATAAAAAGAGTTATACAGTAACTTATGAAGATGGAAAAGAAATTGATAGGATCTTAAAATCTGAAGAAATAATTAAAGAACCTACAGATAAGGTTGTGGCAGAGGGGATTTTTGAAGAAAATAGCTTAACTGTTTGTGTAAATAAAAATAGAAGAATATCTTCTGATTACGAACCAGAGGATTTAATTTTACCTAATGTACGAGCTATGAATAGTGAAAGTAGTTTATATATGAGAAAAGAAGCGGCTTTAGCATTAGAAAATTTATTTAATGCTGCTGAAGAGCAAGGATTATATTTATATGCAACATCAGGATATAGGTCTTATAGTACACAGAAAAGTATATATAATCCATATAGCGGATATTCAGCTCCGCCAGGTGCTAGTGAGCATCAATTAGGATTAGCAATGGATGTAACATTGCCTGAATATGGCTCAAGACTTTATGTTAAATTTGGGCAAAGTGAAGAGGGAATATGGTTAAGAGAGAATGCATATAGATATGGTTTTGTTATAAGATATTTAGAGGGAAAAGAAGATATAACAGGATATAATTATGAACCTTGGCATATCAGATACTTAGGGGAAGAGCTTGCAAAAGAGTTATATGAAAGAGGGATTACACTAGAAGAATATTATGGTGATTACTAACTTTTAACTTATATAATTTTCATAATAGTAATTAATTTATTAATCCTATAAAGAGAAAGTTAATCATATAATTTTAATAACCATAATTGAGAGGGGGAAGATGTTATGTATTGTAGGGATTGTGGTCAGCTTATAAGCAACGATAGTTTAAGGTGCACAAACTGCGGAACTAAAAAAGGTTTGGGTGATAATTATTGCTACAAATGTGGATCACGAATAAAAAGTCATAATATTGAGATTTGTCAGTTTTGTGGTGCAAAGTTAAATAATAATATTACTGAATTAGATACAGAAATAAAAAATAAATTACTAGCTGGTTTATTAGCACTTTTCTTAGGTGGTATGGGAATACACAGATTTTATTTAGGATATATCAAAATAGGAATAATACAATTGTTATTATGGTTTTTAGGTTATTTTACAAATGGAATAACCTGGGGGATGGTTCAAATATGGGCAATGGTAGAATGTATATCAATATTTTCAGGAAAAATAAAAGATTCTAATGGAAATCCTTTAGAATAAATATTTAATTAATAAAAATACGGTTAAAAAACCGTATTTTTAATCTTCCACTGTAATTTCTTTCTTTTTTACTACAAAGAAAGCCAGTATAAGATATACTAAAGTTAAAGCAGCTGTTGATACAAATTAAATATTCATAAAGGTACTATTTAAAAAACGTATAAATGCACCTAAAAGAAATACACTTGCAATTACAATTGTATTATAATCTTTATCTTTAGTTGATGACGTAGTAATAAAATCACCTCATAGAATTTCTTATATACAATTATATTTTTATAATTAAAGAAACAATATACTATAAAAAGAATTGTGCTAAACTTTAAACACAATTCTTAATATTATCTAATATAAAATTTTAATTTCTAGGCCTTTTATTTCCACCCATGTTTCCAGGCTTGTTATTATTTCCACCGGAACCTACAGTACTTGAAGTAGTTGAAGTAGTAAAGCTACCAACCTCACTTCCTCCAGAAGAATTTCCATTTGTATATAATCCATCTAGTGATTGGTCAGTTGAAGTACCACCAGAATAAACAATATAGTTAGTATTACTTTGTAAATTAGGAGATGACACTATTACTGATTGATATGCTTTTGATGGCGCAAAGGTAATTATATCTTTACCATTTTCATTTTTTATACTAATTAAAGTATTTGCTGATTGTGAAGATGTAAAGATATTAACAAAGTTTTGTTTAGAAGAAGTACTTGGTGATTGAGACATTCCAGAGCTACCAGCGGCAATAAACAAACCACCATTTATATTACAAGTTGAATCATAATCTAAAGCTCCATTACCACTATTTTCAGGACCATTTACAAGCACAGTACCGTCATTAATTTCAATAGATCCATTTGCATCAATACCATCACCAGATGAATCTACATAAAGATATCCACCGTTAATAGTAATAGTTCCACCACTAGAAGAGCTAAAGTTATTCTGTCCAGGTCTACCATTAATAGATGAAGAATCATTTCCACCAGCTGCATTTAACCCATCATCACTTGCAATAAGATGAATAGTACCATTATTAATTGTTATAGATGTACTTTCAATTCCTTCATAAGATTTAGCAATATTTATATCTCCACCATTTATTTCAAGGTTAGTATCAGAATGAATTCCATCATCACCAGATGAAATTTCAAAAGTGCCTCCATTAATTATTAAACTATTATTTGAATGAAGAGAATCATCAGAAGAATCTATATTAAAATTACCACCATCAATTGATATATTATTTACTGCTTTAATTGCTTTTGCACTACTAGTATCAGTTGTAGAACTAGAAGTACTATTACTATTTCCCCATTGCCCCCATGGATTTTGCATATTATCGGTTTTACTACTACTATTAATGCTACCACCACCAGATACAATATTAATAGTACCATCAGTTATATTCACATTTGTTTCAGCTTGAATTCCATCATTAGTAGAAGTTATATTTAATGTTCCACCTTCAATTAAAACATAGCCTTTTGAAGTATCTTCGGTATTAGTTGATTTTAAACCATCACCAGAAGCATTAACATTAATATTTCCACTTTTAATAGTTATAGAATCTTTTACCATTAGTCCATCATCGGCAGAAGTTACAGAAATATTTCCACCTGTTATTTTTAAATCATCCTTACTACTTATACCATTATTATAGTTAGCAGTAACATTTAAAGAACCAGTACCCTTAATAGTTAAGTCATCTTTACTAAATATTGCTGCATTAGGCTCATCAGTAGATGTATCTTCAAAATCATATGTTTCACCATCAGTAATAGTATTTTGGGTACTATCAGGTAAAACTATTATTGCATTTTTAGCTGATTTAACATAAATTGGTGCACTATTTGAACAAGTTAAACTTACATTATTAAGAACTAAATAAACATTTTCTTCAGATGCACTATCAATAATTATTTGACTATTAGAAGAAGTCCCGCTGATTACATAAGTACCTCCATTATTAATAGTAACCTTATTATCAGTTACGGTTGCTCCATTACCATTAATATTTATTATATCTCCTAATGTAATAGATGCTGTTACATCACCTAATTCTTCATCTAAAGCTACATCTTCATTATTTATATTTTCAATATTCTCAGTAGACTCAATAACTGAATTAGTATTATCATTTGTAGTTGTTTTTGAACAACCTATTGAATTTATACATAAAGAAACAATTGTTAAAGCTAAAATAAGTTTTTTCTTCATAATTTCCTCCCAATACTTCAATAAAATTATTTATTACATAAAAGTAAATAAAAATTCTACTTAATCAAAATTCATAAAATAATATTATCAGGTAAACCTTAAATTAATCTTAAGTGAGACTCCAAATTTTAATTTGGTTAGTCGAACTTACTCCTACGACTGGAAGGAGTAGTGAGTTTCTTAAATTACTCCAAATTTTAATTTGTTTAGTGAAAGTTAAAATTAAGTTAAACAATTTAAGATTTTTTTAAGGTTGGGATTTTATAATAACATTAAACAATCCAGTTGAGGAATTGGGGGAGGGTATGTAATGGCAATAAAATCATTTAAGAGATATGAAAAGAAATATTTATTAAGTCAAATTCAATATGATGAGCTTATAAAAAGATTAAATGAATATATGGAACCAGATGAGCATTGTAAAGATGGAAAAAACTATAGTATTTACAATATTTATTATGACACAAAAGACAATCAAGTAATTAGACATTCTATATCTAAGCCGTATTATAAAGAAAAGCTTAGATTAAGAAGCTATAAGGTTCCAAAGGAAAAGGATGATAAGGTGTTTTTAGAACTAAAAAAGAAAATCAGTGGAGTTGTTAATAAGAGGCGTGTAGTATTAACTTTGAGTGAAGCCTATAAATTTTTAGAGTTAGGAATAAGACCAGAGAAAAGTGACTTTATGAGTAATCAGGTATTAAATGAAATAGAATATTATTTAGATAATAACAAGGTTACACCTAAAGTTTATATAAGTTATAGTAGAAGGGCATTTTTTTCTAAGAGTGATAGAAATTTTAGATTAACATTTGATTCAAAAATAATTACAAGAAGAGACTATTTATTTTTAGAGTCTGGAAGTTTTGGAGATGAACTTCTAGATAAAAATCAATATTTAATGGAAGTTAAAATTTTAGGTGCAATACCATTATGGTTAGTGGAGATATTATCAGATTTGGGAATATATAGTGCTAAGTTTTCTAAATATGGTAATGAATATATGAGATATTGTTTAAAGAAAAATAAAGTTAGTGAAATGAGGAGAGAAAAAATATGTTAGAAACGATAATTGCAACAACAAATGGAGAGTCATTTACTTTAGCAAATGCATTGATAGTTATAGGTGCATCAATATTATTAGGCTTTGTTATTAGTTTAGCTTATATGTATACACATAAGAAAGAAGGATATGCACCAGGTTTTACATTAACATTAATAATGCTACCTGTAATAATTTCAATAATAATTCTTTTAGTAGGAAACAATGTTGCAAGGGCATTTAGTTTAGCTGGAGCCTTTTCAATTATTAGATTTAGAAGTGCCCCTGGAGATCCAAAAGATATTGCTTATGTATTCTTTACTTTAGCAATTGGGTTAGCTTGTGGTATGGGATATATTGGATATGGTGTTATAGTTACTATAATATTATGTGCAGTTATGATTATTTTAGATAAGCTTAAATTTGCAATGCCTAAAACAAAGAGTATGAAGCTCAAAATTTTAGTGCCAGAAGATTTAAATTATGAAGGAGTTTTTGATGATATTTTAAATAAGTATTCAACTTCATGGGTAATTGAAAGCGTTAGAACAAGAGATTTTGGTGCATTATTTGAACTTTGTTATAGAGTTCATTTAACTGAAGATATAAGCCAAAAGAAATTCATTGATGAAATAAGATGTAAAAATGGAAACTTAAATATAGCATTAACTTCAGCTGGGTTAGAAGAAAAAGTGTATGTATAAATAATAAATTTTAAGAAAAGACGATTATGTATTAATCGTCTTTTTGTGTATAGAAAATAGTTGTTTTTAAGGAATCTGATAAAATAAAATTTTAATATATGTGAAATTATTTAAAAAAATTATGATTTAAGGTGAAGAAAATAATATGAAATTTCACAATGTAGAAAATGTTTACAATAGTTGTTTGTATACTTATAATGAATTATGTAAAATAACTTATTAAATATTGTTTTAATAAGCATAATGGGAGGAAAATTTATGAGAAAATTTAAAAGAGCTTTAGCAGCAGTATTAAGTTTAATAATGTGTATAGCATTTATTCAACTGCCACTTTCTGTACAAGCTGAAGAAAATTCGGAAATAAGTGTTAAAGCATCAGAAGAGGTTTATGTAAAGATTAGATATAATAGACCTGATGGAAATTATGATGGATGGAACCTTTGGGTTTGGGAAGCTGGAAAAGATGGTAAGCGCATTGACTTTATAGGAGAAGATGAAGATGGTAAGTTTGCTGTTGTAAAAACATCAAAGGATGCAGATCAATTAGGATATATACTTCGTAGAAGTGAGCAAGGTAATGAATGGACTGAAAATTATTTTGGATCAGATAAGTTTGTAGATTTATCAGCTGGTGACACAGAAGTTGTTATTAATCATAAAGAGGATAATAAGGATGTAGAACTAAAGAAAATAAATAGGGATTTTGAAAAAGTAACTTTAAATTTACATTATTATAGATTCAATAATGACTATGATGAATGGGATGTATGGGCTTGGTTAGATCCAAATCATGGTGGTAATGGACATGCGTTTAATGGTGAAGATGATTTTGGAAAAACTACTTCAATAGTATATGAAAATGTAGTAAATGCCAAAGAAGCTGGAATCGGTATCATTATCAGAAAACCAGATTGGTCAGCTAAGGATATTGAATTTGATAGATTCATTAATTTAGCATATGCCAATAATAATGGTGAAATAAATGCTTACTTAGTACAAAGCAATTCAGAAATTGTTTTTAGAGCAGAAGATGCTGTTAAAGATCTAGCAATTACATCTGCTAAAATAGATTCATTAAATGAAATTAGCTTTACTACTAATGTAAAAATGAGTAAAGATTTAACTATAGAAAATGTTACTTTAAAAGAAAATGATGAATTAATAAAAGTTAAGAGTTTAGATATAAATGAGAATCTAATTTCAGGTAAAATAGTGACTGAAAAAGAATTAAGTTTGACTAATGAATATAATTTAGAGATAGATGGATATACTGGAAAATTAGTAACATTAGGAAAGATATTTAATTCTCAAGAGTTTGAAGATTTATATCATTATAATGAAGAATTAGGAGCTTTATATTCAAAAGATAAGACAAGTTTTGTATTATGGTCTCCAACTGCAACAAGTGTAAAATTAGCATTATTTGATGCTGGGAATGGTGTAGATGCAAAAGAAATTAAAGAAATGACTAAGGGCGAAAATGGTATTTGGACTTTAGATGTTAATGGAGATTTAAATGGAAGTTACTACACTTACTTAGTGACTAATAATGGAGTAGAAAAAGAAGTTACAGATCCATATGCAAAAGCTGTTGGAGTAAATGGTAATAGAGCAATGGTTATTGATTTAGATTCAACTAATCCAGAAGGTTGGGAGAATGATGTAAAGCCAGAGTTTGTAGATGCTACAGATGCTATAATTTATGAGTTACACATAAGAGATTTTACTATTGATTCATCATCAGGTGCTTCTATGGAAGTTCAAGGCAAATATAATGGTGTATGGGAATCTGGTACAACTTTATTTGGTAATGGAGATATTAAAACAGGAGTTGATCACTTAAAGGAATTAGGTATAACACATTTACATTTATTACCTACATTTGACCATAGATCAATTGATGAAACTAAGTTAGATAAGGCACAATACAATTGGGGATATGATCCTCAAAACTATAATACACCAGAAGGTTCTTATTCTTCAGATCCATATAGTGCAGAGGTTAGAGTAGAAGAATTTAAGAAAATGGTAATGGAACTTCATAAAGCGGGAATAAGAGTAGTTATGGATGTAGTTTACAATCATACAGGAGCTACAGCAGATTCACACTTAAATTTAGCTGTTCCAGATTATTATTATAGACAAAATGAGGATGGCGGATTCTCTAATGGTTCAGGATGTGGTAATGAATTAGCATCTGAACGTTCAATGGTTAGAAAAATGATGGTAGATTCAGTTAAATATTGGGCTGAAGAATATCATATTGATGGATTTAGATTTGACTTAATGGCACTTCATGATATAACAACAATGAAGGAAATAAGAAATACTTTAAATGAAGTTGATGATAGTATATTAATTTATGGTGAAGGATGGACTGGTGGAGGTACACCATTACCTAGCGAAGAACAAGCATTAAAGGTTAATACTATTAAATATGGAGATTTACAAATAGCTGCTTTTAGTGATGATATGAGAGATGGAATTAAGGGTCATGTATTTGAAGATACTACGCCAGGATTTATAAATGGATTTAGTGGTCTTGAAGATGTTATTAAATTTGGTATAGTTGCATCAACTAAAAATGATCAAGTTGAATATACTGGTGGACCAAACCAATATTCAGGATATGGTACAACAGCATGGGCAAATCAACCATACCAAACAATAAATTATGCATCAGCACATGATAATCTAACTTTATGGGACAAATTACAAACTACTAATCCTGATGCAACTGAAGAAGAACTTTTAGCTATGAATAAGATGTCAGCAGCACTTGTATTAACATCACAAGGGATTCCTTTCTTCCAAGCAGGAGAAGAAATAGCTAGAACAAAGGTTAATGAAGATGGAAGCTTTAATCATAATAGCTATAATGCATCTGATAGAGTAAATAAGATTGATTGGACTAGAAAAGAAGAATATAACGATTTATTTGAATACTATAAGGGGTTAATTTCCTTAAGAAAAGCTCATAAATCATTTAGAATGAATACTACAGCTGATATACAAGAAGGTCTTAACTTCTTAGAGGTTAATGAAGAAAATGTTGTAGCATATACTTTAAATGGTGAACAAACAAATGACTCATGGAATGATATTGCTGTAATATTTAATTCTAATGATAGTGAAGTTGAAGTTGAATTACCTTCAAGTGATTGGACAGTAGTAGTAAATGAAGAAAAGGCTGGAGTTAAATCATTAGGAACTATAGAAGGTAGTAAAATAAATGTTCCTGCAAAAGCATCATATGTTTTAGTAGATACTAAGAGTTATAATGATTCTATAGAAGATGATACAACAGATGGAAATGAACCACCAGTAGATGAAAAACCAGAAGCAAATGAAAAACCAGTTATTAATGCTAAGGATTTAGTATTAAAGGTTGGAGATAACTTTGATGCTTTAAATGGTGTTACTGCATCAGACAAAGAAGATGGAGATCTAACTTCTAAAATTCAAGTTCTTGAAAATACAGTAAACACTAAAAAAGTAGGAGATTATAAGGTAACATATAAGGTTACAGATAGTGATAATAATGAAACAACATTAACTATAAAGGTAATTGTTAAAGCTAAAGCATTACCTATTACAGGAGGAGAAAATTCCTTAGTATTATTAGCTATAGCATTAGTAATTATTTCTTCCGGAGCATTTGTTATAAATGGAAGAAGAAAAAAAGCATAATATTCAATACTAAATAAAGTAGGAAAAAGTGGTAGAGAATAAAATTCATCTACCACTTTTTTTATAGTTTATGTACATTAATTGCCATAGGACCTTTTTGTCCATCAGCAATAGAGAATGATACATTTTCACCTTCATGTAATGTATTATCAGGTCCATTTTCTTTTAATTGTGAATGATGAACAAAAATGTCATTTCCATCATTAGCTGAAATAAAACCATATCCTTTTTCTACATTAAACCATTTAACTGTTCCTGTATAACTTGACATAAAAAATCTCCTTAAATATTTTATATTTATTCAAAGATTATTCTATGTAAATAATTAAATTTTATTCTTTAGAATTGATTTTATCAATTTCTTGCTTGTCCCAAATAAATAGTTGTTCACTATTATTTAAAGCAGAAAATAGTTTCTCTTTAAGATTAGGAAAATCACCATTAAGATTTTTAATTAATTCCTTAACATCTTGTCTTTTGGTATGACCATCTGCAGGACATGGGTTTATTATTATTGGATAACTATAATCTTTAACAGCTTTTTTTATCATATACTCATCAATATATACCATTGGTCTTATAATAGTTAAATTATATTTTTCCATATATGATTTTGGAGAGAAGCAATTAATTCTTCCTTCATAGAACATTGTCATAACAAAGGTTTCAACAGCATCATCTTTATGATGTCCAAGTGCAACCTTTGTACAGCCAAGTTTTTTAGCTGCATCATTTAACGCACCACGTCTCAATTTAGCACAAAGGGAGCATGGATTTTTTTCATTTCTTATATCAAAAACAATTTTTGCAATATCAGTTTGTATTTCATAAAATGGAACATCTATTTCTTTACATAATGTATGAAGAGGACCATTATCAACATCACCTGGATTTAATGTAATTGCAATAAGTTCAAATTTTACTGGAGAAAATTTTTGAAAGTTTTTTAATATATGAAGGAGTGTCACACTGTCTTTTCCACCAGAAAGCCCAACGGCTATTTTGTCATTTTCTTCTATCATATTGAAATCATTTATAGCTTGTCTAGTTTTGCTTAATAATTTTTGCATCATATGTTTTGACCTCCATTTTTTTATCATTAGTATTTTATCAAAGGTTGTTTTATTTCACAAATGAATTTATGAACTAAAATTGAAATATATAGAATAACTATTTGAAATTTAATAGATTAATGTTTATATTCATCTGTAGCTAAATCTTTTAATTTATCAAGATTAAGAATTTGTATTGAATTTTTAGCCTTTTTTATTATTTTTTCATCACTAAGATTTTTAATTACCCTATTTAAATGACGATAACTTGATCCAAGAAGGTCTGATAAATTATTTATACCATCTATATCCACAACTAGATCCTTTGAGGTATTAGATGGAAGTGATGATATTAAATAACTAGCAAATCTATTTTCAATTGGAGAAAGTATATTTATACTCATATAGCTAGAATTACGTCTAAGCTTTTTTTGGAGTGAAGATATTATAAATCTTAAAAATACAGGATCATCATAACCATAATCTTTAATTTTAGATATAGGTAAAGCAAGACAAATACAATTTTCTAAAGCTTGTACATTACAATCTGCATATGGATTTTCAATAAATTCAATATCACCCATAATAGAAAGTGGAGTATTAAAGCAAAGTAAAAGAGATTTTCCGCTAGACAAAAGAGTTGTAACCTTATATTTTCCATCAACTAAAAAGTACATATATAAAAGTTTTTCATTTAAAGTACAAAGGAATTCATTTTTATTAAAAGTATGAATCTCTATATAGTTTAGTAAATTGTTATTTAAAAAATTATTTAGTGTATGTTTTTTTATGTAATATTCAAGTAAAATAGGATTATTTAGTTTTTTCATAGTATCTCCCTTAAACTAAAAATAGTTATATGTATAGCATAAATAAAATATTTATCTAAAAAGATTATACTATTAAATTAAAAATAGGACAAATGTCCTAGTTGCTAGATGTAAGTATCTGATAAGATGTTTTTAGAAATTTTACTGGAGGAATTTGAATGTATAATATTTTAGCACTAGCTATAGGGGCAATTATTTCTATAATGATTTCTTTTAATAGTGGATTAGAAAGTTATGTTGGAAGTGCATATTCTGTAGTGATTATTCATGCAATTGGACTTATTGCAATACTTATAGTTGCAGCAATTAAAAAAGAAAAAATAGTTATAAGGGAAAGCTTACCTTTCTATTTATATCTTGGAGGTATATTTGGAGTATCACTTACATTAGTTAATATAATAACAATAGGAAGTATAGGAGTTGCATTAACAACAGCATTAGGTGTATTTGGGCAATTAATATTTTCATCTTTAGTGGATCATTTTGGATTGTTTGGATTAACTAAATATGAATTTAATCCTAAAAAGATTGTAGGATTTTTAATAGTTTTTGTTGGGTTAGTTATTATGACAATGGCATAGGGGAGGTAGTATAATATGTTAATGATTTTATTAGCCATGTTTGGAGGAGTATTAACTACTTTATCTATGGTAGTAAGTTCAACAATAGGAAAGAAAGTTGGTTTAATTCAAAGTACAATAATTCATTATATAGGTGGACTTGTAGGTGGAGTATTTATTTTGATAGGCTTAGGAAGTAGTTCAGTACCAGCAATTTTAGAGATGAGTAAAATGCCATTATATATTTTCTTAGGCGGAATTATGGGAGTTATAGTAGTATATACATCTAATATAGTAATTCCTAAGATTCCAGTGGTATATAGTACATTATTAATGTTCTCAGGTCAAATGTTATGTGCAATTATTATAGATGCAATTGTTATGGGAGACTTTTCATGGCAAAAGCTTATAGGAGCTATAATTGTGATATTGGGTATTTTTTATAACTCTAAAGTAGATGCAAAAGAAAATAAAGAAGTAATAGAATAATAGTCAATCACATGTAGAAAATTAATAGTTTGTCATATTGGCAAAGTAAATATTAGAAATACATGTGATTTTTTTATTAGGTGATTTATAAAGGTAAGATATTATGTAACAGCTTATTAAAATAGAAGTGGTATATAATATATTGCGCAAATATAACAAAATATTGTTAAAAAATCATTAGATACATAAAAAAAATATGGGTAATATTGTAAAATGTTTATTAAGATAACGTAAATTATGTAAACGTTTATAAAGGGGGAGGTAAATAGTATGGTTAGAAGAAATAGGTTAATAACTACTGCGATATTAGTAGCTGTAGCAACTTCAGTTACTGGGCAAGCATTTCCTACTTATGCACAGGTTAATTTAGAGTTAAAGGCACCATCAACAAGCTATGATAAGAAAATTAATCCATGGATTGGTGAAAAAACACCAGAGTTGGTGCAAGCCGAAACAAAACTGGAAGTAGATGATGTGAAATTTACCAATAAAGAATATACTGGTACAACTTATACAGATTTAAATGGAAATAGTGTTAATGGTGCTAGTGTTTTTGGAATTAATAGAGAAGAAGTTACAACTTCAACAATTGGATATCATAATGTTGAGGAAGCAAGGCTTGGAGCTTTAAATTATGAAAAGGAAAGATCTAATTACTATCAACTTTTAAGTGGAGAAGGGAATGGATGGAATTTAACTGTAGTTCAAAATGCAGAGCAAGCTCAAAAGTTCTTAGATGATGGATTTATGAATCCTAATTATACTGTTAATGCTGAAGATGGATGGAAGGACGTTCAACTCCCAGCAAGTTGGACAAGTCAAGGATTTGATTTCCCAATTTATACAAACACTGAAATGCCGTGGCAAAATGAATATGATACCAATATTGCAGTTCCACAAGCACCAGTAAATTATAATCCAGTAGGATTATACAGAAAAACTTTTACAGTAAATGATGCAATGTATGAACAAGATGGTAGAATTTATATAGCTTTTGAAGGTGTTGAATCTGCTTACTATGTATACGTTAACGGTAAAGAGGTAGGATATAGTGAAGACACATTTAGACCACATAAATTTGATATTACAGATTACTTAAATGCACCAGGAGAAGAAAATACTTTAGCTGTAAAAGTTCATAAATTCTGTGATGGTACATGGATGGAAGATCAGGATATGTTCTATGATGGTGGAATATTTAGAGATGTTTATATAGAATCATCGCCTAATGTAAATATTTTTGATTATTCTGTAGTTACAGATTTAGATGAAAACTTTGTAAATGCAGATTTAAACTTATCTTTAAGAATAAAGAATTTTAATGCAAAAAAAGCTCTAGGTTATACAGTAGATGTAAAATTATTTGATGGAAATGGAGTTAATGAATTTGAAAAAGATCCAATGGTTATTAATGTTTCAGATATAGATGCTGAAGGTGAGGTAACTGTGGAGGCAAGTAAATTTGTTGAATCACCAGAGTTGTGGTCTGCTGAAAAACCAAACCTTTATACATTAGTAATGACAATAAAAGATGCTAATGGTAATGAGCTTGAAAGTATATCTCAACAATTAGGATTTAGAGAAATATCATTTACTAGATCAGATATTGATTCAAGTAATAATAATATAACTTCAAAGTATGAATCTATGACTATAAATGGACAACCTCTATTATTTAAGGGAACAAATCGTCATGATACTGACCCAGTATATGGGAAATATGTTCCAAAAGAAGTATATGAAAAAGATATAGAAACAATGAAGAGTTATAACTTAAATGCAATTCGTACTTCGCATTATGCTAATGATGAGTATTTATATTATTTAGCAGATAAATATGGAATGTATGTAATGGGTGAAACTAATGCAGAGTGTCATGCTCTTATGTGGGATCAAAATTCTGTAGCACAGTATTTAAAGCCTCTTACAATGGATAGAACAAATACTTCTTTCCAAACATTAAAAAATCAGACTTCAGTTGTAATGTGGTCTATTGGTAATGAAATGGGATATACAACAAATGGAGCTGATAATTTATATACTGATATGATTTCGCATTTTAAAGATAGAGATACAACAAGACCAGTTCATAGTGAAGGTCAAGGAAGAAATGGTGGAACAGATACAGATAGTAATATGTATCCCAATATAGATACAGTTAAAAGTAAGGCTGGAGAAGGTAAGATGCCATATGTCCTTTGTGAATATTCTCATGCTATGGGTAATGCCGTAGGTAATCTAAAGGAATATTGGGATGCTATAAGAAGTGGAGATAATATGCTTGGTGCATTTGTTTGGGATTGGGTTGACCAATCTAGGGCTAAGTCATTAGATGATCTTCCTAAGAGTTATAGAGTCACAGATAAAAGTATTCTTAATGCATCAGGTACAGTTTATGGAAGTAATGAAGTAAAGGATGCCGGTGAAGGTTCTTTAACAGGAAAATCCTTTGATGGATATACAGTAATGTCTAAAGATAATAATGCTAAATATAATGAAGTTTTATCTGGACAAGGAGCAGAATTTACTTTTGAAGCAATTGTAAATCCAAGCTCTACTGCAAAAAATAGTGTAATGCTTGCAAAGGGAGATTTACAAGTTGCTTTAAAGACTCAAAGCTCAGGTTCAGGATTAGAGTTCTTTGTATACAATAATGGTTCATGGATATCTTGTATAGCTGATTTTCCAGAAAATTGGGTTGGGAATTGGCATCAAGTAGCAGGGACTTATGACGGACAAAATTTAAAATTATATTGTGATGGAAAATTATTAAATACTAGACAATATAATGGTTCAATTTCAGCAAATAATGATGCTATAGGTGTTGGATATGATGTAACTCATGGAAGAGAATTTAGTGGAGATATGTCACTTGCACGTATTTATAATAAGGCTTTAACTGCAGAAGAGTTAATGGCTCAAAATAGTGTAACTCCAGCTATAAATGAAAGTTCAGAAAATGTTGTGTTATGGGTTGATTATGCTACAGGGCTTCAAGAATTACCATCTGAATATTGGGATTACTATTCAACTACTGATGAACATCAAGATTTATATAATGATTATATGGATGGTAAATTCTTTGGATATGGAGGAGACTATGGTGATAAGCCAAATTCAGGATCTTTTTGTGTTAATGGGTTAGTATCACCAGATAGAGATGTTCAACCAGAACTTTATGAAGTTAAGTACCAATATCAGAATTTCTGGTTTACAGCTGATGAAAATGAAATTCTTAATGGATATGTTAGCATTTATAACGAAAGTAGCTTTAGTAATTTAAATGAATATGATGTTACTTGGCAATTATTAGAGGATGGCAATGTTGTTGACGAGGGAATTATAAATGAAAGTGTTGAAGCTAGAGAAACTAAGGAAATAAAGATTCCTTATAATATGCCAACAGAAATTAAGGATGGAGCAGAATATTATTTAAATATATCAGTTAAATTAAAGAAGGATACATTATATGCTAAAGCAGGACATGAGGTATCTTATGAACAATTTAAAGTTCCAGCACAAGTAGCCATGGTTAAGCCAGAGATTAGTAGTGAGGTTACAGTTGATGATAGTTCAGAAAATGTAATTACAGTATCAGGTGAAGGTTTCTCATTTGAAATAGATAAGGCTACGGGCTTAATGGGTAATTACCTATTTAATGGCGAAGTTTTAGTTGAGGAAGGTCCAAAACCAAACTTTTTCAGAGCTAAATTAAATAATGATGCTGGTTATGATACGAATTGGAGAAATGCTACTAATGATATAGAGGTTAATTCAATAGAAACTTCTAAATTAGAAGATGGCAGAACAGTTATTACTTCAAAGCTTACTTTAAAAAGTGTTAATAATGCAATAGAAACTATAGTCTACACTATTAATGGTAATGGTGAAGTTACAGTTAATATGAGTATTGATGCAGTAGGCAATGGAATGGGAAGATATCCTAAGGTAGGTTCTACAATGGTATTGCCAGAAGGATATGAAAATGTAACTTGGTATGGTGATGGTCCCGTTGAATCTTATCAAGATAGAAATACTTTTGCTACAGTTGGATTATATAATGAAACTGTAAGTAACTTCTTCTATCCATTTTTAGAAACTCAAGATACAGGTAACTTAACTGGAGTTAAGTGGATTTCTGTTGAGAATGAAAATAGCAATAATGGATTATTAGTTGCAGGCAAGGATCAGTTAGAAGCTAGCGCACTTCATTTTACGGCAGAAGATCTTAATGATGCAAATCATCCATATGAATTAGGTGGACCAAGGGCAGAAACAATTTTAACTATAGATTATAAGTCACAAGGTAATGGTAATTCAAGCTGTGGGCCAGAGGTTTTAGATGCTTATAGGTTATATAATGATAAAGTTTATAGTTATGAATATACTATGGTTCCATATACTAAAAATCAAGATAAGATGGAATTAAGTAAGGGATGGAGAAATATTGAAAGTTTTGATAAGGAAGAATTTGATAAGCAAACAGCGCAAGTTGTAATTGATTCTATAGATAAGTTATTCATTTATTCTTACTCTCAATATGATGAGGTTATGGACTTAAAGTCAGCTTATGATAAGTTAAGTGATAGTCAAAAAGCTTTAGTAACTAATTATGATAAATTAACTGAAGCTATAAGTAAAGTTGAAGCTATGGAAGGGCAAGATCCAGCTTATATAAGAGACTTAAGTTTAAATGAAATTAATCCAATAATAACTACTACATCTAAGTTATATAAAGATGAAACTGTAGGAGTTAAACTTTCAGGTAAGTTACAGCTTAATAATAATAAAGGTACTGATGGTGCTGATATATTTAATAGTATATTTGCAGGTAAAAATGATTTTACTGTAGAGGCTTGGGTAAATCCAACTAGAACAGATATGCATTATAATATGATTATGGGTAAAGGTGATAGTAACTTTGGATTAAGAACTAGAGATAACTTAAATGGAAGTATAATTTTAGATTTCTTTATTAAGGCTACTGATGGAAACTGGTATACTGTTGAAAAAACTATTAATGTTCCAGATAATTGGATAGGAAACTGGCAACAAATAGTTGCAACTTATACAGGTAATGAGCTTAAGATTTACTTAAATGGTGAATTAATGGGTACATCTAATGAGAGAAGTACAGGAGGATTAGCTACTAATAATCAATCATTATGGCTTGGATATTGTCCTGAAACTAGTAGAAATAGTTCTTATGAAATAGGTGCTGCAAGAGTTTATAATAGAGCTTTAACAGATACTGAAGTAAAAGCCCAAAAGAATGGATTTATAGGAGAAACAGAATATGCAGTATTACCAACTGATGATTCTGTAGCAATGTGGTTGGATATGAAAAATATAGTTACTCCAGTAGCTACAGTTGATAAGAGTGAATTAATTAATCTTTATAATTTAGTTAAGGATTACAATAGTACAGGTTATACAGAAGCTAGTTTTGCAATATTTACAGAAGCCTTAAATAATGCTAAGGCTATAATTGATAATACAGATGCAACTACTGAAGAGGTAGATAATGCTATTAAATCTCTTAATGAAGCTATAGATGGACTTGAAACTATAGTTAATAAAGAAGGGTTAGAAGCTATTATTAATACTGCTAGGGATAAACTAAACAATTCATCTAATTTAACAGGTGCTTCAATTGCTTCATTACAATCTGCTATTGCTGAAGGAGAAGGTGTATTAAATAATATTGCAGCAACTGAAGCTGAAGTTGAAGCTGCAATAACAAGGTTAGTAAATGTTTTAAATAATCTAGATACTATTATTAATAAAGGATCCCTACAAGAGTTAATAAATAGTGCAGAAAGTAATTATAATGAAAAACTTTATACGCCTATATCTTATAAAGTACTAACTAGTGCAGTTGAAGAGGCTAAAAAAATAATAGATATAGAAAATCCATCAGAAGAAGCTGTAATTTCAAGTTACAACAGTATATTAGATGCTATAAGTAATCTAGTTGTAAGGGCAAATACTGTAGCTTTAAGTGATGCTATAGAGAGAGGGAATTTAATTTTAGCTAATATAGACAATTATGATAGTCAAACTGTAATTGGACTTGAGGATATAATTGCAAATGCAGAAATAGTATTAAATAATGCAAATGCCACTCAAGCTGAAATAAATGAAGAAACTACTAAGGTTAATGTAGCAATTGCTAAGGCACAATTAAAGCCAAGTAAAGCAGGATTAATTGAAAGAGTTGAATATGTTAAAAGTTTAGATTTAACTTTATATACTAATGCAACAGTAGAAAATTTACAAAAAGTATTAAAGGTTGCTGAAGTGGTAATTGAAGACGTTAATGCAACAAATAAGATGATAGAAAATGCAACAAAAGAGCTTAACAATGCCATTTCTGGATTAAAGCTTAAAACTGATAAAGTAGTATTAAAGTATGTTATAGATTATGCTAATTATCAAGTTTCTATAGGAGCTTTAGAAGATTTAGTTCCAATAGTTAAAAAAGAGTTTACAGAGGCGTTAAAAGAAGCTATTGATGTTTACGAAAATGTAAATGCTACAGCTTCTGATATTGACTTATCATATAAGAGATTGTTTAATGCTATAACTATGCTAGAGTTCAAGGCTGGAAATAAGGAAGAGCTTCAAGCACTTGTTACTTTAGTAGAAGCTTTAGACGAAAAAGAGTATACAGAAGAAACTTGGGGAAATTTAGTTGTTGCGATAGCAAAAGCTAATGAGGTAATTGCTGATGAAAATGCACTTCAGTATGAGGTTGATGAAGCTGTTGAAGCTTTAAAAGAAGCTGTAGCTAATTTGGAAAAGGTTGAGGTAAATAAAGATGCCTTAAATGCTCTTGTAAATTTAGTTAAAGATAAGAAGGAAGAGGAATATATAGCTTCAACATGGGAAGTGTTTAATAAAGCATTAAGTAATGCAAATAAGGTATTAGAAAATTCAAAGGCAACTGTTGAAGAAGTAGATGAAGCATATAATAGTTTATTAAGATCATATTTAAAATTAAGGCTTAATCCAGATAAATCAAAGTTAGAAGAATTAATAAATAAAGCTAATAGTATTGATTTATCAATTTATACTGAAGAATCATCAAGTAGAGTTAGAGCAGCTGTAGCTGAGGCTAAAAAGATAGTAGCAAGCAATGAAGCAGAAAAGGAAGACGTAGAAAAAGCAGTTAAAAATTTAGAAGTTGCTTTAAGCAGCTTAACAGAAAAGAATGATGGAGCAAATACTGAGATAAGTAATGGATCAAATAATAATGGGAATGAGGACAAGGATATTGCATCAAATACTACTTCATCAAACTCAAGCAATTCAAGCAATTCAAGTAATTCAAATAAGACAGGAAACTTGCCAAAAACAGGTGGAGCAAGTGGAGTAATGGCAGCATTAATTGGATTAACTACAATAATAGGTGGTGCTTTTTCACTTAAAAAGAAAAAATAATTAGGTTAAAACAAAAAAAGATGTAGAAAGATTTGTATTTTACAAATCTTTTTACATCTTAACTTTTATTTGAAATAGTTTAAAAAAATATTATATCATTTTTAAATGTATTTGATTACTAACATGAGTTTGGAATAACTTTTTTATATTTACACCATAATTCATTAGTGCCCCACCTGAAAATACTTCATTAGTTTGAAGACTCATATAAATTGCATCTTCATTTAATCCTTTTAATTTAAGTCTTTTTAAGTTATTAATATTCTCAAGTGATAATCCATTAAAAGTAAGTAAAACTTCATTCTTATCTTTAGATACTGCCTCAAAACATTCTACATTGGCATTTCTAGAAAGGTTATTTAATTTAAAATATTTAACATCTTTTACAAAATTACTGGTAACGTTACCTGGATTTCTTCTAGCAGATTCGTTATTTGATGCTCCTTCGTTAATATTCATATATATCATATCAAATATATTATTATTTTCTATAATGCTTATTCCCATTGTAATATGCCCCCTATTATATGTTTATTTATTTAAACCGATACTTTAATCAGATATCAAACTTTCTTGTTAACGTTTACTTATATAATATAGTATTTTACTAATATAATCAAGGGTTTTAATAATATATGTATAATTTTCAGAGGAAATGTATAATTTTTATAGTTAAATTTGTATATAATGTTTAAAAATATATCAGAGTAAATATTAAATTTAAGAGAGCGTATAAGATTGTATAGACAAGTACACGCTCATTAGTATTTTAAGTGAATTTTATATAGGGACATTCATTACCATCTTTATCATAAAATTTAATTTCTAATTCTGTACTTTTTTCATTATCAAAAAATCTATGGAAATCAGTAAGTTCATTTGCTTTTACAAATTTAGGGAAGGGCACTATAAAGTAATCATCCTCTACTATGTTTTCAATATATTTTGTACCATTAAAATTAATTTCAATAATATTAGCATCTTTATTTTTACCAAAGGCTACTCCAGAAATAAGATTGTTTTCAATTAGTGTCATAACAGAATAATCACCACTTGCTATTTGAAAGCTAGAATTGAACTTCTCATCATACCATCTGTTATTAAAAAAACGCTTAAGATTTTTCAATTCTATAAATTCACCATTATCAGTAAGTAAAAATTTATAATTTTCAAAATCACGAGCTGTTTTATAGTTTTCAAAAGTATCCTCCCCAAGGACTTCAACTGCTAATTCTTCATTAGAAAGATTGCCTGGAATAGTTTCATTATATAATAATCCAAAAGATAAAAATGAAAAAAATAATATAATTGTTCCGATAGGTTTTCCTATTACTAAGAGTAAATTACCATCATATGAGTTACTAATACTATTAATAAAACTTTCAATTTTAGTTTTTTTAAATATCATATAAATAATATTAAATATTAAGAAACCTAGAACAGAACCAAATGTGTTAAAGATAATATCATCTATATCAGTAAAGTTATTTGGAGTAAAAATTTGAATTGACTCTATAAATAAAGATGCTGTAAATCCATAAAGTATAATTTTGAATAATTTATTTTTTTTGTTAAAAAATAATGGTATTCCAAATCCTAAAGGGATAAACAATAGTATATTACCTATAACGTTATAAAGTGCAGTATGAATATCTGTAAAGTTGTTATTAAACATTTTTATTGTTTCTACTAAAGGAATGTAATTAATATAAAATCTATTATCAAAATCTATCATTAAATCTCCATATTTAAATAATGTAAGATTAACTAATATTAAAAAATAGATGAAGAATAAGTTGATAAATATCTCTCTTATTCTATTTATAGGTTTATTTTTTTTATAATAATTTACCCTAAAAATCATCCAAACTATAGTAAATAAAATTGCTGAAAATATAAATGAAATTCCTATCATATTTGTATCTCCTTTTTTTAATTAGATAATTTAGAAGCGGTGTTTCTATATTTATAAACATTATTAATTATAGAAATAGCTAATACATTTATAAGTAATTGAGTTCCGCCATAACTTATAAATGGCATACTTATCCCCAAAATAGGAGAAAGTGAAAAGTTAGCTATAATATTTAATATAAACTGAATAGTAAATAACATAAAAAGTCCACTTATTAATAGTTTTCCGTAAGTATTTTTAGTGTTACTTGAAATAATACCAATTCTAATAATAAAGGATAAAACTAAAGCGATAACTAATATTCCAACAATCCACCCAAAGCAATGAATTATTGATGTAAGTGCAAACTCCATATTAGCAGCAGGTATAATAGAAAGATTAGAATTAGCTCCATTACCAAATAGCCCGGCAGAATTTCTAAGTGTATTTAGTTGATTATAAATCCAACCAGCCCCATTTATATCTTGAGAAGGATTTAGGAATATAAAAAATCGTTCTACTCTATAAGCTGCACCAAAGATAAATATTAATAACATAGCAATTAGTGCACTAGAAATAGTAATTAAATTTCTTAGTTTAAAGCCTGATATATACATAATTGTAAATGCTGCAATTAAATAAATTATTAATGTAGATATTGATGAGAGCGAGAAAAATAATATTACTGGAATAAATACTAAAGCAATACCTTTAAAGAATGAAGTTTTATTAGTCCAATTATAATTATCAAAAATTCCTGCAAGAGAAATTATTAACAAGATAGGGGTAACTGCTAAAGTATCAATAGAAAAACTCCCTATAAATATCCAACGCTTAATACCATTTACATTTACAGCAAAAGCTAGTGTTAATAGGATTAGAAAAATACTACTTATATAAATTGAAAAAGAGTATTTCTTTAAATCCCTATAGTCTAATTTTAATATTAATAATGATAGGAAAATTGAAAAAGCTAAAATTACCAATAATTTGCTTGTAGGATTTATATAATAGCCATCAGTAAGAGTATTTATTTGAATAAAAGCTGTAGTTAAAAATCCAAAGAATATTAAACAAGATGTCATTATTAAAAGTAACCAATCAGAATTAGCTTTATGTGCTTTATTTAAGTCATGCCCAATAGTTTCTACATTACCCATTTGATTTAAGGCTTTAGTTGTTGCAGTATCTAAGGACATACCTATTTCTAAGTAATCTTCAATAATATCATTAATATGTCCTGATAACTCTTCTTTAATTTCAGAATGAACTTTTTTATTTTTTATCAACTTACAAACATTATTTATATATTCATTAACTTTAATATTTTCTATCTTAGACATAAATTGGCCTCCCATAAAATATTATTTACAGTTTCGCTAAATAGCTTCCATTCAGATTCCTTTTCAAAAAGAATTTTTTTACCGCTATCTGTTATCTTATAATACTTTCTTTTTCTACCACTATTAGAATCATCCCAGTAAGCTTCAATATAATTTGCATTTTCTAAAGTATGAAGTATTGGGTAAAGTGTACCTTCCTTAAATGAAAATATACCTTTAGAACGAAGGTCTATTTCTTTAATCATTTCGTATCCGTACATATCTTTTCGGTTAAGAATACTTAATATTAGTACAGTTGTACTACCTTTTAATAGTTCTTTGTTAATTTTCATAAATTCACCACCATATATTGTAATTCGATACATCGTATATCTAGGTATAAGTATATTATCATATTATGGAAAAGTAAATATAATATGGGAAAAATATATAGAGAATAATTAATAATACATAACACTATTGAAAAATTAAAATAAAAGGTGTATTATATAAATGATAACAAATGATAATAAATGATATAAATCGGTAATAGAATTATAAGAGGAGAGGAAATTAATTTATGTTTATGGAAGAAAGATTAGATGAAATATTAGAAATTATGAAAGATGAAAAAAAGGTATTAGTAAAAGATTTAAGTGAAAAATTTAATGTTTCTGAAAGTATGATACGTAAGGATCTTCAAAGACTTGAAAAAGAGGGGAAAATAAAGAGAACTTATGGAGGCGCAATACTAGAGAGAGAATCATCATATGATGAAAAAACAACTTCTAGAGTTTTTGTTGATTTAGAATCTAAGTCAAGATTAGGAGAGTTAGTTTTAGATATTATTGAAGAAAATGATGTTATATTTTTAGATATATCAACTACAAATCATACTATTGCTAATATGCTTAATTATACAAAGAAAAATTTAACAGTGATAACAAACATGAATAGAATTGCAATGGAGTTTGATAGAACGCCTAATATTGATGTAATTCTAATAGGTGGACATTATAATAAAAAACTAGGTGGAACTGTTGGAAGTGAAGCAGTAGAACAAATAAAGAAATTTAAAATTACTAAAGCATTTGTTGGAGCAGGTGGAATTAATGTAGAAGAAAATTTTATTAGTAATTTTAATTATGATGAAGCATCAGTAAAAAGTGAAGTGTTAAAATCAAGTAAGAAGAGATATATAGTTGCAAATTATGAAAAGTTATATAAAGATGGGCCTTACAAATTTGCAACATTAGAAGATATAGATTATATAGTAGTAGAAAAAGAGCCAGAAAATGATGTGAAAAAAGCATTACTAAATTTTGAAGTTGAAGTAATATATTAAGTTAAATAAAGGAGAAATAAATTATGATAAAATTAATAGCAACAGATATGGATGGAACATTGTTAAATTCAAATAACGAAATACAAGAGGGATTTTATGATGTTTTTAATGAAATAAAAGAAAAAGAAATAATATTTGCAGCAGCAAGTGGAAGACAATACTATAATCTTTTAGAGAGGTTTAAAGGCATAGACGATAATATGATGTTTATAGCTGAAAATGGAACTTTTGTTGTTTATAAGGGGGAAGAGCTTATAGTAAATTCCTTAGATATAAACATTGCAAGAGAATTAATTAAGGTAGGAAGAACTATAGATAATGCATATGTAATACTTTGTGGTAAAAATGCTGCTTATATTGAAAGTAGAGATAAAAGGTTAGTAGAACAAACTGAAAAGTACTATGCTAGATATGAAATAGTATCTGATTTAACTACTATTGAGGATGATATTTTAAAGGTAACAATTTGTGATTTTAGTGGATCAGAAAATAATAGTAATAAGTACTTTGATGATTACAGAGATAAAGCTCAAATTTGTGTGTCGGGTGAAATTTGGCTTGATATGACTGCAAAAGGGATAAATAAAGGACTTGCTATTAAAGAGGTTCAAGATAAGTTAAATATAAAATTTGAAGAAACAATGGTATTTGGTGATTACTTAAATGATTTAGAAATGATGGATAGTGCATATCATAGTTATGCTATGGAAAATGCTCATGATGATTTAAAAAAGGCTGCAAGATTTATTACTAAAAGTAATGATGAAAGTGGAGTTGTACACGCTATAAAAAATATTTTGAGTATTTAGTAATGGTATAGGTTTGAATAAGGAGTTAGTAGTTTTAACTACTAACTCCTTATTTTTGCTATTTAAGTTTGAAATTTTTAGGCGCAAGCTTATAAACTAGTATTAATGCTATTAAGACATAAAGTATAGTTATTAATATTATAGCAATGGTAAACCAAATAGAAGCTGTCTTAACTTGAAGGCAAGTATATGCAGCTATATAAACTACAAAGGAAGCTATTTGATAAATTGGGCTTTTAATAGTTAACTGTGAAGTATATGGCTGAGTAATATAATATAAAAATAAATAATGAACAGAAAAAAAGCATGATAAAGTTAAAATACTAATAAATATTGGAATAAATCTAATTATATCACCGTTAGCTAATTTAAGAGTTATTAACAAGCCAAAAGCCAAAACTAGGGCAGGAATCAAGTTTAATAACACTGATATTTTCAATCTAGATTTAAAGTTTGATATTAATATTTTAGATTCTTTATAAAATTTATATCTAAGTAAGCTATTATCGCAATTAAAGAAAAATGCTTTAGTTATTTTTTCGCCAATAGAAGTAGTATATATAATAAATACAAGAATACCGCTAGATGCCATAATTAAATTAACAATATCTTTATGAAATGTAGGAAATGTTATTGTAAAGGCAAATGCTAAAATAAAAAGTGCTAAAAGTATAATTACCCTAATTTTAATAGGATTAATTATTACTTGTTTATGTCTTTCTATGAATTTATAGTTTAAATAACTTAAACCTTGTTTATCTTTATATTTATCTATTTTTAAATTAGTATTTTTAAACTTCTTATCATCTAATTGAACAGTGATAAAATTAGCTTCTGAAGATATAGCATTAATTTTATCAATTTCATTTCTAGAAAGCATTTTTTTAGCCAATAAAGTATATTTTTTATAGCTTATTAAATAATAAAAAGAAATTATTGAAAGTAGTAAAATAATTATTATAAAAGCAATATTAAGTAATAATCTTTTTGAATAAAAAACAAAACCAATGAATGGCGATCCATATGCAATTAAAAATGGAATTAGCATTATTGGAACTGTAAAGTACCATTTTGTAGTTAATTGAAATCCACTATAATTACTAAAGAGTAAGTGCATACATTGGCCTATACTTCTAAAGGCTATAAATTCTAGTGTAATTATGAAAGCTTCAGGTAGTGAACACCCTAAAAGCATCATGGGGAATGTAAAATAAATTAAGAACTCAATATATGAAAATATTATATTGCTCAAATAGTAGTCTTTAGAATTAATTCTCATTAAATTAATCATATAAAAGTCAGTAGAAATATTTGACCAAAACTTATTGTCCATAAGAGGACCCATAATAAAGCTTAAAAAGAAGAAAATATGAAATTTAATATTACTTCCATCTATAGAGGTTAAATCACTAATAATCATGCTTGGAATTACTATAATTAAAAACATGTAAATATATTTTTTAATAAATCCAAATAAAAACATAAATATTCTTAATATATTGCTAACAATAATTTTAGATGAAGTTGTATTATAAATACTTTCAGGTATTGTTTTGCCTATAAGAGGAATTTTTTTTATGTAATAAATCCACATGTTTACTTTTTGAGTAAATGAAATTTCATGTGTCTTTAAGATTGTTTTAAACATGTTCTTCCTCCTTTAAAGTCTCTATAATTCTTTCTTCAAAATTACTGCTTTTTAATACGGAATTATCTATTAAAGTAAGTTTACCATTCTTTAATATAACAAGCTCATCACAAAGGTCAGTGGCTAATTGAAGGATATGAGTTGAAAAGACTAATATGTGATCTTTTTTTATTTCTTTAAGTAAATTTTTAATTTCTAAAGCAACTACTACATCAAATGATGTTAGAGGCTCGTCCAATAAAATTACATCGGGTTTAGTTATTAGAAAGCATAGCATTTGAATTTTATTTTTCATACCGAATGAGTAGGATTTAATTAATTTATGTCTATCATTTTCATCAATTTTTATAAAGTCTAAATATTCTTCAATTGTAAGTAAATCTTTAATTTTATTTTTATGAATATCTATGTAAAATTTAATAAATTCATAACCAGTTAGGAAATCAGGAAGTATAGGATCAGAATATACATACCCTATATTAGATGAGTCTAAACTTTCTTCTAAGTTATTATCATTAATAAGTGATATATTTCCTGTATCTAAAGATAATTCTTCACTTATACAATTAAATAAAGTTGTCTTTCCAGCTCCATTTCTTCCAAGTAAACCATAGATTTTACCTTTTTCAAAAATAAAATCAATATCATCTAATATTATTTTGTTGTCAAAGCTTTTACTAATATTTTTAAGTTTAAGTTTCGTAAGTTCCTCCCAATTTTATAAAAATATGACTTTTTAATTATATATTTATGAACAAAATGTAAATAAATATAAACATAAACAAATAATAACATATATTTTATGAAAATGAAATTACAAGAAGTTATAATAAAAAAATCCACAATATACTAAAAGTATAAATTGTGGATTTCATTTTTAAAGAATCGTATTTTTATTTGCAATTAAATTTACTAGGTTTTACGTTGTCTTGGATATCCATTAAAGCTTCACCAAATCTTTGATAGTGAACAACTTCTCTTTCTCTTAAGAAACCTAAAATCTTTTTAATTTCTGCGTCATCTGTTAAGTTCATCAACCATTCATAAGTAGCCCTAGCCTTTTGCTCAGCGGCCATATCTTCGTGTATATCAGCAATAACATCACCTTTTGCTTGGATATAAGTTGCAGTCCATGGGTTACCAGTTGCATCTGTATAGAATAAAGCTTTTCCGTGATCAGCATAATGACCTGCTAATCCAGCTGCTTTAATTTGCTCTATAGAAGCGTTTTCCATTAATTGATAAACCATTGTTCCTAGCATTTCAACATGCCCCATTTCTTCTGTACCTATATCAGTTAATAATCCTTTTGATTTATTTGTTGGCATTGTATATCTTTGATTTAAATATCTAAGTGCAGCACCTAATTCACCATCTGGTCCTCCATATTGAGTTATTATAAGTTTTGCCATATTTAAATCGCAAGATTTTAAATTAATAGGATATTCTAAAGTTTTAACATAATACCACATAAATTAATCCTCCCTGTTACTTTCTTTTTCCCAAGGCCAAGGAGTATTAATCCAAGCATCAGGATTTTGGATATAAGCTGAACCAAAGTTAGTCAATGGTCCATATTCTTGCTCATAGTCCCAAATTAATTTTCTTAATTTTGAAGAAATTAATTTGTAGTCATCTATAGCATCTTTGCAGGTAGGAAAATTGTCTAAATATAAATTTAAATCTAAAGCGAAAAATTGTAATTTTCTAATTGAATTTAAATGCTCTCGTTGATTCATTACTTTGCCTCCTCAGAATACTTAACAGCACAATAAGGACTATATAAATCCTTAAATATTGTTCCAGCCTCAAATGCAGAATTTATATTAAATAAATTTTGATATGGTTCTAGAGCAATACATGCTTTAGCGTAGGTTTGAGGATCAAAAACCTTATAAGATTCATAACAGTTTTTTTTGGTATCAGAACAAGCAATGTTACATGATAATTTAGATGGATTGTTTACACAATCATTGCAGTCGATACAGTCATCGATTCTTTTATAGTACATAATAGTATATCCCTTCGTAAAATTCTCTATGATAATACTTTATGTAGAATTTTAAACAATGTGATAAAAAAATGATGATTTATAGAATTTTACTTTCTTTATGACCACAATGTTCACATTTAAAATAAACCTTACCATGAACATTATTATCATAGCCATATTCAAATTCAATCATTTCTTCTCCGCATACAGGGCATACTAATGTAATATCAGACTTTCTCTTTAATGTCATAAATTTTATCTCCTTATCAATTAAATTTTTATATTTATTATGAGATATTATATGAGATTTATCAATGGCAAAAATACCATGGTTTGCAAAAAAAGACAAAAAGGTATAAAATGAAGAAATACAAAAGTATAAGTATATAGTAATCTAAGGAAAAATAAACAAGAAGGAGAAGCATAAGATGGAGTTGAATTTGGATATTTTTCAAACAATGGCTTTAGTAACTATTGTATTTTATTTAGGAACGTATCTTAGAAAAAAGGTAAAATTCCTATCTAAATATTGTATACCAGCACCAGTAGTTGGTGGACTTTTATTTGCAATAGTTATGTTAGTTTTAAAGCTAACTAATATAGCAAGCGTAACATTAGATACAACACTACAGAATTTATTTATGACTACATTTTTTGCTAGTGTAGGTTTTACAGCAAGCTTTAAGATATTAAAAAATGGTGGAATAAAAGTAGCGATGTTTTTAGGAATAGCTATTCTTTTAGTTATTTCACAAGATGTGGTTGGGGCTTCTTTAGCAAAAATATTTGATTTAAATCCTTTATTAGGATTGTGTACTGGGTCTATTTCTATGATTGGTGGACATGGAACAGCCGGTTCTTTTGGACCTCTTTTAGAAGAAATGGGCGTAAGTGGAGCTACTACAGTTTCTTTTGCATCAGCTACATTTGGTTTAGTAATGGGAAGTTTTATAGGGGGATTCGTTGCAAAGAGTTTAATAGAAAACTATAAACTTAAAACACCTAAACAATCGGAGGATCACTCTATTCCATTAAGTGATTTCCACGAAGATAATCAAGCAATACTTTGTCATCATAAGCTTATGAAAGGTTCAGCGTATCTTTTCCTTGCTATGGGAGTAGGATCAATTATATCTAACTTTATTCAAGATACAGGACTAACATTTCCATCATATATAGGAGCAATGATTGCTGCCGCTATTATAAGAAATGTTTGTGATATAAGAAAGCAAGAGATTGAAGAGAAAGAAATAGAGGTAATAGGAAATATTAGTTTAGGTTATTTCTTATGTATAGCTTTAATGGGATTAAGGTTATGGGAGTTATTTGATTTAGCATTTCCATTAGTAGTTATGTTAATTGCTCAATCACTACTTATGTCTATATTTGCTTACTTTATTACATTTAAAGTTATGGGAAGAGATTATGATGCATCAGTTTTTGCATCTGCAAGTTGTGGGTTTGGTATGGGAGCAACTCCTAATGCTGTTGCAAATATGGATGCACTTTCAACGAAGTTTGGATTTGCACCAACGCCATACTTTGTAGTACCTATTGTAGGAGCACTTTTTGTAGACTTTGTTAACTCTGCAGTAATTACTTTGTTTATAAATATATTAAGGTAATATTATAATTGGAATTTTGAAAGTATAGTGTTAATTTTTATTATCGCTATACTTTTTATTATAATCCTTACTAGTTTATAAATTGGACAAAATAGGATATAATATTATCTAATATAACTTTATGAGAAGGTAGGTGTTTTGAAATGTATAAAACATTAATTGATGAATATTTTAATAAAAATAAAGATTCTATGTTAAAGGATATATGTAAGGTAATAAGGATTAAAAGTGATAGACAAGAAGCAAAAGAAGGAATGCCATTTGGAGAAGGTGTAGTTAGGGCTTTAGAAGAAGCTTTAAGTATTGCTAAAAATATGGGGTTTGAAACTAAAAATTATGATAATTATGTAGGAACAGTTGATTTTAATAATAAAGAAAAGGCCTTAGATATATTAGCACATTTAGATGTAGTTCCAGCTAGTAATGAATGGACTATAACTGAACCATATAATCCAATAATTAAAGATGGTAAATTATATGGAAGAGGTGCTGCAGATGATAAAGGCCCAGCTATAGTTGCTTTATATGCATTAAAAGCAGTAAAAGATTTAAATATACCATTAAGTAAAAATGTAAGATTAATATTAGGAACTGACGAAGAATGTGGAAGTTCTGATATTGAATACTATTATAATATAGAAAAAGAAGCGCCAATGACTTTTTCACCAGATGCAGATTTTCCAGTAATAAATGTTGAAAAGGGTGGATTAAAGGGTAATTTTACAGCAGTATTTGATGAAGATAAGACCCTTCCAAGAATTTTATCTATAAACTCTGGTGTTAAGGTTAATGTTATTCCTGATAAGGCAAATGCAGTTGTAGAAGGTTTAAGTAAGGAAGATATAGAAAAATACTTTGAGAAAGCTACAAATAGAACAGGAGTAAAATTTACTGTTAATGAAGAAAATAATAAATGTGTAATATATGCAAAAGGAGTAGGCGGTCATGCAGCTTATCCTGAAAGTGCTAATAATGCATTAACTGCTATATTAGATTTATTAGCAACTATGAATTTTTCAGAATCAGAAGGATTTAAAAGAATATGTTCTATAAATAGGCTATTAACACATGGTGATTACAAGGGAAATGCTATTGGAGTTAAAATGAGTGATAAGGTTTCAGGAGAATTAACATTATCATTTACTATTTTTGAGTATAGCACTACAGGATTAAAAGGAACATTTGACTGTAGAGCTCCACTTTGTGCAAATGATGAAAATCTAAGAGATGTTATTTCTAAAAATTTACAAGAGGTGGGAATAGAATTGGAACCATGTAATGTATTTGAAGGCCATCATGTTGATGAAAATTCTGATTTTGTTCAAACTTTATTAAAATGTTATGAAATGTATAGTGGCAAAAAGGGTGAGTGTATTGCTATTGGTGGAGGAACTTATGTACATCATTTAAAAAATGGTGTTGCATTTGGTTGTACAATGCCAGGAACTGATAATAATATGCATGGTAATAATGAATTTGCAGTTGTAGATGAACTTATACTTAGTGCAAAAATATTTACTCAAGCAATAATTGAACTTTGTAAATAATAAAAAGGTTTATATATAAGGAGATAAAAAATGAAAGCATATGAAAGATTAATAAAATACGCTAAAGTATATACAACATCTGATCCAGAATCAGAAACTACACCATCAACTAAAAGACAATTTGATTTAGCTAATATACTAGTTGAAGAAATGAAGGAAATAGGAATTCAAGATGTTAGATTAGATGAAAATTGTTATGTTTATGGAGTTATTCCTGCAACTAAAGGATATGAAGATAAGCCTAGTATTGGGTTTATAGCTCATATGGATACTGCACCTGCAGCACCAGGAGAAAATGTAAATCCTCAATTAGTTGAAAACTATAATGGAGAAGATTTAACATTATTAAATGGAACAGTTCTTTCAGTAGAAAAGTTTCCACATTTAAAGAATTTAAAGGGAAGAACTTTAATTACAACAGATGGAACTACTCTTTTAGGAGCTGATGACAAGGCTGGTATTGCTGAAATAATGGAAGCTTCAGAAAGAATAATAAAAGAAAATATACCACATGGGAAAATTTGCATTGGATTTACTCCAGATGAGGAAATTGGAAGAGGTGCTAGTAAATTTGATGTTAAAAACTTTGGTGCACAATTTGCATATACAATGGATGGTGGGGTAGAAGGAGAAATATCTTATGAAAACTTTAATGCCTCAGCAGCAACAGTTGAAATTCATGGTGTTTCAGTTCATCCAGGTTCTGCAAAAAATACAATGATTAATGCAACAAATGTAGGTATTGAATTTGATAGAATGTTACCACAAGGTGAAAAACCAGAACATACAGAAGGGTATGAAGGTTTCTATTACTTAGAAAGTTTTAGAGGAAATACTGATCATGCAATATTAGGATATATATTAAGAGATCATGATGCATGTAAGCTTGAGTCTAAAAAAGCTACATTACAATTAGTTGAAAAGTTATTAAATGAAAAATATGGTGAAGGTACAGTTAAGTTAACAATTACTGATCAATATAAGAATATGGCTGAGCATGTTAAACCTTGTATCCATTTAATTGATAATGCAATAGCTGCAATGAAGAGCTTAAATGTTACTCCTGTAATTGAACCAATTAGAGGTGGTACTGATGGAGCTACTTTAAGTTATATGGGATTACCTTGTCCTAACTTAGGAACAGGTGGATATGCATTCCATGGAGAATATGAACATATTACTGTAGAAGGAATGGAAATTGCAACTAATATAATAATTGAAATATTAAAAAAATATGCTGAATAATTAAGTTTATAAAGCATTGTTTTTTAGCAGAGTATAATTACTCTGCTTATTTTTATGTTAGAATTTATAATGGGGGTGTAAGATTTATGAAGAGGATGATTGTTATAGGGTGTGGAGGTGCAGGAAAATCAACGGGTAAGAAAAAAGTTAAAAATTTTATAGAAAATAGCCTTTAAGTTATGATATTATCAAAGGTATGAATAAAAGTTGAAATAACTTATAAGATTATATAAATACTTATATATTTGGGATAAACATTAGTGAGGTGAAAAGATGATTAACTTTGATTACAAAGGTCTAACTGGAGACGTAATTACTAAAGAAGATTTTGAATATGAGGAAGAAAGAAAAGCCTGGAATAGGGCTATAGAAAAATATCCGTTAGTAATTGTATATTGTACAACAGAAGATGATATTAGAAATGCAATAATTTTTGCTAAGGCTAATTCACTTTCAATAAGAATAAGAAGTGGACGTCATCATTATGAGGGATATTCTACTGGAAATGACATAGTAGTTATTGATATTAGTAAAATGAATAAAATTTACATAGATGAAAAGAATGAAACAGTAAGAGTTCAAGGTGGTGTTCGTAATAGAGAACTTTATGAAGCTACAGGGAAAAGGGGGTATCCATTTCCCGGAGGAGGTTGTCCAACAGTTGGTGTAGCAGCATTTACATTAGGTGGAGGCTGGGGATATTCTTCAAGACTTTTAGGTTTAGGCTGTGACAGATTAGTAGAAGTTGAATTAATTGATAGTAATGGAAATTTGATAGTGTGTAACAAAGAAGTAAATGAAGATTTATTTTGGGCTTTAAGAGGATGTGGTGGAGGAAATTTTGGAGTAATAACATCTATGACATTTAATTTACCACCTAAAATAGAAATGGCAACATTAGTTAATATTGATTTTACAAATATAGATTTTGAGGAAAATATTGAATTAATTGAAGCATGGCAAGAAAAATATAAAGTATTAGATAAAAGGGCAAATTTTAAACTAGCTATTTATAATTCTAGTGAAAAAGGTAGAGGAGTAAAAATAGTTGGATTAGTATATGGAGATAAAAAGCTTGCTAGTGAACTATTAAAGCCTATAAAGGATATTGTTAGTTCAGGAATTTATAGTTTAGAGTATATGACTGTTCTTGAAGCAAATAGAATAATACAAGATAGTCATCCAGAGTATGAAAAATATAAGAGTTCAGGAAATTTTGTATATAGAGATTATAATAGAGAAGAAATTATAGAACTTTTAAATCTAATAGAAGAAAGAGCAGAGGGAGCTACTTATACTGCTATTACTTTCTATGGATTAGGAGGAGTTATAAAAGACGTTAAGAAAGATAGTACAGCATTTTATCATAGGGATGCTAATTTCATATTAGGTTTTCAATCAGTATGGGAAGAAGCAAAATTTGTAAGAGCTAATATTAGTTGGTTTTTAGAAAAATTAAAATATATAAAATCAATAACAAATGGGTCATTTGTTAATTTTCCATGTGCAGAAATTGAAAACTACGAAGAAGAGTATTATGGTGAAAATTCTAAACTGTTAAAACTTGTAAAAGAAAAGTATGATAAAGATGATTTCTTTAAGTTTGAACAAGACATAAGAATTGAAAGAAAATTATTTTATGATTTCTTAGTTAAATAACAAAAGAGCTAGATTGAAAATTTCAACCTAGCTCTTTTGTTATTTATATATTATGAAATTGATTTTTTCCATGCTTTTAAGAATGAAACTAAATTTTCAACATTTGGGCTTTGGGCATTTCTAACATAGTAACCAGAGGTTGCTGTACCTAGAACTAGTGATAGTTGGGCAGATAGACCAAGAACTTGTCCAAAGCAAAATCCTGCATTGAAGTTATCACCAGCGCCAGTAGTTAATTTTGGATTTGGTTCATAAGGACCTAAGGTATGATAAAGTGTATTGTTACAAAGGGCATAAGCTTCTTTAACTGGATGTACGACTAAGCAATATATTCCTATTTTTTCAGCAATAGATTTTATTAATATATCTAAGGATAATTTTTGGTTATGTTTACAAATGTTTAAAACAGTACCTATTTCATAAGCTTCTTTTTCATTTAAACCTAGAATAACCTTAAATTTACTAGAGAATTTTTTAATAGTAGAAAGAGCTTCTATTATATCTTCTTTTAATCTATTTTCCGGATCAGCTAAATCAAAGAAAATATATTTATTTGTTTTAGATTTTAGATTAGGTAAAACTTCATTAATTAATCCATCCCATATTTCACTCATATAAGGAATCATTGTCCAATTTTCTAATCCTACTAAATTAGCTTCATCAAAAATTGAAGTAAGACTTTCTAATCCAATCTTTTCTTTAATTCTAATCCAATTTATATCTTTTAAACATTCACGCTTTCCAATCATAAGCTTTCCATCTAAGAATTCAACAGCATCTGTAAGACCAGGATTAGATATATTTAATACTGTAGATTTTTCACTCATTTCATTAAAAACAGGATTAATAGAATTTTCACCAACAGCACCTATATAAGTTACATTTAGATTATAAGTAGAGAGTGCATTACTCATAATAGGGCCATTACCACCAAGTTTATTTTTAATAGGAATAAATTCAACATTAGCACTTAGACCAGCAGCATTACAAATAAATTCTCCAAATTCTTTGAGAGTATTCATTCTAATATAATTATTTGCATCAGTTCTAGTTTTTACTACGTGAAGGATTTGATCCACAAAGCCATCAAAGCCTAATACAGCTTTGATATTATTATTTGTATATTTTTCAAAGAAAGTTATTAAGTAATTAATGTCATTTATAAGATTTTCATGCATTAACAATATCCTCCTAATAATAGAAATATAGCTTTTAAACAATTTCATAATATATATACGGTTGATTTATATTAAATATGTTAGTATTTTTTATAATTAATAAGTGATATAATAGAAATTAAATGTTTTTCATAATTTAATGAAATAAAAAAATAACAAATGATAAAAAGAGCTTATTTTTATATTTTTAGTTAGGGATGATATATAAATGCAAGAAAGAATAGACTACAAAAATTTTAATTTTCAATTAGCAAAAGAAATATTAGGTGGAAAAAATATAGTATTTACAGGAAGAGGATTTTTAGTTAGGGGAGAACTAATGAGATTGGCAAGACAAGCAGGGGCTAATGTAGACTCTGTAGTAACGAAGAAATGTGATATTTTAATAGTTGGAGAAAAGCCAGGAAGTAAGTTAAGAAAGGCTAAGATTTTAGGGTGTGAAATAATTACTATTTCAGATTTCAAAGACATATTACAAGGAAAGATTATAAAAAATGAAATAGAAATAGATGATACTTTAAATATAGATATAGGAAATGATGAAAAAGAAACAATAAATATTTTAAGAAAAAATATTTTATTACTTGTAGTTAATGAGAGTATACGAGAAAGAATAATTAGAGGGATTAAGTTAAATGGTGGAAATATAGTAAGCAATATAGATGAAAGTGATATATTAGTTTATCAACCTAGTTCAGAATTTAATGAATTACTAGAAAAAGCAAAAAGTTTAAATATAGAAATATTAACTTTAGGCACATTTAATAAACTGCTTATGAGTAAATAAATTAATCTGGGGAGAGGGTAGTGTGAATAAGAGAAGAGACGGACATGTTCATAGTCATTATTGTCCACATGGAAGCAATGATAGCTTTGAAATGTATTTAGAAAATGCAATTAACAAAGGAATTTATGAAATAACCTTTACTGAACATATGACAATGCCAGAAGATATAGTAATAGAAGGCATGGAAAGTAATTTTTTAGATAGTGTTTCACCAAGTATTGAAAATATGGATAAGTATATTAACGAAGTAAGATATTATAAGGAAAAGTATAAGGATAAGATTAAAATTAATGTTGGATTAGAAGTAGATTATTTAGAGGGATATGAGGAATTTACTGAAAAAATGCTTAATAAATATGGGGATATATTAGAGGATTCCATTTTATCAACACATATTGGAATCTATAATGGAAGATATTATTGTTTTGATTGTATTGAATCATTTGAAGTATTACTAAAAGAGATAGGTAGTATAGAAAAAATATATAATTTGTATTATAATACATTATTGAAATCAATAAAGTGCAATTTAGGTAAATTTAAGCCTAAAAGGATAGGACATCCAACTTTAATTAGAATATTTAATAAAAAGTATCCAACAGATTATTCTAATGTAGAACTTTTAAAAAAAATTATGGATGAACTAAATAAAAGAAATTATGAAATTGATTATAATACAGCTGGGTTAAGAAAAATATTTTGCGGCGAAATATATCCTAGTGGGGAATTTTATGAAATGGCTATAACAAATAATGTGAAAATGGTTTATGGTTCAGATTCACATGTTGCAAGCGATATAGGATTTAATTTTAAATAAATTAGCTTATTAGCTATAAATATTAAGGAGGAGTTTATGAGAAGCTTAAGATTAAGAAAAATAATAATTAGCATAGTACTATCATGTGCTATATTGGGAACAGTAGGTTGTACACAAGATACTACTAATGGAAAAGAAAATTCAAATATAGTGGTAGGTAATTTAAATAAAGAAGATTCAAGTAATAGTACAGAAAATGATGATATAGAAAATGGTAATTTAGAACAAGTAGGTAGTGTAGATGATAACATAGAAGAAGAAACTGAAAAAGAATCTGATATAAAGTCAATAGAAATGCTTTTATATTCAAAAGATGCAAATACAGAAGAAGAAGTAACAATAGGAAAAGTTGATATAAATGAAGATTTATCATTAGAGGAAAAGTTAAAAGCTTTAGCAAGTAATTTAAGTGAAAAAGCATTTAACAATTTGCCTATTAATCTTGTTAAAGTTAATGATGTTAATGGAAAGAAAATAGCATTATTTAATCTTGACGAAATAGGTGAAAATGCTAAAGATATTACTTTTGATAAATATACTGGAGTAAACTGGGTTAATAATTATTTTGCTGGATCTACTGGAGGTAGTATAACAGAATATACTTTGATAAAAACATTATTACAAAGTAATTATAGTGGTGAATGGATAGATGGACTAGAGTTCACTTACAAAAACTCTAAAATAGAATTTGATCATATTCCAGAGTTGATGGAAATTGTATATAGATAATAGCGATTTAGTAAAATTATAATTTTTATAGTAGGCAGGTTAAAAGTAAATATTAATTTGCCTACTATATATATATATTAAGTGAAAATTATCAAATAGTTGCTTTTATTTTATAATTTAAGTAAAATTGATTTTGTTATTAAAAATATGAGGTGATAATTATGAGTAGTATAGCAGGACATGGATGTGAAAGAATAGTTCCAGAAGAAGCTAAAAAAACTCTTGAGGAAATAGAAAGAAGTATAGTTAAAAGATATAGAAAACCAATTTGGTCTAAGTTTATAAAAGCTGTTAAAGATTATGAACTTATTGAAGAAGGCGATAGAATAGCTGTTGCAATATCAGGTGGTAAAGATTCTTTACTTATGGCTAAGTTATTTCAAGAGTTAAAAAAGCATGGTCAAGTAAATTTTGAAGTTGAATTTATAGCAATGGATCCAGGATACCATCCGCAAATTAAAGAATTACTTATTGAAAATTGTGAACATTTAAATATTCCAGTACATATATATGAGTCAAAAATATTTGAGATAATTGATGAAAAAGCTAAGGATTATCCTTGTTATCTTTGTGCAAGGATGAGAAGAGGTTCATTATATAATAAAGCAAGAGAGCTTGGATGTAATAAATTAGCTCTTGGACATCACTATAATGATGTAATAGAAACTACAATGTTAAATGTTCTTTATGCAGGAAACTTTAAAACAATGTTACCTAAATTAAAAGCTGATAACTTTGAAGGAATAGAGTTAATTAGACCACTTTATTATGTTGAAGAAGAAGCTATTAAGAGATTTATTAAATATACTGGACTTTGGCCATTAAATTGTGCATGTATGGTAGCTGCAGAAAAGATAGGTAATAAGAGACATGAGATTAAAGATTTAATTGCAGAATTAAAGAAAAACTTTAATGATGTTGATAAATCAATATTTAAGGCTGCGGCAAATGTTAATATGAATTCAATTTTAGGTTGGGAAAAAGATGGAGAAAAATATTCATTCTTAGATCCAGAGACACCAAAAAATAAATAATAGAATTTATTTATAAGATATTTTAAGAGAATAAAACAAGCTATCTTGCTAATACTAAGTATGTAATTACTTAGTGGAGGTGATATTATGGCAAAAAAAGGTCAAAGAGCAACATGGGAAAATGATCATTTTGAAGGTCCTAAAAAGCCAGCGGCAGCAAGAGTGCCTGAAGTAAATAAAGTTGGTAAGAATAAATAGTTTGTGTTTCTGTAAAAATTATATAAATACTATCATTAAGCTAAAGTACATATGATTATGGACTTTAGCTTAATTTTATATAAACTGAATTCTGATATCTATCAGAAAAAATATAATTATGAGAAAATGTGTTTTATATGATACAATTAATATAAAAATATATACAAATGGAGGAAATTATGGATAAAGAAGCGTTATTAAAAATGGATCCTAATATATTAGTAAGTATGATCAATATGAAGCTAAGAGATTTTTATTCTAGTTTAGATAATTATTGTGATGATATGGATATTAGTAGAAGCGTGATTGAAGAAAAATTGGCTAAGGCTGGTTACGAATATAATGTTGATTTAAATCAATTTAAGTAATTTACTAATTTGCTGTATTAATGTATAATTATACTAAATTATATTATTATAAGTAAGTTGAGGTAAGATAATGAAGATTAAAAAAATGGGAAAGTTAGCAGTTGTATTAGCTGCATCAACTGCATTAGTTGCAACTTTAATAAATGATAAAAAAAATAAAGAAACTACTAAAGATAATTAAATATAGAATGTTTTAAATAATAATTAGATATATTATTAATTATGGAATATATAATAAAAATAACTAGCTATAATAATATTTAATTAGAGTTATAAATCAGAAGTGATAAATTATTTATTACTTCTATTTTATTGCAAAAAATAAGAAAGGAATTAAATTATGAAAAAAAGGGTAGATTTAGTATCAGATAATATAGTAAAAACGTTGTTAACTTTATCATTACCTATTTTAGGTACATCATTTATTCAAATGGCTTACAGTTTGGTAGATATGATCTGGATAGGAAGAGCTGGAAGTGCAGCTGTTGCAGCAGTAGGAACAGCGGGATTTTTTGCATGGTTCGGAAATTCAATGGTTTTGATAACTAAGACAGGGGCAGAAGTTGGAGTATCACAGGCTATTGGAAAAAATGATGATAAAGAAAGAAATTGTTATGTATATAGCAGTATTGCTTTATGTATTTTAATGTCAATAGTCTATGGAATTATATTAATAATTTTAAAAGATGAACTTATAGGATTCTTTAATCTTGGAGATCCTGTAATAATAAAAATGTCTATTAATTATTTAATAATAATATCTATAGGAATGATTTGTGCATTTTTAAATCCACAGTTTACTGGTATATTTACTGCATCAGGAAATAGTAAAACACCTTTTGTAGTTAATACAGTTGGACTTATTATGAATATAATATTAGATCCAATATTAATTTTTGGGATTGGTGGGATAAAACCTTTAGGTGTTGTAGGTGCTGCATTAGCAACAGTACTTTCACAATTATTAGTTACTATAATATTTATATATACATTTATAAAAAATGGATATAATTTTAGTTTTAGTAATAAGAAATTTATAAAATTAAAGTACATAAAAAAGATTTGTATTCTAGGGGGACCTACAGCAATTCAAAATTGCTTATTTACATTCTTCTCAATGCTTATAGGAAGAATTGTGGCAAGTGCAGGACCAGTATCAATTGCAGTTCAAAAGGTTGGATCTCAAATAGAGTCTATATCATGGATGACAGCAGGTGGATTTGCTAGTGCACTAACAGCATTTGTGGGACAAAATTATGGAGCAAAAAGAAATGATAGAGTTATAAAAGGATATATTAGTACTATTATTATTTCATGTATTTTAGGGGTATTTACAACTATACTTTTAGTATTTGCTGGAGGTCCAATATTTTCGATTTTCATAAATGAAAAAGAAGCTATTTTGCAAGGAATAGATTATTTAAGAATATTAGGATATTCACAATTGTTTATGTGTTTAGAAATAACTACATCAGGAGCATTTTATGGAGTAGGTAAAACAATAACTCCATCAATAGTAGGAATTATCTTTACTGGATTAAGAGTACCAGTTGCAATGTTATTATTCAAACCCGAATTATTAGGAATTAATGGAGTATGGTGGAGCATAAGTGGAAGTAGTATGATTAAGGGAGTATTATTGGTTATCTTATTCTACTTTATGGTTTTAAAACCACTTAAAAGAACACTTTTACAGAAAGAAGTATAATATTAATAAATTGCGAAGCAGTTTATTTAGTTAAGGGCCTTCGGCCAGTTAAGTTTTTTGAATAGCACTTCGCTAGTTCAAAAAGATTAAAAATTGACTACGTCAATGGGAAGAGTCTTGGGGTTAGTTAAGGAAGAAACTTCTTACGAAGTAATTTTATCCTTAACTCTTTAACCTTTGCGTTAGCAAACTCTTACCTATGGTTAATGAGCGTAAGCTATATTAACCAATTTAACTGGCCTCTAGGCCCTTAACTTTTATTTTCCTTCGCAATACATTTCAATTATTTTTTTAAAACGTGGTATATTTCAGGAGTATCCACTGTTATTTTTTCAAAAGTATATCCTTGACTTTTGTAATATTTAATAATTCCTTTTATAGCTTGTGAAGTATTTTTATTTGCAGGAGCATTGTGCATTAATACAACAACTGTATCTTTAGTTGATATTGCCCTGTTTAGTATAGTATCAGGAGAGGAATTAGGGTTAGCTCCATCTAAAGTATCTTGAGTCCAATCATAAATTTTAAAGTTATTTGAATGAACTGAATTTACCATTTCATTAGTAAGTCTATATGTACTATTATTTGTTCCAAATGGGAATCTTAATATATAGTAATTTTCACCTGTAACATCATAAAGTGCTTTTTGCACTTGTTTCATTTCACTAATAAAATCTGAACTACATCCATAAAGTTTAGATCTTTCATGAGTAAAGCTATGTAGGCCTATGCTATGACCTTCATTTTTCATTCTTAAAATTATATCTTCTTGCCCTTTCACTTGATTACCAATAATGAAAAATGTAGCAGGAACATTTTCTTCTTTTAAAATATCTAATGTTTTTTTTGTTACTTCACCTCCAGGGGCATCATCAAAGGTTAAATAAACAACCTTCTTACAACTTTCTCTATTATCATCATCTTCACTATAAGCACTTAATTGAGGACATGCTAATAAAGCTAAAAGTGTAAAAATAAATAAATTTGATAAAATTTTTTTCATATCTAATCACTCTTTTCTATAAATATATTTTATAAACCTAATCTTGTGTATAATATATTTATAGTATAAACATAAATTCTAGAATATATTTCTTGATATTTTTTTGTAAAGAGTATATAATAACAAAAAAAGCTTTAAGTCGAAACAGAGAGTTCGGTAAGTTTAAGGTTTGTAGTATATTAATATTTACAGGATAACTATAACTTCTTACCGAAAGTAAGAAGTTTTTTTATTTGCCTTTAATATCAGTTCAGAGAGGCTGAAAAGGGAGAAAGTTAGAGTTTCTCCTTAAAAAATAAATAAGGAGTTGGTTTTATGACACAGTTTACAGGAAGTATTTCATCAAAAAGAGAGTCGGAAAAAAGTATTAAGGATACTTTTTTAAAAGTAGTCCTTGCACTGCAACATTTAATTGCTATGTTTGGAGCAACGGTATTAGTTCCAATTCTTACAGGGTTAGATCCATCAGTTGCATTATTTTCAGCGGGAGTAGGAACTTTAATTTTCCATTTATGCACTAAAGGAAAAGTTCCAGTATTTTTAGGTTCATCATTTGCATTTATTCCAGTAATTGTAGCAGTATCACAGAAGTATGGTGATTTAAGATATGCGCAAGGTGGAATTGTAGTAGTTGGAGCAATCTATGTTTTAGTATCTCTTTTAATAAAAAAAGTAGGATTAAGCAATATAAAAAAATATTACCAGCTCAGGTTGTAGGACCTATGATTATAGTAATAGGTGTTAATTTAATACCAACTGCATTGGATATGACAGGTATACCAAATTTATTAGCAGGTGAAAAAAGCGCTTTAATAGGTGTAGTAATAGCAGCAATAACATTAAGTATAGCATTATTAATAAAAAGATTTAGTAATGGATTTTTATCACAAGTTTCAATATTAATAGCAGTAGCTATTGGATATACAATAAGTTTATTAATGGGACAAGTATCTACGGCAGAAATTCAAAGTGCAAGTTTAGTAGCAATACCACATTTTACATTACCTAAATTTGATATGGGGGCAATAGCAATTATAGCACCAGTAGTATTAGCTGTATTTATGGAACATGTTGGAGATATAACTACTAATGGAGAAGTTGTTGGACAAAACTTTATAGAAGATCCAGGTTTAAATAGAACATTATTAGGAGATGGTGTAGCTACATTAGCAGCTGGATTTATAGGTGGACCTGCAAATACTACATATGGTGAAAACACAGGGGTACTTGCAATAACAAAAAATTATAATCCTGCAATATTAAGAATTACTGCGGTATTTGCAATTTTACTTAGTTTTATTTCTAAGTTTGGTGCTGTTATAAGAACAATACCACAACCAGTAATGGGAGGAATTAGTTTAATATTATTCTCAATGATTGCAATTGTTGGAGTTAAAACAATTAAAAGAGAAAAAGTAGAATTTAATTTCTTTAATATTATAACTATGGTTGCTATATTATTTGTAGGCTTATCAGGAAACTTTTTAAGCAAAGCGATTTCAATTAATATAACAGAAAGTGTTAGTATATCAGGATTAAGTTTAGCAGCAATAGTAGGGGTTATGTTAAATATTATTTTTGTACAAGTAAATAAATTTATAAAAAAATAAAGTTAAGAAATATATAATCACTATACAGACAAAAGATTTTTGTCTGTATAGTGATTTTTTTGTAAAAAAATATATAAAATTAGAATATTTAAAGTGATTTTATGTATAAATTTTCATATTTATGATACAATTACAGTATGAAAATAAAATTTTGGAGGAAAAAATGGTTTTTAGAGGATCATACGATAGTAGGTTCTATAGTGTAAGCAAAATTTTTGCAATATTTATAGTAATAATAGCATTTGGATTTAGCTATAATAATAGAATTAAATTATCAGAAAGTATAATGATTACTGTAATTTGTATTTTATTATTATTTATACAAAAATACAGGAATAAAATAAAAGAAATTAATAGTGATTATAATCAGTATAAGCAAGGGTATGCTTTATCTGTGGAAGCAATAAATGGAGCTATTTGGCGTTGGGATGATAAAAGTAAAATAGTATATATTTCAAATAAAATAAAGATATTATTAGGGTTAGAAAAAGATAAAATTACTTTAGAACAATGGTATGAATATATTGTTGAAAGTGATTTAAAAAGAGTTAAATCTTATTTTGAAAGTATTTGTTTAAATAAGTTATGTATTACTGCTAATATTAGATATTCAATTAAAGGTAAAGATGGAGAAATAATAGATGTGGAGTACAAAGGTAAGGGAGCTATAGATGAGGGTATATATAGTTTATCAGGAATAATAACTGATATTACTAGTGAAAAAGATACCGATAGAGAAATTCATTTTATGAATTACTATGATGAGGTTACTGGAATACCTAATAGAAAAATGTTTACGGAAAAGTTTCAGGAGTTAATTAATGATAACTCAAATAGAAAAAGTCAGTTAGGAATTATTTTTTTTGATATTGATAACTTTAAAAATATAAATGATACATATGGTCATGAGATTGGTGATGAAATATTATTAAAACTTTGTGAAAGAGTTGAGAATATTATTGATGCTAGGCATACATTTGCAAGGTTTGGTGGAGATGAATTTGTTATTGCTTTTTCAAATGTTATAAATGAAATAGAAGTAAAGGAATTTTTAGATGAGTTATTATTAAAGGTTAGAAAACCTTTTAATATTAGCAATAAAAAAATATACTGTTCAATTAGCATTGGTATTAGTATATATCCTAAAGATTCTGAGAATTTAGATGTTTTATTAAAGACTGCAGATATGGCAATGCATAAGGCCAAAGAGGAAGGGAAAAATAGATACAAATTTTTTGATATAGACATTTTAAATATATTAAAGAGGCAATATGAAATAGAAAAAGCATTAAGAACAGCAATAGAAAATAAAGAAATTTTTATGGTATTTCAACCTAAAATATCAATTAAAGGTGAAAAGGTAAATGGATTTGAAGCTTTAGTTAGATGGGTAAATGCTGAATTAGGATTTATATCGCCAGTAGAATTTATACCAATAGCTGAAAGTAGTGGATTAATAATAGATTTAGGAAAATATATCATAGAAGAAAGCTTTAAAAAATGTAGAGAACTATGCTCTATTACTACATCAAACTTTCATATAGCAATTAATATATCAGATATACAATTAAGAGAAGAAGGATTTATTGACTTTGTTTCAGAAATGCTAGAAAAGTATAATGTACCACCAGAGTTTATAGAATTTGAAATAACAGAAGGTGTTATAATGCAATCGGTTGTAAAGAATATTGAGTTATTATTAGGACTTAAAAGACTTGGAGTATCTATAGCACTTGATGACTTTGGAACAGGATATTCTTCTTTAAGTTATTTGAAAAGATTACCTATAGATGTATTAAAAATAGATAAAAGTTTTGTAGATGGAATTGGTGTAGATGAAAAAAGTGAGTATATTGCAGAAAGTATAATAAAGCTTTCACATAGCTTAAACTTAAAGGTAGTAGCTGAAGGAGTAGAAACTAAAGAACAGTTAGGCTATTTAGATAAAATGAAGTGTGATGTGGCACAGGGATATTATTTTAGTAAGCCAGAAAAATTTGAAATTATAAAAGAAATGATTTAAAAATAAATATTTTTATCACAAAAAAACTTCCAATTGCGTATTATGTAAATATATGCTTTTAGGAGGTTTTTATGCGTATCAGAATAGATGATGATTTTAACAATGATTTAGATGCAGAATATAAATCAATTGATAATGATACAATAGTAGGAAATGGAGCATTGTCAAAAGAGAATATTCCTATAGTTGATGTAAAATCAGAGGAAGTAAAGGAAGAAAAAATAGATGGAAGAACTATTAAAAAAGAAGAAATTAATAAATACAACTTAAATAATGGATTTAGTATTGAAATACAAGGAGCAACATTGTTAGATGATAATGATGCTAAAAATTATATTAATAAAAAACTCCCAGATGATAATTTAGATATGAATAATAAAGCGGAGTTAAGGAATAGAAAAAAAGAAAATGATGAGTATTTATCTAATAAGAGTCAACGTGTAAAAGGAAAAATTACAGTAGGGGTAAGACTTGGAGATAGAAAGGGAACCCCGATATCAGAAGCAAAAATAAATCTTTATGCATTAAATGGATTATCACCCAAATTAGTAAGCTCAAAATTAACTGATATAAATGGAATTGTAGTATTTGATAGTTTATCAGAGGGAAGTTACAGAGTTATAGAAATAGTAAATAGAAAATATTTTGAAAAACCAACATATATTCAATGGAATGAAGTGACTATTAGTAAAGATTTAAAAGAAGAAAGTATTATTGTAATTAATAGAATAAAAAAGCATTCAAAGTAATTTAATAATAGAGTTGTAGTCAGAGTATTAAATTAAATACTCTGACTATAAAATGTGAAAAATAAATAATCTACATAAGTTTTAATAAAAATACAATGGAAATATGATAAAATTATTTTAAACAAAAGAAATGAGGTTTTAAATTATGAAAATGAAAATAAAATATTTTGATGATGCAATTAGGTTAAAAAGAATTAGTAAGGGAAATTGGATTGATGTATATGCTAATAAGGATATATTTATAGCTTTAAATGATAGAGCAATGATTCCATTAGGATTTGCATTAGAATTACCACAAGGATGGGAAGGTCATTTAGCACCTAGAAGTTCAACATTTAAAACGTGGGGAATAATCCAAACAAATAGCGTAGGGGTTGTGGATGATACGTACATAGGTGATAATGATCAATGGCATATGCCTGTATATTGTTTGCAGGCTAAGGATGAAAATGGAACATGGATAAGAAAAGGTGATAAAATAGGGCAATTTAGAATTATGGAAGTAATGCCAGAGATTGAATTTGAAGAAGTCGAATTCTTTAATAATACTGATCGTGGTGGCTTTGGAAGTACTGGTAAAAGATAAAAAATAATTATAAGATAGGTAGAAATTTTTTTTGTGAGTTTTATGTATGAAAATTGGAAAAAATGTTAAAAATTTAAAAAATAGTTCATTGTAATTATATGTAAAATATGATAAAATAAACAAACAAGGGGTGGGAAATTTATTAAAGAATTAAACAAAGGGGAGAAAGTGGGAAAATGAAGTATGTTGACTTATCTTATGATTTAAAAAGTGAGATGCCTGTTTATCCAGGAGATATAGAGCTAAAATCTAATAAAGAAAAGGATTATGGAAGAGATGGATATAATATATATTCATTTTTAACTTCTATGCATGCAGGTACTCATATAGATGCACCTTTACATATGTATGAGGATAAAAAATTTATTTCTGAATATCCAATAGATAGATTTATAGGTAATGCTGTATTATTAGATGTACGTGGAGAAAAAGTAATAGGAATAAAAGATGAGTACTATAGAGATATAAAAGAAAATGATATAGTATTATTATTTACAGGATGGGATAATTTTTATGGAAAAAATGAATATTATACTAATCATCCTGTTGTTAGTGAAGAATTAGCAGAACTTTTAATTAAAAAGAAAATTAAAATGCTTGGAGTAGATATGCCATCACCTGATAATGATGAATATAAAATTCATAAAAAGTTATTTGATAATGATATATTTATTCTAGAAAATTTAAAAAATTTAAAGAAACTATTATATACTGAAGAACTACAACTATTTGCACAGCCATTAAAAATTGAAGGGGAAGCAAGTCTAGTTAGAGCAATTGCTGGATTTAAAGGATATTAGAATAATATATAGATGAAAATAACAGAATATATTTTATATTCTGTTATTTTTTTATTCTTTTTAATTAATAGAATAAATAATGGTTAATATAATAAAGAAAATATATTCAATAAAAGATGGAGGATAAAATGAAGAAAAGAAAAATAATTTTTTTATTTGGAGTTATTATTATATTAATTTCTATGATTGCTTGTTCTAATAAGAAGAGTAGTGAAAATGAAGAAAAAAGCTTAAATACTAATTTATCAAGAAAGGAATATGTAACCTATTTAGATAATAAGTATAATGAATATCTAAGTAATCTAGATATAGACAATAAATATGCTTTAGATAATGCTAATGTTACTTCAAATGATTATCTTGATAATTTAAAAGAAGCTTATAGAGAACTTAATAATAAATTACTTACTTTAAAAAATGCCTTGGAAGAAGGAGTAAAAACAACAGATCAAGAGATTAAAAGTTTAAATGATAATATTATAAATTTAGTAGATGAAACAATTATATCTGTAAATAAAGTAAGTGTGGAGTTAGATGATAAGATTGATAAAATAAAATTAAAAAGTGCAGATGAAATAAAGTCATATTTATTAACAATAGAGCAAGATAGTAATAAAGCGAGAGAGAGACTAGCAAAGGAAGTTAATGATGCTAAAGCAAAACTAAAGGTAGAATAAGCTAATAAACTTATTCTATCTTTAGTTTTATATTGTATAAATATCAGAAAATTCAATATTACATTTTTCAACTTTTGAATGACTAGTATCATCTAAGTTATATATGACAGTAGAGTTTGGTAGAGTTATTTTTGGCAAAGTAAAGGTAAATTCAGAACCAATTCCCTCAATGCTATAAACAGCTATTTTGCCTCCGTGCATTTCTACTAAAGATTTAACTAGAGAAAGTCCTATTCCACTGCCTTCACATTTCCTTGTTAAAGTATCATCTACTTGCATAAATCGTTCGAATATTATAGCTTGATTTTCACGTGATATTCCAATACCTGTATCTTTAACTGAAATTATAACATAATCTTCAGTAGTATCTATATTTACATAAATATATCCATTAGAACCAGTATATTTAACGGCATTTGATAAAAGATTTAGCATTATTCTCTCAATTTTATCTGGATCACATGCAAGAATAAGCTCTTCAGTTGAAGTATCAAATAATAATTCTATATTTTTATCATTAATATACTGAGCAACAGAAAGAGTTACATCCTCTATTATAGAAATTATATTACAATTCTTTTGATGAATTTCATAATATCCTGTATCTATTTTAGTAATATCTATAAGATTATTAGCTAAGCGAAGTAATCTATAGGAGTTCTGTTTAATAGAAGAAGTATATTTATTAAAATTAAAGTTATCAGATATAAGTATATTTTCATTATCAATATTTTGAGCTATAACTTGTAAGCTAGCTAGAATTATATTCAATGGAGTTTTAAACTCATGAGATATATTAGCGAAAAATTCATTTTTTAAACTTTCTACTTGAAGAGCATCTTCCATAAGTTTTTTTTCTAACTCTAAGTTTTTTTCATCAGTTATATCCCTGCCTGTTGTTATAATGATATTTTCTTCGCGAATATAGGAAAAGCTCCAATGAATCCATTTTATATTATGATTTTTATCTTTAACTCTTGTACATGCTTCTAAGATTGTTTCAGAAAGCATATTTTCATTAATTAAAAATTTAATTATAGCACGATCATGTTCATAAATAATATCATACCAGTTTTTAGTTAGTAATTCCTTTAATGTATATCCTAAAATATTATGCCATCCATCATTAACTTTTATAAATGATCCATCAATGGACATAATAGAAGTAATATCAGTAGCTGTTTTCAAAAGAAAAGAAAGTTCTTTTTGAGTATTTATACAAAGTTTAAAGCTTTCTTCTAAGTTTTCTGATAATAAGCAATCGCAATCAATATCTGTAAATATAATAAATATACTGTCACAATTTTTAAATATATTTAAAGATAAGTTTATTTTAAATGATATTGTAGAATTAAATTTTGTTAAAATATCTACAATATATTCTTCTGTACAATTAAGAGACATATCATTAAAACTTATTTTAGAATTAACAATTAAGTTCTCTATATTATCAAGTTCATTTAATTGATATTTAAGTTGTTTTAATAAAATTTTATTGCAAAATAAGATATTACCTGAATAATCTGTGATTAAAATTTTATCTTGTAATTTATTTAAAAAATATTCCATTATTCCCCCAAATTAAGTGTGGTAGATTAAATTTTATGTTCTTTAAATAATTATACTAATAATTTTATAAAAAATGTAGTATTTTTACTAAAAATGTTTTAAATAGAAGAAATGTTAATTATAAATATTAGAAATTGTAAGTAAATGTGAAGATGTGTATAAATTTAATAAATATTTACACTTTATAGAATTAAAGAATATTATATAGTATTAGCAATTTATAATGGAGTAATTATGAAAAAAGAAGTTATTATTGATATAAAAAGTGCAAATATTTATGGAAGAGATAAAGAAGAAACTGTAATTTTAAAAGGGGACTATATACATGAAGATAGTAATTATATTGAAAATACAAGTATTACTATAAAAGATGAAGAAAATAATTTAGAGGAGTATCCACTAAATATTAATGGATATAACCTTAAGCTTTTCACTGGAAAGTTTTCTAATGATAAAAAAGATGACATATATATTTATGGAGAAACAGGAGGTTCAAGTGGATATGCAATTGCTAGCGTATATAGATATGATAATGGTGAGTTATTAGAGGGGTTTAATAGTGAAGTTTTTTCTGAAAAATACAAATGTATTTCAAAGTATTTAGATAAATATACAATAGAAGTTAATTGTTTAGCAGCTGAAAGAAGATACATTTTAAATATAGAAAATATTGAAAAAAAGTATTTAAATGAAATTTATAATATGGATGGGAAAATAATAACTAATGATGATCCTATTGTTTCATATATTAATAAGATAGACTTAATAGTTAATTTAGAAGATAAATTAATCAATTTATTAGTTTATCAAACAATAAAAGGAATTAATGATAATAATATTTTAGGCGAGGTTGATAGTGTAATTTCTTTAAAGGATAATGAAATAAAAGTATTAAATAAATATATTACTAATAAAGGTGAAAATATTTCTATTAGTACTAGAACAAATAATCTTAAAGAAAAGATTTTAAGTCAACTTCCTAAAGACTCAACTTTTATTAACTTAAATAAGTTTGGGGGTAGTAATGGATTAATTAATAGAGATATTGACGGAGATGGAAATGATGAAATACTTTGTGGATATAAATCTAATGGTACTCAATATTTGTCTATATTTAGAGAGAGTCAAGATAAAATAATTCATTTAGATACAATTATAGGTGAAGGATATGATATATCTGATTTAATAATTGCAAAGTTAAAGCCAAAATCTAATAATAATATTATTATTGGATGGAGAATAGGTTCAATATGGTCTGTTTTAGATATATTAGAATTTAAGGAGAATAAATTTAATAAGCTATTAAAGGGTGATAAAATAAATTACTCCAAAGTTGAGATAATAGAATTTGAAGATAGAAGAAGTGGAACATCTGATATTGCACTGTGGAGTCATGAAACTGGAGAAGCGTATAAAGTTCAAATATATTCTTTTAGAGGAGAAAACTTAGAAAAAACATTCAAATATGACAGACAATATTTTGAAAAAGTAGAAGAATACTATAGAAATTTAATTGATAGGACAAGAGAAACACCACAATATTTATATTATTTAATAGATGCTGAATATAGAAGCGGTAAGAAAAAAGAAGCCCTAGAAAATATAAATAAGGCTTTGAAACATCCTAGACCTTATCCTTCAATTGAGGAATTAAAAAGATTAAGAAAAAGAATAGGTAACTAACGAAATAAACTGCGAACTAAAGCTTAAGTCTACAATTTAAGCAGAATCCCCCTAAAGTTAACGACTTGTAATACAAATTTGTAGCAGGAGTCGTTAACTATAAGTCGGGAAACTAAGAAAAACAGTGAAGAGAAAAAATGAAATATTAATTTGGAGAGAAGCATTGAAATTAAGCTGTAGAATTTAATAATTTTATGGAATCAATTATATAAATTCAAAGTGAAAATTTCACCGCTTCCCGGAAAAGTAATATTCCATTTTTCGTTCTCACTGTAGTTCTCAGTTTAGTTAAACTATGATCTAATTATTTCAACTTTGTATCCATCTGGATCTGTAACAAAGTAATAATGTGGGGCTTCTCCAGGAAGACCTTTTAAATCAGTTACTTCGTAACCAAGAGATATATGTTTTTCTCTTAAAGATTCAATTTCAGGATGTCCTATAGCTATATGACTAAAGCCATTTCCAAGCTCATAAGGTTTTTCAGGGTTATAGTTATAAGTTAATTCTAATTCATAACCACCATCTTTATCTGATAAATAAACTAAGGTAAATTTATGTTCAGGGAAATCCTTTCTTTTAGTTTCCATTAAGCCTAAAGCATTTTTATAGAATTCTAATGATTTTTCTAAATCCATAACTCTAATACAAGTATGTAACATTTTAACAGACATAATATACCTCCTAAATTATATAAAAATTATTTTTAATTATATCAATATAGGAATATTATTACAAGTATTTGGTTTGAAATATTAAGGTTAGTAGAAATAATTAAATAAATATGATAATATTAATTGGTATATAAAAAACAAAAAATAACTAGTTTATTTTAGAAAAAAGATATATTTATTTAGGGGAGAAAGTATGTTAACAGATGTTGATCTAATGGATTATGAGGAATATTTAAGTAACGCTAATGAAGAGGAAATGGTATTTATCAATGAGTTATATGACCAAGGCCAAATTTTAGAAGAGGGACTAAGAGATATAATAACTTTAAATAAACCTGTTAGAATATTAGTTATAACTTCAACTATGTGTAAGGATTCAGCAACAATATTACCATTTTTAATAAAACTTTCCCAGTTTAATGATAATATTAAAGTAAGATTTTTATTGAAAAAAGATAATGAAGAATTATTAAACAATTTATGTGGAGAGTTGAAAGTACCAGCTATTATAGTTCTAGATAATGAAAAGAATGTAATAAGAAAGTTTGTAGAATTTCCTAAAGGAGTAAAGGATATTTTAATAAGTAATCCTAAGGAGAAAACACAAGAAATAATTGATGAGATGAGAAATGGAAGATATAATAATCTAATTCAGTTAGATTTAATTAAACTTATTACTGGTAAAAAGTATGAGTATATATCATTTAAAAGATTAGATAAGTAATTAAAACATAGGAGAAGCCTCCTATGTTTTTATATAAGGAGAAGATAACAAATGAGAAAGTTTAAAAAGGTTTATATAGAAATTACAAATGTTTGTAATTTGAGTTGTAACTTTTGTCCAAAGACTAAAAGAAAATATAAATTTATGAATAAAGAAGAATTTACTTATATACTTGAGCAAGTAAAGCCTTTTACAGACCATATATATTTTCATTTAATGGGAGAGCCTTTATTACATGAAAATATAGAATATTTTTTAAAAGAAAGTAAAGAAAAAGGTCTTCATGTTAATTTAACAACTAATGGAACTTTGTTAAATAAGGTTGGAGATAAAATTATAAATTCAAATGCTGTTAGGCAAGTAAATATATCACTTCATAGCTTTGAAGCTAATAAAAAAACCGTAGAACTAGAAGAATACTTAAATAATGTTACTGATTTCATAATTAAGGCAAGAGAAAATAGTAATATAATTTGTGCTATAAGATTATGGAATATGGATAGTGAAGATTTGAGAGGCGAGAATAATTTAAATAAAGAGATTTTAAAAATCATTGAAGAAAATTTAGGACTTGAATTTTCATTGTCAGAAAAGCTTCAGGAGTCTAATAAAATTAAATTAAAAGATAAGGTATATTTAAATATGGCAGAAAAGTTTCAATGGCCAGATATAAAAATTGATACTTTAGGAGAAAATGTTTTTTGTCATGGGCTTAGAAATCAAATAGGAATTTTAGCAGATGGTACAGTTGTACCTTGTTGTTTAGATAGTGACGGAAATCTAGAATTGGGAAATGTTTTTGAAAAGACATTAGAAGATATATTAAATGGAGAAAGAGCCACCAATATATATAATGGTTTTTCAAGAAGAGTAGCAGTAGAAAGTTTATGTCAAAAATGTGGATATGCTACTAGGTTTAAAAAATAGTATTAAAGAGAAGAAATCACCTAATAAGTGTAAGAAGCTTATTAGGTGATTTTTAATTTTAAAAAATATTATAATTTTATTTAGAAATAAGATCTAAAAGTGTTGGAATATACTTATCTAGTAATTCAAAGCTATCATTAATTTCTTTTTTTATTGATACTAGACATCTATAATTTTTTTGGTTTGAATAACAGCAAGAGTTATTAGATTTAAATTTAGCTTTCCAGACTTCACAACCTTGAAATGGATTAGCTGTTCCAATGTAAAGATTATCAGAGGAATCTACAAATAGGGTTCTTCCACCATAATTGTATCTATTAGCAAAGCCATTTAGGAATACAGGTGTGAAGTTAATACCATCAACAGATTCATAGATATCAAACCCAAAAGGATATCTAATATTATTTAATTGTGAAACTATAGATTGATATAATTTTATAAGAGAATTAGTTGTATCTATACCAATTTTATTTTCAAGCTCCACTCTATTTGTAGTTAAAGTTTCTAAGATAAGTTCCATATTAGTTGAAGCGTCAAAAGTACTAACAAGCAATTTACCATGATATTCTTTAATTTGCCATGCATATACGTTAAATGGATTGTTAAATCCAGAGTTTAATTTAGATAAACTATTAGTTCTTACTCCTTTTGATGGAGTAGAAGGGATTATTGGTCTACTGCCTACAACTAATTGCCAATTATCGTTAGTTGAAATTCTTATTATATCGCATCCTATTGGAGAAAGCCAAGAAAGTGGAAGGCTTTTAGTACCGCTTACATATAGATAATTCTTATAAATTCCCATACTTAGAGTATATTGATTTGCTGCATCTCCAAATCCATTATCAACAATTAATGTCCAGTCATTTAATTTTGGTGTAGAATCATTTGTTCTCCAAACTTGAACACCATTAGGATTATTAGTAGAAACGTAAATTTTATCATTAAAAACTATCATTTCACTTATAGAACCATTAGGATTTTTTGATTTATCATATAATGGATTACTAGAGTCTATAACATCTTCCCAAGGATATATTTCCGGATCTACACTACTATATAAAGAAGGTGTATTAGTAGGATTCATTTCATCAATAGTAGCAATGTATAATTTACCCTTATGGCTTATCATTGCTCTAGATGAAGTCCCTTTAAGAACTATATCTGAAATAGGAAACCAGTTTACTCCGTTGGTAGATTTGAATATTTTTAAATTTCCACCATAACTAGAGGCATAAAGATATTTATTTCCATTAAAGGGTTTATGGGAAACTATGAATCTAATACCGGATACTTGAAGATATTTTGGAACAGTGTAAACTTTTTCCCAGGAAATAGAATCATTTTGTTTATATCGCCAAATTTCAGGTGAATTATTAGCTACGGTTGGAGTGGTTGAGAGTGGAGTAATACTGTCAGGGGAAATATTATTTATAATATTATAAACTATATTTCTACCAGTACCAATATAAATATATTCTCCTAATTGAGCTATTGACCAAGCATAATTATTTTGTCTACAGTTGTTAAAATTATTGGAATCAAATCCGTTTGTTGGGGTGGTGTTTTTAAAAGAGTACATCTTATAATCTCCTTTATCATTTGAATTTTGGGTGTTTTACACCTAGTATATATAATATGATTTTATAAAATTGTAGTTACATATATAGATATAAAGCAGGTTGACATTTATTTAAAAGTTGTTAAAATTACATGTGTAGTAAAATGTCGAAAAAAAGTATTTTGAGTTTTATATTTTAATTAGAAATAGGGTAAAGATAGAGGTTGCAATATTAAATAGTAATATTAAGGAGATAAGCACGATGAATTAATATGAAAGGTAATATTGCCGAAGTATATGGACTATGCTTTAAATCTATATATTGGGTTTGTATAAAATATATGCAAAACTGTCACAATAATAATTGTGGAGAGCTATCTTTGTGTTTGTTTATTAGTAAGTACAAGCTCAAAGATTAGCCTTTGGGCTTATTTTTTTACCCCAAACAAAGGAGGAAAAATGGAAAACAAGAGTTTAAAAAAGGAAATTAGTCTTTTTATGGCTACAATGCTTGTTTGTGGTAATATGATTGGTTCTGGAGTATTTATGTTACCATCAACATTAGCACAGGTTTCAGGGCCAGGAGCTACAATAATTGCATGGATTTTAACAACACTTGGTTCTATATTAATTGCTATATCATTTGCAAATCTTGGAACAAAGTATCCATCAACAGGAGGCGCTTATCAATATACTAAGGAAGCTTTTGGAGATTTTGCAGGATTTTTAAGTGCATGGCTTTATTGGAATGGATCATGGATTGGAAATGCAGCTATAATAGTTGCTATTACTAGTTATGCATCAGCAGTGATTCCAGCATTAAATAATCCATTAGTATCAATAATATTTTCAAGTGCAATTTTATGGATTTTTACATTTATAAATATTGCTGGAGTAAAAAAAGCAGGGAAAATTCAATCTTTTGTTACTGTATTCAAAATAGGGTTCTTTGGATTATTTATAATAGTTGCATTTTTAAATTTTGATAAAGCAAATATATTACCAATGTATCCGGAGGGAAAGGGAATTAGTACAATTCCATTAGCAGCAACATCAACACTTTGGGCATTTATAGGTCTTGAAAGTGCAACAGTAGCAGCTGGAGAGCTAAAAGATCCAGAGAAGAATGTAAGAAAGAGTACAATTTATGGACTTTTAATAGCAGCAATAATATATTTATTAATAAGTATAGGTAGTATGGGAGCTATGAGTAATTCAGAACTTGCGCAAAGTTCAGCACCTCTTACCGATATACTTACTAATGCTCTAGGAAGTGGTGTTGGTAAGGTATTAACAATTGCTGTTGTTGTTTGTATTTTAGGAACAGTAATTGGATGGCTTTTATCTACCGCTAGAGTTGGGTATGCAGCAGGAGTTGATGGTGTATTTCCTAAGTTTTTTGGAAAGCTAAATGAAAAGACTGGAACACCAATAAATTCATTAATATTTGGATCAGTATTAGTTAATATATTATTAGTAATGAATTTTCAAAAGGGAATGGTTGATGCATTTACATTTATAACAATACTAGCAACACTTTCTTATCTGCCAGTTTATATTTTAAGTATAGCAGCAGAAATGATGCTTGCTTTTAAAGAAGAAAATAAATTTAATCTTAAGATATTTATTAAAAAGTCTATATTACCTTTATTGGCATTCGTCTATGTTATTTGGACTATATATGGTTCTGGTGCAGAAACTGTTATGTGGGGATTCATATTAATGTTAATAGGTATACCTATATATATATATAATTATCATAAAAATAAATTAGGATAAATTTAAATGGAAAAGTCAGTAATATTTATTGCTGACTTTTTTTATTAGGATTTAATTTAAATAAATAATTAACTTTAGAAAATATTAATAAAATTTTAATGTAAAGTATGTTAAAATAAAATTACTATTTTATAATATGGAGGACAAAAATGAAAATAAATTGGAATAATAAATATGCAACAATAGCAATATATGCATTTTTGGTTATTTGTGGAAGCATTCTTTTGTATTTAGGAATTTCACAGATGAGCACAATAAAATCAAGTATTAGTGATTTTATGGGAACATTACAGCCATTTATTATAGGAGGAGCATTAGCTTATTTATTAAATTTTATTTTAAGATTTTATGAGGATTATATATTATCACATGAAGCTTTTAATAAGTTAAAAAAGTCAGGTAAAAGGGGTATAGGATTACTATTAACGTATATAACTGCAAGTATAATTACATATTTATTTATACAATTTGTGTTACCTCAATTAATGGATAGTATTATTGGACTAGTAAATAACATACCGGAATATGTAAATGATGTAACAAAGTTTACTAATGATATAGTTGATAATTTAAATTTACAGCCAGAATATATTAATTTAATTACTGATAAGTTCGGGGAAGCAATTACATATATTATAACAATATTAAGTAATTTAGTACCAGTGATAGGAAATTTTGTGGTAGGGGCAACATCTAGCATATTAAATATAATAATAGGAATAATAGTGTCTATTTATATATTAATAGATAAAGAAAAATTTATGGCATTAGGTAAAAAAATTGTATATGCCTTATGTTCAGAAGAAAAAGCTAAATTTATTTTAAGATTAGCAACTCAAAGTAATATGACATTTAGTAGATTTATTGGGGGTAAAATTTTAGATTCATTTATAATAGGTGTATTAACATTTATAATATTAAGTATATTTAAAATGCCATATATATTATTAATTTCAGTAATAATTGGGGTTACTAATATTATTCCATTCTTTGGACCATTTATTGGTGGAATACCAGCAGCAATAATTATATTATTTGTATCTCCAATACAAGCATTATGGTTTGTTATAATTATAATTGTAATTCAACAAATTGATGGAAATATAATTGGGCCTAAAATACTTGGAGATTCAATTGGAATATCTGCATTTTGGATATTATTCTCATTATTAGTTGCAGCTAAATTTATGGGATTTGTAGGGATGGTAGTAGGAGTTCCTTTATTTGCAATATTCTATTCTATAATTAAGGAAATTATAGAGAATAAGTTAAGCAAAAAAGGATTACCTGTAGAAACAGAAAAATATAAATAATATTATTAATTATGTATATAATTTTTAAAAGTGTCTATACTATTATAATGTAAAGACACGGAAGGTATACAAACGGTAACTAATAATTTATTATTTTGTTGTTATTTTTGTTTAAACCTTTCATAATATGGAGGAATTTTAAATGTCAGACAAAACATTAACATGTAGAGATTGTGGAAATGAGTTTGTTTTCACAGAAGGAGAACAAGAATTTTACAAGGAAAAAGGATTTGAAAATGAACCAACAAGATGTCCTTCTTGTAGAAAAGCTAAGAAACAACAAAATAATAGAAGATAATTATAAAGTATGTTTCTTAAGAGCTATAGACTTATTCTATAGCTCTTTTAATATAAAAAAATATGATAACTTATTATAAAGTCATCATATTTTTTTAGTTATATAGAATTTAATGATTTTACCATAACAGAATTAAGAGCTTGTTCAACATCATTTTGACTTATTAAACTTACTAAAGACTCATTTAAACCTTGAGCTTTTCTTAGTAAGTCAATTGATTTTTCAAAGTTTCCATTTTTATTTTCTATTAATGCAGTATAGTAGTAAGGTTCAATAAAGCGAACATTTAAATCTATTAAAGGTTCAAAGTATTTTTTTGCTTCATCAAACTTTTTAAGTTTATAGCATATTTCCGCATAGTTAGATTTAATAATATTATTATCAGAATTAAATTCCATTGCCTCAGTAATATATTCATTTGCTTCATCAAATCTATTAGAACACAATAATAAAGAGGTTAGTGTTTCATAAATATAAGTATTCTTATTATTTTCTAGCAAATTTTTTAAAGAATTTATTGCTTCTTCTTTAGAACTAGTTTTCCAAGTAACAATTGCTTTTGTAACTTCTAAATTTGTTGATTCAAGAGGTTTCACTATCTTAGATTTTAAATTTTCATTTATGTATTCTTGAGCTAAAGATGGTTTACCGTATTTTAATTCACAAATTAAATAGTTAGTTATTATTGGAGCATTAGCCCATGATGACATAGCAGCATCTCTATAACATTCTAATGCAGTTTGATAATCTTCTAATTTATATGCCTTTGTACCCTTAAATACCTTAATATAATGTTTTTTTGTTACAATTAAGTAGCATAGAAATAATAGCAAGAATAAAATAATAGCTAATTGCATTCCTATAAAAATACTTGATATTAAGGAGATTGCAGCTATAGACAATAAAATAATAGTATTTTTGTTTAAATTTTTTCTCATAAAATCCTCCATTAATTGCATTGTTTAAGTAAAGTTTATTATAATATTTAAAGTAAAAACTAGCAAAAGCTAGTCCGATATAATATTATTATACAATATGTAAATAATTTCACAAGCAATTAATAAAAAGTTAATAGTTTTAATTGGAGTGAAAAGGAGTATAATAAATTTGATATAAAATTGATATGAGGAGAATGATTATGAGAGTAATGTCTTTTAATTTGAGAAGTGATTTTATTTTAGATTTTAAAAATAGATGGGATAATAGAAAGCACATAGTTTATGAGATAATAGAAAAGTATAATTGTGATATTATAGGAGTTCAAGAAGTAACAAATAAAATGTATGAGGATATAACTTCAAATATAAAACATTATAGTATTGTAGGTAGTGCAAGAAGCAAAAAGTTTTTTTCAGAGAGGAATAATTTGTTTATTCAAGAGAATCATAATATCTTAAAACATAAGACATTTTGGTTGTCAAAGAGCCCAGATAAGGTAGGAAGTCAACTTTGGTATTCTTTATATCCTAGAATATGTACAACAGCAGTAGTAGAGACAAAGGATGGGGAAAAAGTAAGAGTATATAATACACATTTAGATTGTCTTTTACCACAAGCTAGGGATTTTGGATTAAAGAAATTAGGAGAAATCGTTGAAAAAAACCGTAAAGAAGAAAAATTACCTGTAATTATAATGGGAGACTTTAATGCAACTCCGGATAGCAAGGTTATTAAGAAGTTTGCCTCAGGAGAATATAGTACAGATAGATTTGTAGCAGTTCAAGAAGTAAAGAAAGAATTGTATAGTAAATCAACTATGAGTAGATTTAAAGGTAAAGAAAAGGGTCTTCATATTGATTATATTTTTGTTAGTAAAGAGCTAGAAATAGTTGATGTTGACATTATTAAAGATAATATAAATGGAAAATATCCATCTGATCATTATCCATTAATTGCAGATGTTAGAATGAAAAAAATATAAAATTCAATATAATTAAAATGAAGGAGCTGTATCAGATTGAATTAATAAATTCAGTCTGAATACAACTCCTTTTTAATTGTTCAAAATTTTATACACT
>NZ_JAASHM010000012.1 GCF_019734195.1 Clostridium sp. K13 | reverse complement strand
AAAAGGGAGGATTCGAATTCGAATCCTCCCTTTCTTATTCGGCTAGTATCAAAAGTTATTTTGATACAGCCCCTTTTCTTAATCATCACTACAAACACACATTGAATGCTGCAATTCTATATATTCTTCCTTACTTAAACTTTTTAAATATTCATCGTAATGATTTTCATTGCAAAATTTCCCTATCTTATTTTCATAAAACTCTTTTTCTAAGCTCTTCTTACAAAATAAACATTTATCCATATAGTAATACTCCTTAAAATTAAAAATAGCTATTAAATATATTATATATCTAATAGCTATTTTATAAACTTATTCTTCGTATAAATTATCTTCTAAAATTTTATTTGCTAGGATTCCTATGTTAACTTCTCTAGTATCCATATATACATCAATAATTCTATCTACTAAAGTAACCTCAACATATTCAATCATCTTTCCATCTTCATCTTTATACTTAATAATATCATAAGTTATAATATCATCTTTAAGTTGCTTTTTAGTTATCATATTTTTTTCTCCTTAGTTTATAATATTTAATAAATCTTCAAAAGATTCAATTTTTTCTTCAAAGCTTTCTACGTCTCCAAATCCATATTCTGCATATATAAATGGAACATTTGCAGCCTTCGCTGCATTTGCATCACCTTGTGTATCCCCTATATAAACTGGATTTTTTAAATTGTTTCTTTCAACAACTAATTTTATATTTTCTGCCTTAGCTAAACCAGTTCTTCCTGGACATTCATAATCTGTAAAATACTTATCTAATTTATGTGAATTAAAAAAGCTTTCAATATATCCATCTTGGCAGTTACTAACTATAAATAATTTATAATTCTTAGATAGATTTTCTAATGTTTCTTCTAATTTATTATATAAAGTTGCTCCAAACTCTCCTAAGTATTCATTTTCGAATTCACAGCATTCCTTTATAATTTTCATTTGAATTTCTTCGTCTAAATCCGGAAGTAAAATTTTAGCTATTTCATCTAATAACTTTCCCATACAAGGCTTTAAGTCTTCTACAGTTACTTCTTTTCTAGTTAAATTATATTTAGATATTATCATACTCCATGTCTTAGCAACTTCCTTTGTAGAATCCCATAAAGTCCCATCTAAATCAAATATTATACCATCAAACTTCATATTTACCTCCTAAGCTTACCTGTTATTACTAATTATTATATCATTATCTTATAATTTTATATCATATATTTCAACACTCTACATTATCCTATTTTTTATTTAAATAAATAAATAAATTTTATGTAACATAGATTATCTTAACTTAATAAAATATATTATAACAAGGAGGTTGCTTATTATGAAAAAATTAAAAAATAATCTTTTAAATGCTTTAATTAAGTGTTGGAAAGAAATTTCTATTAGTGATAAAGCACTTATTATAATTATGATTATTTTATTAATTCAATGTATTTTTAACTTGTTTACCCCTGAACCAACTAATTCTAATTCAATATCCATAAATGTAATAATTCGTACATCCGTTGCTGCAATTTTTGGCTATTTTCTTAGTGAAAACTTTTTAAAAAATGAAGTTATAAAAAGTAGAAATTCTGGTATTGTAGTACCTCTTAGTAAAAATGATGATGATATTGAGCATTCTAATGATTCAGATGATTCAATATGTTCTACAGATGAACTTCCTTTTAAAATTAATAATAAGAAAGTTAAAGAATATATTTGTAATAAAACTTTACAAATTCTAATTGCATTAACTGTATGTATTATATCATTACTTTGCTTAATTATAGGTAACAACTTCAACCTAATCCCATCTGGCACAAGTCCTACAGTAATCCAATTTAGGGATTTAATTAGCAGTTGTGTTGGATTTTTATTAGGTCATTCTAGTAATTCTATAAAAAATAACTCTTCAAAATAATTTTAAGATTTGATGTTTTAACTTATATATACATCAAATCTTAAGTTTTTATATTCATAATTTATTTAAATGTATATTGTATTTTATTTCATTATGTTACAATTTTAGGTGGTATAATTTTTAAAGAGAATTAAGGAGGTTTTAATCTTGGAAAAATCTAAAGTATATTTTACTAATTTACGTACAAACGGAAATATGAACCTATTAAATAAATTAGAAAGGTTAGTAAAAAAAGCTGGCATTGAATCTTTAAATTTTAAAGATAAATTTACTGCAATAAAAATCCACTTTGGTGAACCTGGTAATTTAGCTTATCTTCGTCCAAATTATTCTAAAGTTATTGTTGATTTAATTAAAGAAAATGGTGGAAAAGTATTTTTAACTGATTGCAATACACTTTATGTTGGAAGAAGAAAAAATGCTTTAGATCACTTAGATGCAGCTTACGAAAACGGTTATACTCCATTTTCTACTGGCTGTCATGTCATTATTGCTGATGGATTAAAGGGAACTGACGAAACATTAGTTACTATAAGCTGTGGTGAATATGTCAAAGAAGCAAAAATAGGAAGAGCTATTATGGATTCTGATATTTTCATTTCTATGAATCATTTTAAAGGTCATGAAGCAACTGGTTTTGGTGGTGCTCTTAAGAATATCGGCATGGGGTGTGGATCTAGAGCTGGCAAAATGGAAATGCATAGTAATGGTAAACCTGAAGTTGATATTGATAAATGTGTGGGATGTAGTGCTTGCGCTAAAATCTGTGCTCATTCTGCTATTTCATTTAATGAAAGCAGAAAATCTCATATAAATCAAAATAAATGTGTTGGATGTGGACGTTGTATAGGTGTATGTAATTTTGATGCAATTGCACCTACTTCTTATGAAGCTAATGATATACTAAATAAAAAGATAGCTGAATATTCTTATGCTGTAATACATGATAAGCCACATTTTCATATTAGTTTTGTTATTGACGTTTCACCTAACTGTGATTGTCACTCTGAAAATGATGCTGCTATTATTCCTAACGTAGGTATGTTTGCATCCTTTGATCCTGTTGCTTTAGATAAAGCTTGTGCTGATATGGCAAATAAGCAAACAGTAATCAACGAAAGTTTTTTAGCTAAACAACCTCATATTCACAATGATCATTTTAAAAACACTCACCCTGACACTAATTGGGAAGTATGTTTAGAACATGCTGAGAAACTTGGCATCGGAACTCAAAATTATGAATTAATTGAAATTTAATATAAAATAAAGTCACAGTCTATAAATATATTGTGACTTTATTTTATATTAAGACATTCTATAATTAGAATATTACTTACATTTAAGGGTACTTAATGGAGCTTTAATAAAATGTTAGATATATTTTATTAACACTAAAGATACTTCTAAACTTTAGAATGCCTTAAATTCTATATTAAGTTTTAATTACTCTCCCATTAATCTTCTATATAATTTAGAATATTCTTCTGCTGAATTTCTCCATGAAAAATCTTTATTCATTCCTCTAAATGCTATTCCATTCCATTTAGCTCTTTCGTCAAAATATATATGTTTTGCATAATTTATAGTATTAAGCATCTCGTGAGCATTATAATTTGCAAAAGAAAATCCTGTTCCACTGTCTGAATATATATTATATGGTTCTACAGTATCCTTTAATCCACCTGTTTCTCTTACTATAGGAACTGTCCCATATCTTAATGCTATTAATTGAGTTAAACCACATGGTTCAAATCTTGATGGCACAAGCATAGCATCTGCTGCTGCATATATTTTATGAGCTCTATTATTAGAAAAATATATATTTCCTGATACTTTTCCTTTTAATTTCCACTCATAATATCTAAACATATTTTCATATCCCTCATCACCAGTTCCTATAACAACTAGCTGAGTATAATCATCTACAACTTCTTCTATAACTCTTTGAATTAAATCTATTCCCTTTTGATCTGTTAATCTTGATATTAAGCCTATCATAAATTTATTTTCATTTTGCTCTAAACCTAGTTCTCTTTGTAATTCTAGCTTATTTTTAGCCTTATTTCCAATAAAGCTATATGCATTATATCTATTAAATATCTCATTATCAGTTTCAGGATTATATTCATTATAATCTATACCATTTAATATTCCAAATAATCCTCCATTTTTATCTCTTACAACACCATCTAGTCCTTCTCCATAATATTCACTTTGTATTTCATCTTTATAACTATTACTTACTGTTGTAATATAGTTTGCATATACCATTCCGCCTTTTAGCATATTGGCATCTTTTTTATATTCCATATCTGTTGGTCTAAATACGTAATCAGGGAATCCTGTAATTTTCTTAAGTGTTTCAACATCCCAAATTCCTTGGAATCTTAAATTATGAATTGTCATAATAGTACGTATGTTATCATAGAAGTGATTATCTTTAAAGATAGTATGAAGATATACTGGTAATACTCCTGTTTGCCAATCATGGCAATGTATTATGTCTGGTTTAAAGTTTATACTTGGTAAAATTGATAAGGCTGCTTTACTAAAGAAACAAAACTTTTCTATATCAAATTTAGTATCTCCATAGGGTTTATCCCCGCCAAAGTAATGTTGATTATCTATAAAATAAAATGTTATTCCATCATATTGAGTAGTCATAACTCCTACATGTTCTCTACTACTTACTTGTCCAAAATCCATATAAAAATGTGTTATATATTTAAAGTCACTTCTATATTGCCATGGAATACATGTATAATTTGGTATTATAACTCTTACATCAAATTCTTCTTTTGGAAATGATTTAGGAAGTGATCCTACAACATCTGCAAGTCCCCCTGTCTTTATAAAAGGTACACTTTCAGATGCTACAAATAGTATATTTTTCATTATTTTATTTCCTCCCGATTTTTGATTATATCTTTTACTATGATTATCATATAATGGGTCTTTGCTAAATATGCACTATTTACTTTAATTATATTAACATTTTAACATATTTCCATTTTTTTGAAATATTTTTTAGAGATAATTACCAATAAATTTTCTGTAAACCTTTGTAACTTTTATTTTTTACTTTTATCTTTTCTAATTTTATTAATTTATCAATATTTTTACTTATTTAATATAATTTTGTATTTATATTTAGATTATGTTATAATATTAATATATAAATTAAGATTAAATTTATATATTATTTATAAGAGGATGTGATTTTATGAAAAGTAATGCTTATGAAATTATGAAAGAAATGTGGTCAATTGATGAGGAAATTCAAAAGCTTACATCTAAATTGAGAAAAGTAGCTCAAATTTCTGAAAGAGAACTTTTAGAAAAACGTATTGATAATTTATACGCAGAATTTTTAAAGTACAAGCACCTATTAGAAGATGTTGAAGTTACAGGACTATAATTATTACATAAATTTAAAGAGCAACCTTAAATTCAAGGTTGCTCTTTTTTTATCAATTATGCAATTTTATCTTGCGAATCTATATCATTATTTCCATATTTCTTTTCATATCTAGTAATTAAGAAAAATGCTATTAATCCAAATACTATTGGACCTGCTAATTGGAATCCTGTAGAAATATAATCCTTACTTTCAATTGCTGGTTGTAAAATAGTAAATATATTAGCAAAACCAACAGTAGCTGTAACGATTATTGCCCATATAGTTGCAACCTTCTTACTATTAAAGAATATGAAAGGCTTATTTATACTATCATTTTTCTTAAAGTATATAAATGCAACTGCTAAGAACATTGTTGGAATAGTCATAGCAACATTACCCATTAATATTAAGTAATCTAAAAGCTTAGATGATTTTCCACCTGTTAAAACAGCTGCTATTATTATAGCAACAACAGCAATACATTGAATCCACATTGCATTAACTGGCATACCATTATCATTTATTTTAGTCCATTTTTCTGGCCATATTTCTTTTGGTGTACCTTCTATTAATTGTTTTAATGGAGAGTAGATTAATGTAAAGAATGCTCCAAGTAATGCTAAGAACATTGCTAATCCAATATATCTTGCAAACCAAACTCCCATTATTTCAGCAGCTGATGCAGAAAGTCCAAAAACATCTCCTAATTGAACTCCTAAATTCTTGATAACTACATAAGCTACATTTGCCATACTTACATCTGGTGAAGATAACACAGCTTGCCAGTTAGTAAATAAACCAACCATTAAAATAGCTAAAGAATATCCAACACCAATAACAATTGCAGAAATTTTAATTCCTCTTGGGAATGTAATATTAGCATTTTCAGTTTGGTCAACAAGACCACCTACAGTTTCTAAGCCACCATAAGCAAAGATAGCAAAAACTAAGAATCCTAATACTGCTAAAATTGATCCATAAGCTGGATTTGGTGAATTTGTAAATTGTGCTAAATTTATTGGTTGTGCAGCTTTAAATCCATTAGCAAAAAATACTATTAATGCACCTACTATTAAGATTACATTTGCACTAGTTACAAATATTCCACCTACAGATGCAACTTTAGATATACTATTCATACCTTTTGATGATAAGAAAGTGATTAATATAACAAAAATTACACCTAAAACACCTAAAGTTTGTGAAGAGCTTAATCCAAATAATGACCAAGTTCCAGTTTTATCTGCTCCAAAAATTAAATTAGAAAGTGGAACCCATATAGAAGATGATACACTTACCATCCAAACTATGTATGAAGCAAACCACATAAATGTTCCTATAAATGCAAACTTTCTCCCTACTGAATGTTGCATCCAAGAATAAATTCCACCCTTTTCTTCCTTAAATGCTGAACCAAATTCAGCCATCATAAATGCATATGGTATAAAGAAGCATATAGCTCCAAATATATACCATGGAATAGCTGAATATCCCATAAGGAAAAAGGCTCTTGGAATATTAGTAAATCCAAATACTGATGTAAAAATCATAAGTATTAGTGCTACTAAAGTTAATTTACCTTTTTTATTACTCATAAAAATTTCCTCCTTCGTATAAATTTACAATAATCTTCAAGTATATTTGTCGAATTTTACAACATAATATATTATACTAGATTCTTTTTACATTTTCCATTAGATATTTTTCACAATTTTATAATTATTTTATTATTTTATTAAAATTTATTCATAAAACCTTCTTATAATTTATCTATTATATATGATTTTTTTGAATATTTTATCACATAGAAATTTCGCTTTATCGCACTAAATTGCTAAATCATCTATTTTCTTCTTTATTATTAGCATCTCATATTAATCAGAATTTAAACATATTTTTAACGATATTAACATTTATTTTGTTGAAGTTTAACACAAAAATAAATATACTAATAAATAAGTGCTAAGCAATATTAAATTATTGCTACATAATTCTAAAATAACATATCAAAAGGAGATTTTTATGAATTACTTATCTGATTTGCATACACATACAATAGTAAGCGGACATGCATATACAACTCTTATGGAAAATATAGATTACTGTGCTAAGAAGGGAATTAAAATATTAGGTACATCTGATCATGCACCTTCAATGCCTGGCGCACCTCATTATTGGTATTTTGGAAACTTAAAAACTGTTCCTAGAATTATTAATAATGTAATTATTCTTAGAGGTTGTGAAGCAAACATTTTAGATATAGATGGAAATATTGATTTACCCGAAGATGGAATGAAACATTTAGACTACATGATTACATCATTCCATGAACCAGTTTTTAGACCTAAAACAAAAAAAGAAAATACTATGGCAATTTTAAATGTTATGGATAAATATGAAAAAGTTGAGATATTAGGTCATCTTGGAAATCCTAATTATGAACTTGATTATGACGCAATTGTTAAAAAGGCAAAAGAAAAAAATATAATGATTGAAATAAATAATAGTTCTCTTTCTGGGTCATCAAGAGTTGGAAGTGATGTTAATTGTGAAAAAGTTGCCCTTCTTTGTAAAGAATATGGTACAAAAGTAATTTTAACGTCTGATGCACATTTTAATACTAAAATAGGTGATTTTAATAAAGGAATTGAATTATTTAAAAAAATCAACATGCCTGAGGATCTTATTATGAATGATCCTGACAAATTAATTGCCCATCTAAAATCTAAAGATAGACTACAAGATTTATAATTTTATATATATTTATTTTCGAAAGTTATAATAGTTATTTACTATAATTTCACTTTTAAGTACTATTATAATGTTAATAAAAAAACACAGAATTTACTGTGTTTTTTATTATTCTTTATTTATCTTTATTAACAATACATACGGAAAATTTAATCATTCCCTTTTATAAATAATTGATATAGTATTACCTATAAAGTATATCATTAATCACTATATGAGTCTGTTATACTAAATTGTTGTTAGCAACAATTTAGTATAACATATTAATATATACTCACTTAGCATAAATTTCCCCCTAAGTTACTTTAAAATATTTAATATTTTTATTTTAATTATGTTCAGAAATTTTTTATCAAATATATATTTATATAAAACAAATAGACCATTATTAACATTAAAATAATGGCCAACCATTAAATTACTCTATAAAAATATATACTCTCGTTTTTTCTTTAGAAACTTTTAAGCTTCCAGTTTTGTTGACTTTATATTTTTCCAAGAAATATATGTATTAATTTTCTGCTTTAAGCACTCATTATTTTCTATCTTTTCAATTCCAAGTACCTCTTTTTTTATTTCAAAACTACTTTTATACTCAAATAGTCTCCATGCTAAATAATTTTCTAAATATTTAGTTGCAACTCCTCTAAATTTAGATAACCACTTTAAAGTCTTTATAGAATATCTTATATCAATATTTTCCCCATTATTTTCTCTAATTTCAACTTTATTTATTTCATTAAATGCCTTAGCAAAAGTTTTAAGTCTTCCATCAATTAATCCTACTACATATGCTCTTTTATCTAATTTGGGAATAAGATTATCTCTTATTTCATAAAAACCAAGAAAATTTCGAGCTGCAATAATTGGCATTATATCAAGAGATTCATTTACAGCATTAATAACTATAATTGAATCTCTTTTTTCTTCATAAATCTCTCTTGAGCCTTTAAAATTTTCACGTACAATCATCTTAGTTAATTCTACATAGGAATTTATTTTTTCTATATAATTTTTACATTTTATATCATATAATAAACGATGTCTCCAGAAAAATGCTGTAACAGTTGTAATATTTAATTTAGTTGCACACTCTCTTATAGTAAGGCCATTATTTAAAAGCTCAAAATACTTATCACAGTTTTCCTTAAATTTTTTAGAATATCTAAATTCATTATAAAATTCACTAGTAAAAGTTCTTCCACACTGCTCATCTTTGCATTTATACCTCTGATTACTTTTATACATTCCATATTTAATAATATCTTGAGCTTCACAATATGGACATTTGTTTATTATTTTTACTTTTGATTTTCTATTTTTCCATACATTTAAATTAGGATCTGATATTATTTTTTTATTAGAAGTTTTCATTAATATTTTATAAACGTTATTCATATTATCACCATCTGCAATTATTAACAAGTGAAAATAATTTTAAACATTTATTATATTATTTTTAAAACTTCTTTATAAAACTTAATATATATTTTTCTTTAACTACTAAAACCTTTATACTCACTAATTATCTTATTTCTATTCCATAAATACTTCCCCCACGTGTAGCTATAACTATCATATCTTCATATATAGTTGGTGATGCTTCTATGTTTGCATCTAAAGTTATAGTATTTAGTATAATTCCAGTTCTACCATCAATTAAGAACATATTACCTGCAGAGTCACATTGAATTATATATCCATTACCATCTTCATCATAAAAATCAACTGGAGATGACCATAGATAATTGTTCACTTTAGTTTCCCACACTACTTCTCCTGTACTTTTACTCATTGCAATAACAGCCCCACTACTAAATCCATCATATCTTGCAAGAGAAAAAATAACTAAATCAGATATATTATTTTTTCCTATGACATTTGTAGCTAAAATACCTCCATTAGTAGCATCTCCACCAACAACGGATTCACATGTAAATTCATTCTTCCAAACTACTTCTCCACTTAGACCATTAATTTTTCTAATTGTAGATGTTCCTATTATTCCTTGATGATCAACCTCATCCCCAATATATAAATATGGAACTCCATCTTCCTCTTCAAGAGTTATAGTTGCATCTATATCATCTAATCCTTCTACTATCCACATCGGTTCCATTTTTCTCAAATCTATACAATGTATTTCTCCATTGTTATCTGCAAAATACAATAAATTTGCATATGCTACTACACTATTTTCAATTCCTAATCTTCCATAACTATCTCCAGTATAATATCTATACTTTAAAGTTTCTGGATTTATTGATACAGTATTATTTTCCCTATCATAATTTGTATTCAACTTTATTATATACAAAATCCCATTTTCTCCAGCTTCAATAACTATATCACCTTCTGGATATATTAATGCTGAAGAATCAAAAGCTGGCCATCCCCTATATGCATAATCATCATACCCATTAATTTCATATAAACTACTTCCATCAATTAAACTGTAAATATTAAATCCAGTTGTTCCACCTTCATCAATACCTTCTCCTACATAAAGCATAGGTATCTCTCTTGAATCTATAGATAAGCTACCTTTTATAGGATTTCCTACCTTAATAGTATTTCTGCTTTGCTCTCCACTTTTTAAATCTAAAAAGTATACCTTTCCATCTAAGGATGCATACATAACTTCAGTGAAATTAGCTTGACTTTTAAATTTCTCATCTATATTCATGGAGTTCTTTAAATCTTCATTCCATTTTATAATTGCCGGTTGTCCTGTCCATCCGGCTCCTCCACCCCATGAACTAAAAGACGTTGTAGTCTTCCACTTAACATTTAATTCTTTTCTTGATATTTTACTTACTCCATAAGAAGCAGTATTTCTAAAATTATTTCCTCTAAAAGTAGGTATTCCCTCCAAGCTGGAATATTTATCTGTAAATAAAATATCTGAGCAAATATTTCTATCACCAATAACTTCATAATTATAATTTATATTAATATTAGGCTCTAAATCTATTGCTTCAATTTCTCTCTTTACCTCTATTAACTCTTCTACTTTTAATTCTTCCTCTTCATTTTCGTAAACTTCTATTTCTTCATCCTCTTGTATATTATTTATTAAAGCAATCTTATTAGCTTTTTCTTCATTATTTACCATTTTACTTGCTAGTACACAAGATATTAAACTCATTGTCATTCCCATTAATATAAGTATTTTTATTCTTTTCCCCATTGTAAAACCCCTTTTTATAATTTATAGATATTATTTATGTACATGTGTGCTTATACCTATTAATAGAAATGTAGCTTATTAAATTTAATACTAAAGTTTATAATTGAAATCAAATAAAGTAACTTAATTGACAAAAAAATAGCTGATATAAGAAAATTATATCAGCTATTGGATATTTTGTAAATATTTTACATTTTATTATCTTTTTAAATTTATTTTTAATTTGCCATTTATTATTCTTCTTTATTCTTATTTTCTGAAACATAAACCCCTAAAATAATCAACGCTCCTCCAATTACTGCAATTAATCTTATTGACTATTTAACATTATTGTAGAAGCTAATATTCATATTAACCTGTCTATTTTAAGTAATTCTAATTTATTTTGAAATAAAATTAAGATTTATTAAGTTTTTTAAATGATAGTACATCAAAAACATTATACATATTAGTATATTCTTTCTTAATTTCTTTATCATCTTTTGGAATTTCTACTACCTTTGGAGTAAGTATTTCATAAAACATATCATTATCAAAGGTTACATATTTATAAATATTAAACTCCTTTGAGTTTTTCACCTTATCACTTTCTATAAATTTAAATAATAACATTGCCTCATCATCTTTTTTCCCATTAGTTAAGTAATATACATTAATACATTCTTCAGTATCTTCTATTCCGTATTTATTCTTCCATCCTTTTGGAAAGTATATTTCTACATTATGATTTTCACTTTGATATATATTGCCACCTCTTGTTTCTTCTGTGGTTTTTATTAAATCTTCTGATAAGATTAAGTTTTTAACATGATATTTAAAATTATAACTATATTTGCCTAAACTTACACCTATAATAATAGATATAGCTAGTACAACAATACTATTTATTATAATCAACAGTACTTTTTTCTTAAAACTCTCATTTTTATTTACTATAATTAATTTGTCATTTACTTTTCTAAACTTATCTATAAATTCACTTAACTCTAATGGTAGTTCTTGCTTAGGAATAAATACTTTAATTTTATTATGCTCAGTAGCTAATATTAATCCATACCTTAATAGGTGAATAGTCTCTATTTTTCTTACTGGAAATTTAACTGATCCATATTCATTTTTAGAAATAATAATATCATTTTCAATTTTTATATAAACTTCGCTATTTGAATCACTAAATTTTTTAATTATTGTTTTTTTCCCTATTATCTTACTAATAAAATATCCAACAAATATGTAAAGTAACATAATTAATATTATTAAAATTAAAATTTTAATAATATTACTATCATAAAATATATAAAAAATAGCAGATAATATTAAAATAATATTTATTAATGCAGGTATGTAATTAATTTTTCTATAATCTTTTGCTTCTATGTTATTATCTAAAACATATTTAATATACTCTCTTATACTTATACTATTCTTTAAAGAACTATATTTAATCTCCACTTTTAACACCTCCTACTTCCTTTACACTCTTATACTTTTTAACTTCATTTATTATTTCATCTCTAGAAACATCAAAACCTTTAAATAAAAAAGTATTTTCTTTAAATAAAGTTATACTATAATTAAAAGTTATATAGTCCTTATTTACGTATACAGCATTAATTGCATTCCATTTAATAACTTTCTCTATATCATCTTCAATAATTTTAATTCCCTCTTCATAAAAATCAATATTAATACAATTACTATTTATTCTATTTACTATAGACTTAACTCGTTTTTTCGAAACCAAAATAAAAGCTATAACTTCTATTAAAATAGAAATTAATATTACTATCATAAAAACTTTTAAATATCTTTTTAATATTAGTGAAAAATATAAAAATAATAAGGTTCCTAATATAATACAATTTATTAATACTAATATAGCCAGTCTAAATATAGTAGTTCTTTTGTATACACTTTTATAAAGCTCCTTATTTTCTTCACTTATATCTAACTTATATTCATACATAATATTATTCATCACCTATCCCTTAATAGTTTTAGTAAAACTATTCTTTAAGTCTTACTAAAACCTTTACTTTTATAGTTTAATACAATAACAACTTCTTTTTCGTAAACTAGATTTTTTTTATTTTCAACTTCATCAAAATACTTTAAATTTTTATTCTATTCTTTTTATCACCCCCTTCTTATAATATATTATAAAATTAATATATTAGCAAAATCTTAAAAAGAATATTCATCTTAATATATTTTTACTTATATTAAATATAACGCCAATAACTTAATTGTATTTTCAAGTGCATTTACATGTGTTCTTTCCATTCCATGAGATGCATGAACTCCAGGACCGATAAGAGCTCCTCTAATATCATTTCCTGCTCTTAATGCAGCACTTACATCTGACCCATACATAGGATATATGTCTACTGCATAATCAATATTATTATTCTTTGCTAAGTTAACTAATTCTGTAGTCATGTTAAAATCATATGGCCCACTAGAATCCTTAGCACAAATTGAAACTTGATATTCATTACAAGATAAATCTTCTCCAATACAGCCCATATCAACTGCAATCATTTCAGTAATATCTTCTGGAATAGATGCTGAACCATGTCCTACTTCTTCATATGTTGAGATAATAATTTTTACAGTATGTTTTGGTTTTAAATTTTCTCTATGCATTGTTTCTAATAGAGCAAGTATTGCAGCAACACTTCCTTTATCATCTATAAATCTTGATTTAATAAATCCACTTTCTGTTATAGTAGTCTTTGGATCAATAAATATAAAATCTCCAGGACAAATTCCTAAGTTTAAAACATCTTCTTTAGACTTAACAACTTCATCTATTCTAACTTCCATGTTTTTTTCATCTCTAAGCTTAGATTTGCTATCCTCAAAAACATGAGCCGCTGGACTAGTACTTAAAAATGTTCCAGTATATTCCCTACCATCTCTAGTTCTAATTATACAATATTCACTATCTAATGTAGGTAGTATTGGTCCTCCCAAAACAGTAAATTTTAATGTTCCACTTGGTGTTATAGATCTTACCATTGCTCCTAAAGTATCAACATGCGCACAAAGTCCTATGGTTTTTTCTGCGCTTTCACCTTCTACAGTTATTATTCCACAACCTTTATTATTTCTCTCGAACTTATACCCAAAAGGTTTAATTATCCCTTCTATTCTATCCATTATTTCAAAACAAAACCCTGTTGGACTATTAAACTCTAATATTTCCTTAGCTGTTTTTAATAAAAATCCTCTATCAATGCTAACTTCTTTACTCATTTTCTCCTCCATCTTATAATTGTCTATTAATAGTTTAATTGTATTTTTATTCTATTATATCATAACAACTTAATTTATTAGACTTAAAATAGAAATTAAGTGGCAAGCTACTGGCTACCACTAAAACTTTCTTAGTATAAAACTATATTATTATCATTATTTAAATAAATCTAATATCTCATCATTAGTTAATTTAGAAATATTATTTATATTTAAACTATCATCACTCATAACACTATTTATTATTTCTCTTTTTTCTTCTTGCAGCTGTATAACTTTTTCTTCAATTGTGTCCTTTGCTATAAGTTTAATTACTTCTACAACATTTTTTTGTCCGATTCTATGGGCTCTATCTGTTGCTTGATCTTCTATTGCAGGATTCCACCATGGGTCCATATGCATAACAAATTTAGCTGATGTTAAGTTAAGTCCTGTTCCTCCAGCCTTTAAAGAAATCAAGAATACACCTGGCTCATTACTTTCATTAAACTCTGCTACAAGTCTTACTCTTTCTTTTGCGCTAGTAGAACCGTCTAAATATTTATTAACTATTTTTCTTTCATTTAATTCTTCTTCTATTTTTTTAAGTACTGAAGTAAATTGAGAAAATACTAATATTTTATTATTTTCTTTTATAACCTCATCTATTATTTCTAATGCAACATTTAACTTTCCACTATCACCAGTGTAATCTTTATTAACTAAAATAGGATCCTGACATAATTGCCTTAGTCTAGTTAAATAAGAGAAAATTGTTATATTATCATCTTCTCCAGTTTTTAATTTAAGCTTTACTTCCTTCATATAATTTTTATAGGCCAATTTTTGTTCTGTAGTCATTGAAACATAATATTTCTTTTCAATCTTTTCAGGAAGTTCTGTTATAACATCTCTTTTTAATCTTCTTAGTATAAATGGGTTTATTAAAGACTTTAACTCATCAATTTCCATTTCAGTTCTATTAACAAACTTTTGCTTAAACTTCTTTTCATCAAATAAATATTTAGGCATTATAAAATCAAATATTGACCATAATTCAATTAATGAATTTTCTATAGGAGTTCCTGTTAATGCAAATTTCACCTTTGCTTTTATTTCCTTTATAATCTTAGTATTTTGAGCTTTTGGATTCTTTATATTTTGTGCCTCATCTATAATACAATAGTCAAAAATCTCATTTTTATAAAAAGATATATCATTTTTAATTGTTCCATAAGTAGTTATAAGAACATCATATTCATCTTTATTATCTAATACCTTATTTCTAATACTCTTACTTCCATGAATAATTCCAACATTTAAGTCAGGTGCAAATTTTTCAAATTCTTCCTTCCAGTTATATATAAGTGAGGTTGGAGTAACCACTAATGATTTTTTACCTTTTTGACATAATAAAAATGCAATTATCTGAATAGTTTTTCCAAGCCCCATTTCATCTGCTAATATTCCACCAAAATTCATTTCACTTAGTGCTAACAAATAATTTACACCAATAAGCTGATAACCTCTTAAAACACCATTTAATCCTTCTATCTCATTAACTTCTTCTATGGTTCTACTTTCAAGTTTCTTAGAAACAATATTTAAAACTTCTGCTCCCCTTATAAATATTAAATTATTATTTTTAATACTATCTTCTATAAATAATGCCTTACTTTTATCAACATCTAATATACCATCATATAGATCTTCACTATACATAAGATTATCAATAATATTAAAGAAATTATTTATTCCTAAATCTCTTAAATCTAAGATTCTTCCTTTTTTAGTTTTATAAAAATCTCTATCCTCACTTAAGCTTTGTAGTATTTTTGCATACTCACTATAATCTATACCATCTATATCATATTTAAATGTAAGATTCTCTCCTTCCCCTTCAAATATGGCGTGAATATCACTACTTCCAATAAGAGAGGCCTCATTAAAGCTTTTTGAAAATTCTAATCGAGAAAAACTTTTAAAAAACTGTATTCCATTAGTAAAAAAATCATAGCGTTCTTCATCATCACCAATAAATATAAATTCTGTTCCCTTTTTTATAAATCTATACCTCTCAAGCTTCATTGCAATTTCTTCTTCAAAATAATTATCTCTTAAGAAACACTCAACATTTTTATCTAATATATTTATTATTTTTCCAAAGTAATCAATAGTAACTTTACATTTAATCTCATTATTTTCATTTTTAAATAAGGATTTAATCTTATAACAATTTCTACAAAGATGTTTTATGCCATCTCCAAGTAATATATCATTACTTATGTTACTTAATAATTTAAATAAACTAACTATAGAAGCTTCATTTTTAGGATATTCTATTTTCCCTTCTTGCTTTAATTTACTATATATTACCCTATAGTTTTTCACTTGATTTTCAGTTGGTAGATAAATTTTTCTATCATTTAAAAACACAGTAAAATTATCATTTAAAGGAATTGGTAGCTTCTTTTTAGTTGTTAATATTATTTTATTTAAGTCAAGTTTTACAGTAAAAGATAATGGTATATCATCTTTTATAATATAGCTTTCATAATTTATATAATTATAATTTAACTTAACCTTTTTATTATCACTTATTAGCTTTAATAAATCCTCTATATAAGCTTCACTTATTCTTAAAGTCTTTCCTTCTACAACTTTAAAATTATTTAAATTCATATGTATATAATTTAAAAGTCTTTCATCTTGTTCACTAAATATCATAGAAGTAGAGTTATATAAAAATTCTCCATTAATTCTTAAATGACCCTTTACTTCTTTACACTTTAAAAATTCACTAATTTTAGGTACTAAGTAAGTATTATTTTCTCCTATCCTAATTTGAACATCAAACTCATTTGTATCACTTCTTTTAATATCCAAATCTAAATTTAATAATTTCTTTTCAAACCCCACCTTATTTTCTTTATTCCTACTTGTTGTAGGATTTTCTTTTGCTATTTTCTTTATCTTATTTTTAGCCACAATATAAAAATAAAATATACTTGCAACAATATGTTTACAAATATAATTATGCTTATGCTTAGAGAATTCTTCATAGGTACTACATGTACACGTTGCCCCTAACACCTTTTCAGTTTTCAAATTATACTTAATATGACAACTATACGTCTTACTATTATCATCTTCTGTAACTCTTGAATATATATGATAAATATCATTAATCTTTTTACTAGTTAAATTTGATACTAATCTATTCTTATAAATATCTTTTCCTTCTTTTATGCTAATATTAGATCCTAAGGCTAATACACTATCTAATAATTTCTTTAAATTCACCTTTTCACCTCATTATCATCTAATTAATTAAATTATTATATCACAAGTTTTAATTAACGTTAATAGAAATAGTAAGACTATTAGTTTATTATTTTAAAACAAAAAAATATAAAGTAGTTCATAAGCAATTTGTTATGAATCTACTTTATATTTGAATTTAAGGTGGAAATTTATAAAATTACAATCTAAATTTTGAGATTGTAAGATTAACTTTGTTATTTTACACTTCTACTAAAAACTCATTTTCTTTAACTTCAATTATTTTATCATTGAAGAATACTCTTTTAGTATGCTCAAAATTATTAAAAATTATTTTTACTTTATTATATTTTTTTGAATATCCTATATTTTCTTTTAATTCTATTCTTATATCTTCTTTAGATACTAATCTAATAGTATATTTATTTAATTTACCATCTCTATATTCAAAGCTTTCTCCATCATCTAATATATGAGTATATGTGCTTTCTCCAGGCTCTTTTCCTAAATATATATTTAATGTTAATATATCATCACTAGTTTCTCCAATATAGTTTTGCTCTTTACCTGTTGGTATTATAGATAAAGCTTTTATAAATATTGGACAAATATCTAAAGGTGCTTCTTTAATTATATACTGACCACCTTTATGTTCTTCTCCAGTCCAATAATCAATCCAATTATTTCCCTTAGGCAAATAAACTAATCTATGCCTTGAACCTTGTTCTACAACTGGAGCTACTAAAATACTATCTCCAAAATTAAACTCATCATTTATTTCATAAGTCTTTTTATCATTTTGGTAATTAAATAATAAAGGTCTTATTATTGGTTCTCCACTATTTTCACATTTATACATCATATCGTACAAATATGGAATTAACTTATATCTTAATTTAATATACTTTCTATTTATATCTTCTGTAGTTTTATCAAAAGCCCATGGTTCTTGCTCCCTACTGCCAATAGTTGAATGATTTCTAAACAATGGTGTGAATGCTCCAACTTGTACCCATCTACTTAAAAGCTCTGGAGTACAATCATGTCCAAATCCACCTACATCAGTACCACAGAATGACATTCCGCTTAAACCTAAATTCATTAACATAGGTAATGACATTCTTAAATGCTCCCATGTACTTTGATTATCACCAGTCCAAACTGTAGCATATTTTTGAGTTCCTGCATAACAAGCTCTCGTCACTACAAATGGTCTCTTATTTGTAGCTTTCTTAATTCCTTCATAAGTAGCTTTATCCATCATATGTCCATAAACATTATGAATTTCCTTATGAGTAACTAAAGTACCATCGTTATTAAACATAACATCATCAGGTAATGGCCCATTAAAGCTAGCAGGCTCATTCATATCATTCCATATTCCTGCAACACCTAAGTCCATCATTATTTTTTGGTTTCCAGCCCACCATTCTCTTGTTTTAGAATTCATAAAATCTGGGAAAACAGAATCCCCTGGCCAAACGCAATTTTTATAAACTATCCCATCTTTATCAGTTGCAAAATGTCCTTCTTTTAAGCCTTCATCATAAATCTTATAGCCTTTATCTACCTTCACTCCTGGGTCAATAATTGTAACTACCTTAAAGCCCATTTCTTTTAATTCATTTAAAAACTCTTTTGGATTTTCAAACTTTTTATTATCCCATGTAAAAACTCTAAATCCATCCATATAATCAATATCTAAATAAATAGTATCACATGGAATATCTTTTTCTCTAAAAGATTTTGCAATTTCCATAGCTCTTTCTTGGGGTGCGTAAGACCATCTACATTGCTGATATCCAAGTGTCCATAATTGCGGTAATGGAGTTTTTCCAGTTAAATTAGTGTATTCATTAACAACATCTTTAATTGTAGGCCCATACATAAAATAATAATCTATATTTCCTTCCATAGCACCAAAATAGTAGTAGTTAGAATTTTCTTTTCCCATATCAAAATGACTTTCAAAATGATTATCAAAGAAAATACCAGATGCATTCCCATCTTTTAATGTAATTAAAAAAGGAATTGATTTATATAACTGTGCATATGTTTCTCCATGAGGAGTAGGATCATCAGTATTCCAATTTCTATAATGATATCCTTTTTTATTTAATGAACCTGTTCTTTCTCCAAGTCCATAAAAATACATATCTTCTTCCATAATCTTAGATACATAAACCTTATATTCTTCATGACCTTCTAGCTTATGTCCTTCTTCCGCTGCTAAAGTAGAATTAGCACCTAATCTTCTAAAAGGTTCCCTTTTACCTCTATAATCTCTACATAAAATCTTACCATTTAGATCATATATATCAACTTTAAAATCATCATAAATATCTATACTTAAAACTTGTGTTTTTATATTTAAAATTTCATTATCATATTTAACTTTAAATTCTACTTCATTATCTAATACGTTTTCAACAGCCTTAGAATTTCTCTCTTCTCTATGTAATGGCAAAAAGAAATTAATAACTCTTTCATTTACTAAAGTTACCGTACATTTAATATTTTCATAGTTTACTAAAACTTTGTTTTTCTCAACTTCATAATTCAGTATCTTCCCAAACATAATATAATCCCCTTTTATTCACTTATACAACATTTTATTTTAAAAATGTAATTATAATGTTATTATATTATTAAAAGAAGTATAATACTTGCAATATACAAACATTTTATATAACAATACTGCTACACTAGGAGATTATATGGATAATTTAAATTTTATAAACTTAAAAGAAAATGCTACACATGGAGACTTTATACTCCCCTTTTCAATTTATAAGGGTACACTTAGTCCAAGCTTTCCTTCAATTGCAACTCATTGGCATGAAGAAATTGAAGTTATTATAGTTTTAGATGGAAGCTGTGATTATAGAGTTGATTTAAATTCATTTGTTATAAATAAAGGTGATATTTTAATCGTTGGTCCACAAAAGATACATTCTTTCACATCTATTTTAGATAAAACTATGACTTGGGCCTCTTTTGTATTTAATATAAATATGCTTAAAAGTTATGATACAGATGGAGCATTACTTAAATATATTGCTCCAATATTAAATCATGAACATGAATTGCCAATAATTATACAGGATAATATTGAGTGTTATAAAAAAATATTTAATGCTATTGAAAATATAATATATTGTTATTATGAAAAAGATATAGCTTATGAGCTTGAATTAAAATCCTTGCTTTTTAAATTCTTTTCATTACTTTATAAAAATAATTTAATAGAAAAACAAAAAAATAAAAATCCTATTACAATTAGTAATACTGATAAAATTAAATTAGCTTTAAATTATATAAATGAACATTATTCTGAAGATATTTCTATAAATACCTTATCTGAACTTTGTGAATATAGCGAATATCACTTTATGCGCTTTTTCAAAAAACATATTGGATTAACCTGTATACAATATATTAATAATTTAAGACTTGAAAAATCATCTATTTTATTAACCTCTACTAATAATCCAATAATGGATATTTCTTTAGAAGTTGGCTTTGATAATTTATCATATTTTAATAAATTATTTAAAAGAAAATATAATTTAACACCTAAAGAGTTTAGAAATATAAATTGCCATATTAATAAATAATAAGATTAAAGAGTTGTATTAATATATAACATACATTAATACAACTCTTTATTATACTTTATTAATCTACTGATTTTAAAGATTCAACCATTTCTACTTTTTTAAGTTTATAGTACATAACCCAATTTACTAATAATGAGAAAATTATAGTTAATCCAGTAGCCATAATAAAGCTCACAATATCTATTTGTCTTCCAAACATAACGTATTCCATTTCAACAGTTACCATTATAAATCTATGGAAGGCTACACCTAAAAGTAATCCTGCAAGAGTTCCTATAACTGTTAATAATATATTTTCCCTAAATATATATGCTGAAACTTCCTTATCATAAAATCCTAATACCTTAATTGTTGCTATTTCTCTTATACGTTCTGAAATGTTAACATTTGTAAGATTATATAAAACTATAAATGATAATGCTCCTGCACATAATATCATTACTATTACTACTAAATCTAAAGATTTAATTGTATCAGAAAAACTTGTCTTTATAGAATTATTACTTACTATTCCTGCAATTCCATCCATATTTATTAAATTGTTTGATACCTCATATGCTGTATCCTCATTTACTAATTTAATAAATATACTATTTTCCTTTGGAGTTCTATTGAAGATAGAATTATAATAATTAGAATCAATATAAATATAATGATTTATATAATGTTCTACTATTTCACTAACCTTTGCTTGTGCTTTATTATCATTATTATCTTTAAGCTCTATTTCATCTCCAACTTTAACATTTAGCAATTTTGCAAGTTTTTCTGTTATAGCAATTCCATCTGTAGGTAAATAGATTGTTTCCTTGCTTTTTCTATTTTGTAAATGTTCAAATTCATCAAAGTTTTTTCCTTCATCTGTAACTATAAAGCTAACATCTTTAGTTACATCATTAAATCTTGCTTCTCCACTCTCTGTTCTTATAAAAGTGAAATCTTCTATATTAGTATTATTAGATAAAAAACCTGACACTGCATTTTCTTGTTCTTTATTTATATTTCCTTCTAAATTTGCAGATATCTGATATTTTGTTAACTCTCCATATTGCTTATTTACAATAGTTTTTATAGAATCTTTTAAACCAAAACCTGTAAGTAATAAAGCTGTACTTCCTGCAATGCCAATAACCGTCATTAAAAATCTCTTTTTATATCTAAAAATATTTCTTACAGTTACTTTTCCAGTAAAATTAAACCTATTCCATATAAAAGGAATTCTTTCTAATAAGATACGTTTTCCTTCTTTTGGAGCTTTAGGTCTCATTAGCATTGATGGTACTTCTATAAGCTCTATTCTACAAGCAGTATAAGCTGATAATGTAGTTACACCTATTGCTACTACAAAAACTATTATTGCTAATGGAATATCTAATACATACTTCATCTTAGGAAGAATATACATTATTCCATATGCTTCAAATATTATAGTTGGTAATATTGTAAATCCTAATGAAACCCCAACTATACATCCTATTAAACTTGCAAATAGCGCATAAACAATAAATTTCTTAGCTATACTTCCTTTATCATATCCTAAGGCTTTTAGCGTTCCTATATTTACTCTCTGTTCATCTACCATCCTAGTCATTGTTGTTAAACAAACTAGTGCAGCTACTATAAAGAAAAATACTGGGAAAACATTTGATAACTTATCAATACTTTTAGCATTATTTTCATAATCTACATAAGAGTAATGTGATTTTCTATCTAAGACATAAAGCTCTGGCTTTTCAATTTTTGCTATTTCATTTTCAGCTTCTTTTATATCTTCTTCTGCTTTTGAAAGTTCTTCTTCTGCCTTTTTCTTATTTTCTTCTAGCTCTTTTTCACCTTCTGCTAACTGCTCTTTTCCATTTGTAATTTCCTGAAGTGCTGCTTCAATTTGCGCATTTCCTTCTTTTTTAGAACTTTCTAAATCCTTCTTAGACTGATTAAGCTTATTTCTACCTTCTTGTATTTGAATTTTAGCTGAATTTAAGTTATTTTCTTGAGCTTCTAATTCATTCTTTTTATTTTGAAGCTCTACTTTTCCAGCATTAAGCTTATCAGTACTTTCATTTATTATTACATCTAGTGTAGTTATTTGAGTTTGAATACCAACCTTATCTTCTTCAGTTAAATTCTCATTATTTAAACTTTCTTCTAAAGCTGATTTTTGACTTATTAAAGTATCTATATATTTTTGTGTATCAGTAATAGTCTTGTCTGCTTTTTCAAATTCCTGCTGAGCTATTACTTTAGCAGCATTAAATTTTTCTATACCCTGATTTAATTCATCTTCTTTTTGATTTAATTCATTTTCTGCTACAATTAATTGCTCTTTAGCTGATTTTATTGTACTTTCCATTTCTGCTTTTTTATTATTAAGTTCTTGCTCACCTTCAGCAAGTTTTTTCTTTGAACTTTCGATTTCATTTTCCGCATCCGCTAACTTAGCTTCAACTTCACTTTTCTTTGTTTCATATTCTTTTTTTCCTTTAAGCAACTCTTCATTTGCTGCATTTTTAATTTCGTTATATCTTCTGTTTACTATAACCTCTGACATATTTTCTATAGAATCTGAAACTTTATCTACTACATTAAAATATTTATCATCATAAGAATTTAACTCTTTAGTGTTTTTAACAGTTACATAAATATCAGTATATACTTCACTTTTAAAGTTATCTTCATTTACAAACATATATAGTTTTGCACTACCACTTCCAATACTGCTACTTCCTATATTATCACTTAAATAATATGGAGTTTCTACTATACCTACAACCTTATACTCATTAGTTTCAAGACTATCACTTATATTATTATCAGTTCCTGAATTAACTGTAAGCTTATCTCCTATCTTTATATCTAAGCCTCCAAAATTCATTCTTCCAATAACACATTCTCCCTGCTTTTCTGGCATTCTTCCATCAATAATATTTAATCTATTTATATAGTTATCATTATTATTATTTACATCCTCATTTGGAAGGCTGTGCATTCTAATTACAAATTCATCTGAACCAAATTTTGATACAACATCTAAACTTTTTGCTGCCTCAACACCTTCAACTCCATTGATACTATTTATATCTTTTACATCATCATCAGTTAATCCTAAAGTTGATATCACTCTTAAATCCATTAAGTTGTAATCATCATAATACTTATCTGCTGTTGCTTTCATATCCGTTGGTGCAACTTTAACACCTGTAAAAAGCATTACCCCTAACGCAATAATTGATGCAATTGAAAAGAATCTTCCCTTTGATTTATTTATATCTCTAAATATATCTTTCCATAATGTAGTTTTCATAATTACCATTCAATCCTTTCCACTGGAACTGGATTTTCATTTAAAGTAATTTTTTGTATCTTACCATTTTTAACTTCAATAACTTTATCCCCCATAGGTGTTAAAGCTAAATTATGTGTAATTATTATTACTGTAACGCCTTCTTTTCTACATGTATCTTGAAGTAATTTTAATATTGCTTTACCTGTATTATAATCTAATGCCCCTGTTGGTTCATCACATAGTAATAACTTAGGATTCTTTGCTATCGCCCTTGCTATTGCCACTCTCTGCTGTTCTCCTCCTGATAGCTGAGATGGAAAGTTATTTTTTCTATCTTTTAATCCTACAGAGTCTAAAACTTTATCAATATCTAATGGCTTTTTAGATATCTGTGTTGCTAATTCAACATTTTCCCTTGCAGTAAGATTTTGAACTAAATTATAAAATTGAAATACAAATCCTATATCATATCTTCTATATGTTATTAAGTCTTTTTGAGAATACTTACTTATCTCATTATTATCTACAATAACCTTTCCTGATGATACCGTATCCATTCCACCTAAAATATTTAAGATAGTACTTTTACCAGCACCACTTGCCCCGGCAATTATGACAAACTCTCCTTTATTTACAGAAAAATCAACGCCTCCTAAAGCATCAATTTCTACTTCCCCCATCTTATACTTTTTCTTAACATCTCTAAACTCTATATATTTTTTCAACTATGTATCTCCTCCATTAGTACCTCTTATATGTCATCAGTATACACTACTTAATTTATACCTACAAGAAATATGAAAATTTTTTAACCTTTGTTCATACATTATTTTAAATTTACATATTTCGTTAACCTTGTGTATCATTTTTTGTCTAAGTAACGAAGTTTTTAGGTTTGAATATACTAATTAGTATAATAAATATATAAGGAGCGGCATATGCATATTTTTGCGTCTATTTTATTAGCATTTTCCGCAAGTTTAGACAGCTTAATAATTGGAATTGCTTATGGAATAAAGAAAATAAAGATTAAGTTTTCTATTAATATAATAATTGCATTAATTGTTACTTTAGGCACCTTCCTTTCAATGGTTTTAGGTGCTATTTTAAGCGAATTTATCCCAATATATATTTGCAACTATATTGGTGCAATTCTTTTAATTATTGTTGGTTTATTTATGACATTTGATTTTTATAAAGAACAAAGAAATTTAAAAAGAAGTAAACTAACTTCAGCTAAAGAAAATAATGATATTATTGAATCATTACATTATGATGATATATTAACTCATAATAAAACTGCTGATGCAGATGGTTCAGGTAATATTGAACTTAAGGAGGCTATTTCACTAGCATTAGCACTTAGCATAAATAATTTTGCTTTAGGACTTGGTGCAAGTATGTCTGGAATTAGTATTCCTCTTACTACACTTTTTACATTTTTATTTAGTATACTAATATTAATAGTAGGTCTTAAGATTGGTAACAGCTTCTTATCTGAAATTTTTGGTAAGTATTCTGATTTAATATCAGCTATAATAATTATAGCTATGGGAATATTCCAGTTGCTATAAAAAAATATGCTCCTCATTTTAATCTACTTGAGGAGCATATTTATATTTATTCTGCTATTACTTTCTTAATAAGTCTTATAATGTAGCTAATAGTATAAAAATCTCTATCTATTTGAGATTTTATGTCATTAAATCCCTTAATTAATTCTTCTTCACTAAAGTTTTCATTAAGTATCATTAATGTTAAAGTATTAATATTACCATCTTTAGTATCAAAAATTCTAGAATCTTTAACAAATTTATTTTCCATTAAATTATTTAATGCTTCTTCTAATTCTGTGCTTATGCTTATTTCTGGCATACCATCAAATATTCTTACACCATTACTTTCTGCATTAAAATTTCTTACTTTTTCTAATTTACATCCTAAGAATATAGTATTTTCAAATGTTGCATCTTTAAAATCTGCACCGTCTAAATTTGCTCCTTCAAAAATAGCATTTTTGAACTTTGCATTTTTAAACTTACTATTTTTTAAATTAGTTCCAATAAATTCAGTTCCTTCAAAAGTCCCTTTCATAAAACTACAAGTTTTAAAATGTGCTCCTCTAAAAGTCGCGAAATTAAAATTTGAATTTGAAAAATTACAGTTATAACAGTTACTTCTTTTAAAGTTTTTGTACATAAAATTTTTATCTTTTTTCTCTATATTATTGTAGTGAAAATTTTCACTTCCGCTATTGTCTTTTGCCATATGTATCTCCTTTTGCACCTATGTTATCTTTTTATGTTATATATATTCTGAATAAAAGTCAAACATTATTTACTTTTTCTACAATAATTATTCTTAGAATATTTATTTTTTTGTGAGTAATACTATAAAATGTAATTATTACTTTAAATATAAATTATGTAGGAGGTTATATCGATGAAAAAATTTATTTGTACAGTATGTGGTTATGTACATGAAGGAGATGCTCCACCAGAAGTATGTCCAATCTGTAAAGCTCCAGCTAGCAAATTCGAAGAAATGAGTGGCGAATTGCAATGGGCTGATGAACATAGAATAGGTATATGTGATGGCATAGATCCAGAAATTATTGAGGGATTAAGAGCTAACTTTAATGGTGAATGTACTGAAGTTGGTATGTACTTAGCTATGTCTCGTGTAGCTGATCGTGAAGGATATCCTGAAATAGCTGAAGCTTATAAGAGAATTGCTTATGAAGAAGCTGATCATGCTAGTAAATTTGCTGAAATTTTAGGTGAAGTGGTTACTGCAAGTAGTAAAGCTAATTTAAGTGCAAGAGTTGAAGCTGAATTTGGTGCATGTGATGGAAAGAAAAAACTTGCAACTTTAGCTAAACAACATAACTTAGATGCTATTCATGATACAGTTCATGAAATGTGTAAAGATGAAGCTAGACATGGAAGAGCCTTTAAAGGATTATTAGATAGATATTTTAGCTAATTCTATTTTTGAAAGGAGATTTATAAATGCAAAAAATTAATTGTGATGTAAATAATTGTTCTCATAATAAAGAAGGTGTATGTTATTCTAATCGTGTTGATATAGGTAGCACATCTTGTACTGATAACGATACTTGTTGTGGGTCATTTTTAGATAGAAGACACTATAGTGATTTAACAAATAACACTAATAGTAGTGGTTCTTGTGACTGCTTAATATGTAAAGCAACTGAATGTACACATAATGAAAATTGTAATTGTACTCTTTCATCTATAAACGTTTCAGGCTCTCGTGCTAACATATATACTGAAACTTGTTGTGAAAGTTATGAAAAATAATATTCATATATAAATTTTATGGCAAATAGATTTACTTTAAATCTATTTGCCATTTAATATGTACATTAAATTTCGTCAATTTTCTCTAATTCTAAAATTAAATTCTTAATCTCTATATTATTAGGATTTTCTCTTAAAACTTCTTTAAAATACTCAATTGCATCTTTATTTCTTTCTTGTCTCAATAATTCAAAAGCATATTCTTCAATTATTCTATTATCTTCTGGCTCTAATGCATTTGCTTTAACTAAATATTCTTCTACCACATCAAAATTATTAAGTTCCTTATTACAAATTGCTATTCCAAAATAATTTTCTCCATCATCTTCATTTATTTCTATTGCTTTATTGAAATATTCAATTGCTTCTTCGAACCTTTTATAATTAGCCTCATATACTCCTAAACCAGTGTATGATCTTCCACAGTTTTCATTAGCTTCTATAGATTCTATAAATGCTTCTTTAGCTATTTCTGGATTGTTTAAATTTACTAAATATGTCCATCCAATAATACATTTTAAATCTGATAACTGCTTATTATCACACTCAAAGTTTTCCATATAATCAACACACTTATTAATTGCATCTTCATATAAACTCTCTCTTATGTCAAGTTCAATTAAAAAAGTATTTGCTAAATATTGTTCTGGCTCTTCTTTTGTAACTCTTTCAAAGCATCTTCTACTTTCTACATAAAGGCCTAAATTAAGTAATGCTTCTCCTTTAACGTTATATCCATACACAAAGTAATCGCATCCTAGCTCAAAGGCTAAATCTACAGCTGCTATTGCATCTTCATAAAAGCCTTGAACTAAATATCCATGAGCAGTATAAATTAAATATTCTGGATTTCCACTTTTTTTAAATCCATCACTACTATATTTTAGTGCTTCCTGGACATCATACACTAATATTTCGTTAAATATTTCTTCTATATTCTCCATTTTTATCTTCCTTATCTAAAATATTTTATTATTATTCTTGCCATAAATTTATATAATTAACTTATACTTTTAAAATTTATAGCATCCATCTAAAACACACTACTCCTTTCAGTGGTAGGTGTAAGTTCTGCTAACCAAATTAAAATTTGGAGCATCACTTAGAGCTATATTTTAATATATTATACTAAAAGATAGCTCTGAAATATATAATTTAAATTTTAAAATCTGTAGTTTTATCGTATGTTTGAGATTTTAATAAATAACGTTTTAATATTTTAGAAGAAAATATTTTAAAGTTTAATTCATCCTTTATCTCAATTGTATATTCTCCCTTTATGATACAATCTTTTATTTCCTTTACAGTTGAACACTCTTTGTTTAATCTTGTATATATTCCACCTAATTGTAATGGAGTATGACTATCACTACCTGTTATAATATTAAGTCCTAACTCTTGAGATAAATTGATTACTTCATCTCTTGCCACACTCTCACCTTTTTTAAATATATCTTTTCCATTCAAATCTAAGGCATCTAATCTTTTTAATAATTCATGAGGCTGATTACATAATTTATGTCCTCTTCTACAGGGATGTGCTCCAATCTTTAATAAATTAAAAATATCAGCTTGATCTAATAACTCTTCTAATTCTATTAAGTTATCTTTCTCTCTAAATTCCATTAATACATCATAAAGATTAATTATTCCATCTCTATCCCCAGTTAAAATTACATGACCTTTATTTTTAATATTAACTTCCATTGCAGGAAATACTGATATATCATCAACAATATATCTATCTCCTTCATAAGTAAAATTTTTCTCTAAAAAATCATAAATATTAAGAAAATCTTTCGCATTAAAATGTTCACAAAGAATTATACCATTTAGCCCATTACTTTTTGCAAAGTATATTTCGTTCATAAAAAACTCTTTATTAAAATCTTTTCTTTTACTTAGTAATCCATGGACATGAAAATCCATATTCATCTATTTTTCACACCCTCAATTTATTCCTAATATTATTAAAGGCACTTTAAATACCTTATATTTATTAGTATATTAAGAGTACATCTTTTATGTTAATTGCAGAAAAAAAATTTTTAATATTTTACTTCTTTCATACAAAGACCTTTTGCTGGAGCTTTTTCCGCTAAATCACTTCTATTTTTATCCCCTAATAATTCTTTTACTTTTATAGGTTCTATTTCACCTTTTGCAACCTTTATTAATGTTCCACTTAAGATTCTAACCATATTTAATAAGAATCCATTACCATTATACTCAATCTTAATAATATTATTGCTTTCTGTTATATCTATGTAGTTTATAGTTCTTACTGTTGATTTCTTAGACTTATCTTTTACGCCACTAAAGCTCTTAAAATCATGAGTTCCTATTAAGTATTTACTTGCTTCTCTCATTTTTTCTATATTTAATTGTCCCTCAACATGATAAGCATATTTTTTTAAAAATACATTTGCAAACTTATTATTATCAATAGTGTATACATAAGTTTTAGATATTACATTTAATCTTGAGTGAAATCTATCACTAACTTCTCTTAAAGATGTTACTGAAATATCTTCAGGTAAAAACTGATGTAAGTATTTAGACATTTCAGGAAGCTTTTTTTCACTGTTAGTTTTAAAGTTTGCTGTATAATTATCAGCATGAACTCCAGTATCAGTTCTTCCACAACCAATAACTTGTATTTCTTCTCCTGTCATTTTAGATAGTACTTTTTCAATTTTATCTTGTATAGTTGAAACACTTGTTCCTTTTATATTTTGTTTTTGCCATCCTTTATATCTTGATCCATCGTATTGTATTGTCATTCTTATATTTCTCATGATTCATCTCTCTTTTCTTATATATTTTTATCTGTTTTTAAGTTTAAATCCTTCTTTATAGCTAACAACTTTAACATTTAATGCAACTAATAATTTTTCTAAACTCTTAACTTGATTTATGTATTCAATTTTTCCAGATTTAAGTAAACCATTAATATTCTTGATAATATCTTGCTTTTCCTCTTCACCTAATCTTCTTTTTGTCTTAATAACAACTCTATTTATATAAGTTAATGTTTCCCAAATTTGTTCATTAGTAATTTTACTAAAATCATTTATTACTCTTGTATATCCAACTCTTCTATTATTAGGTGGGTAAGCTTCCTTAAAAAATTCTAAGAAATAGTTCATTTCTTTAGGATCCTTATTTTCAACATATTTTCCAATAGCACCTTTTAACTGATTTTTTAAATACATAATAGTGTTAGCTTTTACTATAGTATTCATTTCTTCTATACTCTTATAAATTATAGTGTATACTTCTTGAACCTTATCAGCATCTAAAGCTTCTTTAGCTAATGGTTTTATTATCTCTATAACTTCTAAAATACTTTTCTTAGAGTTTAACTCCTTTCCAAATACATTTTCTAAAATTTCTTTTCCATTTAATTTATTTAAATCAAGTTCTAAATTATTTTCTTCCATCCTTTGTTTCCTACCTTTATTTCAATATTTTATATTTATAAAATATTGATATGATACTCTTTAAAAGCTATCATATCAATATTAAAATTCAAATTATAGAATGTCTATTTTTATTTAATAGTTCTTCATTATATTCTTCATGCTTTTTAATTAATTTATCTATTTGTTTTCCCTTTAGCATATCTATAATCATTGGTGAAAGTACTGTTAAAGCATCTCTATAACCTAGCTCTATATGCTGATTTAGTACACTTTGTCTTATATTCAATGTTCCAATACCATCTATTAACTCTAATTGTGTTGAAGGATATATTTCTATAATATTAGAATTTTCAAATCCCTCTCTATTTATTGGCTGCTTATAAGATAAATGTACAACTATTATAATATCACAATTATATTTTTTTAATGGCGCTATAGGTACATTATCTGCATTTTGAACTTTATATTGAGGATTATTAATTCCACCATCTGCATACCTATGATTTTTTATTGTAATTGGCTTAAATAAATATGGTACCGCACAAGAAGCTATACATATATCTAAAGCTTCTTCATTACTATAATCACTTAGTTTAAAATATTCTGGCCTTTGTAAATCAATATTGTAAGCACAGGCATAAAGTATTTTATTACTTTCTCTAATAATATCAAAGTCTACATAATCTTCAATAAAACTTCTTATTCCACTTTGAGATAATAATCCTATATCATTTCTATTAAACAGTTCTGCTATCTTTATTCCTTTCTCTGCACTTTTAGCTTTTTTTATAAACTCACTTATTTTTATATCTCTTACTCTATTTTCATTATTAATAAACCTAGAATAGCTAATATCAGACCAGCTTTTATCCATAACATTTCCATTATTCATAGAAAGCATTAATCCATTAATTGCTCCTATAGATACCCCTGATACTACATTTACTCTTCTTATTATATCAAGCTCCCAAAGAGCCTTAAATACACCAGCTTCATAAGCACCTTTAGCTCCTCCCCCAGCAAGAACTAATCCAATATTTAAATCAAATAAATTATGAATATCAATCATAAACTCTCACGCCTTTCAATATTCAGAGAATTCATTAATCTTATAATAGCTCCTTATATAAATTTAATAAATTCTTATAAAATATTTTTTCAACCTCTTCATAAGTAAATTTATTTTTTAATAATGCTTCTGCTAATAATTGCATATATGATCCATCTACAAGTTCTAATGTGCTTGATATTCCATCAAAATCACTGCCTAATGCAATTGAATTTATACCACCAACATTTTTTATATGCTTTATATGCTTTACAATATCATCTATATAAGTAAAGGTTGGTTCTTTATAAGGTGTTGGCTGAATAAAATTTGAACAAAAGTTTATTCCTGTTAATCCACCTCTCTCTGCAAGTTTTTTTATCATCTCATCACTTAAATTTCTTGCAACATTAGAAATACTTCTAGCATTACTATGACTTGCTACAAAAGGCTTCTTTGTATATTTTAGAACATCATAAAAACCACCATCTGATAAATGTGAAACATCTACTATTATACCCATATCCTCCATACTTTTAACTAACTCTATCCCAAACTTTGTTAATCCATTTTCACTATTCACAATACTTAAGTCTGACTTTTCTAATACATTCCCATTTTCATCCACCTTAAGTTTAATATTGGGATAACCTACTCCATTAGGATAATTCCATGTTAAAGTTATAAGTCTAACTCCTCTATCATAAACTTCTTGTAATCTCTCAATCTTACATTCTAATGCACCTGAATCTTCTATCGTTAATAAAGCTGCTATTTTACCATCTCTTTCACACTTTAATATATCCTTATAATTATAAACTGGCTCTATATATTCCTTATTTTTACTAAGTTCCTCATAATAAATATCTATCATTTCATTTAATGTCTTATAAGGATTTTTATATTTTTTAATATCTATAAACATTGCAAAATTTTGTAGAAAATAATCAGCCTTCTTCATTTTCTTTATATCAATATGAAGATTATTATCTTTTAAATTATAAACATTTCCTAAAAGTTTATTTTCATAAATAGCTCCAATTGTATCACAATGCATATCAGCAACTCTCATAAAAGTTACCCTCCTAAATATTTATTAACTTTAATTATATCACAAATGGAATAATAACAAAAAAGTGGCAAGCTAAGCCTGCCACTAATACTAAACTAACCATAAGGTATTATATTAATTTTTCAACTATTTCATAAGGTGCAGGAACTGTAAAAATTAAATCTTCATCTACTCTAACTTTACATTCTTCTTTACTTTCTTTAACTTTATCCATAGATAATCCACCAATATTAACTTCCTTTAATCTAGATGGAGCAACTTCAACTTTAAATAATGAATCCTTAATTCCTGTAATTTTTAAATCAGCTTCTCCAGTGCTATTTTTAACTTTTAAGCCAATTATGTTATTACCTTTTATAGTCTTTTGTTCTGTTGGGAAATATTCTACATCAACTTCACCTGTTATAGTAATAAATCCACCGCTTAATTTTCTTTTAACTAATAAGTTTATATTATACTCATTAGAAAGTTCTTTTAATAATTTTCCTAATTTATGTACTGTTAATTCGTATATCATAATAATTGTTCCTTTTCTATAATTTTATATATCTATTATACTACACAATTATTATATTATTGCAACCCATTTGTTTAGATATATCCTTTAGTTCTTGAATATATTCACTTTCTGGACTTTTTAAATGACTAAATTCTTTTCTTACACCATATTTTCTAAAAGAAATAATCTTATATCTAATGTTTGAATTATACTTAAAAATTACTTTAGAAACTTCTCTTACCGTTTCTTCATTATTAAATATCTCAGGAACAACTACTGTTCTTACCTCATACAACTTATTAATGGACGCCAAAAACTCTAAATTATTTAATACATTTGAATTATTAAAGTTAATATATTTTTTATGCTCATTATTTTCAAAGCATTTTACATCTAACATAACTCCATCACAGAGCTCTAACAACTCCTTCATTTCACTAAAGTTTTTTGATCCATTGCTATCAATAAAACAAGTAAGTCCTATATCCTTTGCCTTAGTAAATAGTTCTATTATAAAATTTTCTTGCAAGGTACATTCTCCACCTGATACTGTTATCCCCTGAATAAATGGTCTATAATTTAATATTTCATTTATTACCTCATCTGCAGTAAGCCTTTGTATTTTAGGACTACTGCTATTTTGGCAGGTTTTAATACATTCATCACAATTACAGCATTTATCTTTATTCCATATAACTAAACCCTCTATAATATCTATAGCTTTTGTAGGACATTTAGCTTTACATAATCCACAATTACTACATATATTTATAGTTTCTGGGTTATGACAATAAATACAATTAAAGTTACATCCTTGAAGAAAAATTGCAGTTCTATTCCCTGGTCCATCAACTGGACTAAATGGTATTATCTTATTAATATAACCAACCATTATCTTACCATTCTTTCAAGAACTTTTCCGTTATTAACTTGACCTTGCCCTAGAACAACTGTATCTTGAAGAGTTGCTTCTCCTCTATTTAATTTTTCAATTTCACTTTTCTTAACTAAATATCCCGTTATTCTAATTACATCAGCATCTGAAGAGTAAAGAGAGAAATATCTCATCCCTTCTTTAAATGCTCCTTGAATAATATTTAAAATAAATTCTGGATTATTCATTGCATTTATTTCAAATGGGAATATATCTCCAACACCTGATGGAAAATATTTATGGAATCTTGCAGTTTGTTTTAAATGCTTCCATAATTCTGGTTCTTCTCCTATTGGAATTCTTGAACCTGGACTAATATTTATATCATCTCCAATACCAACTTGCGCATGAAGCAATAATCTTTCATTTGTAACTTTACAATGCTTACTTTCAAAGTTATTAATAAACTCTTCCATAAAGTCCATTATTCTAACACCTAAATCATCTGCAGCTTGTGAATGTCCAAATTTATCTTCAAGTCTTTCGGCCTTAAGTAATATATTTACACATTCAGCTAAACCCACTAATCCAAACATGGATGTAAATCTATCTTTATTAATAAAACCTTCTTTAACTAAGAAATTAGTTTCAAAGAAAGTACTTTCTTCTACTATGTATCTAATTCTTTCATTAATATACTCTGCCATACATCTCATTGCATGTGGAAGCTTGTTATCAAAGAAATCTTCTATACTATCTGCTGTTTCTGCAACATTAGATAATCTCATTCTTACTAAAGTATGTGCTCCTCCCCCAACATGCAGTCCATTATAGCAACTTGCTATTCCATAGTTTCCTAAATCATTACTAAACATTTTATCATTAGCAAAGCTTGGTTTTGCAGTAATTAAAGCTGTCTTAATTGCTTCTATTGCTAAATCATCAGGAGTTTCTTCATTATATTTTAAAGTAAGATTCGGAATTGCATTTTCTAGTTCTCTTTCAACTTCTAATATAATTTTAGCTGCCTTAGTTGGTTTTGGTCCTAGATTCCCATGGCAGAAAGAATCTGTTATAGTCCTATCTAATTGAGTTAAGAATAGTCTTATTGCAAGTTTTGCTTCTTCTTCATCTACTATAAAAGGTTCTAATAAATAATCTATATTACCAATATAAACTGGCATTGATGTTATTGAAGGAACATGCTTGTACATAATTAATAAATTAGTTGTAGCTTCCCATATATTTGTTGCTGGAGACAGTTCTAAGAACTTACAACCTTCCTTCATAAATTTTTCGTAATCAGGTAATATGTATCTAGGTCTATAAGGAACATTTCCTTCAAATAAATCACATATAATACCTTCTTCTCTTAGCTTTTCTGTATCTTCAGATATATTTAATACCCTTACACTATTTTCTGCATATCTTGCTAATGATAATACCTTTTGCTCATATGTTAAGGTAACATCCTTAATTATTTTTTCTACTCCATTCATAGTATCACCTCATAAGTTATCTTTTGTACGCTTAGAGTATATCATAATAAATACTTATGTTCCATTGTTACATTAATATAAATTATGATGTAACTTTTATATTAATTTTTTTATTTAGCTTTTAAATTCTATAGATATATTTTATAATTATTTAGTGGTAAATGTTATAATTTAAGGCAGGGATTGAATATGGATTTAAAAATTAGATTTGCAGAAATTAACGATTTAGACAGTTGTGTTGAGTTAGACTTACATAAAAACATCGATACAATCAAAAATAAAATTTCTATGAAGGAAGTTATTGTTGCTGAAAGTAATAATGAAGTTATTGGTTGTTTAAAAATTGAGTACATATGGACTCATCTTCCATTTATAAGCTATATAGTTATTAAAAATGACTTTAGAGCTTCTGGAGTAGGAAAATCTATGTTAACGTTCTTAGAAGAATACTTAAGAAACAATGGACAAGATACTCTTCTAAGTTCAACAATGACTGATGCACTAAGACCTCAAAAATGGCATTTAAAAATGGGATTTGTTGAATGTGGAATGCTATGTGGAATTAATGATGATGGTGTTGGAGAGATATTCTTTAAAAAAGCATTATAAAATTAATCTAAATATCTAAAAAGCCCCAGCTTTATCACTGAGGCTTTTTATTAATTATTAACTAAAAAATCTAAAACAAATGGTGAAACAATATCTATTTTACTAACTAATTCTAAATGATTTAAATTGTCAAATATTTTATATTTAACACCATACGTTTTAATACTATCTATATTTTCTTTGATATTTTCTAAAACAATAGGATTATCGTTACTACCTGAATAAATCGTAAGTTTACAATTTATATCACTTGGATTAATGCCATCCCAATTTATCCAAGCCTTCATTTGAGATATATTAAGATTTAAATCTGTATTTTTAATCCAATCAATATCTTCTTTTGATAATTCTTTAGTATCAAATTTATTATTTTTTTTCATATATTCATACTTTTCATATTTTTTTATCCACATAGGAATTACTTCCTTGAAAAATTTATCTCCAAAGGTTGTTCCTGCACAAATACATTTATTTAACTTCTTATTGTACTTACAAAGCTGCAAACCAATAGTAGCTCCATAAGAATGTCCAAAGCAATTAAATTCTGTGAATCCTAACTTTGTAATTAAAGTATCTATATCCTCTAATATTTTACTATAATCATAAAAGTCAACTTCATATGATTTATCACTTTGCCCATTTCCCCTAATATCAATAGTTATAACTGTAAAAAAATCTTTCAATAAGTCTATCCATCCAGTTTCTTCCCAGAGTTCCTTACGATTTCCCATTCCATGAACTAATAAAAGTGCTGGACCTTTTCCAAAAACTTTATATGAAATTTTTGAACCATCCTTAGAAAAATAATATGCCATAAATACCTCCTTTAGGTTTCCACATGGGAAGAGTTTAATTTACTTTAAACTTCCAACAATTTTACTTCCATGCATTTCAACACATTTTATATCTTTAGCAAGTTCTTTATAATTTTTATAAGTAACTCCACCACCAACTAAAATTGTTATTCTTTCTGAACTTTTTTCTACAAGCTCTTTTAATACATTCTTCCCATCTTCAGCACATGTTTTAGAACCTTTAGTCAGTACTCTATTAATACCCATTGAAATAAGTTGCTCTAAAGCTTCCATCTTATCATCTATTTCATCAAAAGCCATATGGAAGGTAATCTTTAATCCATTTGATAACTCTACTAATTCTCTTGTTCTTTCAATATCAATAGTATTGTCCTTATTTAATATACCAAATACAACGGTTTCAACACCTATTTCTTTACAAAGCTTTATATCTTTTTTCATTATTTCAAACTCATCATTTGAATAAACAAAATCCCCACCTCTAGGTCTTATTATTACTGCAATAGGGATATTAATATTTTTCTTTGCTAAATGTATAGTTCCATAAGAAGGAGTTGTCCCACCTTCTCCTAAGTTATCACATAACTCTATTCTATCTGCTCCTTGTATTTCTGCTCTTTTAGCCTCTTCATAACAACCAACACAAGCTTCTAATAAAATGCTCATAGTTTTTCCTCCATTACTCTTCTGTATTTAAAACACCACATGTATTTAATTCTTCTCTTAACTCTTTAATGTTCTTAAAGTGAATTCCCTTAATACCTTCTTTATTTGCACCCTGAACATTTTCAAGAACGTCATCAATAAAAATACATTCTTCTGCTTTTAAATCATAATCATTTAAAATTTTTATATAAATATCTCTTTCTGGCTTTAGTAGTTTCTCCCTAAATGAAACAACACCTCCATTAAACGCTTTAAAAACTTCATTATTTTTTGTAACATATTCAAAAGCCCTTGAATGGAAGTTAGATAGATAATATAATTTATATCCATTACTCTTAAGCTCATTTATAAGATCCACTGTATCCTTTAATGGATTTAACATAACATACCAATCCTTAAATGCTATTTCAATAATCTCTTTATTATTTATATCTCTATTAACTATTCGTTCTATTGCCTCTTCTTCTGTTATAACACCCCTATCTAACATTGGCCATTCTTCACTTTTAAAAATATTTTCTAAAGCAATTTTCTCGGATTTTTCATCATTTAATTTATCCTTTAAATATGCTATAGGATTATAATCTAAAACTACATTTCCTAAATCAAAAATAATATTCTTATACATTTTATCACCTCAACCCTCTACTCTTCTCACATTTTTTATTATAACATACAAACTCTAAGTCTAATTAAAAATCTACTATGAACTTTTCATTTTAAAAAAACTTAGATATATATAATATACCTAAGCTATTTTAAAACTTTTCATTTAATAATTTTACTTAAAAGTAAACATATATTTTTCCTGGAAACTTACTTTTATTATATCATTAATTTTAAACTTCATTTTTTCTTTTGAAATAGTAAAATTAATTAAATTAACATTAGAAGAATTAACTTCTTTTATATATAAAGTATAATCAAAAGGATTTTCAACTATATTTTCAATAATCATATTAAAGACGTTCACGCTTTCATTTTCTTTATCATTAAACAATTTAATGTTATGAGACCTTATAGCAATATATCTAATATCTACACTATCATCTAAAACTTTTAATTTTAAATTCCATTCTTCAGCTAATATGTAATCACTATTTAATCTTTTAGCCTTTGATATATTTTTACATCCAGTAATTTTAGCTTCTGCCAAACTTAATGGTTTTTCAAACAAAATACTCTTTTCTCTGATTTCACTTGCTTTTCCACTATCAAAAACTATTATTTTATCACAAACTCTATAAGCTTCTGCTATATCATGAGTTACAAACACTACTGTTCCATCATAATCTTTTAATATTTCTACAAGTTCTCTTTCCATATTAGCCCTTAAATGATTATCTAATGCTGAAAATGGTTCATCAAGAAGTAATATATCTGGCGATGTTATTAAAGCTCTTGCCAGAGCTACTCTTTGCTGTTGACCACCTGAAAGCTGCCAAGGATATCTATTTTCTAACCCTTCTAATCCAAATTTTTTAATATAATTAGCTGATAACTTATTTTTCTCGTCCTTACTTGTTTTATCTAGTCCTATTTCAATATTATTTTTTATAGTCATATGAGGAAATAAAGCATAATTTTGAAATAAAAATCCTACTTTTCTATCTTTAGTCTTTATATTTATTTTATTTTCTGAATCAAAAAGAACTTTATCATTTATTATTATTTTACCTTTATCAGCTTTTTCAAGCCCTGCAATGCATTTAAGTGTCATACTTTTACCTGAACCTGATGCCCCTAAAAATCCTATAATACCACCTTTACTTTTCATTGAAACATCTAAATTAAAGGAAGATAACCCTTTTTTAATATCTATAAATAAACTCAATTTTATCTCCCCCTATTACCTATTAACTTTTGTTGAGTGTCACACCAGTAATTTAATAAAAATATCATTATAAATGAAATTGCTACTATAATTAAAACCCAAAGCATAGCCTTATTCATATCCCCACCTTCAACAGCAAAGAATATTGCAACTGGCATAGTTTGAGTTCTTCCAGGTATATTTCCTGCTATCATTAATGTTGCCCCAAATTCTCCTAATGCTCTTGCAAAGCTTAGTACTAATCCTCCAATTATACCTGGCCATGCAAGTGGAATTGCAATTTTAAAAAATATCTTAGTTTCACTTAATCCTAGTGTTCTTGCAGCAGAAATCATATTTTTATCTATTTGCTCAAATGCAGAACGACATGTTCTATACATCATTGGAAATGCAACTACAGTTGCTGCTATAACTGTTGCACTCCAGCTAAATATAATATTTTTATTGAAACTCATGAAAATCTTTCCTACAAATCCATTCTTACCACAAAGTAGTAATAAGAAAAACCCAATAACAGTAGGAGGTAATATTAGAGGAAGAGTAAAGATTCCATCAATGAATCCTCTACCTCTTCCTTTATAATTATCCATTTTATAAGATATAAAAATCCCTATTATTGAAGTTATAATGGTTGCAAGAAATGCTGTTTTAAGCGATATCCATAAAGGTGAAAAATCCATAACTTATAACCTTACCTTCTTTTTATTACTCTACAGACTTATCTGATAGCTAGTAGTTATTAACTCTATAGAGTTAACAACCTCACACTCCTAGATAAGAAATTCTAATCTTCAATTGGAGTTTATACTCCAACTGAAACTAAGAATTCACTTTATATCCGTACTTTTCAAATATTTTTTGTGCTTCATCAGTAAATAAGAAATCTTCAAATTTCTTTGCTTCATCAATATTATTTGAAGCCTTTATTACTGATACTGGATAAGTAATTGGTGAATGATCATTAACTTCATCAACATTTTCTACGATAGATACACTATCACTGCTTAATGCATCACTTAAGTATACAAATCCTACATCTGCATTACCAGATGCAACCCATGCTAAAACTTCTTTAACATCTTTTGCAAAAACTAATTTATCTGAAATACTATCTTTTATTCCTGTATTTGTTAAAACTTCATCTGCATACTTACCTGCTGGTACACTTTCTGGTTCTCCAACAGCTATATGAGTAACTTTATCACTCTTTAAATCATCAAAGCTGTTAATTTCAACTCCATTAGCTGCTACAAGTACTAAAGAATTTTCTACTAAATCTTTAGTTGTATCATCTAATAATAATCCACCATCTTTTAAAGCTTTCATTTGCTTTTGTCCTGCTGAAATGAATAAATCACAAGGTGCTCCTTGCTCTATTTGTTGTTGAAGAGATCCTGATGAACCATAATTTACAACTAAAGTAACATTTTCATTACTCTTTTTATATTCTGTTTCTAAGTCAGCCATTACTTCTTTTAAACTTGCTGCCGCTGAAATACTTAATTCTACTGGTTCCTTCTTTTCATTTGTGACATCATCATTACTTTTTGTAGTACATCCAACCATTAATAAGCTACAACATAATAACATCGATATCCATTTTGTCTTTTTTAACATTTTACACTCTCCCACCATTCTATTTTAATCATGTTTTATTATTTTTTATCACGTTTTGTTATGTTTGATACAATAAAATATTATCATAATATACCTTTTATATCAATCTATTTAATTCAAATATAGAATTACTTTTCTTTTAATGTTAAAATTATCTTAATATTAAGGAGGGATACTATGAACTTAAAATCTTCTTTAACTCCATTAGAAGTTTCAGAGTTACTTAAAATAACTAAAAATACAGTCTACGAACTTATTAAACGTGGTGAATTACCTAGTTATAAAATTGGTAAAAAAATTAGGATAGATATGCATGATGTTGAAGAATATATTAATAATCAAAAATCTAACTCTAAACCATCTATTAATCGTAATATAATTAATAATTCATTAAATAATAATATTTCAAATATTACTACTAATAATATCTCACTAAATAATCCAACTAATTCTGAAATAATTATTTCTGGTCAAGATATTTTATTAGATGTTTTAGCAAGATACATAGAAGAAATTTTACCTGACTACACTATCCTTCGTTCTTACAAGGGAAGTTATAACGGTTTATATGATTTATATAATAATAAAGTTTCTATAGCCTCCTGTCATCTTTGGGATGGTGATAATGATAGCTATAATTTTGATTATGTTAAAAGACTATTACCAGGCACTCCTTGTATTCTTGTAAATTTAGCATATAGATTACAAGGATTTTATGTTGCAAAAGGTAATCCCTTAAATATAAACTCATTTGAGGATTTAACTAATAAGAATATAAAATTTATTAACAGGGAAAAAGGTAGTGGGGTAAGGGTACTATTAGATGAAAAACTTAGATTGCTTAATATTGATCCAAACTCTATAAATGGTTATTATAATGAAGAAAATTCTCACTTAGCTGTTGCAAGTACAGTGGGACGTGGTGATGCTAATGTAGGTCTGGGAAATAAAAAAGCTTCTATGCAAGTTGAAACTATAGATTTTATTCCACTTCAAACTGAAAGATATGATTTAATTATAAAGAAAAGTGATTTAAATAATCCTATTTATCAAAATATACTTTCTATATTATCCTCTGAAAAATTCAAAAATGAACTATACGGTATTGGAGGCTATGATTTAAAAGATCTTGGAAAAATCATGGCTACCACTTAAAGAAATTTAATTTATCAAAAAGAAATATTATATTTACAGAATTATTAAAGTTTTTTCTGTTATATATTATTTCTTTTTTTATTTTTATCTATGATAAATATAAATATAAATATTTATGCCTCTACTTTTTAAGTTTAGAATTATATTAATATGACCATAATTACAATTGGTGATGAAATGTGATTAATTTTTATAAAACTCTAATGAATTATAATTCTAATAAAAATATAGCTAACTCTTGTTGTAAAAGTTCTAAAAATAGTAATTGTAAAATAGAAAAATGTCCATATTGTGATAATAAAGATTTTATCAAATATGGTATGTATAAAAAACTTCAAAGATACAAGTGTAAAAATGATTTGTGTGGTAAAACCTTTACTAAAGAAATTTATAATAAATTTCGCTATTCTAAAAAATTCAAAGAAAATTATAGTAAATACTTTGATCTTTTAAATAAAGGATTAACATTAAGAGAATGTGCAAATAAATTAAATATTACAATTGTTACAGCCTTTTTCTGGAGACATAGATTCTTATTTGATTTTAAAAACCAACATTATATTGAAAAAATAACTTCATATGTTGAATTGACTAAAATGATTATAACAGAAAATTTTAAAGGTTCTAGAGATATTCCTTATGATAAAAGAGATGAAATAACAATTATCAATGCGGTAAATGATTCTATTGATATAATTCCAATCTTTGCTGCAAGAAACTTTTTTGGATTTTATGAAATTAGGGATAATCTTATTCCACGTTTAGATAAACATTCATATGTAGTTGGATTAATTGATGGACGTCTAAAAATATTTTCTCAAGCATTTAATGAAATAAATAAAGCTAAAGCAACAAAAATTCCTAAAAATTATATTGATATAAAATATTCTATTAATACTGTAAATTGGCTTTCAAAATTTCATGGTGTTGCAAGTAAATACTTAGATCACTATTTATATTGGAGATTATTTGAATATAAAAATAACTTTGAACTTAATAAAGAAAATAATCTAATTAATAAATTAAAAAATAAAGATTACTTAGCTCCAAATCTAACTACCTATATATCTTGGAAAAACATAAAATTTAAAACGATACTTATATAATAAGTTTATTTTTTATAATATAAATTTACAAGCTAGTTTTTTTAATATTAATTCTAGCTTATTCGCTATACCTAAATTTATATCTCAAATTTTTTTATCATTTCTTACATTCTCATTTTCTCTTTAAGCCTTCCATTCTAATATATTACCCTAAGCTATATTAGAATCTGTTATACTAAATTGTTGTTACCAACAATTTAGTATAACAGATTTCTATAGTTACTAATAAACATTTATAAAACTAACTTTAAAACAAAAATAAAATTTATCTTTTATATAACTCTCTCAATTCATCTGTAAAGCCTATCCTATTTTCCTCTAAAGTCTTTAATCTAAAGAAACAACTTCCTTTTACATTTGAATTTCCCCTAGAATATCGGATTTGATTTATTACTTCATTTTCATTAAGCCATGACTCACCATAGGTTGAATCATTTATTTTATAGGCTGCATGCCCAATATATAATTGAACATTAGTATTTTCAACTTGTTTAGCCCACCAGTCAACAAGCGTTGCATATGGAGCTGCACTATAATCAAATTGCCAATATATTTGAGGAATAATATAATCAATCCAACCTTCTTGAATCCATTTCCTTGAATCTACATATACATTATCATAGCTACTTAAACCACTTGTATTACTTCCTCCTAAAGATTCTCCATTTCTCCATATTCCAAATGGACTAACACCAAACTTAACTTCCGTATTAGTTTCTTTAATCTTTTTATATAACTCACTTATAAAACAATTAACATTATTTCTTCTCCATTCTTCCTTTGAATTAAATCCTTCACCATACTTTTCATATGTATTATCATCAGGAAATTCTAATCCACCTGAAGGATATGGATAAAAATAATCATCTAATACAACCCCATCAATATTATAATTTTTTACAACTTCTATAATTGTATCTATTACATATTCTCTAACCTCTGGTATTCCTACATCAAGATAATGATAATTATTATATTTTACAATCCAATTTGAATTATTTTTTAATGGTGATTGTTCTGGCAGCTCATTAATATAATTATCCATATTAAAACCTGCAGAATTACTATCTATTCTAAAAGGATTAAACCATGCTTGAAGCTCTAAGCCTCTTTTATGAGCTTCATTAATAGCAAATTCAAGGGGGTCATACCCAGGGTCTTCTCCCAAACTCCCAGTTAAATATTTTGACCATGCTGCATAATTAGATTTATAAAATGCATCTCCCATTGGCCTGACTTGAAAAAATATTGTATTCATATTTTGTTCTTCTATGAAATCAAATTTTTCTTTTAACATTTCTTGCTGAACTTTACTATTCTTATAGCTACTAATTTCAGGCCAATCTAAATTGCTTACTGTAGATAACCATACACCTCTCATTTCACCATCCTCTAAAAATTTATTAGCTATAATTTCTTCACCTTCACTTTCATTGCTATCTATACTTTGATTATTAATTTTTGAATTATTATTAATTTTATCTATCTTTATTTTTAGCACCACCCCAGTAACTAGAAATATTGCTATAATCATTATTACAAACTGAATATACTTATTTCTCATTTGTCACCTCCTTTTACAATATTACTATTAATCTTTTACTAATATAACAAAAATTTAAAAAACTTAATAAAAAAAGGTAATCTATTTCTAGATTACCTTTTAGTTATTATAAAGCTTTTAATGCAACTGCATTTAAAATGCTCCATGGTTTATTAAAGTGTGGTTGGAAGAAGAAATCTGTCATTGCTAATTCTTCTATTGTCATTTCATTTTGAATAACTACTGATAAAGTATTCATAAATTGAGTTAAATCTATATCAGAAACTATTTGTCCTCCAATTACTCTTCTAGTATCTTTATCAAATACTATCTTAACAGTAGCTGGTAAGTAAGTTGGCATAAATTCTGGTCTGTAGTTATCAGTTAATGATACTGATCCAACATTCATTTTAGTAGTAGCTTTTGCAACATCTTCAGTTAATCCTGTTGAAGCTATACATTTTTCATAAATTTTAATTCCTGAAGTACCTTGAGTTCCCATGTACTTAAGAGTTGGCTTTACTATATTTCTAGCTACTAAAGTACCCATTCTTACTGCATTTGTTGCAAGTGGAATATATCTTGTATCGTGAGCTGGATTATAAGTTACTACACAACAATCCCCAGCAGCAAATACGTCTTCTTTACTAGTTCTCATGTATTCATCTATTATTATAGCTCCATTTGGTAGTGTATCTAATTTACCTTGAACAAGTTTAGTGTTTGGAGCAAATCCAATACATAATACAACTAAATCGCCTTCATAGCTTCCATTGTTAGTAACAACCTTTGTTACTTTTCCATTTTTGCCTTCGAACTTAGAAACTTTTTCACCTAAAACTAAATTTACTCCTCTATCAGCAAACTCTTTTTCAGCTATATCTGTGAATTCTTTATCAAGATATTTAGCCATAATTCTTTCTTCTGCATCTATTAATGTAACTTTCTTACCTTGCATTTCAAATGCTTCTACAAGTTCAACACCAATGTATCCAGCTCCAATTATAACTACATTTTTAGCATCTTTAGATTTTTCTATTATTTCAATTGCATGGTCATGATTCTTACATAATAAAATATTTTCTAAGTCTCCACCTTCAAATCTTGGAACTATTGGCCATGATCCTAATGTTAAAACTAATTTATCGTAATTATCTTCAAACTCTTCATTTGTTAAAAGATTTTTAACTTTTAAAGTTTTATTATCAAAGTCTATGTCTAAAACTTCATGTTTCATATTAGTTACTACACCCATTTTAGCAATGTTTTCTGGTGAGTTATAGAAAAGATTTTTAGTTTCCTTGATTACTCCTCCAACATTTAAAGCTATTCCACATGATAAGAATGATAGATTATCATTTTTTTCATATATTGTAATTTCACTTTCTGGGTGAAGTTCCTTTAAATTAACTACTGCAGCTGTCCCTGCATGTGTACATCCAACTACTACTATTTTCATTACAAATTCCTCCTAAAAGAACATAGATATTTCATTTATTAATATTAGTTTTTAATTAATAATTGTTTTCCTTAATTAAATCATACTACTTCGCTCAGGAATAGTAAAGAGTTTTTTTGATTTTTTTGTATATTTTTTAACAATGATATGAAAACAAATATTTTTTTAATATATTATTTAATTTATTCTTTGTTTTTTCACAATTTATATTCTTTAATATTTATAAAATTATTTCTATTTGCTAATATTTCATCATATTTTTCTTGTTTTATATAGTTTTCATTAATTTTAAACAAAGTTTTTAAATAAAAATGGTTATTTTTAATTATTTCTTTCATAGTATATTATTAGATTTTTATTTAAGGAGGATTTAACTTATGAGTAAAAGTGCATGGGAGTATACACTAGAAATTATTTCACTTGCTACGGATATAGATAATTTAAATAGTAAACTAAGTAAAACTAATAACACTTCAGAAAGGGAACGACTTTCTTCTAAAATTGATACTTTGGAAAGTAGATTATTTGAAGTAAAAGATAAGTTGAAAAAGGTAGATATAATTTAAGTGTATCAAATAAAAATTTTATTAATTAATACATTAAAAAGGTATGATTCCTAAAAAAAGAAATCATACCTTATTTGCATATCATAGTTTAAGCATATTTTTATATACTACTATTTTATTTATTTATTATTTTTTACCCTTTTTCTTAAATAACACTATTGCACCTGCAGCTACTACGATAATAGCTACTACTACATAAATAGTTGAATTAACCCCACCAGTGTTAGGTAAATTTGTTGTTCCATTATTATTTGAACCATTGTTTGTGCCTGATCCATTATTTGAGCCTGAACCATTTTCTGATCCATTTCCACCTTCTGGCTTAACATCAACACCTGGCTCTTCTGGTTTAACATCAACATCTGGTTCTTCCGGCTTTTGATTTTCTTCATCATCTTCTAAAACAACTATTTCTGCTGAATCTCTAACTCTTAATCTATGACCTTCTGGATCTTCTGATGCAAGACCTATAGCTGAAACCTTGTCTCCAACTTTAATTCTTGACTTCCACTCATCAGCTACACCTGGATTTGCACTACTTCCAATATATCCTTCTGTGTAAACTCTCGCTTCACCAGTTCCATCATTAACATAAATATTTTGACCTTCTATTCTTGTTACTTTACCAGCTACTTCAACTAATAACCCTTCTTTTTCTTCAAGCATACTATCTGCAGTAGAAAGCTTAGTTGGATTAACTAAATTAATATTAGTATCAATTATTTCTAAATCAAATTCTTCATTGTTTAAAGCAATTTGTGCATCACCTAAATATGAAGATACCTTACCTGTAAGTCTTACCTTTTGACCTAATTTAACTTCTGTTGATGATACACCAAAGACAGTAAGTCCAGCTGTTTCATCTTGTACATAAATTACATCAAAGAAAGAATTTCCTTTTGCTGCTGCATTAGATGCTGCAGTAACATAACCTTCAACAACTACTGTTTCACCAAATCTATCTGGATTATTATCTCCATCTAAATCCACTCTTACATCAGCAATTTTACTAACTGGTAACTGTGGAGTTGGTGCTAATTCTCTTAATACTTTACTTGTTATATCAAAGTTTGAATATACATATCCATCAATTTCGAAATCTGAGAAGAATGTAGCTCCTGAAACAAATACTTTAGAACCACTTTCAAGTGTTTCAACTGCAAGACCTACAACTTCACCTTGTCCTACTGGAGTATTGTCTCCCTTTTTATCTGCATCATTACCATAAGTAGTTTCATGACCTCTTACTAAAACTTCAATATTATTAGTATTTTCAGGCATAACTAATGTTGAACCACTATAGAAGCTATAATTTTTACTTGTATCAACATCCTTTAACCATTCACTTTCAGTATTATAGTCATTAAAGTATAATCTATAACTTTGACCACCATTTTCTACATCATCTGTAGCTTGGTCATCATTAAATCTTATATTAGCTCCAATTGCCTCAAGAACTGAATTTCCTTGTGCTGCATTTCCATATTCTCCTACACCATCACCATAGTCTGCTTTTGATGTAATTACTATATTACCACCATTTTTTGCAAACTTAGCTATAGCTGCTAATTCATCTTCACTATATTTTTGAGGAGTTAATCCATATGAATCCTTATTTGTACTTTGAGGGTCTGAAAGTATTAATAATGATACACCTTCTAAAGTTTCATCTGTAATTGGTTCAGTATTTAATATAGATTTAATTCCATTTTGAGTCATTAAACCTGTAAGTGTAGTCATTTTTCCTGCGTAATCTCCATTTACATATTGGTTTTGATGAGCTCCATCAATAACTACCTTTGAAACAGCACTAGCTTTAGATACTTTAATATCTATGCTACCTTTAAACTCTCTTTCATTTCCATTTACATTTGCTTTAACAACTACATCTATTTTATGCTCACCAGCAGCCTCAAAACTATGGCTTAATGTAGCAGTTCCTGTTGAAGCAGATCCAATATTTTCAATAGTGCTTACTACTGGTTCAGTAGCTCCATCAATATAGAATTCAACTTTAACGTCTGTTAATTCTGTAGCTTCATTGTTATAAATAGTAGTATCAATATTAATTTTTTCATTTTCTACTACAAGTTCTGTATCACAATCAATTGATTCTATTCCAACATTTTCTCTTTCACCAACCCATATAGGTGCAGTTACCGCGATATCTTGGTCTGCTTGATCAACTCTTACATAGTAATATGAACTTACATTATTGTCTAAAGTAAATGTCCATTGTTTTTCTGTAGAATTTATATTGTCTATAGACTTTACAACCTTACCACCATCTCCAATAATTGAGATTTTCTTAATGTTATCTCCTGAATCAATATCTTCTACATTTATATTAAATTCTAATGCATCTGTATCATCTAAAATTGATCCCATAGTGCTTCCATTTACAGTATATGAAATTCTTAAATTTTCATCTTCTGTAGCATAAGTTCTTCTTTCACTAATAGCTTCATAAACAGCTTCTCTTGTAAGCTCTGATGCTTCAACTACTGTTCTTGCAGTATTAGCATTACCCCATTTACCTTTATGGTTATCTTGGTTATTTGTAGGAGATACATGCCATCCCTTATCAAGAGCTCTTGTATACTCTTCATATGATGGGAAATATCCTGAACTTCTTATAGCTCCTTCACCATTACCAACTTCTATTAAAGTAACTACTTCATCAATAGCTACATCATAATGTGCATAATCACTAAAGTTACCAAAAGTTTTACCTGGATGGTTTAATTGAGATAAAGACTCTGGATATTTCTTTAATGTTTCATAGTAATTCTTTAAATTCATATTTTTATTTGTTCTAGTTTCGAATCCAGGTGTGTTAAATGTATTTATATGTCCATATCCACCTGTTGAACCTGACCATGTCATTTCATAACCATATATAGCTGCAAATTCGCCATCTTTATTATACTTGTCAGCAGTAGCTAATCCTAATTTCCACTCTTCACTTACAGATCCATCCCCCATATTAGCTGATGTATCATTATCAAACCAGTTACTATGATCTGTAACAGCTATGAAATCAACATTTGCATTATCTCTAGCATAAGTATAAGCTTCATCTATTGTACCTTGTCCATCTGAAAGGTTTGTATGTGAGTGAAGTTGTCCAAAATAAAGATTACTTTCTACAGTACCAACTGTAAATTTCCACACTTTAGTAGTTAAGTTTCCTAATGTATCATTAACTTCAACTTTAACAGTATATTTTCCATCAGCTAAATCTTTATTAACTAAATACTTAACTGTATTTTCTTCTTTAACTAAACTAGATGTAACATCTTCCCCATTAAATGTAACTTTAACAGTATTCATATCCACACCGGATTCATCTTCAAATGTAGCAGTTATTTCTGGTCTTCTGTTTTCACCTAAATTAGCTGAATTTCCTGGAGTAACCTTAACTACAGTTGGTCCAAATTTATCTACTTCTGGTTCTTCTGGTACATCTGGAGTTTCAGCTTCTACTTTTGTGAAAGAACAAGATGATCCATAAATTTGAACAGTATCATTATATCTTCCTACAGTTCCAACTACATCTACTGTATCGCCTGTAGAAACTTCTAATCCACTTGGTATAAAGTATATATCTAAAACATCATCACCTTGAGTTAATGTTTTTGCACTTGTATCTAATACAGCACCCTTTATTTCTACATAGTAAGAATCATAATTACTTTCTTTTAACTCTTTTATAGTTAATAGCTTTGGTGTAGGTTCACCTTTTTTACTTATAGCCTTAATTTCTGTAGCCTGTACTTGTCTTAATTTACTATAAGTATCAAGTGTTCCTGTTATTTCTATTTCATCACCTTTAACAAATCCTGAAAGATCTATACTACTATTTTTATTTGAAATAGCTATAGCACCTGTTTTATCTTGAACATGAAGTGTTTTATTTCTGTCATTAAATGAAACTACTCCTCTTATTGTTGTTTCTTCACCATCATTTAATTCTTTTGCTTTATTGATGAATGTTACTCCCTCAATAGCTTCAGATTTTTCACAAGTAAGTCTTACATCATCAAAAGTAAGATTCCCAACATTTTTTGTATATTCAAAATTTATATTTGTAGTTTCTGAAGGAATACTCGCAATATTAACCTCTTTTACTACAGTATATTCAGATAACTTAGCAGCATCAAATGCTTCTTCAAAAGTAATTTCTCCATTAGCATTAAATCCTTTTACTACAAATGCTGATGTAGAATCGGCTTTAATACCTTGACTCTTTAAGTAAAAACTTAACTTCCCTTCATTCTCTAAAGTAAACTTTGGAGTTGAAATAACATCTATTTTTCCACTTGAAGTTCCTTTACCTAACCCAACTGATGGTAAAGTGTTATAATTACCATTTGAGTCATATCCACCTAATTCTCTACTAAATGTCCAACCATCGTTTATAGCATTTACACTATCTTTATTCCCCGCAAAATTTTCTTCAAGTACAAGCACTTCTTCTTGTTCTGAACTTACTGATTCCTGTGCTGTTTGAATAGCGCTAGCATATGTAATTTGCGATTTTGGCGTTATTAAACCAATTGACATAGTTGCAGCCATTACTAAAGCAATTAACTTTTTATTTTTCATTTTTATCCCCCTATTTTTGGATGTTTTCTTACGAACATTATTCTAGCATAAGACACGAACGTTTTGAAGTCTTTTTATGTTAAATTTTTGCTAATTTTAATATTTTTTATGTTTTTTTATAATTCCTATATAGTTTTATTCGACTTTTTTCATCTTTTATGTATTTTTTACCATTATATTTATTATTTTATTTAATTTTTACCAAAAATATTTTTATTTTTATTTTTTTCAATAAAATTTGTCCGTATTTCTATAAGCTTTATTTTTAGTACGCAAAATTTGCCAATTATTATAATAAAAGAGGTTCTAAATATAAATAAATATATTTAAAACCTCTTTTATAACTATTTTTTTATTTAACTCTTGTTCGATTTACATAAATAACATCCTATTAATGCTGTAATCGGCACCGCTAAAACTATCCCTATGCTACCGGCTAATCCTTGTATAACCTCTGTACCTAATACATCTAAATTTATCATTTTATTATAAGGCATAGATGAAGAATATATTAATATTAAAACACTTAAAGATCCACCTGCAAAAGCTAAAATTAAGGTGTTAGTCATTGTACCAATAATATCTTTACCAATATTCATAGCACTTTTAAATAGCTCCTTAAATGTAACCTTATCATTTATACTATTAATTTCAAATATAGATGATGAAATTGACATAGCTACATCCATTACTGCTCCTAACGAAGCAACTAATATCCCAGTAAACATCAATCCAGTAATCTTTAACCCCGTATCTTCTGCTATATACATTAAACTTTCAGCATCCTCCATAGTAATTCCTGAAAGATAACTTAACTTTCCAAATACATAAGCTATAATTCCTGCAATAACAACACCAGAAACTGTTCCTAATATTGCAGTAAATGTTTTTTTATTCATACCTGAAACTAATAATAATGTAACAGTAATACTTAATATAGCCATTAAAATTCCTGCAATAATAGGACTTACCCCTTTAAGAAGTAATGGCAACATTAAGTATACACAACAAACTAATGTAAAAATTAATGATACTAATGACTTAACTCCTTTAACTCCACCTATTATTATTACTATTAAAGCAAATATTGCAACTAATATATAAATTATATTACTTCTATTATAACTAAATATGGTAAATACATTTTCTCCGTTACTTTCATAACAACCTACAATTACCTTAGTTCCTTCTTTTACTTTTATATTGTAAAGCCTACTTACTGGATTGCCAATTTCATACTCTTGTCCCTTTAATGGTCCATCTTTTAGTTGTACTAATACTGTCTGAAATCCAACTTGAACATTTTCTAAAAATTCATCCTCTTGTAAGTTCTCTTCAAGAACCTCCACTACCTCACCTTTATAATATTCCATTCCCTTATTATACTTATCAGCTAAAAATCCACCTTTAAATATAAACTTTGATAAACTTATCAATATCAAGCTACATATAATCACTCCTACAATTGGAATAATATTCTTCTTTAGATTTTTCATACCTTCCCCCCTAATTTGAAATATACTTACTTTATTTATCTATATTTTATTACATATATTAAAAAAGGTAAATTATTTTATATATTTTTCTATATAATATTCGTATTTTTATTTTATATAATACTTCTCTGTCAAAGCTAATTATATAATTAATTATAATAATCAATTGTAAAATTCATTCTAACTTTATGTTAAACTTATATTTATTTATAGCAAAAGAACACACCCCTAAAGAGGCATGTTCTTTAAACTACTTACTTCTTTTCTTTTTAGATTCCATAAATATTCCACTACCTACTAATAATAATGCTGCTGCTATAACGTAAATACTATTAGTTCCTCCTGTTTTAGGTATTGTAGTAATTATATTATTACTTCCATTACCTTTGTTTCCATTCCCCTTATCTATATTATTTTTATCATCATTTACTACTCCTGAACCTGTTCCACTGCCTGTTCCTGGATTTGGTGTTGGTGTCGGAGTTGGATTTTCATTTGAAGAACCTGGATATTTAATTGAAAATTCTAATTCTACTTCAGTTACATTTCCTGCTCTATCTGTAGCAACTATTTTTAATACATAATTACCTTCAGCCTTTATTTCATTTCCAATATAATCTTCTCCATTTAAAGTCATTACTAACTCTGTATCTTCATCAACTGTTATAATTGGTTTCACTACTTTATCATACTTCATACCATCTATAACACCCTCAACAGTAACTTCTGGAGCAGTTTTATCTATCTCAAAATTATATACTACTTCAGTTTCATTACCTGCTTCATCTACAGCTTTGATTATAAATTCATACTTACCTTCTTCACTTATTGCTGCTTTATCATAATCTTCACCATTTAATTTAATTGAAACTGTTGCTGCTTCTTCTACTTTTATATTTGGTATTACATCTGTATCATATATCTTACCATTTTCTAATCCATTTACTGTTATAATTGGAGCTGTTTTATCTATAGTAAAGTTTATAACTGAGTTATTTTCTACTCCGTTAATACCTATAGCTGTAATTACTAACTGGTAAACTCCTTCTTCAGTTATTTCCTCTAAATCATAAGATTTTCCACTTAAAGTTGCTGTAAATGTAGCATCTTCTGGATTAACTGATATTTCAGGCTTTACATTTTGATTGTAAACTCTATTATTTTCAACACCTTCAATATTTATAGTAGGTATAGTCTTATCTACTTTTACTTTTATTTGTTTAATTGTTTCATGTCCAACTAAATCTACTGCCTTTAATGTTATTATATCCTCATCTACAACAGGAACTTCATATTCAAATTCTCTATAGTTACTTTCTTCATTACTTCCACTTAGTACAACTGTCATTTTCTTTTCACCGTTTAAATATAAAGAATAACCTTCTGACTTATCAGATACTGAACCCTTTACTATAACTGAATCATTAGCTGTAACTAAAACTCCATCTTCCCCAACAATTGGTTCAAAAACATTTAAAGTTGGTGCTGTAATATCACAATATACTTTATGTCCATAATTAGCTATTACTTTACCTGAAATATCTGTTGCATAAAACTTAACAGTATTTTCCCCTTCTTCAAGAGTTACTACTTTAGTGAACTTTCCATTTTCTTTAGTATCTGGCTCTTCTCCATTAATTAATATTTTATCTACCGGTCCAGAGTAAACACCTTCTACTACCAATTCAGTACTATCTAAATAATCTGCATCTGGGAAATTAACTAATTTAACACTTGCTTCACTTTCTCCAACAGCAACATTAAATTCGTCATCACCAATATTGTAAGCATTGTCCATTGTTAAAACTTCTATAGTATTAACAGCATTATCAACTAATGTTAAATCAATAGCAAACTTATCTCCATCAACAACTCCATTTGCTAATGTTTCATCATTTAATACTTCACCATTTACTGCAATAAGTAATTGTTTAAATTACCATTTTCTAATTCACCATCAAAATTTAATTCTAGCTTATAATTTGATGTTTCTGATTTTATATTAGATAGTAAATTAACGTCTATTGCTGTTAAATCAATTTTAACTGGCATAATGAAGTTTTGATAATCAGTATTATCCCCATCAACTTTAGCTTTGTAATTTAAATAATATTGTCCTTCTTCTGCTACTTCTTCACTACCAGTTTGTTTATTATATACTTTACCATCCCAAGCTATATCATTATATACTGATGCTGATGATCCACCTGTACTACTAAGTACTTTCTTTCTAAAATCAACTCCAGCAGAAACATTTTTAGCAATTACGTCTCCATTTTCATCTAATAAGTCAACTGAAATTTCCTTTGCATTTCTTAAGAAATATAAGGCCGGGAAGAATTCATCTCCTAATTCATCCTCATTTGGTGAAATAGCAATTTTATCTGAATCTATGATAACATTTCCTGCTTCATCTCTTCCAACATACCCTGCATAATTATATTCTCCTAAAATTTCTGTTGCTGCAAAACTTGGTGATACTATTACTTCATTATCCCATGCAACTCCATCTATTATAGTTTCTGCACTCCAATCACCATAATACCCCATATAAGGAACTACTAATGATGGTGTATCTTCATCTTCTGCAATAAATTTAATAAATCCTTCTACAAAGTTGTTTGATACAGTTCCTTCTTCTACATTTAATGTAACAGTTATATTAACTGATCCATTAGCAGGAACTGTAACTTTATTACTATCAAATGTTAAGCTTGCACCTTCTAATACTGTATCAAAAGCCATAACTCCAACTATATTTCCACCAATCATAGTAGGAGTAAATGCAGTTAATACATCACCTAATGATTCTACTGTATACTTTTCTTCCTTATCACTATAATTAGTTAAAGTTAACTTAAATGATGTTGTATTTCCTATTTCCTTTAAAGAAACTGTAGCTTGTCCGCTTTCATCAGTAACTAAAACTCTATTCTTTATTGCTTCTTTAGCCTGAATCATTCCTGAACCTTGCCTTCTAGGTGAATATGGAATATTTTCTTCCTCCAAAGCATTTTTTTCAGTTAAAGTTTCTGCAGTATTTATAATTGTCTTCTTAACAAACTCAACTAATTCTCTTCCTTCAAGTTCTATTCCATTATCTTTTAATCCTTGAATAATTAATGCTGTAGCACCTGCAACATGTGGTGAGGACATTGATGTACCACTCATAGAGCCATAACTATTATTATTTAAAGTTGAGTAAATATTTCCACCTGCTGCTGTAATTTGAGGAGCAAACTCTAAATTAGGTGCTGGTCCCCATGATGTAAAATCTGACATTAATGTTGCTTGTGGATTTGCTATATTAACAACCTCTCCTTTAAATGAAATTGTAGCTTCACTTAATGGAGCACCTTTTAAAAGATCTGCATCTTCCTTTGTAATAAATACTACAGGTATTTTAATACTATTATCACTAGCCATATTAATATGAGCTGAATTAGCTACATTATTATAAACAATTACCGCACTTGCCCCAGCAGCTTGTGCATTTATTTGCTTTTCAACAAAAGTAATTTCACCTCTACTTATTAATGCAACTTTTCCGGTTAAATCTTTTCCTTCAAAATCTTCTGGATTACCAAAGCCACAATCTACTAAGCTTAAACTTTTATCTGAAGGAAAAACTTCCATAGGATTAACATCACATTGAGTGTATCCTATTAATTTTGTTTCACTTCCAATATTGGCTTCTAAAGCTGGTAAAGTAATTACAGAGTTTTCACTACTAGCAACTTGTAGTGCATCACTTGCAAGTCCTGGTGAACCAACAACTGCCGTATCACTTACTCCGCTTACTATATAAGGATCTAATGATGTAGCAGAGTTTCCTGCTGAAACTACACAAATAACACCATCATCTGTTGCATTCTTTATAGCAACTTGTTCTGGATCTTCTGCATCTCTATACCCTGCTGTAGAACCTAGAGACATATTTATAATATCAGCATCTAATTCAACTGATGCTTCTAATGCTGCTATTATATCATCTGAAAATGCTCCTTCTATTTCAGGATTATTGGTAAATACTTTCATAGCAAGTACTTGTGCCTCTGGTGCAACACCTTGTACACCTGCATTGTTATTAACTTCCTCTTGTGAAGCATTTGCAGCAACTATCCCTGCAACGTGCATCCCATGCATACTACCACCGATATCTAAAATTTCATCATTTTCATCTGCAAAGTTATATCCATATGGAACTTTATCAGTATAAAACTTTCCTAGTCCTATATTAGTATTTTCTTCATTTAACTTAGCTTTTGATGAATCTGTTAACTTCATATCCTTATGACTTGGATCAATCCCTGTATCTATTACTGATACTACTAATCCTTCACCTTTATATCCATAATCATTCCAAACACTTAAAGCTTCAGTAAATTCTTTAGCGGAGTTTACATCAGGATAATAAATCTTTACTTCTTTAACCCTTGCTACTCCATCAACCTCTTCAATTTTTTCTATATCCTTTCTTTTTACCTCTATAGAAAATCCATTAATAAGATTTCCGAAGGTATGTCTAACTTCTTCTCCAGTTTCATTCATTACTTCTTCTTGAATAGGTATTTGTGCTTCTTTTACCTTCTCAATCAACTCTTCTGTTGGTTGTTCTCCATCCTCTAACATTAAAGTTGCTGGAGTATCATTTAACTCAACTATTACTCTTACTCTTTCTTCTGGATTACCTAATTCATCTAATGTTGAGTTTTCATTATCTACTTCTAATACTTCCACATTTGAAAATTTGTCCCCATTTAAAATTTTACTTTCCAAATTTTCTAATAATGTTTTTCTAGCATTTTTACTTTTCTCTAAAGTATATGCCTTTGCTTCCGTACCTTTGTTTGATGCCAATAATGTTATAGACATAATTGCAGTCATAACAATGGACATAAATTTAAAATTTCTTTTTTTCATCTAATATCCACCTTTTTATTTCAATATATTTATATATATTGTATTTATTGTCTACCTTTTGTTTCTATTCATCAAGTGTTTATCAGTATTTTTCTTATTTTTTTACAATATATTATGTAAACTTCACCACTATATAAACGTTTACTTAACTTTTAGTGAATTAATTTTAATTTTAATTTTAATTTTATTATCATAATAAAAAAATAATGCCAATAAGAAATAATCCTATTGGCATTATAATATTAGCTTATTAAATAATTTAATTTACTTTTTTCTTACCTTTTACTATAAAATATACTCCTCCAGCAACTAATACTAATGCAATAATTACATAGTAAATTGTATTAGTTCCTCCTGTTTGAGGTATATTTCCTGGTTTGTTATTATTATTGTTGCTATTATTACCATTTTGATTTCCACCATCTGGTTTAATATCAACTCCTGGCTTATCGGAATCATCACCATCACCTGGCACTTCAACCTCTTCATCATTTATTACAGTTACCCTTATTTCCTTAGATGTTTCTCTGCCGTTATCATCAACAACTTTATATCTAACCTTATATTCTCCTTCTTTTGATGTATCAACAGTGTTCTCCACAATTTCTAATCTTTCAGTAATATCATTACCTAAAGAATCAATTGCTGTTACTCCATGGAAAGGATTAAAAGTATCACCTAATTTAATAACCTTATCCTCTACATTGATTACTGGAGCTTGAATTTCTTCCCCTTCTCCTAATCTAGTAATTTCTAATTCTAAATCCTTAGTTGCAAAACCTATAGCTTCTGCATTATTGTTAAATATATCAGGATTATTTTTATTTTCTTCAGTTGGTTCAATATGAATTGCTATATTATTTTTACCAACATTTAATTTTACCTCATGTGCAAAGTTACCATTTTCATCAACAGCTACAGCTTCACCATTTATTGTTAAATTAGGATCTAACATTGAATTACCTCTAACAGTAATACTTTCATTTTTAGTATAGCTTCCATTTGAAGGGTCTAAAACAACTACAGGCATATCCTTCCATCTTACCACTTCATTTTCAACTAACATTTTTCCATCACCTTGATTTACAACAGTGATTTTTTCATTTCCACCTTCACCAGTTGTACATCCATACTTACTTTGATTTGCTGCTTTTGGATTTGAGTAATTCATTAATGCTTCTTGATTCCATTCTCCACCTTTAACATACTTATACTCTATTGTTTCACCTTCTAAAACTGAAATAGTATAAGTCCAGTCAGCAGTAACTGCACCATTTCTACTCATTTCCCATGAATTAACGTCCCATCCATTCATTACTCCTGGCATAGTTATAGTTGCATCAAGAGGAGTATATGAAGGTGCATGTAATTTAAATGTTACTTCTACCATTACTAAATCTGGAGTAACAGTAACCTCATTTGATTTAACAGAGTTTCCTCCATTTGTATATGCTATTACTTCATATTTATATTCTGTTTTATTTCTAACATCCGTATCCTTATAAGATACTATAGAACCATCTTGAATTCTTGCAACAACAACTCCATTTCTTACAATTTCATATAAAGTAATATTATTTGTTCCAACAACACTCCAATTTAAATTAACTTCTCCTGATTGTTCCTCTGGAGTTTTAAGTTCTATTGCCTCTGCTGGAATCCCATCTTCAACTGATGATAATTCAAATACTTTCACTTCTGTATAGCTTACTGAATTTTCATCATTAAATCCATAAGTTCCTTTTGTAGTAAATTCATATTTATATTCATATTTTCCAGACTTATTTGCTATAAATGAAGCAGTAAACATATCATTGTTTCCAGCCTCACCAGAGTAATTTGCTTTAACTACTGTAAATTCCTTATCTCCTGGATACTTAACTAATAATCTTCCAACTAAACCTGCTGAAACACCTTCCTCATTAGAAATATTTTCTATGAAAACTTCAGCATTAACATTTATTGGTGTTGAAATATCAACTTTATCTACTTTTACATCACTTAGATTTCCAAACCATGTAATTTTTGAATGAGGAGTTAATTCATCACTCCAAGTTAGAACTGACTCATTTCCCTCTTTATCTATTACACTTACTGCAAAATATAATCTATTACCATTTACTAGCCCATCAATTGTAGCTTCAGTATTTTCTACTGTCTTTACTTCTGTTTTTAAGCTACCCTTAAAGCTTGAATAATAAATTTTATATTCCTTAGCATCTTTTACAGCATCCCATTTTAAAGTTACTTCTCCATTACCTTCTGTACCTGTAACCTTATTAACTGAATCTGGTAATTTTATAACATTAGTGCTTGTCATCATTCTTCCTGTCATTGAAGGAATAGTAATTTCAGCCTTTCCATCTTTTACTGTTACTTTATATGAAGAATCTAATCCATCAATAAATTTTGTGCCATTTCCAGTAAACTCTTTTAAATCTATAGTTACTTTTGCATCAGTATTTGTAGGATTAATAGCAACTATTGCATGTTCATCTTCATAGCTTCTTCCATAAACATACACCCCTTCAGCTCCAGTATATAAAGTTGTTAAATCTCCATAAGAGAATAACTCTTTATTATTTTCTCTAACTGATCCAATAGCCTCATAGAAGCTTACTAATGATTCATCTTCATTTCCCCATGGATAAGTTCTTCTACAATCTGGATCCTTAGAACCTGTAACACTAGCTTCATCTCCATAATAAATAGTAGGTGCTCCTGCATATCCAAATTCAAATAAAGCTGCAAGCTTTAATCTTTGTTTTCCTAAAGCTTTATCATAATCACTAAATTCAGCTCTTTCTTCTGAATCTACTCCGCCACCTAGTACATATATAGCTCTTGCAACGTCATGTGATCCCATTAAATTCATTAATGCATAAAATGCTTCTTCTGGATAATCTTCGTAAACAGCCATTAATGTATCATTTAATCTAGTAGCATTACCATTTTTTAAATAATCAATTAAAGCTGCTCTAATTCTATAGTTCATTACAGAATCATATTGATCACCAACAAAGTACTTTGAAGCATCATCCCATATTTCACCTAAAATAAGTGTGTCTTCATTATGTTCCTTCATAACTTCTCTAAAGTCATTCCAGAAAACAGTATCAACTTCGTTAGCAACATCTAGTCTCCATCCATCTGCTCCCCAATCAATCCATTGTTTAGCCACTGAATCTTCATCTTTATAGATATAATCAACTAATTCTTTATTATTCCATTCACTAGATTTATTAACAAACTCATCACTTGCACTTGCTAATCCTAATTCAATAGCTTCATCTTTAGTTAATGATTTAAATTCTGGTAATGAATCATATCCCCACCAGCCTTGATAATCATATCTTTCATTTGTTGTTCCAACATCAACTTTAGAATTTTTAATATTGAACCATAAGTGCCACTTTTCTTCACTAAATACTTGTCCAGATTTAACAAAATAATCATCAGCTTTAGTCATAGCAGTTTCTTCTGTTAATCCTTCATTATTCATTTTGTCATATACATATTCCCAATATTCATAAGCACCAACAGTATCATATTTACCATATCTATCAAAATAAATTGAATCATCACCTACATGGTTAAATACACCATCAACAATTAAGTGCATTCCTCTACTCTTTAATTCCTTAGTAAATGACTTAAATTCTTCTTCAGTTCCAAACATAGGGTCTAAAGATTTATAATCTGTTGCATCATATTTGTGATTTGATGCTGCCATAGAAATTGGATTTAAATATAATGTATTAACACCTAAGCCTTGTAAATAATCTAATTTTTCTTGAATTCCCTTAATATCTCCACCAAAGAAATCATTTGACCATATTCCATCTCCAGAATATCCACCATCTATATCAGACATATTCTTTTCACCTAATCTAGGATTATCAGGAAGTGAATTCCATGATTCTGGTACTTCAATAGGCTCTTCTCCTCTTGCATTTGTTTTTGCATCATCGTTAGAAGTATTCCCGTTATTGAATCTATCTGGGAATATTTGATATACAACTGCTTCTTTCATCCAATCAGGAGTTTGATAATCTTTATCATAAACTGTTAATTGGAAGAATAGTCCATTCTTGTCTCCAACAGTTCCAGTTTTACCTTCATAACCATCTTCAACGTAATATTTTGCTGTATCTCCATCACCAGCAATAAATTTATATCCATAAACTCCTATTTCATCTGGAGTAAATGTTGCTTCCCATATATCAACCTCTTCTTCATCTACTGTTATAGTAGACACTTTTTCCATATTGTAAAGATCTGATCTGTTAGTATTTGTATTTCTAACTAATACTCTAGCATATTGTAAATCACCCTTTTGAGCATGCATTCTAACTGTTACATCAGTTCCTTCTTCAACTGCTCCAAATGGATATTTGTAAAGACTCTCCCAAGTATTATGGTATAACATATCACCATTAACCTGTCCATCTAAATCAGTTATCTCCTTGGAAGCTACTGGTGAATGATAACTAAATGTTTCTTTACCTTGACCTACGTATATATCTAATGTTCCATCATTAGCTACATGTCTTAAATCAATAAATCTATTACTATCTACATCTTTTTCAGCCCATTCATTGTCTCCTTCTGTTCTCTTAACAATGAAACCTACCTTGTTATCATTAACTAAATTTTCATATACTTTAGTTGCTACTTTTCCGTAGCTATCTTCTGAAGTAAACTCTACTTTTTCTCCTTCTGCTCCTTCTACTGCCTCTAACCATGTCCATAAATTCCAGTTATCATAATCTTTTTTATTTCTTTTATAATGAGTGTTTACAGTAAGATTTTCATAATTCTTTATAAATGCTCTTTGTTCAACACTCTTTGGCTTTTCTTTTTCACCGTAAGTTACAACAATTTCATTATTATCATTATTTAATTCTGAAATTTCATATTTTAAATCCCCAGTTGCTTTATTACTCCAATCTTGACCTTGTTTAACTATAATTCCAAACTCACCTGAATTTACACCTACAGGCAATTCTAATAAAGAATATGCTCCTTCTTTATCTACATAATCAAATTCAACAAATCTTCCACCTTCACCAGGATACCATGTCCAGAATCCCCAGTTTTCGTATTTAGTTTCGTCATCTTTAATGAATCTAACCTTTATAACTTTCTTTTCTTCACCTTTTGGTACAATAACAACTGAATTTCCATTTGCTACTTCAGAATTTAATTGATCTATAAATGCTCCTTCCCAATTATCTCCTGGATTAGGTTTAAATTTATATTCGTAAGTTCCAGGTTCTAACTTAATTGTTGTAGAAAAAATTCCATCTGAATTCTTTTCCATTTTTATTTCTTTTGATGTATTCCACTCAACCATTGAACCTATTAAATATAAAGCTTCACCTTCATATTCAGCTCTAAATGTTACAGTACCATCATCATTAATTTGTGGGCTTTTTAATGCTGATTCACCTTCAACCACAAGTATGGCATTAGAAGTAAAATTCCCTTCTTTTTCATGCTCTGGATTTAAAGGATCACCTTTCCAATCTCCCCATTCTTGATCTACAGTATCTGGAGACCATGTTACTATACCATATTGATAATTTCCTGGTGCTATATCCATAGTTACTGACCAAATATTTGAGCTACTTTCATTAGTCATTTCATGTAAAACACCCCAATCCTTATCAAATGAACCTTTAACAGCCACTCTAGTTTCTGTTCCATTACCTAAGTAATATAATGTAACCTTCTCATTGCTTATTTGTGGGTTAACCACTACAGCTGGATTATTACCTTTTTTATATGTGTTTAACGGGTCACCCTTCCAATCTCCCAACTCTTGTTCCGTAGTATCTGGAGACCATGTTACAATTCCATATTCATTTATTCCTGATATTCCTTCTACAGTGGTTGTCCAAATATTATTTTCCCCTTTTGCCATATCAATTGTATTCCAACCACTAAACTCTCCTTTTACTTTAACAGCATCTTCTGTCCCATTCCCTTGATAATTAAACGTAACTGTTCCATCACTATTAATTACAGGGCTTTTTAATACAGTTTCCGCAAAAGCACTAACAGCATTGCTAGGAAACGGTACCAAACTTAGACAAAAGAACACTAAGGTCATTATTGATACTTGCCATTTGTACTTTAGAACTCCATTTTTCTTCATAAAATCTCCTCCCTATTTTCAATTTAAAAATAGCCTAATATACCCTTTTAATTTTCAGAAATCGTTACCATTAAATTTTAAATTAGTCTATTTCTAAATCCACTTTACATTATTATTGTAAATCATTACGATAACTATTTCTATATTTTTTTATTTTTTGGATATTATTACAAAATATCTTAATTCTATTTATTACCTGACTTTTTTATAGTATAATTATTAGTTAAACATAAAAAGATTGTATAAAACTGTTATGAATATATTTGTTATATTCATAATTATGTTTTATACAACCTCTTTTTAGTCTCTTCCTAAATTAATTCCTAACATCCCAGAAAGAATACCAACTAAAGCACAAAGTGAAAATTTAATCAAATCATATAGCCCTAAAGTAGCCTCTGCTCCAAATAAAACTCCTATTGCATATAAAGCTATGTAAAATAATACTCCAACTGAAAGTCCTATTAACCACCCTTTTCTTCCATATAGCTTAGCTGCTAATATTGTTCCAAATATTAAACTAATACTTGTTAAACCAACATTAATAGCACTATCTACACCTGAGCTAAAATCTATAAAGTTCATAATCAATGAATAGATAGCAGTTAATATAGTAGCTACTGCAACTGCTCCAACAACTCCCTTTAGAACATTGTTAAAATAATCTTTCCACTCCATAAAAATACCCCCTTTTACTTCATTCTATGAAGTAAAAAGGGGTAATATTCTTTATTATGCAACGTCTTTATTTAATTTTTGAGCTATTGAGTTTTTAGTCACTCTAAATCTAACTCTATCTGGACCTGATTGGATAACCATTTGATCTTCTTCAATTGTTATGATTTTCCCAATGATTCCACCTCTAGTTAAAACTTCATCATTTACTTTTAACTCTGATAACATTGAATTATATTTCTTAGTTCTTTTCTTTTCTGGTAAAATTAATAAGAAATACATAATTGCAAACATCGCAACTAAAGGTAATAATGTAGCTAATAATTGTGGCATTAAAATCCCTTCCCTTCTCATTTATGTAAAAAACAATACATTATAATTTTTACTAGTCATTAAATATGATACTTTATTTAAATTTATATGTCAATTCTATGACTACTCTATATGCTAAACTTTAATAGTTTATTCATAAAACTATTTTTAAAATTTTATTTTTTTATATTCCATTCTCTAAGCTTTTGCTCTTTAAACTCACTATAAGTTCCATTATCAATGGCAGTTCTTATGTCTTCCATTAACTTATTATAGAAGTAAAGATTATGTAATACACATAGTCTTAATGCAAGCATTTCTTTTGCTTTAAATAAATGTCTAATATAACTTCTTGTATAGTGTTTGCATGCAGGACATTGACATCCTTCATCTATTGGTCTTTCATCTAATTCAAACTTAGCATTCATTAAGTTTATTTTACCTTGACCTGTAAATACATGACCATGTCTACCATTTCTAGCTGGAAGAACACAATCAAAGAAGTCAACACCTCTATCTACAGCTTCTATTATATTTTCTGGAGTACCAACTCCCATTAAATATATTGGCTTATCTTCTGGTAGGTGTGGAACAACTGCATCAATAATTCTATACATTTCTTCATGAGTTTCTCCAACTGCTAAACCACCAATAGCATATCCATCCATATCTAATGTTGCTAAATGCTTAGCATGCTCAATTCTTATATCTTCATAACATCCACCTTGGTTAATACCAAAAAGCATTTGTTCTTTATTTATTGTATCTGGTAATGAATTTAATCTATTCATTTCAGCGATACATCTATCTAACCATCTATTTGTTCTTGCAACTGAATTTATTACATATTCTCTAGTTGATGGATTTGGTATACATTCATCAAAAGCCATTGCTATAGTTGATGCTAAATTACTTTGAATTTGCATTGATTCTTCTGGCCCCATGAATATTTTCTTACCATCTATATGTGAGTTAAAATAAACTCCTTCTTCTTTGATTTTTCTCATTGATGATAATGAGAATACTTGGAATCCGCCTGAATCTGTTAATATAGGTCTATCCCAATTCATAAACTTATGTAATCCACCCATTTTAGCAACTACTTTATCAGATGGTCTTAAATGTAAGTGATATGTATTTGAAAGTTCAACTTGACATCCTATTTCTTTTAAGTCCATTGAAGAAACTCCACCTTTAATTGCAGCTAAAGTTCCAACATTCATAAATACTGGTGTTTCAATAGTTCCATGAGGTGTTTCAAATCTACCTCTTCTTGCTTTACCGTCTTTTTTTAACAGCGTATATCTTTTACTCAAAACTTCACGTCCTTTTAACTCATGTTTTTTATTATTTTATTATCATTGAATCTCCAAAAGAGAAGAATCTATATCTTTCTTTTACAGCTTCATTATAAGCATTCATTACTTTTTCTTTTCCTGCTAAAGCAGAAACTAACATTATTAATGTTGACTCTGGTAAATGGAAGTTAGTTATAAGCTTATCAACTACTTTAAATTTATATCCTGGATAAATAAATATATTAGTCCATCCACTTTGTGCCTTTACAAAACCATTCTCATCACCAATTGTTTCTAAAGTTCTTGTAGAAGTCGTTCCAACAGAGATAATCTTATTTCCTCTTTTTTTTGTTTCATTAATTATCTTTGCATCCTCTTCTTCTAAATGATAAAATTCAGAATGCATAACATGTTCATTTACGTCATCTACTTTAACTGGTCTAAATGTTCCAAGCCCTACATGTAATGTAACATAAGCAATATTTACACCTTTTTCTTTTACTTTTTCTAAAAGCTCTTTTGTAAAGTGTAATCCTGCTGTTGGAGCTGCTGCAGAACCTTGTTCCTTAGAATAAACTGTTTGATATCTTTCTCTATCATCTAGTCTTTCTGTTATGTATGGTGGAAGTGGCATTTCTCCAAGTTCATCTAAAACTTGTTCAAATATTCCTTCATAAGAAAATTCTATTATTCTATTTCCTTCTTCAACAATATCTACAACCTTACACTTTAATTTACCTTCTCCAAAAGTAAATTCAGTTCCTATTTTAGCTCTTTTTCCTGGTTTAGCTAAACACTCCCACTTATCTCCTTCTATTCTTTTTAGAAGTAAAAACTCAATTTTCCCTCCGCTTTCTGACTTTTCTCCTATAAGTCTAGCAGGCATTACTCTAGTATTATTTAAAACTAATGTATCTCCTGAATTTAAATATTCTATAACATCATAAAAATGTTTATGTTCTATTTCTCCAGTAGCCTTATCTAAAACCATTAATCTAGAATAATCTCTCTTCTCTAATGGATGTTGAGCTATAAGCTCCTCTGGTAAGTAAAAATCAAAATCACTTGTTTTCATTATATATCTCCTAACTTTCAAAAAAACTTGTTTGTCTTTTTGTAACTTTTTTACCTCTTTCTCTTCCTAAATGACTATATGCCTTATCTGTTGCTGTTCTTCCTCTAGCTGTTCTAACAATAAATCCTTTTTGAAGAAGATAAGGTTCGTAAACATCTTCTATTGTTCCTAGCTCTTCACCAATAAAATAAGATAATGTTTCAATACCTACAGGCCCCCCGTTAAAATTGTCGATAATAGCTTCTAATATTTTATTATCAACTCTATCAAAGCCTTGAGCATCTACTTCTAAAAGTTCAAGAGCAGCCTTTGCTTCTTTATAACTAATTAAAGAATCTGAATATACTTCAGCATAGTCTCTAACTCTCTTTAATAATCTATTAGCAATTCTTGGTGTACCTCTAGAACGTCTTGCAATTTCATATGCACCTTCTTCAGTTATATTACACCCTAGTACAAATGCAGAACGTACAATTATTTCTTTTAATTGCTCTTCTGTATAATATACCATATCACAAAGAACACCAAATCTATCCCTTAATGGAGAAGTTAGCATACCAATCCTAGTTGTAGCTCCAATTAAAGTAAAATGTGGCAAATCTAATCTAATAGATTTAGCTGCTGCTCCTTTTCCTATAACTATATCTAAAGCATAATCCTCCATTGCTGGATATAATATTTCTTCAACACTTCTATTTAATCTATGAATTTCATCAATAAATAAAACATCATTATCTTTTAATGTTGTTAATATTGCAGCCAAATCACCTGCTCTTTCTATTGCTGGACCTGAAGTAATCTTTAAATCTCCACCCATTTCTTTTGCAATTATATTTGCTAATGTAGTTTTACCTAAACCTGGTGGTCCATATAATAATACATGATCTAGTGCTTCATTTCTTCTTTTAGCTGCCGTAATAAAAATATTAAGCCTTTCTTTAACTTTATCTTGACCTATATATTCATTAATTTTTTGAGGTCTTAAACTTAATTCATTGTTTCCATCTTCCAGAATCTCATCTGGCGTGATAATTCTCTCCAAAATCTATCACCTCTATCCCATTAATACTCTTAAACATTCCTTAATAATATTTTCTACAGTTTCTTCTCTATTTACTTTCTTTAGCGCACTTTCTGCTTCCTTTTCTGAATATCCAAGTGATAATAATGCTCCAAGTGCTTCACCTATTGCATTTGCATTGCTTGGTGCCATATCTTCAAATCCTTGCTGAATATCAACACCTTCTGAAACTTCATCTGTTTTAATCTTATCTTTAAGTTCTAATATTATTCTTCCTGCAGTTTTCTTACCAATTCCAGGTGCTCTGCAAAGATGTTTATCATCTTCCATAATTATTGCATATTTTAAATTGTTTATCCTACTTATTGATAATAAAGATAAAGCAGCCTTTGCACCTACTCCACTTATTGAAATAAGAAGTTTAAACATTTCTAATTCTTCTCTGTCTTTAAATCCATATAATCCAATAAAGTCTTCTCTTACTATTTGTTCTAGGTATAATTGTACTTCTTCAGATACCTTAGGCATTTCTGCCATTGTTGCTCCTGAAGTAAAAATCTTATATCCTATCCCATTATTCTCTATAATAACATAATCCTTGTTAATTCCAATATATTTTCCCTTAATATATTCGTACATTTTCATCCCCCTTAATCTAATTATTAATTAGATTATATTTGTGCTTTCCTAATTAAGTTTTATATTTAAAACTGTACATTAACACAATTACTTCTTTAGTCTACCTTATACTTTATCATTTAAACTTAAATTTTTCAACAATAAAGAGTTATGCTATTCCTATAATATATAAATAGCATAACTCTTTTCTCTTTACACTGTTATTGACCTGTAATTGGATCTCCATAAGGTTCCATAATATCAATAGAATCTGCATTAGTAAATATATTATCTATTGCATAATCAAAGGTATTTATTTCATTAGGCTTGTATAATAGTTTCGAAATCAAATCTTCTTTTTCATCTTGAAAAATAAATTCACCTTGTATCTTTTCTATTATTTCTCTTGTGTTATATAGCCTACATTCTCCTTCTTCTACTCCTATTTTATAGCAAATTACATCAGCGATATCATCAAAATCTTCTGTTAAATCTTCATATGCGCCAACTACATCATTATTTCTTGTCCTGAAATAATAGTAGTTATTAATATATGCTTTTGCTGTTTCTTCATCATTAAAACCTTTTATGTTTCCACTAGGCATAACTAATAAATATTCAAAATTTGGCATAATACTCATATATCTTCGCCTCCTTAGTTGCTTTCCTTAATATTTTCTCCTCTTATGTGCAATGTTATACAAGCATCTATTTTCCTATAATGAAAGAGATTATAAATAAAAACCAAATTCTATTTATAATCTCTTCATGTAAAATTATATATAATTTAAGGGTATATTTTAAAAATCACTTTAAAAAGTGATTATATGGGATAAGCATTATGAAATATATGCAGTTAACTTTTCAATTGCTTCATCTTTTGTATCATAATAATTTTTCATTTTTTTAATTTCATCTAAATCTTCACCTTTTAAAAAACTAATAGGTCTACTATTTCTATATACATCATCTTCATTTTCAATTGTTAGTTTTCCATCTGCATCTGTTTTATAAATTGCAAAATAACCATCTTTTTCACCTATATAATATTTATTAGGTTGTAATACATTAGTTGTTCCATCCTTATTAAAAACTACCTTTTCATCTTGTAATTCTTCTAAATTATATCCATTTGCTTCGAAAAAATTCACAATAAACTGTTGGCTAATTTCGCTTGTAATAAAATTTTCTTTTTTAAATTCAGAAATACTTTGCTCTTTTTCAACAATACCTTCATTCATTAGAATAAGAATCATATTATCATCTAACGCCTTAGTATTGTTGTATACTGTTTTTTCTTCTTCAGCATTATTATTAACATATTTAGGATTAGTTAATCTATCAGTTATAAAATAGGTAGCAAAAAAACAACCTACAATAGCAAAAACAATTATTCCTGAAATTATTGCCAATTTCTTATTTATATATTTATCTTCATTATTTTCAAACTTACTATTCATAAACATCACTCCTTAGCTATAATTCTTGACAGCTTTACAAATGATATTCATAATTTTAAAAAATTTTTATAAAAAAAATAAAAGCTCATATTGAGCTTTTACCATTCAATTGTTAATATACTATAATCCTCTTTTTTAAGAGATATTCTATATCCTTCTAATAATAACCAGCTTACTAATTGTCTTTGAATTTCTTCACTTTCGTCATCCATGGCAAGGATTGCACTAATTTTATTTACTCCCATATTTTTTCCCATATCAATATTCTCTTGTATCTTATTTTTATGACTTTCCAATTTTTCTTTTAATTCATCACTTAAAAATTCCACAAAAACTCCCCCTTTATACAATAAAATCTCCTCTATTATTAAATATTAACTTTTTAACTCCATCTATATATTATTTTATTTTGAATTTAATAAAATAAATCTCTTACTATATTATGATTAATATTAATAGTTCACCACAAAAAATAAAAATTATTTATTTTTTTATTTTATTATAAATTTATTCCTCTTGATTTATACTATAATATTGAGTATAATCTATGTTTGTAATATAGACAGTTCGGGAACCTCCTGTCTTTAAACAAAACTAGGTAAAAGTTTATACTTAAAATAATAGCTAAGAATTAGTAATTATTTTAGTAGTTTTAATTTAAAATTTATTTTAATAGGTTTTCTCCGTAAAACTACTAACTTATAACTACTAGCTCCTAACTATTATTAGCCTTAGGTTCCTAATATTTTTTATTAGGAGGTTTTTCAAAATGAAAAATGATTTAACTAAAAGACTTACTAGAACTGCAATCATTGCAGCTATCTATGCAGTTGTAACTGTGGCAATTGCCCCTTTATCTTACATGGGAGTTCAATTTAGAATTTCTGAAATTTTAGTTTTACTAGCTGTTTTTGATCCATTATATATAGGTGGATTAACACTTGGATGTTTAATTGCTAATTTATTAGGTCCTAATGGTCCTCTAGATGTGATATTAGGAACACTAGCAACTTTCATTAGTGTTTATGCTATTTATTTAACTGGTAAGATAGTAAAGAATTACAGAGCTAAGCTTCTTATAGCATCTATTTGGCCTACACTATTTAACGGACTTATAATTGGTTGGATGCTAAATATGTTATATGGCTTCCCACTAGTTTTATCTATGGGACAAGTTGCATTAGGGGAATTAGTTGTAATTACTTGCATAGGAGTTCCTTTATTCCTGTTAGCAGGTTCTAGATTTAAAAACGCAATGACATTTAAATAGTTATTTAGGACAACATTAGGTTGTCCTTTTTTTATATAACAAATGGATTTACATCATAAATCCATTTATTATATAAGTTTAAATTGCATTATTATCATCATCTGGACAAATACAACCTTTTATCACTTCTTCTTCCTCTAACTCTTCTGCAAGTTTAGGATTTATTGCTTTAATAAACATATTAATAAAGTTCAATAATATAAAGAATACAACGTATGTAGCAATAAATATTTCTATATCTCCTAATAATTCAAATATATTTCCTAATACAGTATATCCACTCTTTATAAAATATGTTGATAAATCATAAGCTGCTAAGGTAGCTATTGCTAATGTGAAAGTAAAAGATAAAGGTTTTAAATATTTAATATTCTTTATTACCCAACAGTTACTAAGAGTTATAAAAGCCAAAGTTGTTCCACTTATCCCAATATGCATTTTTTTTAACTTTGCTAAATATCTTTTGATAAAATCACCTTCGTTTCAATTTGAAATTCCAACAATTCTATACTAGTATTCCTAATTTTCAAAATTTATATAAATTTTATTGCATTTTTCCTGGAATTATAATCCATAAATTATGTATAACTACCTAATATCAACATTAATTTAAATAGCGCCTAAAATAAAAATAACAAGTTCCATATATTTTATAGAACTTGTTATTACAAATTTTATTATACTAATTCACTATTTAAATCTATTTCACTATTATAAACTTTCTCATCTAGCATACCTTCTGATTTTGCAACTACTACACTTGTTGCTGCATCTCCTACTACATTTAGAGAAGTTACCAACATTTCTATTGGTCTATTAATTGCAAGTATTAATGAATAAGCAAGTATTGCTGCATCATTATTATATCCCATTCCAGTAAGAACAGTAAACAGTATTATTGCCCCTGCTCCAGGAGCTGCTGGTGTACCAATAGATGCTATTAATGCTAATAATGAAATAACTACTATATTTCCAATTGTTACATCATAACCTGCACTTGTTGCTATAAATATAGCTGCTATAACCTGCATTATAGCTGTTCCATTCATATTTATTGTCATTCCAAGAGGTAATATAAATGATGCTATATCTTCACTAACACCTAATTCTTCAGTTGTAGTTTTAGTGTTTAAAGGTAAAGTTGCTGCTGAAGATGAAGTTGAGAATCCAAATAAAGCAACCTTTCCTATTTTCTTTACAAACTTAATTGGATTAAGTCTAGCTCCTATTGCAATAAATGCTGCATACCCTAATACTAAAAATAATAATAACGTAAATACAGTTGTAACTACATATACTAGCGCTGGTTTTAAATTATCTACCCCGTATATGGCAAATGTTCTAGTAATTAATACAAATATTGCTACAGGTCCAAACTTTGTGATTATAAAGCTTAAAAATACAGTTATAATTGAATTTACTTCTTCCAATAAAGTTTTCAAAACTCTTATTTTTTCCCCTAAAGCATTTATGCAAAGACCTAATACTACTGCAACAAAAACTACTGCAAGAATACTTCCATTTGTAGAAAATGCTGCTGTTATATTGTTTGGAATTGCTTTTACTATTATTAATAATGGATTTGTAGAACTTGCTACCCCTGCTTGTGCAGTAACATTATCTACATTAGCAGTAAATAACCCTAGATTTTTAATTATAAATCCAACTGCTCCTGCTAATGCTAAAGCAAAAACTGATGTTGATAAAAATCCTAATATTGTTTTGTAAGAAATACGTCCAAGCTTTTTAGTATCACTTATTTTACACATTGCTAATGCTATTGATGTAAACACCATTGGTACTATTACTAATTGAAGTGAATTTACAAATAGCTGACCTAATATATAAAATATTCCTAAAGCACTTGTTGCTCCTTCTTGAGATATATCTTGGAATAATATATTATTAATACTTGTCCATATCTGCCCATTTCCATTAGCATTTAAGTTTTCTCTAAGTACTATACATCCTATTCCTACTACTAACCCTAAAATAAGAGCTACTGCCATTTTTATGGCTAGTTTGTTACTGTTATTAATTTTCTTATTCATTTGTTTTAATCTCCTTATTAGTTCATTCCCTAATTCAAATAACTACTTAAGGCTTTAGCTTTAGTATGCTTTTTATTAACTAAAAAAGTCTTCCTAATAAAAGGAAGACTGTCGTAATCTTATTCTTAATAACTCTTACTCAATAATAATTATAATAATATTTCAAGACTAAAGTATTATTTTATAAGCATACTATAACTTCCTTACTGATTTCTCGAATCAATTTAAAGGGATTTTTTTCTTTATGCTATCATTATATACTCACTTTGTCAATACTTGTTGTATTTTGTCATATAAAAAGGTAGATAGTTATAATTTTTTAACTTCAATACTATCTACCTTTAATTCTATAAACTATATAATTAAGTATCTAATAAATTACTTTATTAAATCTCCTTGTTCATTACTAACAACTATATCACCATTTTTAATCATTTCTAAAACTTCATTAACTTTGTTAACTGTTTCTTCACTTAAATTTGGATTTTCTTCTGGAAGACCAACTCCATCATTTGAAGCATCAAATATTAAAGTCTCTCCACCTGGGAAATTTCCTTCTACTGCTGCTTTAATCATATCATAAGAAACTTGATTGAGCTTTTTAGTTGCAGAAGTTAAAATAATTGATTTATTATTTTTCTCATCATATATACCATCTGCATATTGATCAACATCAACTCCAACTATCCATACTTCTTCGCCATTCATAGTTCTTGTCTTAGCTTCATTAATAGCTCCAATACCAACACCAGCTGCTGCAGTAAATATTGCCTTTACACCTCTTCCATACATTTGAGCTGCAATTTGTTGTCCTGCTGCAACATTATCAAAGGAACCCTCATAAACTACGTTTTCTGGATTTATATTCATATTAGTTCCAAGGTTTTCATTAGCATATTTAACACCTTGTTGGAATCCCCAGTTAAATCTTTGAACTGCTGGAATTTCCATTCCTCCAATGAATCCTAACTCGCCATCTTTTAATTCTAAAGCAGTTGCAACACCGGCTAAGAATCCTGATTGCTCCTCAGCAAAATATATCGAAACAGTATTTTCTCCAACTTTTGCTTCTAATTCTGCCCCTTCTTTACCATTATTTGGACTTCCATCAAGAATTACAAATTTTATGTTTGGATATTGTTCTTGTGCCTTCATTATTGCTGTTTCAAATTTATATCCCGGTGTAATAATCATATTAAAATCACTATCAACAAAATTTGAAATTTCAGTTAAATAATCGGCTTCAGTAGTTCCTGCCGGTTTTAAATATTTAACAGATAATCCTAGATCCTTTTCAGCCTCTTCAATACCTTCCCATGTACCTTGATTAAATGATTTATCATCAATAGTACCTGCATCTGTAACCATTCCTACAGTTACTTCTTCTCCTCCATTTGAAGTACCGCTTGTACTATAACCGCATCCTACTAAACCAGTTAGCATTAATGTAGAAATTACTAATGCAATTGCTTTCTTTTTCATTATTATTTCCTCCTATATTGAATATTGACTGTCAATAATGAAAACTGAAAACTTATATTAACTTTAAGTGAAATTAATATGTCTTAAACTTAATTAAGTTTACGGCTTCATACATATCAAGTCCACTCATAGCCAGAAATTTAAGGCTTCCTGTAGAAACATCCCACCTTATTAGGGATTTATATGAGTTTTTCTTATTTTTAAAGTTCCATCCGAACTCCTTTCAGCATTATATATTATATAATTCGTAATTTCAACATTTTTTCTTTATTTTTCGAACTTTTTTATGTATTATTTTAAAATAATTCGCTTACTTAACAAAAATTATATATACAAAAGGAACATATCAATTTGATATGCTCCTTTACTTATTGCTTATTATAAAAAAATATTTTTTAATAATATATAACCTTATTTTATGCAACATTCTCTTTTTTCTTAAGAACTACAAATCCAATTGTTGTTATAACTAATGCTATAAATACAACTTGAGCAGAAGATATTGGTGCCCCAGTTTGTGGTAATTTATCAACCCCTTCAGTATTATTACTTCCTGCATTATTTTCATTTCCACTTCCACCAGGAACTACTTCTGGCTTTATTTCTGGAGTTTCTTCTGGATTAGGATCAACTGAGTTATTTTCTTTTAATTCATTTACTGCTTCTATGATTTCTACTAATGTATTATCTACATTAAATGTAATATAAAGATTTTCTAGTGATTTATCAGCTAATGAAATCTTTATTTTGAATACTGTATATTCACCATTTTCTTCTGTTTCAATTTCTATATTACCTAATTGCTTTAAGTTATTTAAGAAAGATTTTATCTTATTAATTTCAACATCATTAATTTTCATTTCTAATGGACTTTCATAACTTCCGTCACCATTTATTAATGTAACTATAGTTGTATCTATAATACCTGACATAGCTTCTGGAATAACTGCTGTATCTTCACCATCAATTAATAAATTATAGTTTAACTTATCAATACCATTTTCCCATTGATTAATAACAATATCTCTCATTTCTCCAATAATAACAGGATCAATATGACCATCAAAGTTATAACTATCTCCACCAGTCATTAAGAAATCAATACTTGTTAAAGTATAATACTTATCTTCTTCAACTTTAGTTCCATCTGATAATCTCATTGAAGTTATTTCATCAGTTTCTGAATCATACCATACTGTTAAACCTGAATATTGCCCCCATCCAAATCCATCTGGATTGATTCCATGTTGAATTAACTCTTTTAATTTAGCTCCTGTTACTTTCATTGTAACTACATTATTATCAAATGGTAATATTGTATACATATCTCCAAGAGTTAATGTTCCTTTTGTTAAAGGTGCTCTAATTCCACCACCATTAGCAATTGCTACTTGTGTTCCACCCTCTTGTCTCATTGCCTCTGCAACTGTTACCCCAAGAGGTGTAACCCCTGCATATCTATCGTGATCTAAATCAAATTTTAATTCTGTTACTTCTGTTAATAATGTTGGTGCTAATTGTTCATTATATTTAGCTATAGTTTCTTCAACATTTTTATCTATAGGAAATTCATTTGTACTACTTTCAGCATAAAACTGTCTAGTATTAGCCTCTACATCTAATATTTCCTCATTCTCATCAAAGGTAAATGTAATTACTGATAATCCTCTACCATTATATCCTGCTTGAACAACTGGTACATCTTTTCCAGTATTATTATTATTTACAAATCCATCAACAAACTTATGATTATGTGCAGCAACTACCGCATCAACATCAGCAGCATTTTTCGCTATTTCTGCTGCTTCACCAGTTATACTTCCATCACTATTTTCTAAAGCTGGTGAGTGAGTTAATGCAACTACTATATCTGCACCTTCAGCTCTAACAATCTCTGAATACTTATCAATTGTTTCAACTATGTCTAAGAATTTTAATCCTACAACATTTTCTGCTTTTGTACTTGTTAATGTTTCTGGTGTTGCAATACCTATAAAAGCAATGTTAATTCCATCAACATTAGTCATTACATAAGGCTCTGCATATTCTGGTGCTACTCCAGTAGTTTCATCAATTAAATTTGCAGCTACAAACTTAAATCCTGCTTCCTCTGCCCATGGTTTTATTTTATCTGAACCCCAATCATACTCATGATTACCTATAGCAGATGCTACTATTCCAATTTCTTCAAGCATTTTACTAACAGGTTCTCCTGCCAATATGTTCGAAATTGCTGTTCCTTGATATATATCACCACCTGAAACTGTGGCTACCCCATATGTATCACTTGCTTCATCTCTTTTTTGATATTCTTTTATAATGCCTGTTAACTTTGCAGCTCCAATATTTTTTCCACTTTCTAATACATTTCCGTGAAAATCATTAAAGCTTAAGATTTCTACAACTTTATTTGAAGATTTACTATCGCTATTTTCCTCTTCACTTAAAATTCCATTTTCAATATTTTGAACTACTTCAACATTAATTTCATCTGCTTTAACTATTTTTACTGGTGTTATTAATCCAGCACTAATAGTAAGTGTAGTTATAATCGCAATTAATTTACCTTTATTTTTTAACATTTTTGTCCCCCTTAAAATATTCAAGACAAATAGCCCTATGTCTTTTGTATATTAAGAATTTTACAATACACGAACATTTTTTTGCAATACCTTTTGAAATATTCGTATATATTTTTTAATATTTTCTAAATTTACATATATTTAAATATAAAAAAATTAGCTCTATAATAATATTTAACATTATTATGAACTAATTTTTTAACGATTATATATTTAAATAATAATATTTTTTATAAAAATAAATTATTCATCCCATCCTTCTGGGAATTCAGCATTGTGGTAAACTTCTTGAACATCATCATCATCTTCAAGTAAATCTAACATTTTTTGGAACTTCTTAGCTGCATCTTCATCAATTTCAGTGTATGTATCTGGAATCATCTTAACTGCTGCTTCTAAGAATTCTAATCCTTCAGCTTCTAAAACTTCTCTTACTGTACCAAAATCTTCTGGTGCAGTTGTGATTATGAATACTTCTTCTTCATCACTGTTGAAGTCTTCAGCTCCAGCATCTAAAGCCATCATCATTAATTCTTCTTCATCAAGGTCTCCCTTTTCTATAACAATTTCACCTTTTTCTTGGAACATGAATCCTACACAACCTGTAGTTCCCATATTTCCGCCACCTTTAGTGAAAGCACTTCTTACATTACCTGCTGATCTATTTTTATTGTCAGTTAAAGTATCAACTATAACAGCAACACCTGATGGTCCATATCCTTCATAAACTATTCTTTCATAATCTACTGCTCCTAATTCTCCTGAAGCTTTCTTTATTGATCTTTGTACTGTATCATTTGGCATGTTTGATGCCTTTGCTTTTGCTATTGCATCTCTTAATTTAGGGTTGTTATCAGGATCCGGACCTCCATTTTTAACAGCTATCATTAATTCTCTACCGATTTTAGTAAAGATTTTCCCTCTTTTTGCATCAGCTTTACCTTTTTTGTTTTGTATATTATGCCATTTTGAATGTCCTGACATTATTTCATCCTCCTAAATCTTTCAAATCTATTAATAAAAATCTTTTATATTATACCATAATGAAAATTATTTAACAATTTTGTCTTAAATGAGATTCAAAATTTAATTTTATGAATCAAACTTATATGGACGAATTAAAATGATTAACTTGTTTTATAATAATTTTCTTTATAATAAATTATATTATACTATATAATCTGTTTTCTTCTTTAAAATATAACTCTGGCTCACTTTTTTCAACTATTATCTTTCCATTACTTGCTTCTATAGCTTCTTTTTCTATTTCTTCTGCTACAGAAATTTCCGCAAGTATATGTATTATAACTTTATCTGTATATTCAGTATCCTCAATATGCCAATTATTTTGTCCGCAAAAATATTGAACTTTTCCTATCATGTCATACTCTAAAGTAAGTGATACCTTAACACCTTGAACCTTTTCTACTACTCCTCCTGCCTTTAATGCAATAGAAGCACCTTTAGTATAAGCTCTTGTTAAGCCTCCAGCCCCTAATAATATGCCACCAAAATATCTTGTTACAACAACTGCACAATCTGTTATATTTGATTTTTTCATTACTTCTAAAATTGGAATCCCCGCTGTTCCTTGAGGCTCTCCATCATCACTATATCTTTGAATACCCATATTTTCACCAATAACATATCCCCAACAATTATGTCTTGCTTGTTTATGTTTTGATTTTATTTCAGCTACAAATGCTTTGGCCTCTTCTTCATTTTCAACTCTTTTTGCATATCCAATAAACTCTGATTTCTTTTCAATAAAGCTATCTTCTCCATATTCTCTTATCGTTATATATGCCATTTCTCTAGCTCCTCCTTAATTATATCAATTCCGCTTATTATTTCTTCTTCATTAACTTGAGAAAAACTTACCTTAAAATATTGCTCTCCAAGATTTGATCCCTTATAAAACAATGTTCCTGGAGTAATATAAACATTTTTACATTTAAGCTTATAAAACAATTCCTTAGATTTTATTTCTTTATCTTTAATATTTAAATAAAAGCTTAACCCACCTTTTGGATCAAAAAATACTATATATTTTTTAAGCTTTTCATTAATTAGCTTTTTCATTAACTCATATCTCTTTATATATTCATTTCTAAGATTTTCTATATATTCAATCCAATAGCCCTCTTTAATATAAATCTCTAAAGCTCTTTGCATTAATGTTGATGTTGCAATATCTGTATTAATTTTTGAGTTTTGAATACTTTCTCTAAAATTTTCAGGACATATAATATACCCAAGTCTTATACCCGGTAAGAATATTTTTGAAAAACTCTTTATATAAATTACTCTATCATTTTTATCTAAAACCTTAAAAGGCTCGTGTTTTATATTATCATCAAATATTAACTCTGACAAATAATCATCCTCTATTATATAAAAATCATATTTTTCAGCCAGTTCTAATATTTTAAGTTTCTTCTCTAAGCTATAACTAATTCCTGTTGGGTTTTGAAAATAACTCATAGTATAAAAACACTTTATTTTATTTTTCTTTAATATATCTTCAAGTTTTTTTATATTTATGCCATCCTCTTCTACAGGCATTTCAAATACATTAGCTCTTCTAAACTTAAATACGGATAATGCACCTGCATAAGTTGGTTTTTCAACAATAACATTATCATTAATATTTAATATTGCTTTAGATGCAATATCTATACCTTGTTGTGCTCCTGATACTATTAATAAGTTCTCTATATTTAATGAACTTCTCCAAAAGACTTCATTTATAGTTTCTCTAAGCTTTGTATATCCAAAAGGCTCTTCCCTAATTAAGGCATCTGCACCATCTCTATCTAAAACCTCATTTATTACCTTTTTAAATTCATTTATAGGAAAATTAACTTTTCTAGAACTTTCACCTGTAAAATCAATTATATTTCCATCATAATTATTTTTTATTAACTTAATTTCCTTAGAGTACTCTTTTCTAAAATGATCAGTAATTTCTCTCTTCTTAGCATATGTTCCTGATCCCATCTTTTGATAAGCATATCCTTCACTTACAAGCTTATCGTAGCAACTTACTATTGTAACGTTGTTTACTTTTAACTCCTTAGCTAAACTCCTTATTGGTGGTAACTTATCTCCATCCTTTATAACATTTGAATTTATTAATCTTTTTATATTATCTGCAATTTGAATATATTTAGGTTCATAATCATTAAACTCAATACTATATCTCTCCATATTCCCTCACAATTATTATTTATAAATTGTATTAATACATTTAATTATAGAAAATATAGTAAATATAGTCAAATACCCATAAATATAGACCTTACTACTTATCCATTTAAGATACGCATTAAGGTCTATTTCAGAAAATATAACTATTACTTGTCCAATACCCAAACAGATACACTACCATTTTTAACTTTAAAATTACCCATTCCCTCTTTATCAATAATTACTCTTTCGTTAAAATTTAAAAGCAAATCTTTAAACTTATTTCCTGAGAAATGTTTTCCAACATACATTTTCTTTTCCCCACCAAGCTTATTAGTTAACAAAACTGCCAAACCTGAATTTTTATATTCACTAATTCCTTCTCTTGTCCATCCAATTATATTTCTATCATCAAAATAATCATGTTGTTCACCATAAGAAAAATTTTTCCGCGCTTTTAATAATAAATCTAAATAACCACCTATTCCATAATATCCATGACTAGGTATTCCATAGTAATCCCCATAAAAAACACATGGATATCCACCTATTCTTAATAATATTAGAGAATAGGCTATTACTTTAAACCAAGGCTCTACCCAAGATTGTAATGAACTACCTAATTGAGTATCATGATTATCTACAAAAGTTACAGCCTTAGTTGAATATCTATCTACTAAAGTCCCCTTAAATATATTTCTCATATCAAAGTCTCCATTACTACGTGAAGCCTCATATAAATTAAAATGTAATGGTACATCAAATAAAGACATAACATATTTAGTATTTTTTAAATAATTTAATAATACATCCACATTAGAATGCCAATATTCTCCTACTGTAAACAATTCTTCACCCGTTTCTTCTCTTAAAAACTTTAGCCATTCTACAAAAAAGTCATAACTAATATGTTTAACAGCATCAAGCCTAAAACCATCAATCTTAGTAAAATCTACATACCATTTTCCCCACTTTTTTAACTCTTCTATAACTTCCCTATTAGAAAAATCTAAATCTGCCCCCATAAGATAATCATAATTTCCATTTTCACTATCTACTCCACTATTCCACTCCTTAGTTAAAAACTTATAAATACTACTTCTCTTTGTTTTATCATCATAATCAATTCCATCAAAATCATTCCAATTCCACTTAAAAGAAGAATATTTATTATTTCTTCCTGGAAAGGTGAATTTAGTCCATGCTCTTATCATCCTATTCCCATTTATAGGTATATTTCTATTAAAGAACTCCTCTTCACTTGCCATCACTTCTTCAGCTTCATCTGCACCCATTTTATGATTTAAAACTATGTCTCCATATGCTTGTATACTATTTTCTTTTAAAATTTTTATTGCAGATAAATATTCATCCTTACTACCGTATTTAGTTTCAATAGTTCCCTTTTGATTAAATTCTCCTAAATCATATAAATCATATGCACCATATCCAACATCATATATACCACTAATTCCCTTGTATGCTGGCGGCATCCACACTGCTGTTATACCTAGCTGATGTAAATTAGTTGCATCTTTAGCTATTTCATTCCACAACTTACATTTAGGTAATAGATACCATTCAAAATATTCCATTATTGTTCCATTAATCATCCACTCTCACCTACTTCAATACTGACTTATTAAAGATTCAAATAAACTGCTCTATAATAAAATTATTTAAAATAAAAATGGTTCCGATATTGCTAAATACAAATCATTTCGTTGGTACCTATGAATATTTTATAAGTAGCACCTTAAAACATTTATATTTTTTTCATTAACAATATCAGAACCTATGTTAAAAAGAGCATACTTAAAACAAGATCTTATCCGCCTCTGTCAGCATAGATAACTTATTTTAACCTTCACCTAGAATCTTATTTCTATAAAAATGCTAAAATCTCTTAATCTTAAGTAGCTCTTATTAACTATTACATTAATATATTTATGATGTAATCTTTAGTTTTATTATAACTTTCGTCATCAACTTCAACAATCATAAAAGTTCCATCTTCTCTATACTCTTCTTCTAATACTCTACCATTTCTATGTAGGAATGAATTCATATCACTTCTATCATATGGTATTAAATATTCACATTTTTTCATCTTATAAGGAAGATTTTCTTCTATTTCATTTAATAAATCTTCTAAATTTATTCCTTCTCTTGCTGAAATTTCTATTGTCTCATATTCAGCTGTAGCTTCTTTCACAGCTTCAACTTGTTCTTCTGTAGCTTTATCTATTTTATTTAAAACAAGTAATGTTTTCTTATCCTTTGCACCTAATTCTTCTAATACTTCTTCAACAGCTTTAATTTGCTCTAAAGCAGTATCACTTGATGTATCAACTACATGACATAAAAGATCTGAGTAAATTACTTCTTCTAAAGTTGATTTAAAGGCTTCTACTAAATCATGAGGAAGCTTTCTTACAAATCCAACAGTATCTGTTAAAGTAATTACCCCTTTATTCTTAAGCACTATTGCTCTTGTAGTTATATCTAATGTTGCAAATAGCATATCAGCTTCAAAAACCTTTTCTTTTCCTACAACTTCTTTTTGAGCTGCTACATCACAAAGAGCATTTCTTAAAGTAGATTTACCTGCATTTGTATACCCTACTAAAGATACCTTTGGAATGCTTTCTTTATTTCTTTTTTCTCTTTGAGTTTCTCTTATTTTCTTAATTTTCTTTAATTCATCATTTAAATCATAAATTTGTTCTTTTATATGTCTTCTATCAGTTTCAAGTTTCTTTTCTCCAGGCCCCTTAGTACCAATTCCTCCACCTGTTCTTGACATAATTGTTCCTAAACCTTGAAGTCTACTCATTCTATATTTAAGCTGTGCTAACTCGACTTGAATTTTTGCTTCTCTACTCTTAGCTCTTCTGGCAAATATTTCAAGAATAAGTGTAGTTCTATCTATAACTTTAGCACCTATAGCAGCTTCTAAATTTCTTACTTGAGATCCTGAAAGCTCATCATCAAATATAACTACATTAGCTCTTAACTTTTGTCTTAACTGAGCAATTTCTAGAACTTTACCTCTTCCTATGTAAAATGCAGCATCAATTTTACTTCTGCTTTGATAAACGCTTTCAAGAACTGGAATATCACAAGCTTTTGTTAATTCTTTAAGCTCTTCTAAGCTTTCTCTTGTATCTGAACCAACTAAAATTGCTTTTTCTTCATTATCTTCTACTATATCTTTTTCCTTAACTAAAGAATCAATATAGCTTATTTTATTTAGTATGTGTATCTTTGTAATTTCTTCTAATGGAATATGTGCTATTTCTTCATAATCTAAAGTATCATTTGATACAGTTAATAATCCTAATGAACAATCTAGTATTTTACCTTCATAAATACCAATAGCTACAATAGCATCTAATTTTAATTTTAATAATGCACTAATATCTAATGCTGATAAATTACTCATACCATTTGGATGAGTATGAATTATTCTAACTCCAGCTAATTTTTTCTCTCTTATATCTAAAGTTTCTATTTCTACTGAAGTAGAATCTCCAATTGCTATAGTTCTAATATTACCTCTTCTATCTATTGCAACACTTATTTCTCTTTCTATAAATGATGAAACCCTTGAAATAACTTCAATTATTTCAATTGAACAAACTTCATCCTTTGGGCATTTGGCTTTATAAAGTCTTTCTAGTTCTTCAATAGCTGACTTTTTTACACCCTCTATATTTCCATATATCATATTATCACCTCAACTAAAGCATTCTTATTTAGTATATACTAAAGATGAAAATTTAATTTTATATTTTTTATTAAAAATCTTCCTACATATACTATAATTACTCAATATTTCACTATATTGTATCTTATTCTAATGTAAATGTAAACTCACTTTACATTTAAAGTTGGCGTAATAGCCACCTTTAAATTATTTTATTCTTAAAATTTGTCATACATATATTAAATTTACTCTTTAATCATATTGTTACTTAATTTTCAGTTGCAAAAAAACAAAAATATTGTTAAAATTTATATTATTATAGCATTTTGCGTCATGCTAATCTTTTTAGTTGACTTTATAAAATTGACTATTTAAAAGCTTTTTTTCATATAATAATATAAATATTGTAGCGGAGGCGTTATACATGGAAGATAAAAAACGTAATATTCTTTTTTCTGAAGAGCAAATTAAGGAAAGAGTTTTAGAATTAGGAAAAGAAATAACTAAGGATTATGAAGGTAAAGAAGTATATGTTTTACCATTATTAAGAGGAAGCTTTGTTTTTGGAGCTGATATTTTCAAGGCATTAGATTTAAAGGCTAAAGTAGGATTTATGACAACTTCAAGCTATGGTCATAGTGAAGTTAGCTCTGGTACTGTTAATGTAGTAAATGATATACCAGATAATATAGAAGGATTAGATGTCATAATAGTTGACGATATAATAGATACTGGTTATACAATGGAATTTGTAATAAACCATGTTAAAAAATTAGGAGCAAGATCAGTAAAGACTTGTGTATTATTAGATAAACCATCTAGAAGAAAAGTTGATTTAAAACCTGATTACTGCTGTTTCGAAATTGATGATTTATTCGTAGTAGGTTACGGATTAGATTATGAAGGTTTCTACAGAAATGTTCCATATGTATTTAATTGGGAAAGTAAATAATATATAACCATAATTAAAGCTAGTGATTGCAATGCATTCACTAGCTTTTTGTTTTTTAACTTTTTAAAATTGTAAAAATACTTATCCCTAGAAATCATTATCACACTATAACTTCAAAATTCTAGGTATTTTCTTGCATAACTTTCCATAAAAACTTCCTATTCCATTTAGATAATATTAATAGATTTTGTAAGTCTTATTCTAACGATAATTGTAATTTTAAACTTCTCTAAAAGACTTGGCGATACATTCTTTGCCATTCTATTTCTAAATCATGATCTAACACATCTATATCTATAACATTTTCTTTATATAATAATCTGATTTCTTGAATTCCAGAAATCCCGAGTCTTGTCCATGCCGCAACATTCAAATGAAGTGTAAATGTAATTAAATCTACCGATCTGATACCTGCATCTACTACATCTATTGCACATAAAGTTCCATGCCCTGCCAAAAGCATCCTTCTAAGCTCCGGATGATTACCAAATGGAACGGAATCTTTCCACGAATTCTTATTATAAAATCTTGATTTTAAAGACCACATTAATCTAATCATTAATTCATTAAGAAGAACTGGAATAGCTGTCGTTGTTGCAAAACGTAAGTCATATCCTCTTTCAAATATTTTTACGGTAAGTTCAGATATAGCCATCTTTTCACCATTTTTATCCGGAACATTAAATGTACAAAATTGAAGAAGTTCCATAAATGGAACTGGAATCCCTGATCCTCTTCCTCCTTCTGATGTTGCTCTAGTTGTATTAGACCCAACAAGATCCGAGCACAGATGTCCTAACCAATTTGTAAATCCACATAATAACTTTGTCGCAAACGTTGTTCCTCTTAATTCAAATCTATCTATTTCATTTTTCTTTTCTTTAGGGCGAAGCCTGATTAATTTACCTTTATCGACAAATGATGCTTCTCCAGTAAACTGATCAACAATTGAAAAAAGTAAACCTATAATACTTGGTGAATGTGCCAGAGACATAATATGATGATTCAATGGTCTCATTCCAGCAAGTGCTCCATTACCTTCTACAAACGCAGCACTAGATGCATCATAATTGACTCCAAATTTTTTTTCTAGATACTGAATACATTGTTGTAAAGTCTGTGGTTGTTCTTTTAAATTCTTATTATAGGGTATTCCTGCATCTTTCAACATTTTATCTCTTTGTTCTTTTGTAATTTTATTACTCTTAAACATATTAAGAATTTCATCTCTTTCCCTTGCATCTTTTTTCCATAAACCTTTTGAAATCTTACTTACAAATTTATCTGCTTGATCATCTGTCCAAGCGCCAAGTTTTGATTTTTCTGGCATTCCTACAAAGAAAGAATCTATCAATCCGCATACAACTCCACAAAATGCAGCAATAATATAATCGTATTTATCGCAATGTGCTTTCTGCATTATATAATCATCATGAATTCTTTGTCCAATTTCATTTTTTTCTGCCTCTGTTAATAGTAAATCAAATGGATTCTTTGTAAGGTCTAGATTCTGCCCTGTAGCATATATATAAATCTGGTTCATATATTCATCCCAACTCGAAGAGACATCTGTAGTAACTAATACGTCAAAACATGGAACTGTAATCTGACTTTGCTCCTCACTATTTAACTTGAGCATCTCATTACCCCTTTTATAATCATATTCTGTAATATCTTCTTGTGAGTATCCCATAGCAGCACTTAATTCCTCCACCTGTTTCAGTAATTGGTCAAGTGCATTATCATTAGAAACATTTAACTTTTCAATATTATATAGTTCTAAGGATGCCTGTGTAAGTACCTGTTCTGTACGCTGTCTCTGATCTTTTTGAACTAGGTAAGAATCAGCAATTTCTTCTAAATTTTTATCATTATCTAATTTACCCATCTATCTTAATAACCCTTTCATCAATCCTTTTGCAGTATTCATAGCAACCGCCTTAGAATTCTGTACCATGTTATAAAATCCTATTCCATTTAAAGCATTATAAACATTTTCAAGCTCCATCAAATTAAGCTCTGTATTTAAGCAATTAAGCATTATATTTCCCTGTTCATCCATTCGCTTTGCTGAATATGCAGAATAAATCAATTCTCTAATAGATTTATTAGTTGCCCCAGAAGCCATCTCTTCGATTAAATCCTTTTTTATTTTAACTGGGAGTTTACAGATTATTTCTTCTCTCTTTGCAAAATCAATTTGGTCTGTTGTTTTCTTAGCTCCTTGAGTCATCATGGAAAGTATTCCTGATATCTTCTTTATTTTTATTTCTGTTTCTTGTCCTGTTTTTATAGCTTCCTGAAGCCTTGCACTAATTTCATTTACATCCTCAATCAGATAATTTAATGTTCTCTGAGAATTCCTAGCGATCTCTTGAAGCATTAATTCTCGCTGCTTATTCTTCTCCAATTCTCCCATTCCAGTTACTTTCTTTACTCCTTTGTAAGCGCCCACCCCAAGCAGAACTGCCACACCTATTCCAGTAAACATACTTGAAAACCCAAGTACACCTCCCATACCTAATGCCGCTAATCCAGAAGTCATTCCAGTTGCACTAACACCAATAACAGAACCTGATAAATAGACTGCAGCAAGTGGAACCCCTACCGCTCCTGCTTTCGCTGCCAACTCTTGCATATTTTTCTTAATATGAGTATCATCCTGCCTGTTCGCAATAATATCTTTATTTTTTTTAATACTTTCTACTATATATTCTACCTGAGAATCCTTAACACCAAATTCCTTTGCAATATTAACTATATAAGAGGACTTTTTCCATTCATTTATTTCCTTATCGTTTGACATTTTACTCCAAAACATATTAATTATATCTTTAATAATAGAAATCCTTAACTCATCTAAACTCTCTGCACTAACATTCTGATCTAAATACTTAATTAAATCTTCATTGCTTTCTATATTGCTATTATCATACATATATGTTCTGATAGAAATTCTTACATCTTTTTCTATAGAATTTATAGCAATTAATGACATAATTTCTGCATACTCTGAAGACCCTACCTTTCCATCATCTGAATACGCATAATTACAGATTATTTTTAAGTAAGTCTCTTGTATTTTTTGACTCATCATTGCCAGTGGGCATGTCTGATTTGTCGTTTCTAATTCTCCATCTGAATCAGCAATATTTTGCAATATCATCTCAATTAATTCAATAAATCCATCTTGATTTATCTCAGAAATAATAAATGTAATATCCTCCTCTTCTCCATCATACGTAAGAATATACTTATTATTTATTACCTCTTTTCCTTCTTTATCCTTCTGCTTATGTTCTTGTTTTTGAATCTTATTTATCCTTTTAAATTCATATTCTTTTTTTCCATAATGATTAATAAATATACGGTCTCCAATAAAAATAAAACCTTCTTTCGCACTGCCAAATAGTGTTGTATCTATTAATGCCAATACATAATTAGATTCAATTCCGTGTGCAATTTTTTCAATAGCATTATCTAATTTCTTCTTTGGAATATCCGGTGACACATAAACTTTAGATATGGAACTGCTTAATTTACTTACATTATCCTTAATTATCTTCTCAATATTCATTTTTACCTCCAAATAATAATATTAGATAAAATTTATTTTTACCATTTTATAACATATAATGCTTATATTCAAATAAACATATTATATTCATAATATAGCCATTACCCCTATAAACCCGTAAAAGGTGCTCTTTTGTAACCTCTAATTAACAGTTTAAAAAACGCTTATTTAGTTAATAAATTAATATTTTCATTATGAACTCACATAAAAGATACAAAAACATAGAATCAGTATTCTAAATAATAAAAAAATATTACTGGAAATAAAAATTTCCAGTAATATTTCAGTTTGTTGAAAAACCCCCTGTTTAAAAACAGAGGGTTTTTCTATTATTAGTTGTGGATAAAATTTAAAATTCAAA